>JBJMUN010000021.1:0-99639 GCA_045811185.1 Sphingomicrobium sp.
TTCATGTCGTTGGTCATGCCCGCGTTCATGTCGACGTTGGCCAGATTGTCGCTCGGCACGGCCAGGTTGTCGGTCGCGTTAAGATCGGTGGCCATGTTGTTGGCTTCATTGCCCTTGCCGCAGGCGGCGAGCGCCGCCAGGCCGGCGGCCAGCCCGAGCAGTTTCACGGTATTCATCATTATTCCCCTGCACTGTTCAACCCGCGCCCCAGCGTTCGGGCGGAGCAAAGGTTCCTCGTTTCGGGGTGAGCCGACTCGCTTTTCGCGGCCCTACAGAGGGGAAATAAGGTGAGGCCGGCGCTTAGCGGCCATGACCGCGCCAGCGCTTGATAGTCCGCTGGATGATGCCTTCCTCGCCGCCAGTCTCGCGCCACAAAGCGGCGAAGCTCGGGTCGGACGAGGCCGGGCGCTTCTCGGGCTCGAGGTCGTCGAACCGGACGCGGATCGGAATGGCGACACCTTCGCCGCAGACGATGCATTCCCGGTTGCGGAGCGCGGGGATGGCGTCGAGGAAGCCGCGGGCGCCTTCCGGCATGGCGGCGCGGACGCAGGCCTGGTCGCGGTCGTTGTTGAGGCGCATCGAGATGATCGTGCCGCACTGCGACAGCACGCCTTCCGCCAAGTCCGACGGGCGCTGCGTGATGAGGCCGAGCGAGACGCCGTACTTACGGCCTTCCTTCGCGATCCGCTCGAGGATCTTGCGCACCGCCTGGCCGTTCGAGCTCTCGTCCTTGGGAACGTAGCGGTGGGCCTCTTCGCAGACCAGCAGCAGCGGACGCTGCGCCTCGGTCCGGCTCCAGATCGCATAGTCGAACACCATGCGGGCGAGGACCGAGACCACCACCGATGTGATCTCCGAAGGGACGCCCGAGACGTCGACGATCGAGATCGGCTTGCCGTTGGCCGGCATGCGGAACAGTTTGGCGATGAAGCCCGGCATCGAATCGCTGACCAGCATGCCGGAGAACATGAAGGTAAAGCGCGGGTCGGCGCGCAGCTCGTCGAGCTTGTTCTTCAGCCGCTGGTAGGGCGTCGTGTCGCCGGCGCGGTCGAGCTTGCCCATCTCGTTGACGATGATCGCGTTGAGGTCGGTCAGGAGGTACGGGATCGGGCTGTCGACCGTCACCTTGCCGTACTGGCTCATGTCCTTGCCCTTGGTGCGCGCAGCGAGCAGGCATTTGGCCAGGATGTCGGCGTCGCGTTCGCGCTCCGCGCCCTGGGTCGTCAGGATGACCTCGCAATGCTCCTCGAAGTTCATCAGCCAGTAGGGCAACTGGAGGTTGTCGACGTTGAATAGCTCGCCGCAGCCCTTGAAGGCTGCGGAATATTCCCCGTGTGGGTCGATCATTACGATGTGACCCTCGGGGCTGAGCTGCGAAATGCGGTGAAGGATGAGCGCGACCGACGTCGACTTACCGGTACCGGTCGATCCAAGGACCGCGAAATGCTTTGAGAGCATCGGGTCGACGTAAAGCGCGCCGCGGATGTCGTCGGTGGGATAGACGGTGCCGATCTCGATATGCGGCTCGTCCGTTGCGGCGAAGACCGACCGAAGGTCGTCAGTCGAAACAGGAAGGACTTCGGCCCCCGGGATCGGGTAGCGGGTGACGCCGCGGCGGAAGTTGGTCATGCGACCCGAGGAATCGCGGCTCCCTTCGCCGAGGAAGTCGACGTGAGCGATGAGCTCGCCCGCATTGCCGACTTTCAGAGTGCGGACGTTGGCGATCAGCCAGGAAGCGCCGACGACCGTCTTGATCTGGCTGCCGACCTGACCGGACATCGCGACCGAGGGGTCCTTGTGCGACTGGAGCGCGGCGACGGTCGCTGCATCGAGAACGATCTGCGAGCCCGAACCGGCGATCTCGACGACCTTGCCCATGGCTGCGAGAGCAGGAGCTGGTGCGCGAGGTGCTGCGACTGGCGCTTCTTCCTCCTGGAAGCTGCTCACTTCGTTGAGGAATTCGCGCAGGTTCGGCTGCTCGTTCATGTTTTCCATCACTCCCAGTCACTCCGTTGAGGAGCGGCTTAGCTTGGAGCGGTTAAAATTAACTTTAGGATGTGCTTGCGGTTAGAACCGGCGCCTGAATGCGGCCGCCGCCGCCCAGCCGAGAGCCAGCGAGAGGGCGACGCTGGTCAGCCCGTAGAGGAACCGGTGGCGGCGGGCCGCGAGAGCGACATAGCGTTCGAAGCCCGACTTATCGATCTGGATGTCGCGGGTGGCTGCGGCGACGACCTTGTGCCTGTCGATGAGGAAGGTCTCGGCGGTGTAGGTGCCGACGGGCACCTGGCTCGGGATGGTGATGACCGCGCGATAGAGGACGCCGCCGTTGATTTCGATGCCGCGCGGGTTCTCCTGGTAAAGGTCCTGGCGGCTGCGGAGGTCGAGCAGGCCGGCTTCGAAGCGACGTTCCTTTTCGGGCAAGGCGCCGCCGCCGGGCGACAGCTGGAGATTGTGGAGTCCGAGTTCGTAAATGGCGGCGGTACGCTCATCGAGCAGGTCCTTGATGGGACGAGAGGACGCGACCGCGTAAAAGGAGGGGGCCGAGCGAAAGCGGTTCGAGTCGGCGTTCATCCAGATTCCGGCGATCTTCATCTTCTCGCGGACCAGGATCGGCTGGACGGGCCCGCGCAGGACGACCGCGATGTCGACCTTGCGGTCGGGCGGTCTGCCCCCTGGATAGACGACTGCGCCGAAAAGCAGCAGCTGGGCACCGGTAAAGCTGTATCGGATTTGCACTTGGCGAGCCGAGATGTCGGGCACCAGCACCGGCTTGTCCGCAGCCATCAAGAGCGGCGCGAGAAGCGCGAGGAGCAGGGGAGCGACGTCAGCCTTCACAGATATTCGATCGAGAAGATCTCGTCGGGGCGCCAGGCAAGTCCCAGCGCCATCCGAAGGGCGACCAGCAGGATGATGACGGCAAGTGCAAGCCGCAGCATGTCGGGCTTGATCCGAAGCGCGAGGATGGCTCCATATTGGGCCCCGATCACACCCCCGACGAGGAGCAGCGCGGCAAGCACCACGTCGACCGCCCGGGTGGTGATGGCATGGACCATCGTCGTCACTCCGCTGACGGCGAGAATCATGACGAGGCTGGTCCCGATCACGACGCGGGCCGGCATTCCGAGCAGGTAGATCATCGCCGGAACGAGAATGAAGCCGCCGCCGATACCGAGGAATACTGTCAAGGTGCCGGCGAGGAAGCCGAGTGCGAACGGTGCGACCGGCGAGATGTAAATACCCGATCCGTGGAAGCGCCATCGATAGGGCAGCGACGCGACCCAGCGGTTATGACGGGGCCGGGCCCCATCGGCATCCCCGGTCTTCAGAAGTCCAAGCGACTTGAGGCTGTCGAGGAACATCAGGCTGCCAATCCAGCCGAGGATGAGGACGTAAAGGAAGCCGATCACGACATCGATCTGGCCGCTCGACTGTAGCAGCCGGAAAAGGCCCGCGCCGACGAAAGAGCCGAACAGGCCACCGGCAATCATCACGCCGCCCATTTTGAGGTCGACGCCGCCGCGGCGCATGTGGACCATCACGCCCGAGACGCTTGCGCCGGTAATCTGCGTTGCTGCCGATGCGACCGCAACCGTGGGCGGGATCCCGTAAAAGATCAGAAGCGGCGTTGTAAGAAAGCCGCCGCCGACGCCGAACATGCCCGAGAGGAGGCCGACGAGGAAACCGAGAACGACGATGAACAGCGCGTTGACCGACTGACCGGCGATCGGGAGGTAGATGTCCATCGCTAAAACGGACTAGCCGCAAACCGGTCCCGCGGCCAAGTTTCGGCCGTTGAAATTCTCGTTCCGCGTCGTGAGTTCGGGGCCCGCCGCCGATCGCCCGCGAAGAAATGCTTGTAGAAAGAGGAATTACTCGGGTTGAACCGCACTTTCGGATAATGACTGGGGCGTCGGCTTGGGGAAGGGTCATCGATAGTCTGCGCATGATGAAGGCCGGCACGGTGGTCTTGCTTGCCTTGGCGGCGACGTGCGCAGGCGCGCGCGGCACCGTCATGTTTGCTCGAGGTGCATGGGCAGCAATTGACCGCGGCGCGGCCTGCGAAGCGCTGTCGCGCTCGCAGCGCGTTGCGCCGAAAGACAAGATCCAGGCGGTCGCCGGACTGACGTTCACTGTCGATCATCGGCGGTGGGGCGAGTTTCATGCGCGGCTCAGCCGTATCCCGCGGGGCGATGCGAGCGTCATGCTGAAGGTCGGCGATCAGCCGTTCCTGCTGACGACACGCGCTGGATGGGCCTGGAGCCGCGGGCCGATGCAGGCGCAGGCGATCATCGCTGCGATGCGGACCGCGCCGGCTATGCGTGTTGAAAGCCGCGATGCGGCGGGCGTGCGGTTCTCCGATCCCTACCTGCTCGACGGAGCGCCGACGGCGATCGATGCCGCCGCTGCACGCTGCGCGCTTCGTGGTGCTGGCAAAATCCGGTAATCCTACCTAGATAGGCGGCTCACCATGAGCGCCGATACGAACCTGATGCCCATTCCGGGGCCCGTCGACCCTGTGCCCGTGCCGCGGACCCTGAAGCCGCGCGCCGATGGCAAGATCGATCTGGTTGGCCTCTCGAAGGATCAGATCCGGCACGAATTGGAAGCCGCGGGCCTGGAGGCGAGGCAAGCGAAACTGCGCGGGAAACAGATCTGGCACTGGATCTACAATCGCGGGGTTACCGACTTTGCGAGCATGAGCGACATAGCCAAGCTTCAGCGCGGCTGGTTCGCCGATCGGTTCCTGGTCTCGCGGCCGGACGTGGTCGAGGCACAGGTTTCGTCCGACGGGACGCGGAAATGGCTGCTGAAGACGCACGACGGCCACGATTTCGAGATGGTGTTTATCCCCGATGCCGATCGCGGGACGCTCTGCGTGTCGAGCCAGGTCGGCTGCACGCTCAATTGCCGATTCTGCCATACCGGGACGATGACGCTGGTACGTAACCTCGAGCCCGCCGAGATCGTCGGCCAAGTGATGCTTGCCCGCGATGCCCTGGGTGAATGGCCGAGCCAGCCGGACGGCCGCATGCTCACCAACATTGTCATGATGGGCATGGGCGAGCCGCTCTACAATTTCGAAAATGTCCGCGACGCGCTGAAGATCGTGATGGACGGTGACGGCCTGGGCCTATCGCGCCGCCGGATCACGCTCTCGACGAGCGGCGTTGTGCCGATGATGGCCAAGGCGGGCGAGGAGATCGGCGTCAATCTCGCTGTGTCGTTGCATGCAGTGACGAAGGAGATCCGCGACGAGATCGTGCCGTTGAACCGCAAGTACGGGATCGAGCAGCTGCTCGAGGCCTGCGCAGCCTATCCCGGCGCGAACAATGCGCGGCGCATCACCTTCGAATATGTAATGCTGAAGGACAAGAACGACAGCGACGAGCATGCCCGCGAGCTAGTGCGCCTCATCCGCCACTATCGCCTGCCCGCCAAGGTCAACCTGATCCCGTTCAATCCGTGGCCAGGCGCCCCCTACGAATGTTCGACCGAGGAGCGGATCAAGGCTTTCAGCAACATCGTCTTCGAAGCGGGCATTTCCGCACCGGTCCGTACTCCGCGCGGCCGCGACATCGATGCCGCCTGCGGCCAGCTGAAGACCGCGGCCGAACGCAAGCGCCGCAGCCAAACACAAGAAGCTGCTTGACCCCTCTGCAATAGCACTCGCGTTCGGCGCCGGCTCAGTCGGCGGAGCGATGAACGCGCTCGCCGGTGGAGGGACGTTCGCAACTTTGCCGTCGCTCATCGCGCTCGGGCTTCCGGCAAACGCTGCAAACGCGACGTCGAACGTTGCCCTGCTACCCGGAGCAGCCACCAGTGCGGCGGAGTTCAGGGACGAGCTGGAGCCGGTTGGCGGCCTCTCGGTCCGCGCTCTCAGCACGATTACCTTCCTCGGCGGTGTCGTTGGAAGCATCCTGCTGGTGCTGACGCCGACGCGTGCCTTCGACTTCATCATTCCGTGGCTCTTGCTGGTGGGATTCGTGGTGATGCTGTTCGGGAAGGCCGCTTCCGAGCGGCTCCACGAGCGCGTAACGATCGGCCGCAAGGCCCTCATCATCGCGCAGTCGCTGCTGGCGATCTACGGCGGCTATTTCGGCGGCGGCGTCGGGTTGATGACGACCGCGACCTACGGATTGCTGGCCAATGCGCATCCGCGCTCGCTGTTCGCTGTGAGGACGTTGATGCTCGCGATCGCGAATTTCGCCGCGGCGATCGTCTTCATCTCGGTCGGCCTGGTGCGATGGGCCGCATGTCTGCCGATGCTGGTGGGATCGACTATCGGCGGCTGGGCCGGGGCGAAGCTCGGGCGGAAGCTGTCCCCCACCGTGGTCCGTGCGTGGACGCTGCTGGTCACAGCGGCCACGACGATCACCTTCTTCGTCCGGGCATACGGCTGATCGCATCGCATCATTGGCGCGCGGGCGAGTAGCATGGCATGCCCGCGACATGCTGTCGCCAATCCGCAGAGCCCTGGTGAAGCAGGTCCGAGCCACCTTCAACGATCAGTCGAGGGGCGAGAAACCCGTCCCCTCGTCGGACGAGGCGTTGTTCCCGCCCGGCTCTGTGATCCGGCGGGTCCACGGCGACGTTACCTCAATGATGGTCGGCGGAATCGCCGCGTTGTTGACGCAGATGCTTCATCCCAAGGCGCTCGCCGGCGTGTGGGATCATAGCGACGTCGCCGAGGACCAGCTCGGAAGGCTGCGGCGAACGGCGCGCTTCATCGCCGTTACCACCTATGGTCACCGCGACAAGGCCGAGGCAGCGATCGCAAGGGTGAAGGCGATCCACGAGCAGGTCACGGGCATCCTTCCGGATGGCGCAAGCTATCGGGCGACGGATCCACGGCTGCTCGCCTGGGTCCATGTTGCGGGTGCGATCAATTTTCTCGATGGCTGGCGCCGTTACGCGGAACCACGGATGAGCCGCGCGGACCAGGATGCTTATTTCGCCGAGAGCGGAGAGATAGCGCGCCTGCTCGATGCGGACCCCGTCCCGCGGACGCGTGCGGAGGCGGAGCAACTGATCGCCGAGTTTCGTGCCGAACTGCAAGCCGACGAGCGAACGCGGCAGTTTCGCGACCTCGTTCTCAAGACGCGGTCGCCATCACTCGCGGAGGCGCCTGTCCAGTCGCTGCTGATGATCGCCGCTGTCGACCTGATGCCGGACTTCGCACGGCAGATGCACGGTCTCGGAAAGCCGCTCCTTCCGCCGCTGATTCGGGGCGTGACCTATGGCGTGGCGCGAACCATCCGCTGGGCATTCGCGGGAGAGCGCTATCGTTCGGCGGGTGCCAAGGGTCAGAGCCCCCAACAATAGGCGAGAGCGATTAACGCGCCGGCGCAGCCACGATTGCTCCGCGTTGCGTTCCGCGCAGGGACAGCCCATCACGGCGTCCAACCATCGCGGGAGAGCGCGTTTCATGACCCTGATCGGCAAGTTCATCGACCAGATCCTTCCTGTGGGCAGCATTACGCTCATCAGTCCGGACGGGAAGCGCCGGACGCATGGGCCCGGAGGCGGCGCCCACGTCACTGTCAGGCTGCACGACCGGCGAGCCGCGATGGACATCTTCCGGAACCCGCGGCTGAAGCTTGGCGAGCTGTACATGGACGGCCGGCTGACGATCGAGGAGGGTGGCACCATCCTCGATCTCCTCGAAATGATCGTGGGCGCGAAGCCGTGGGAAGAGGGTCGACGCAAGGCGCTCGGCAAGGGCAAGGCAGGGAAACTCAGATCGCTGCTCCGCCGCAACCCGGTCCGAAAGTCGCGCAAGAATGTCGCGCATCACTACGACATTGGGAACGAGCTTTACGCGCTCTTCCTCGACGACGACCTGCAGTACAGCTGTGCTTATTTCACCGATCCCAACAACAGCCTCGAGCAGGCGCAGGCCGACAAGAAGGCGCATATCGCTGCCAAGCTCGACCTCAGGACAGGACAGCGCGTGCTAGACATCGGCTGCGGCTGGGGCGGGATGGCGCTCTACATGCACAAGGTTGCCGGCGTTGATGTGCTCGGCGTCACCCTTTCGGAAGAGCAGCTCAAGATCGCGCGCAAACGCGCAGCGGACGCGGGTGTCTCAGACCATGTGAAGTTCGAGCTGATCGACTACCGCCACCTCGACGGCCGCTTCGACCGGATCGTGTCGATCGGCATGTTCGAGCACGTCGGCGCTGCGCATTACGACGAATTCTACGCCAAGTGCCGCGAGCTTCTGACCGACGACGGCGTGATGCTGCTGCACACGATCGGGAAGCTCGGCGGCGCGGGCACGCCCGACCCGTTCACCGACAAGTGGATCTTCCCCGGCTACCACTTGCCCAGCCTTTCGCAGATGTGCTCGTCGAGCGAGAAGGTGAAGATGATCGTCAGCGACGTCGAAACGCTGCGGCTGCATTACGCCTATACTCTGCGCCACTGGCTGGAGCGGGCGACCAAGGCGCGGGAAAAGATCATCAAGATGTACGACGAGCGCTTCTTCCGCATGTGGGAGTTCTATCTCGCCGGGGGCATCGTGATGTTCGAGAGCGGCGCGGCGTGCAATTTCCAAGTGCAATATGTGCGCGATCGCCGAGCGATTCCGATCACGCGCGACTACATGTTCGACACCGAGCGCAAGTACCGTGAGATCGGCGACGGACCGGTAGCCCCGAAGAAGCCGCGCAGTCCGGCGCGAAAGAAGGACCTCGAACCGACCGGCGCCTAGCTCCCGCGGCGCTCCATGCGGATTACCTGACGCATCTGCTGACGCTCGTCCGGCGTGATCTTCCCGTCGTGGTTCACGTCGGCCTTGTCGAAGTGCGCCAGTGCAGCGGACTGCGCTTCGGCAAGCGAGACACGGCCATCATGGTTTGCGTCGGCCATGTCGAACAGGCGTCCGCCAAAGCCCATGCCCATCCGGTGCATGCGCATGCCGTGATCGCCTGGAACGCCCGTCGCGGTGTTGCCGTCGCGCATGACAACCACCCGTTCGGTGCGAACCCGCGGCCGCGCCGCAGTAAACTCCTGCCGGCTGATGCTGCCGTCGTGATTGGCGTCGAGGCGGTCGAATGCCGCGCCGCGATCCGTGAAGACCCCGCGCTCGGAAAGGCGCTTCTGGATGTCACTCCGCATGCTCATCATCTTGTCGCGCATCGCGTCGAGCTCCGGGCGGGTGATGTAGCCATCCTTGTTGGTGTCGAGGCGCGCGAACATGTCGCGAATGTGCGTCGTCACCTCATCGCGAGTCATGGTTCGGTTGGTCATGACGCGGACACGCATCTGAGGCTCGCTCATGGGTGCGGGCGCGGCACGAGGGGATTGGGTCCCTTGAGCAACCCCTGGCGGAGGGGCGACCTGCGCAAACGCCGGACCAATGGCGATCGCGAGCGCGGCGGCGGCGCCGCCAAGCACGAGTTTGTTCATGAAAGCCTCCTCGTCAAGATTGAGGATTAGCTAACTCAATCAAGCTTGCTGCCGATTGAACGGGCACGAAACGTCCTAGCGGCGAAAATAAGGACGCACCTCGATATAGCCCCAGACCTGACTCGGCCCCGGTCGCCTCGTGCGGGCGAGAGCGTGGGTCATGTCGCCTTCGGGATCGAAAATTCCGCTTTGACGGGTGACCAGCCAAACGACGCGCGCGTTCCGGCGATTCGAGGCGATTGCGACGGCATCGGCGCTTGTGAGAGAAACGACGGCCGGGGATCCAGCACGGATGGGGCCGTCGTAGCCGATCGCTGGATAGTCGCCGGGAAGCCCACGCATCGGCATCGCTGCACCCGCGGCGCGCAGCGGAAGCGCGCTGTCGTTGGGGTAGAGCCAGACCTCGTCGCCTGGGGCGACGTGCTGGCGCAGGTAGGCTGCGACTTCCATCCACTGTTCGTTGCTCGCTCTCACGGCAATCTGGACGGCGCTCGGGAGCAGGGTGACCAACAGCGTGGCGGAAAGAACGAGGCGTTCGCGACGCTGTTCGATGGCGGCAAGCGCGCTTCCGAGCGCTAGATACGCGGGGACAAGCGTCGCAGCCAACGTCCGGGGCAGGAAGATCGGCATTGCGACTTGCGAAACCAGCGCGGCGAGGGCCGGTGGACCAAGCCAGAGCAGCAGAATCGCGCGATCAGCGTTCCAGCTCATGCCGCTGGCGGCGGACTGTATCGCCCGCTTCGCGAGCAGGACGATCGTCAGTGCAGCGAACGCCGATGAGATGTTCAGGACTTCTACTGGCACAGTGTAAAGCCCGACGAGCTGGAGCAGCATGTCGGGCCGCCAGCTCAGCCAGCCGGTCCCCCAGTCGCCCGCGCGGCGCGCGATGATGAGCAGGCAGGGCAGGTAGAGGAGCGCGATGATGGCCGCAGCGCCGATGCCGCGAATGAGCCGGTCGCGCGTCCGCCCGTTCACCCATGCGGGCAACAGTGCGGCGCCGAGGCACAGGGCATAGAGAACGCCCAGCCCGTGCGCCCACAGGCCGAGTTCGGTGCCGACGACAAGGAGCAACCAGGAGCCGGGACCGCCTGCGCCGTTGTCGCGGAATTCGCGCATCAGGCGAAGGAGCCCGAGTGTCGCGACCGCGTAGGCGAAGATCAGTAGTGGGTAGGGCCTGGCTTCGCCTCCCAGCACCACCAGCATTGGGGAGGCGGCGACGAGGAAGGCCGCGATTCCCGCTCGAAGCAATGGTCGCTTCGTCGGCCGCTGTCGCTCGAGCTCGAAGCTCGCGGCAGCGACGATTGGCACGGCGGCGAGGCTGAACAGGATCGAGAGCGATCGCAGCGCGACAGCGCTTTCACCGAAGAGACCTCGCCACAGCTTGACCAGCGAATAATAGAAAGGCGGATGTGTCTCGTAGGTCGGGACCACGGTCCACAGCTCGTGCCAGCCGCGGCTCGAGAAGAATAAGGTGTAGGCTTCATCGAGCCACAGCGGACGTGAGCTCACGCCGAAGAGGCGCAGCGCCAAAGCGAGAAGCGTCATGCCAACCACCAGGTGGAACGGCGTGGCGCGCCAGCGGAGGCTGGCGTTCGCGTCCGGAACGCTCAGGGAAGACACTGCGTCCATGTCATCCCGAGGGGTACGGGCAAGATGGTTAACAGCTTGTAATCTCGGGCTGCGCGCATGGACAATTAGCGGTGCGCCGCTAGGAGGCGCGCGGGCATTTCATTGCAGGCGCATGACGATGGGTGAAACCGCTCCGGCGGTCGAGGTGGCAGAGACGGCGCGTCCCTGGTGGGAACAGCGCTGGTTCCTCGCGCTCGTCGTCGTCGCGACGATGATCCCGCTGGTCTACCCGCCAGTGCCTCCGCTGGTGGACCTGCTCGGGCATATGGGCCGCTACCGCGTGGAGCTCGACCTCGATCACTCACCCTTTCTTCGCGAGTATTACGATTATCACTGGGCGGCGATCGGCAACCTTGGGGTCGACTTGCTCATCATTCCGCTTGGCAGGCTGTTCGGCCTCGAAGCCGCGGTGAAACTCATCGTGCTGGCAATCCCGCCCATGACGGCGATCGGCATGCTGTGGTGCGCCCGTGAAGTTCATGGCCGGGTTCCGCCGACGGCATTCTTCGCATTGCCGTTCATCTACGGCTTCCCCTTCCTGTTCGGATTCGTGAACTACACGTTGTCGGTAGCGTTGGCGTTTCTCGCATTCGGGCTTTGGCTGAGGCTCGGCCGGCTCGAGCACACGACGCTGCGCAGCTGGCTGTTCGTCCCGATCTCGCTGATCGTCTTCTTCTGTCACACCTATGGGTGGGGCCTCATGGGCCTCATGTGCTTCTCGGCCGACGCCGTGCGCCTGCACGACCGCGGCCGGACGTGGTGGCGCGCCGGGATCGAGGCTGCGCTTCACACGTCGGTGATGGCGCTGCCTTTGCTCATCATGCTTATCTGGCGGGGCGAGACGCACGGCGGATCGACGAGCGACTGGTTCAACTGGAAGGTCAAGTGGCGCTGGATCTACGCCGCACTTCGCGACCGCTGGAAGCTGTTCGACATCTGGTCGCTCGTGGTTCCCGCGATGGTCCTGCTGTTCGCGATTTTCAGCCGCAAGCTGACGCTCTCGCGTAACCTCGCTTTTTCGGCAATCGTGCTTGCGATTTCGTTCGCGATCCTGCCGCGCATCATCTTCGGCTCAGCCTACGCCGACATGCGGCTCGTGCCGTACCTGATGGCGGTCGGCCTACTCGCCATCCGTTTTCGCGGCGCGCCTGACCGGAGGACCGCGCACGTGCTGGCCGTAATCGGCCTGGCGTTTTTCGCGACTCGCATTGCTGCGAACACGGTCAGCCTCGCGTTTGCAGCCGACGACCAGAGTGCGAAACTCAAGGCAATTGATCTCATGCCGCGCGGTGCGCGGGTGATCAGCCTCGTCGGCATGAGCTGCAAGGAATATTGGCCAATGCTGCGCAACGGGCATTTGGGGGCGATGGTCGTTGTGCGCCGCGAAGGATTCGCCAATGACCAGTGGGTCATCGAGGGCGTGAACCTCCTGGACCTCAAGTACAAGAAGGCCGGTTATTATGCGGCAGACCCGTCACAGCTTGTGCGGCCGAACCGCTGCATCGATCCGCTCCATCGCGAGATCGACAAGTCGCTGGCGAGCCTGCCGCGCAACGATTTCGACTATGTCTGGCTGATCGACGTTCCGCCTTATCATCCGGAGGTCGCTGCCGACATGAAAGTCGTCTGGCGCGGCCCCGGTTCTGTTCTCTACAAGACGCGGCCATGACTGCGCTGTCGATCGTCGTCCCGTGCTTCAATGAAGAGGCCTGCCTTTCCGAGCTTCACCAGCGGCTCGGAGCCGCGGCTCGCATCGCGATGGGCGAAGATTATGAGCTGGTGCTGGTCAATGACGGCTCGCGCGACGGAAGCTGGGCGATCATGCAGCAGATGGCGACCGCCGATCCGCATGTTGTCGCGGTCAATCTCTCCCGCAACCATGGCCACCAGCTCGCGCTGACCGCAGGGCTCGACCTTTGCCGCGGCGACGTGATCCTGATCATTGATGCCGACCTGCAGGATCCGCCCGAGCTGTTGCCCGCGATGCTTGCCGCAATGCGTGAGCAGGACGCCGACGTGGTCTACGGCGTGCGCCGGAGCCGCGCCGGCGAAACGGCATTCAAGCGAGCCACGGCTCATGGGTTCTACCGGCTTTTATCGCGTGCGACCGAGGTCGACATCCCGCTCGACGCAGGAGATTTCCGGCTGATGAGCCGCCGCGCGCTCGATGCGTTGCTGGCAATGCCCGAGCAGGCGCGGTTCATCCGCGGCATGGTCGCCTGGATCGGATTTCGGCAGGTCCCATTCGCCTACGACCGCGCGGAGCGGTTCGCGGGCGAGACCAAATATCCGCTCAAGAAGATGATGCGCTTCGCCTTCGATGCGCTCACCGGCTTCTCGTCCGCGCCGCTGAAGCTCGCGAGCCATGCCGGGCTATGGCTCTCGTTCGGCTCGGTGCTTTTGATCCTCTATATCGCCTACGCGTGGATCGCGGGACAGAGCATCCAGGGATGGACGTCATTGATGCTGGTCGTGGTCGTCCTCGGCGCGATCCAGATGTTCGTTCTCGCCCTGCTGGGCGAGTATATCGGGCGGCTCTACAACGAGGCGAAGCGGCGGCCGCTCTACGTCGTCCAGGAAGTAGCCGGAGGCGGGAATTACGGCGAAGCTCGGCTTGGCTATGTCGCCGACGCGACTGCGAACAAGGACAGGCCCGGCGGCAAGGGCAAGCGACCGACAAGGTAACGCTCCGCCGCGAAGACCTTCTCGAGGCAGGCATTGAGCGGAGCTGGCGGAAGCTTCACGTCGGCATCTTCCTTTCCGCGAATCTTCGATACCGTCCGTTCGGCAACGGCGAGCGGGAACAGCAGGCTGTTGAAATAGCCGAGACGTTCAAGCTTGAGGGGCGAAGTCTCGATCAGCTCCCTAAGCTTGCCTTTCGAATAGCGCCGCTTGTGATGATTGACGGTATCGTGCGCCGTCCACATCCACTGGTGTGCGGGCACGGTCATGACGAACTTGCCGCCTGGTTTGAGCTTTGTCGCGATCGACGCGAGCGCGGCGCTGTCATCCTCGATATGCTCGATGACGTCGAACGCCCCAATCAGGTCGTAACGGCGGTCGGGAACTCCGGCGAGCTCGGGAAGGGGTGAGCTCATCACCTTGCGGCCGAGGCGCTTTTCGGAAAGCGCGCGTGCCTCGTCGTCGAGCTCGAGGCCTTCAACGTGACCGAAGCCCGCGAGCATCGCCAGGTTGTGACCGGTGCCGCAGCCGATCTCGAGGATATCCGCGCCGGCAGGCAGCCGCCCCTCGCGGCGGATGAGATCGGCGATTATCTTGCGGCGCGCGCGATACCACCAGTGTCGGTCGTCGAGCTCGGCCATTTGCTGATAGACGACGCGTTCCATCAACGGAAAACCAGTTGGCGGTTGAGGATGAAGGTCGCAAGCGGCGTAACGAAGATCGCCGGGATTAGCGGCCACCAGGTCGGGCCATGCATGGGGCCGGTCAGGATCCAGGTGAAGGCCTCATTAAGGACGAAGCCGGACGTCTGCACGAGCAGGAACTTGACCTTGAGCTTATTGTCTTCTGTGCGTCCGTGGCCGCGGAAGCTCCAGCGACTGTGCAGAACGAAGCCGATGCTGACAGAGACGAGGAAGGCGACAACAACCGCGAGCACCGGCGTCATCACATAGGTCGCAAGGTACCAGTAGATCGCCGAATATACCCCCGCCAGCGAGAAGCCGACGATGGCGAAGCGAACCAGCTGAGCGAAAGTCTCGTTGGGAAAGTTTAATCTCGTGGCCATGTCCCGGCTGTTTGCCGTTTTGAGTTGTTTGGCTACAGCCCGAAAAATGGCGGGACGCAAGGAGGAGGAATGGGAACGGCGCGCGCTCGACTTTGTCGGGCGCGAATGGAAGTGGATCGTTCTCCTTGTCTGGCTCATCTTCTGCGGCTGGTTCATCGCGGCCCGGTGGAACGAGATCCGCTGGTTCGGTCTCGGGGACACAGACGACAATATGCGGATCATGCAGGTCCGCGCATGGCTCCATGGGCAGGGCTGGTATGACCTGCGCCAGTATCGACTGAACCCCCCCTACGGTTCGAACATCCACTGGTCCCGTCTCGTCGACCTGCCAATCGCAGGCCTGATCCTCGGCTTACGGCCATTTCTCGGCGGGCCCGCGGCAGAGCGCTGGGCAGTCGCGATCGCTCCGATGCTGCCCTACCTCCTGCTGCTCTTCTCTCTGGCGATCACTGCGCGGCGGCTGCTCGGTCGGCAGGCCTATGTACTCGCATTTCTGGGAATGTTCTTTGCCGGGTCCACCAACGGCATGTTCATGCCCGAACGGATCGATCACCACGGCTGGCAGCTCGCGCTGCTCGCGCTGAGCATTGCCGCAATCGCCGATCCGAGGCGAGTTCGCGGCGGGCTAACGCTCGGAATTTCAACTGCACTGTCGCTCGCCATCGGCTTGGAGATGGTCATCTATCTCGCGCTCCTCGGCGCGGCGACGGTGCTGTTCTGGGTCAACGATGGTGACGAGCGCGAACGCCTTGGGGCCTATGGCGTGGCACTTGGCGGCGGGACGACGCTGGCGTTCCTGATCTTCGCGTCGAACGACAATTGGAAAGCGGTGTGCGATGCCTTGTCGCCCGTCTGGCTGTCCGATGCGCTGGTTGGAAGCGCACTCATGTTCGCATTCGCATGGGTGTCGCCGCGTGACTGGAAGATGCGGCTCGCGCTTGCCGCGGGCGCGGGGATCATTGTCGCCGGATTTCATGCGCTGACGTGGCCGCACTGCCTCCACCGCCTCGAGGGCGTGTCGCCGGAAGTCGATCAACTCTGGCTGAGCCACGTCAAGGAAGCGCGGCCTGTCTACCGCCACGGCTGGCGCATCGCGACACTGATCGTCGCCCTGCCCGTCACCGGCGCGATCGGCTGGGGTCTCACCGCATGGTGGCGATGGAGCGATCCCCACCTCCGTCGGCGGGTGATCGGTGCAGCAGTGCCGGGCCTCGTCGGCTCCATTTTGCTGCTTTGGCAGACGCGCACGGGACCCGCATCCCAGATGATGGCGGTGGTCGGCGGCGCGGGGATCGTTTGGTTCCTTTTGCCGAGGTTCTGGAACAGCAAGGTCGCCCTGGTGCGCGTACTCGGCGCTGTAACGATCGTCCTGCTGGGGGCAGGCGCTGCAGTTCCGCTCGTGCTCGACTACATCCCCGAACCCAAAACGACCGTGCGCGACGACAAGATTGGGCGCGCCAACCGGCTGTGTGCGTCGCTCTGGGGACTGAAGCCCATTGCGCTTCAGCCAAAGGGCGTGGTGTTCACCTACGTCGACCTTGCGCCGCGGCTGATCGCAGTGACTCACCATGATTCCATCACCGGCCCCTATCATCGCAATGGTCAGCAGATTGCCGACGTGATGAACTTCTGGCGCGGACCAGAGCCGCAGGCGCATGCGCTCGCGAGAAAATATCATGCCGATTACGTGCTGAGCTGCCCCGACAGCTCGACGACGACCATCTTCATGAGCGAGACTCCGAAGGGCTTTTACGCGCAGCTTCAGCGCGGGCAGGTGCCAAACTGGCTCGCGCCGGTGCAGCTGCCCAAGGACTCGCCGTTCAGGATGTGGAAGGTCGTCCGCTAACCGAGGACGTGCGGGAAGCTTTGCTTCAGTCCGTCGACGATGAACTGCGCGGCGAGCGCTGCGAGGATGACGCCGAGGATGCGGGTGATCATCGCTTCGATCTTTTCGCCAATCAATCTCATCAAGGGACCGGCGGCGAGAAGCGTCACCATGGTGATCAGCATGACAACGGTTATCGCGGCAAGAACCACGATCACGTGCGCAGTTGTCTCCGCGCGTGACACCCACAACATCGCGCTTGCGATCGAGCCGGGTCCGGTGATCATCGGGATCGCCATCGGGAAAACGCTGATGTCCTCGGCTTCGGGCGTGCCCTCGATCGAATGGGCGCGCTCCTCGCGCCGGGCAGTTCGGCGTTCGAAGACCATGTCCAGCGCGATCATGAACAGCATGATGCCCCCGGCGATCCGGAAACTCGCGAGGCTGATGCCCAGCGCTTGAAGCATCGGCCGCCCGAGCAGCGCGAAGAACATCAGGATCGCCCAGGCGATCAGTGATGAGCGGACAGCCATCGCACGCCGATGTGCCGCCGAAGTACCGCGGGTAAGCCCCGCGAAAATGGGCGCGCAGCCCGGCGGATCAATGATCACCAGGAAGGTGACGAGCGCCGAGCCGAACAGCTCGATCATCTGCGTTGCGGCGCCGGGATGTCGTTGTAGAGGACTTGCGCGTACTGGCCGCCCTTCCACTGGTAGACGCGGAACTTGCGGGAGCCGTCCTGCTCGACTTTCCAGTCCCAGCCGAGAGTCTTGTCCGCCGACTGGCCGCGGCCATTGTCCTCGGGCGTGGTTCGTGCCTCCTTTGGCGAAAGGGGCGGGGGCGGCGCGACTGGCGCGCCGGGCGCCTTGGCACGACAAGAGGCCCGATGGACCTGCGGCCTTCCGGTGGGAGCGTCGGTTCCGGTGGGATAGGGCCCGCCGCCGTCATAAGCCCAGCGCCATCCCCGTGACGTGCGTTGCCACACGGTGGTGAAATAGCCTCCCGGCCTACCGTCCTGCTTGAACCACGGGCCGGTATTTACGGCCGTTCGGCCGTCGCAGGAAACGAAGCTGTGGGCGGGACGCCAAACAATGGCGACGGGCGGATCCTTGAGCGGCTTGAGGAATGTCTGTGCCCAGACCGCCTGAGGCGTGAACATCACCGCGTCATTGTCGGCCCATTTGCGAAATGCGCTCCACTGGCCGATCCGCCTGGCGTCGCGAGCGAATGCAAGCTCCGCATCCACGGCCGTCATGGCGGGCGGTCTGCCAGCGGGCACCGCGGCAGCAGCAAGGATCAACGCAACGATCATAGGCCCTCCGGATCTGCAAGGCCGGCGCGGCGGTGTGCGGCGACCAGAGTGTTTCGCATCAGCATTGCGATCGTCATTGGGCCGACGCCGCCGGGAACCGGCGTGATTGCGGCAGCGACTTCGGCGGCTTCCGCGAAGGCAACGTCGCCGACGAGACGGCCCTTGCCGTCGCTCGTGGGCACTCGATTGATCCCGACATCGATCACGCAGGCCCCGGGCTTGATCCAGTCGCCGCGGACCATCTCGGCGCGGCCCACGGCCGCAATGACGATGTCGGCGCGACGAGCCACGGAAGGCAAGTCGCGTGTACGCGAATGAGCGATCGTCACCGTCGCGCTTTCCCCGAGCAGCAGTTGAGCCATCGGCTTGCCGACGATGTTGGAGCGGCCGATCACCACCGCGTCGAGGCCGGAAAGGCTGCCGAGCTCCTGCTTCAGGAGGTAAAGGCAACCGTAGGGCGTGCACGGCACCAGCGATGGAAGGCCGGTCGCCAGTCGACCTGCGTTCATCGGATGGAAGCCATCGACATCCTTGCCAGGGTCGATCGTCTCGATCACGCGGGCTGCGTTGATCTGAGCCGGGAGCGGCAACTGTACGAGGATGCCATCGACACGTTCGTCAGCGTTGAGTTCGATGACGAGCTGGAGCAGCTCGTCTTCGCAGGTTGTGTCGGGAAGGTTGTGCGCGAAGCTGATCATCCCGGTCTCGGCGGTCGCCCGGTTTTTCGAGCGCACATAGACGGCGCTTGCCGGGTCCTCGCCGACGAGCACGGTCGCAAGGCCGGGCGCTCGACCAGCGCGCTTCTCGAATGCAGGGACCAGCTCAGCAACCCGTCCCCGGATCGCGAGAGCGGCTGCTTTCCCGTCAATCCGCCGCGCCGTCATCACATGCCGTAATATTGCATGACGACGCCAGCCAGCAGCTTCTTGATGACTTGGATCAGGATCAGGATCACGAGCGGCGAGAAGTCGATCCCGCCGAAGTCAGGCATGATGCGCCGGATGGGGCGGTACAGCGGCGCCGTAATCCGATCGATCGCGATGGCGAACTGCCGGACACCGTTCGAGCCGGTGTTGAGCACGTTGAAGGCGAACAGCCAGCTCAGGATCACCTGGATGATGATGACCCAGGTGACGACGCTGAGCAGCAGGTTCGCAATGTCGACGAGAGCGATAAGCATGGCTGTCGCTTAGCGGCGCGTCAGTTAGGGCGCAAACCTCTCTGGCTCGGCGAGCGCGAGGATTTCTGCGAAGTCACCTGCTGGATCCGACCATTCGGCAAGCGGTGTCCAGCCGCCTGCAAGCAGCAGGACGCGGCCCCCGCGCGGACCGTATTTGTGGCTGTTCTCGACGTGGATCGATGAACCGGCGAGGAAGCGGAAAGCCTCGCCGGCGATGTTGAACGCAACTTGGCGCGTTGCGACGAGATGGATTTCGATACGCGACAGAATGTCGTTCCATCGCGCTTCGTGGCGAAAGGCGTCCACTGGAATGTCGCCGTCGAGCTCGCGGTTGATGCGGGTAAGCAGGTTGAGAGTGAATTGAGCAGTGACGCCCTCGGGATCGTCATAGGCGGCGATCAGCCGGCCGATCGGCTTCACACGATCCATGCCGATCAGCAGTTGTGACCCGGGTCCGAGCAGGGTGCGGAACTGGCGGAGCAGGTCTGTCGCGCTCCAGGGGACGAAATTGCCGATTGTCGAGCCGGGAAAGAAACCGAGCCTCGGCAGATGCTCGAGACCGCCCGGAAGCGAGAAAGGCCGCGCGAAGTCGGCAATGACGGGGATGATCTCGAGCTTCGGGAAGCGCTGCTGCAGGTCGCGGGCGCTCTCCTCGAGATAGTCGCCCGAGATGTCGACGGGGATATAGGCGGCCGGTGCGATTGCCTCGAGCAGGATCGGCGTCTTGGTTTGCGAGCCGGCACCGAACTCGACGACGACTGCGCCCTTCGGTACGCGGCTTGCGACGTCGGTCATGACCGAGTTGAAGATGCCCATCTCCGTGCGCGTTGGATAATAAGTTGCAAGGCGCGTGATCTCATCGAACAGTTCCGACCCGCGACGGTCGTACAGCCAGCGCGCAGGAACAGCCGGCACCGGCGCGGCAAGTCCGCGCAGCACGTCGTCACGGAACGCTGCGGTTTGCGGATCAAGCGTCTTGAGCAAGGCGAACCCCCGTGAACTGCCAGCGTGCGCTTGGCGGAAAGAAGTTACGGTACGAGGCGCGGCTATGCCCCCGCGGCGTTGCGCAGCTTGCACCCTTGAGCACGAACTGGCCGCACATGAACTTGCCATTGTATTCGCCGACGGCGCCCTTGGCGGGCGAAAACCCGGGGAAGGCGGCGAACGCGCTCTGCGTCCACTCCCACACATCGCCGAACATGCCGCCACCCGCCCGCGGCACGACCGCCCCTGCTTCATCGAGCTGGTTGCCGATCATCGGGTCGGATGAGGCGGCGAATTCCTCCCACTCCGCTTCGGTCGGAAGCCGCGCCCCGGCCCAGCGGGCGAAAGCGTCGGCTTCGAAGTAGCCAATGTGCGCAACGGGTGCGCCCCAGTCGATCTCGCGCTCGCCGGCGAGCGTGAACTCGGTGCCGTCGTCGTGCCAGTAAAGAGGCGCGGCGATCGCCTCGCGCTGGACCCAGTCCCAGCCTTCTGACAGCCACAGGGTCGGCGTCCGGTAGCCGCCAGCTTCGATGAATTCGTGCCATTCCTTGTTGGTGACACGCCGGTTGGCGAGCTGGTGACGAGCAAGGAATTCACGGTGACGAGGGCGTTCGCTGTCGAAGGCGAAGTCGCTGTCCGATGCTCCGATTTCGACGATGCCTTCACGCCCGCGGTGCCAGCTCAGCGGTTCGACGGCAAAGCAGGTCGGCGCCGGCAGATCGCCATAAGACGGCTTGAGCGGGTTTTCGGCGAAGGTTGCGAGAATGTCGGTAAGGAACAGCTCCTGATGCTGCTGCTCATGATTGATGCCGAGCTCAATGAGCTGAAGCGCGTCCGGCGGGAGTGATGGGAGCGCCCGTTCTAGCGCTTGATCGACGTACGCTCGATATCTTCGAACGTCATCGAGTGATGGTCGGCTGAGCATTCCTCGGCGCGGCCGTAGATGCCGCGAGCCTTCTGCCTCGTAATAGCTGTTGAAGAGAAACCCATAGCGATCGTCGAATGCGCTATAGCCAATGGTGTGGTCCCGCAGCACGAACGTCTCGAAGAACCAGCTGGTATGGGCGAGGTGCCATTTCGCCGGCGAGGCGTCTGGAAACGGCTGGATTGTAGCGTCGGCGTCGGAAAGCGACGCTGCAAGGTCGAGCGTCAGCTTGCGCGTTGCGAACAGCCGCGAATGCACGTCGTTAGGAAGCGCATCGGGCCGCGCGATTGTCGTTGTGGCGTTCATTTCGCCTCCGGAATCCCCGGGTACGGCTGTTCCTTTAGCATAGTTGCGAGGTGGACAGCATTGGCCGCGAGCATGGCAGCGCCACGGGCTACCGCATCCGGCACCTTGGGAAGCTCCCTGAAATCCTTCTTCTGCATCGCCTCACCGACCCAATAATCTGCTGCGCCCGCCGGGATTGTCCAGCCAACGTCGTTCAGAGCCTGAAGCAGGCTCGCCGTCACCTGATGGGCGCCATCCTCGTTCCCAACGATTCCGACCACGGCGACCTTGGAAAAACTTGGCATGCGACCTTGCCCGTCGGTCTCGCTGAGGAAGGCGTCCATGCGTTCGACAATTCGCTTCGCGAGGCTCGACATCTGGCCGAGCCAGATGGGCGTCCCGAAGATGAGGATGTCGCAATCGAGAACGCGCTCGCGGATATGCGGCCAGTCATCGCCGTCGCCCTCGTCTGACGTGACCCCCGGCTTGATGTCGTGGTCCGCGATCCTGATCGTCTCACGCACCTCGACGCCCCGCTCGCGAAACTGGTCCGCGAGCAGGTCTATCATCCTGTCCGTTGATGAATGCTCGGAGCCGCTCGGTTTCAGCGTGCAGTTCATGCCAATTGCGCTGAGCGACACCAGCGATCTCCGTTTCGGGTTGGAAACGACGTCAAACGAGCCAGGCGGTTCTTTGTGCCGCTCCTCGAGAGGTTATTCGCGGGTCGCTCCCGGCTGCCAAAGCACGTCGCCGCCTTCGCGCGAAGCCATGAAGCGGGCCGCAACGAACAGATGATCAGACAGGCGATTGAGATAGGCGAGTGCGTGTTCGTTGAGTGGCTCGCTTTCGTGGAGCGCGACTGCCGCACGCTCGGCGCGGCGGACGACCGAGCGCGCGAGATGAAGAGCCGCGACCGGCGGCGAACCGCTCGGCAGGATGAAGCTGTTGAGGGGCTGGAGTTGCGAGTTCATTTCGTCAATCTCTTGCTCCAGGCGCGTGACCTGGCGAGCAACGATTCGCAGCGCGCCGTCGGCGTCGGTCGGCATTGCGACATCAGCCCCGAGGTCGAAAAGATCATTCTGGATCCTGATCAGCTTGCCCAGTACGTCGCTGAAGCGGAGGGCGGCCATGGCAAGGCCGACAGCGGCATTGGCCTCGTCGATTTCGCCGATGGCGGTCATGCGCATGCTCGACTTGCTGACACGGCTGCCGTCAACCAGCCCGGCGGTACCTTGATCCCCTGTGCGGGTGTAGATCTTCGTGAGCTTGACCAAGCCTAGTGGCCTGCCGAGCCAGCGACGACGAGGATCAGGATCACGATGATGATCGCGACCGCCTGGAACAGAACCCGCTTGCGCATGTAATTCTGCTGCTGCTCGCCCGTCACGTCCTTGCCCGACGCCATCGCGATCACGCCGCGGACGAGGACATAGGCTGTCGCGCCCATGGCGAGGATCAAAAGGATCATCAGGATCAGGGTCATGACGGCTATTTAAGCTTCCTGAAGGCGAAAACCAGACGGCAAGTCACCTGCGCTCAGACGCTCGACAAGCTCGGAGCCGTCCGCGCCTTGCTCGCGCATGGCCGCCAGGGTCGGGGCAAGATCGCGCTTGGCTAGACGACGTCCATCCTCGTGCGTCACGAGCGGGTGATGGAGATAGATCGGCTCGGGCAGCTCCAGAAGGCCCTGAAGGACCCGCTGGATCGGCGTTGAAGCGCGAAGGTCGGCGCCGCGGACGACTATCGTCACTCCGCTCTCGAAATCATCGATAACGCAGGAGAGGTGATAGGATGCCGGTGCGTCCTTGCGGGCGAGGATGGCGTCGCCGATGTCATGCGCGCCGGCTACAAAATGTGCGCCATCCCGCTCCTTCCATGACGGAAATCCGGTGATCTGAAGCGCCTTGGCCGAATCGAGCCGCCAGCAGTGCGGTGTCGTCGTGCGACGCTCGGGATCGTCGGGAAGGTCGCGGCAGGTGCCGGGGTAGGATGCCGCCACATCGCCATGCGGCGCCGTCAGCGACTGGGCGACGTCGGCGCGGGTACAGAAACAGGCATAGGCGAGACCGCGCGACTTGAGCCTGTACAGCGCCGCCTGGTACGCTGCGGTGCGTGCCGACTGCACCAGAACAGGCTCGTGCCAGGCGAGGCCGAGCCAGCGAAGGTCCTCATAGATGCCGTCGACGAAATCCGGCCTGCAGCGAGTCTGGTCGAGATCTTCGATACGCAACCGGAACTTGCCGCCCTCCTCGCGCGCTACTGCATGGCCTATCGCCGCACTATAGGCGTGACCAAGATGCAACCTACCGCTCGGCGATGGCGCAAAGCGCGTCACAATCATGATGGGTGTGACCGAAAGGACTCTTGACGCTGAGTCATTGAAAGTGGTGTCATAGGGATGTCACGCCGGGTTGGCATCCGGTGGGTAACAAGGGAAGACGGGCCGTGAATGCCCTCTCCTCCTTGCGTGCGACGGGGCCGGGGAGCTGCAGTTCGGTTCGAACCGAACGAAAGGCTATTGTCGGTCGCATGTACCACCCTGAGCTGATCCGCCATCCTGAAAGCTGCCCGGCGCTGGTCCTAAACGCCGATTACACGCCGCTCTCCTATTACCCGCTATCACTGTGGCCGTGGCAGACGGCGATCAAGGCGATGTTCCTCGAGCGAGTAGACGTCGTGGCGCATTACGACCGCGAAGTGCACAGCCCGAGCACGGCTCTGAAGCTGCCGTCGGTGATTGCGCTGCGGCAGTTCGTGAAGCCCAACGAATATCCCGCGTTCACGCGGTTCAACCTATTCCTTCGCGACAAATTCCGCTGCGTCTATTGCGGGTCGAACAAAGAGCTGACGTTCGACCACGTTGTGCCGCGCGCCCAGGGCGGCCGGACGATGTGGGAGAATGTCGCGACGGCCTGCGCGCCGTGCAATTTGCGCAAGGGCGGCCGGACGCCGACCCAAGCGCACATGCACATCCAACGCGAGCCGATCCGGCCGACCAGCTGGCAGTTGCAGGAACATGGGCGGGCGTTCCCGCCGAACTACCTGCACGATAGTTGGCGCGATTATCTCTACTGGGATGTCGAGCTGCTGCCGTAAGCTCCTAACAGGTCGTTAACCATTCGGGCGTAGCGCCGGTCCGATGGAAATCCGTTATGCCGCCAAGGCCGAGGAGCACCCGCGCATTCTCGTCGTCGAGCCGAACCGGACGAACCTTGGCGTCCTCGCACGGCGCCTGACGGAGCAAGGCTATCGCGTGAGCACGGCGGATAGCGGTGCATCGGCAATCGCCGAGCTTTATCGCCTGCCGATCGATCTTGTGCTTTCCGAACTCGACATGCCGCGGATGAGCGGCGCCGAGCTCGCGCGAGCGATCCGTGGCGAGGTGAAGTGGAACGACGTCCCGGTAGTGCTGATCACCGGCAAGTCGGATCCGAAAGGCGTGGTGAGAGCCTATGAAGCCGGCGCTGACGACGTGATTCTGAAGCCCTTCCACTTCGAAGTGCTGTTCGCGCGGATTGAACGCCGGGTTGAGTGCGCGCGCTCTATCCAGCGGCTCAAGGATGACAACGCGGCACTCGATGCGCGAGTCGTCGAACGCGCGATCCAGATCGGGGAATTGAAGGACGAGCTCGCTAAAGCGCGGAAATGAATTCGCGTACGGCCGGGCCAACGTCGCCTCGTTCGATCGCCATCGCGAGGTTGGCAATCACAAAACCCGCCGCGCTGCCGCAGTCATAGCGCTCGCCCTCGAAACGGTAGGCGTGGAAGGGCTGCTGCCCTATGAGTTTCGCCATGGCGTCGGTGAGCTGGATTTCGCCGCCCGCGCCGCGCTCCTGAGCATCGAGCGTGCGCATGACGTCCGGCTGGAGGATGTAGCGCCCGGGAAGCATCAGGTTTGACGGGGCGGTGCCGGACGGCGGCTTTTCGACCATGCCACGAATTTCCGTGAGCCTGCCGTCTGTCGCACCCGGATCGATCACTCCATATTTGTGCGTCTCGCTATCCGGCACCTCAAGCGCGGCGACGATGTTGCCGCCCACCTTCTCATAAGCCTCGACCATCTGCGCGAGACAGTTGGGCTTGCCGTACATGAGCTCATCGGGAAGCAGCACCGCGAACGGCTCGTCGCCGACGATGTGCCGCGCGCACCACACGGCGTGACCGAGACCGAGCGGCTGCTGCTGGCGGACGGTGACGACCTCACCGAAGCGCGCATTCGACGGTTCGAGCACGTCGAGGCTCTTGTTCTTGCCCTTGAGCGTCTCCTCGAGTTCGTAAGCCTGATCGAAATAATCAACGAGTGACGACTTGCCGCGACCGGTTACGAAGATCAGCTGTTCGATCCCAGCCTCGCGTGCCTCGTCGACGGCGTACTGGATCAGCGGCCGGTCGACGACCGTGATCATCTCCTTCGGGATGCTCTTCGTGGCGGGAAGCAGGCGGGTGCCAAGGCCGGCGACGGGGAAGACCGCCTTGCGGACGCGATTGGGCATTTACTCTCCTGGAGTGACGGTCGTGGTGTTCGTCGGCACCGTGCCCGGATCGGTGCCGGCCGGAAGGGTGGGCGCGTTGCCGCCAGCGGGCGGCGGAAGATCGAACGGGTCACGGGGGCGCGGCTGCGATTTCTTGACTAGCTCGTCGACGCGATCAGGACGAGCGTAGCTCGGCGGCGTCAGCAGCTCGTGAACTGTGGGCGTCGTCCGCGCCATTAGAGGCTTGATCGGCATGGCCTGCCCCGGGGCAGGCTTGAGTTCCGCTTCACGGCCGCATGCACTGAGCGCTGCCACACCGGTCAACAGGAGAATCCGCCTGCGTCTCATGTCGATGCGACTAGCCTGTCGGCGGGACAAGCGCCAGCTTGCCGGACGCCTGGGCAAAATCTATCGCGGTACGATGCGTACATCCTTCCTGATTGCCGGACTTCTCGCGCTCGCTGCCTGCCAGCAAAAGCCTGCCGAGAACGAAACAGCCAACGAAGCTACCGCGACCGCGGAAGAAGGAGGGCTCAAGGGTGTCCATCGCGACAACAAGGGCAAGGCGGCACCCGACGCGACTTTCAACGATCCGGACGGCAAGCCGGTGAAGCTCGCTGCGTTCAAGGGCAAGCCGCTGCTCGTGAACCTTTGGGCAACCTGGTGCGCGCCCTGCGTCAAGGAGCTGCCGACGCTCGACAAGCTCGCGAAGGCTAGCGGAGTTCAGGTGCTGGCGGTGAGCCAGGACTCCGGCCCGCACCCGTCGGTCGTCGCATTCCTGCAGTCTCACCAGATCTCGACACTGGAGCCTTATCAGGATGCGAACATGAGTCTCTCAGGAGCGCTCGGTCCCGACACGGTCTTGCCGACCACCATCCTGTTCGGTCCCGACGGCAGGGAAATCTGGCGCTACATCGGCGACCTCGACTGGACGAGCCCGGAAGCGGCTAAGCTGCTGTCGGAAGCCGGCGTCGCCAGGACAGGAGGCTGAGCGCACGGCCATCGATTGCCGCGAGTCCGAGCGCAATTAGGCCGAGCCCGACGAAATCCTGAGGCGCGAGTGTTTCGTTGAGGAACAGTGCGCCGAGCACGATCGCTACCGGAGGTACCAACAGGGTCACGAGCAGCGCATTGGTCGCGCCCGAGGTGGCGATCAGGCGGAAGTAGAGCACGTAGCCGAACGCGGTGCAGAAAAGTGCGAGCGCGCCGATTGCTGCCCACGCGCTGACCGGCGGGAATGCATGGTTCCACGGCCGGTCGATGAACATCGACATCGGCAGCATGAGGAGAGCGCCGGCAGTGAGCTGGCCGGTAGTGACGCTGAGGGGCGAGATGCCCTGGCGGCGGAAACGCCGGGCCCAGACGGCGGCAAGCGCGTAGCTGAGCGAGGCCGTTACGCAGGCGAACTGAGCGAGCGCGCCGGTGCCGATGCTGGAAAGAAGCGACGGACCGATCATCGTCGCGACGCCACCAAAGCCGAGCAGCACGCCGGCAATCTTGCGCGCAGTCATGCGCTCGTCACTAGTCAGGACGTGCGCGACCACCACGCCCCATATCGGTGTCGTTGCATTAAGGATCGAGGCGAGGCCGCTCGCAATGTGCGTTTGGCCCCATCCGAACAAAGTGAAGGGCAGAGCATTGTTGAGGAGCGCGAGAAGCAGGATCGAGCCCCACGCCGAACGCGGCAGGTCGAGTTTCTCGCCCTTGAAGTAGAGGTAGCTCCACATCGCGCCGGCGGCGATCGTGAGGCGCAGCCAGACGTAGGTCATCGGCTGAACATGGCGCACCGCGACGCCGATGAAGAAAAAGGCACCACCCCAGATGACTGCAAGGAAGCCGAGGATCAGCCAGTCGCTCCGGTTCATCTGGACACGGATCATGTGGGTGTCATCGCCGCGAAGCGGCCGCGCGGCTTCCGCCTGCTTGCGGTCAAACGCCTGGGGATCGATTGGTTTCATGGCTGTTCGGAAGTAGCTGCGAAGGCCATAAGCCCGCCAACAAATGCCTGCTGGCGGGCAATAAGCTGGGCTTATCAGTCCCTGAGAAGCTCGTTGATGCTGGTCTTCGAGCGCGTGCGCTCGTCGACGCGCTTCACGATAACCGCGCAGGCGAGGCTTGGTTCACCGTCCTTGCCGGGCAGGGTTCCGGGAACGACGACGGAATAGGCCGGCACGCGCCCATAGTGAACTTCGCCCGTGGCGCGGTCGACGATCTTGGTCGAGGCGCCGAGGAAGACCCCCATCGACAAGACGGAGCCGCGCTCGACGACGACCCCTTCCGCAACCTCGGAGCGCGCGCCGATGAAACAGTCGTCCTCGACGATGACGGGACCCGCCTGCAGCGGCTCGAGCACGCCCCCAATGCCGGCGCCTCCGGAAATATGGACGTTCCTGCCGATCTGAGCGCAACTGCCGACGGTCGCCCAAGTGTCGACCATCGTCCCCTCGCCGACGTGGGCGCCGATGTTGACGAAGCTCGGCATCAGGACCGCGCCAGGCGCGATGTAGGCGCCGTGGCGGACGATCGAGCCAGGGACTGCACGGAAGCCGGCGGCTCTGAATTCCTTCTCGCCCCAGCCCGCGAACTTCGACGCCACCTTGTCCCACCAGTGCGCGCCGCCGGCGCCGCCGCCGATCGCTTCCATGGGGTTCAGTCGGAAGGACAGGAGCACGGCCTTCTTGAGCCATTGGTTGACATGCCAGCCGTCGCGACCGGGCTCAGCCACTCGCGCGGCGCCCGTATCGAGCATGCCCAAGGCCCGGCCGACCGCCGCGCGCGCCTCGCCCTGAGTTTGCGGGCCAAGCGTGTCGCGTTCTTCCCACAGCTGATCGACGAGCGGCTCCAGTTCATTCACGCAGTTTCTCCCAGAATGCTTTCGATCCAGTCGCCGAGGTCGCTCACGCGTACGTCGACCACGGCGGCGTCATAATCGCGGCCTGCTTGCTCGGAGCCATTGTCGATCCAGATGGTGGTCATGCCCAAGGCCTTCGCCGGCTCGAGATTCTTGACCATGTCGTCGGCTAGCAGCGCGTGACGTGGATTTATGCCGAAGCGCGCGCACAGCAACTCATAGCCGTGGGGGTCGGGCTTCGGACGAAGATCGCTCGCGTGAATGTCGTGCAGGCTGTCGAAATGGCCGTGCACGCCGATCGCTTCCAGCACCCGCCGAGCATAGGGCGCATCGCCATTGGTGAAGACGAAGCGGCGGCCAGGTAATCGCGGCAGGAGGCGGCCGAGCCGCTCGTCGCACTGGACTCGGTCAAGCGGGATGTCGTGGACGTCGGCCAGGAACTCGTGCGGGTCGACGTCATGTTCCTTCATCAGGCCAGCCAGCGTCGTTCCATGAGCGTGGAAGTGCGCCTTCTGGACGCGCTTGGCCTCTAGTGGGTCGCAGCCGAGCAGGCGCTCGATGTACGCCCCCATTCGCTCGTCAATCAGCGCGAACAGGCCCGTCGAGGCCGGATACAGGCAATTGTCGAGGTCGAAGATCCAGTCGCGGATATGGGCGAAGCGAGGGTCCATGGGCGGACAAGCGCCCTAGCCCCCGCTCCGAGTTCAGGGCAAGTCAGACGGGGCGGCTCTGGCCGCCTCCCCGGCGGAACCGCGGAATCAGCCCGCCGACGCCCGCCCGGTAGTTGCGGTAGTCGTCGCCGAACAGGTTCGCGAGATCGCGTTCCTCATACTGGATGGCGATCAGCATGTAGATCGAGACTCCCGCTGCAAGCAGCACATGGCCGACCGTCATCTCGGGTGCGGCCCAGAAGGCCATGAAAAAGCCCGCGTAGAGCGGATGCGCGACCCACTTGTAGAAGAACGGCTGTCTGAGCTCGGGCTTTTCCGCTTCATGGCCGCGAACGTGCAGCCACGCCTGCTGAAGGCCGAAAAGTTCGAAATGGTTGATCAGGAAGGTGCTGACGAGAACCGTGGCCCAGCCGATCCAGAACAAGGCCCAGATCAGCATCGCCAGCGGTGGGTTCGTGACGTTCCAGACAATCGTGTCGATGGGGCGCCAGAAGAGGAACATGATCATCAGCGCAATGCTCGCGGCCAGAACGTAGAAGCTGCGTTCCGCCGCAGGCGGGACAATCTTCGTCCATTTCGCCTTGAAAGCCGGACGGGCCATGACGCTGTGCTGGAGGCCGAACAGCGCAATCAGCGCAACGTCGATGAGCGCGGCCATAAGCGGTGTCGTCTGCTTGCCGACATCGACCGTTCGGCCGGAGAAGCTGAAATCGCCCACGAAGACGATGAGGTAGAGGAACGTCGCGAAGAAAATCGCGTAGCAGACGATTGCGAACAGCATTGTAAGAGCACGTGACATGCCGATCTCCCCTTCCGGCTAAAGTGCAGCTCTAGCGGCGAACTCCTCGTCGATAGTCAACCATCGTCAGCGGTGCTTCGCAGCCGTTGATGACGCGATAGACGGCCATGTAGCCGGCGGCCGACGGAAGCTCAGTGAGCTTCCTCGGTGCGAGCGGCTCGCCACGATAAAGGCTGCTCTTGTCAGCCAGGTAGCTGGTGGTGTTCGGGCAATTGGCCGCAGGAGGTCCCAAGGTCGGCTGGCGCGCAGTGCGTGGTCCGGCGGCTACGGCCGGCACCGACAGGCCCAACACAAGCACGGCGACGAGGACTCGCATCGCTCACCTCTTGAGTGTCGGGCTCAATACCACCCTGGCGCTAGATGGTGAAGCTTTCACCGCAGCCGCAGGCGCCCTTCGCATTGGGGTTGTCGAACACGAAGCCGGCCGCAAAATCGTCTTCGCGCCAGTCCATGATCGAGCCGACGAGGTAGAGCACCGACGCGCCGTCGACGTAGAACGTGCCCGCCGGGGTCTCGATTTTTTCGTCGAAAGGTTGCTCCTCGGTGACGTAATCAACCGAGTAGGCGAGGCCCGAGCAGCCGCGGCGGGGCGTCGAGAGCTTGACGCCGATCGCACCATCGGGAGCGCGGCTCATCAGCTCGGCGATGCGCGCTTCAGCGCCCCTCGTCAGGGTGATCGCGGCAGGCCGCGCGCGGACTTTCGTTTCCTTATTCATTCAAAAGCACTCACAGCATTCCCAATTCCAGCCGCGCCTCGTCGCTCATCTTCGAAGGGTCCCACGGCGGCTCCCAGACGAGGTTGACCACCGCGTCGCGGACGCCGGGAACCGACATCACGCGGAGCTCGACCTCGCTCGGCATCGATTCGGCGACAGGGCAGTGCGGCGTCGTCAGCGTCATGGTGATGGTCGCGTCACCGTCCTCGCTGATGTCGACGGCGTAGATTAAGCCGAGCTCATAGATGTCGACCGGGATTTCTGGGTCGTAGATGCTCTTCAGCACCTCGACGACAGCGGCTTGGAGGTCGCTTCCTGCTCCGCCCGTGGGCTCGTCGTCCCTCTCGCCGGCGAGGAAACCCGCGAGATAGTCGCGCTTGCGCTCGAACTCCGGCGTGACACGGGCGCGGGGCGGCGCCGTCGCCGCTTCCACCTGTTCGGATTCGATCTTGCGCTCCTCGTTCATGCGAAGATCCGCTTCACCTGCTCAATGCCGCGCACCAAAGCCTCGATGTCAGAGCTGTCGCTGTGCGCCGCGAAGCTCGCCCGAGCGGTCGCTGGAACGCCGAGCCAGTCCATCAGCGGTTGTGCGCAATGGTGGCCGGCGCGAACCGCAACGCCCGCATCGTCCAATATGGTGGCAGTGTCGTGCGCGTGCACCCCCTCGACATTGAAGCTGACGATGCCGGCACTGTCCTCGGGTCCATAGATGGTGACCCCGCCTATGCTCGAGAGCGCAGCACGCGTCTCTGCGACGAGTGCGCATTCGTGGGCATGGATCACGTCAATGCCGAGCCTTTCCACCCACTCGACCGCCGCATGCAGCCCGACGGTTCCTACAATATGCGGCGTGCCAGCTTCGAACCGAGCCGGCGGATCGAGGAAAGTCGTCTTCTCGAAGGTCACCTGATCGATCATCGCGCCGCCACCCTGGAACGGCGGCAGTTCGGCAAGGAGATCGGAGCGGCCCCACAGCGCTCCGATTCCGGTCGGGCCGTAGAGCTTGTGCGCCGAGAAGGCATAGAAGTCGGCGCCGACCGCAGCGACGTCGACCGGAAGGCGCGGCACGGCCTGGCAGCCATCCAGCAGCAGCAGCGCGCCCTTGCCGTGGGCAATGTCGGCAGCGCGCTTGGCGTCCAGGATCGAGCCGAGCACGTTCGAGACGTGCGCGAAGGCGACGACGCGATGTTCTTCGGTGAGCATCGCTTCTGCCGCGTCGAGGTCGATCTGTCCGTCGCTCGTCAGCGGCACGGGATCCACGTCGTACCCGGCGAGCTGCCATGGCACGATATTGCTGTGATGCTCGAGCTGGGACAGCAGGACACGGGTACGGCCGTTCCTCGGCAGCGTTCGTGCAACGAGATTGATGGCTTCGGTGGCCCCGCGCGTGAAGACGAGCTCGTGGGGCTTGCCGCCGATCATGTTCGACGTCGCTTTGCGCGCGCGCTCATAAGCGTCGGTCATCGTCGCCGACCGCTCGTAAACGCCGCGATGGACGGTCGCGTAATCGCGTGAATAGGCCTGCGTGATCGCGTCAATCACAGCTTGCGGCTTCTGCGCGGTCGCGGCGCTATCGAGGTAATGCCAGTTCTCGATTGCCGGGAATTGATCGCGCACCGACAGCATCGAGTTGGCGATCAGCTGGGTCTCGCGGTTCACACCACCCTCCTCAGCGCCTCGCGCGCTGCTTCGCAGATCGCGGCGCCGTCCTTCGCGGCGTCCCACAAGCCCATGACGAAGCCCTCGAGCAGAAGCGCGCGGGCGCTCGCCGGGTCGAGGCCGCGGCTTTCGGCGTAGAACAATTGCATCGCATCGAGCTCGCCGACACTCGCGCCGTGCGCGCATTTCACGTCGTCGGCGAAGATCTCGAGCTCGGGTTTGCAGTTCGCGGTCGCGCCGCGGTCAAGCAGCATCGCCTTCACGGACTGTTCGCCATCCGTTTGCTGCGCGCCTCGCGCGACCTCGACCTTGCCGAGATAAGAGCCGACCGCCTTGCCATTGAGGACACTGCGGATGGTCTGACGCGACCGGCCGCCCGGGCCGACGTGCTTGACGTTGGTCACGAATTCGTTGGTCGAAACCCCCGTGCCGATGTTCGCACCGAACAGCTCGAAGTTGGCGCCTTCGGCAAGGCTCACCTCAAGCTCGATCCGGCCGTAGACGGGTGCGGCGCTGAGCGCGAAAACGCGAGCCTTCGCGCCTTCGCCGAGTGCCAGCCGCACACGGCGCAGCTGCACGTCCCCAGCAACCGGCAGCCAGATTTCGTCGAGTTCTTCACCCTCGCCGACCGTCAGGGTCGTCGCTTCGGCAAACTGCTCCCACACCGGTCGGAGCGCCCCGAGGTCGGCGTAACGCCACTCTTCCTGGCGATGGGTGGGAAAGGGTGCGGTCATGCGCGTCTCTTCATCAGCCGCCGCAGCATCTTGTCGCGCTGCTTCTGTCGCTCCGGCGCCATCAATCCGTAAAGGGCGTCCAGTGCAAGGGCGGCGGCGCATGCGACCGCAACGACGCTGCCGGCGATGCCGGTGTCGATGAACAAGCTGAGGAGCAGGTCGACGATCGTGATGATGCCGATCAGGAGGACCAGCAGCGCCGTGTCTGCAACCGCGCGCCCGGGATTGTCGCGAACCATTCCGATCACGAACATGAACAGGATGCAGCCAAGGATCAGGACAAACGTCGTCACGCAGCCGCCTCCGCATATCCTTCGCGCTCCAGCTCGAGCGCGAGCTCAGGCCCGCCGCTGCGCTCGATGCGGCCGGCGCGCAGAACGTGGACTCGGTCCGGCTCTACATAATCGAGCAGCCGCTGGTAATGCGTGATCAGCAATACGCCCTTGTCGCTGGCGCGCATGATCCGGTTGATTCCCGCGCCGACCGCCTTCAGTGCATCGATGTCGAGGCCGCTGTCGGTCTCGTCGAGCACTGCGAACTTCGGACTCATGATTCCCATCTGGACCATCTCTGCGCGCTTCTTCTCGCCGCCTGAAAAGCCGACGTTGACGGGGCGCTTGAGCATCTCGGCGTCCATTCCGAGCAGTGCTGCCTGACTCTTCGCGAGCTTGATGAACTCGCCGCCCGAAAGCTCCGGCTCGCCGCGCGAGCGGCGCTGCGAGTTGAGACTCTCGCGCAGGAACTGGAGGTAAGAGATACCAGGGATCTCAACGGGATACTGAAAGCCGAGGAACAGACCCGCGGCGGCGCGCTCGTGCGGCTCCATTCCAAGCAGGTCGCGGCCGTCAAAGCTCGCGCTTCCCTCGCTGACTTCATAGCCGGGACGGCCGGCGAGAACATAGGCGAGCGTCGACTTGCCCGAGCCGTTCGGACCCATGATCGCGTGCACTTCGCCCGCCGGCACGTCGAGCGTCACTCCGTTCAGGATCGGCTTGTCAGCGACCGTCGCGTGGAGATTGTTGATATTGAGCATCATTTCCTTCCGGCGGCCTCGTCGATCAGCTCGTCCTTCCAAATTTGAGAATTCGGAGGCCGGCGGTCATCACCGATCGCGAACGCGGCCGCATGCAACGTCATCCAACGCTTCCTTCAAGGCTGATTCCCAGAAGCTTTTGCGCTTCGACCGCAAACTCCATCGGCAGCTGCTTCAGCACTTCGCGGGCGAAACCGTTGACGATCAGGGCGACCGCCGCCTCCTGATCGAGACCGCGGCTCATCGCGTAGAAGAGCTGATCCTCGCTGATCTTCGACGTCGTCGCTTCATGCTCGATGGTCGCGGTTGGGTTCTTTACCTCGATATAGGGCACCGTGTGCGCTCCGCAGTCGCTCCCGAGCAGCAGCGAATCGCACTGGGTGAAGTTGCGGACATTCTCGGCGCGCGGGAGTACGCGCACCAGCCCGCGGTAGGTGTTGTTCGACTTGCCCGCGCTGATTCCCTTAGAGACGATCGTCGAGCGTGTGTTGGCTCCGATGTGGATCATCTTGGTTCCGGTGTCCGCCTGCTGGCGGTTATTGGTCAGCGCGACCGAATAGAATTCGCCGACACTCCCATCGCCCTTCAGAATGCAGCTCGGATATTTCCAGGTAATCGCGCTTCCCGTCTCCACTTGCGTCCAGCTGACCTTCGAGCGATCGCCCGAACACAACGCGCGCTTGGTGACGAAGTTGAAGATGCCGCCCTTTCCCTCTGCGTCGCCTGGATACCAGTTCTGGACCGTCGAGTATTTCACCTCGGCATCCTCGTGCGCGAAGATCTCGACCACCGCGGCATGCAGCTGGTTCTCGTCGCGCATCGGGGCGGTGCAGCCTTCGAGATAGCTGACATAGCTGCCCTTGTCGGCGACGATCAGGGTGCGCTCGAACTGGCCTGTGTTTTCGGCATTGATGCGGAAATAGGTACTGAGCTCCATCGGGCAGTGCACGCCCTCGGGCACGTAGACAAACGTGCCGTCCGAGAAGACCGCGCTGTTGAGGCACGCGAAATAATTGTCGCGCTGGGGAACGACGCTTCCGAGATACTTCTTCACCAGCTCCGGATGCTCGCGGATAGCTTCGGAGATGCTAAGGAAGATGACCCCTGCTTTCTTCAGCTCCTCGCGGAAGGTCGTCGCGACGGAAACACTGTCGAACACCGCATCGACCGCGACTCTTGCGGCACCATCGACGCCGGCGAGCACCTTCTGCTCCTCGATCGGAATGCCGAGCTTTTCATAGGTGCGGCGAATTTCGGGATCGAGCTCGTCAAGCGATGCGAGCTTCGGCTTCGCCTTGGGTGCAGCGTAGTAATAGGCGTCCTGATAATCGATCGGCGGGATGTCCAGCTTGGCCCAGCTCACCTCCTTCATCTCAAGCCAGGCGCGGTAGGCCTTGAGTCGCCAGTCGAGCATCCATTCCGGCTCATTCTTCTTCGCCGAGATGAAGCGGACGGTGTCTTCGCTGAGGCCCTTGGGCGCAAACTCCTGTTCGACGTCGGAAACGAAGCCCCATTCGTAGTCGCGGTCGACATGCTCCTTGAGCTCGCGGTTCTTGACGGCCTCGTTCATTGCGCAAGCTCCGTCAGCGACACGGCGCCGAGCGCGCCCCGTACCGCATTGCCGACGATCCCCATGTGCGGCTTGACGCGGCAATGGGCATCGAGCGCGCATTCATGGTTGCTCGAATCAGAGCACATGGTGAGGCTGATCGGCCCTTCCACGGCCTCGACGATGTCGGCCAGCGAAATGTCCTGCGGCGCCCGGGCGAGAGCAAAGCCGCCTGAAGCGCCCCGCGAGCTGCTAAGCAGGCCGTAGCCGGCGAGCTGACCCATCAACTTCTGCGCGGTGGGCAACGGCACGCCGGTTTCGCACGCAAGTTCAGTCGCGCTGAGGCGTGCGCCGGCGGGGCGGCGAGCGGCGGCAGTCATCAGCACGACCGCATAATCGGCAAGGTGGCTCAGGCGCATCAGCTAAATTCGGAGTGTCTTGGTAGGATTTAGGGAGTTTCGCCCTGAAACTCAACCGGCATGGCAAATCACCCCGGTCTTGAGCCGCGGCCTGCCTTTCTTCAAGGAGAGGGCGCATGCCGCGAGCGATCGGCTCATGGCGATGGACGATTGATGCATCTTTACCCACTGATCCGACCCCTGACCTTCGCCTTGGACGCCGAGACGGCTCACCAGGCGGCGATAAGGGCGCTGAAGCTGGTGCCGCCGCTGCGGCCGCCGAACTTCCCGGCGTCGCTGAAGACGCGCGTCGCGGGGATCGACTTCCCGACCCCGATTGGCCTTGCTGCGGGCTTCGACAAGGACGCCGAGGTGCCGGAGCAGATGCTCTCATTCGGCTTCGGCTTTGTCGAGGTCGGCACGCTGACTCCACGGCCGCAGGAGGGCAATCCGCGTCCGCGGCTGTTCAGGCTGAGCGAAGACAGGGCGGTCATCAACCGCATGGGCTTCAACAACGGCGGTCAGCCAGCCGCCTATGGACGCCTGCAACTCGATTTGCGGTTTCCCGGGGTGATTGGGGTCAACATCGGCGCGAACAAGGACAGTGTCGATCGCATTGCCGATTACGTGAGCGGCGTGCGCGCCATGGCACCGGTTGCAAGGTACCTCACGATCAACATCAGCTCGCCAAACACGCCTGGGCTCCGCCAGCTCCAGGATGAAGGAGCTCTCAAGGCCCTGCTCTCGGCGATTAGCGAAGCGCGTCCCAAGCACGGCCCGCCGATCTTCCTGAAGGTCGCCCCCGACCTTGGCGAAGGTGAGCCGGACCAGATCGTGCGGGCCGCGATCCACTACGGCGTGGATGCGATCATTGTGAGCAACACGACGGTCTCCAGGCCTGCGCTGAAGTCGCGACATGCGGACGAGCAGGGGGGACTCTCCGGCGCGCCGCTCAAAACGCCGGCGCTCAAGGCGCTGCGGGAATTCCGTTCGGCGTCCGGCGGCGAGGTGCCGCTGATCGGCGTCGGCGGAATCACCACGGCGCAAGATGCTTGGGAGCGCATTCGCGCGGGCGCGAGCCTCATCCAGCTTTACTCGGCGATGGTCTATGACGGGCCGGGGATCGCCGGGCGCATGGCGCACGGGCTCGCAACGCTCCTCAGGCGCGAGGGCTATGCCAACGTTGCCGATGCAGTGGGGAGCGGGTAGCGCTTGGGCATGCGCCCGCGTCTCCTGGTTTCCATCGTCGGCCTGCTCGCGCTCGCCGGCAACTGCACCGCCGCCCCCAATGCCAAGACAATCGCCGCTCCTGGGATGGTCAGCGCTGCCGATCCGCGTGCCGCGGAGGCCGGGGCAGAAATGTTGCGACGTGGCGGCACCGCGGTCGACGCGGCGTTCGCGACCTTGCTCGCGCTCAACGTTGTCGAGCCGCAGAGCTCGGGCATTGGCGGGGGCGGCTATCTCGTCTACTCCGACCATGGCCGAGCCCCGATCACCTATGACGGACGCGAAACCGCGCCGCACTCGGCAAACGCCATGTGGTTCTACAAGGACGGCCGGCCCATGGACCATGGCGAGGCAGTCCCCGGAGGGAAAAGTGTCGGCGTTCCCGGCAACATCCGGATGATGGCAATCGCGCACCAGCAGCACGGCAAGCTGCCGTGGGCCGTGCTCTTCGAGCCCGCCATCCGGCTTGCCCGCGACGGCTTCAAGATCACACCTCGGCTCTACAATGCGCTGAACACCAATCGCGAGACAGGCGCCATGTCGGCCGAGGCCCGGGCATTATTCTACGGCGCCGACGGCAATCCATTGCCGGTGGGCACGTTGGTCAGGAACACGGCGTTCGCCGCTTTTCTCGATTCGGTCGCAAAGCGCGGACCGGACAGCTTCTATGTTGGGCCGAACAGCCAAGCGATCGTCGCCGCGGTGAACGGATCGGCGCGCAACCCCTCGAAAATGACGGCCGGCGACATCTCCACATACACAGTGAAGCCGCGCCCGCCGGTTTGCGGGACCTATCGTGGATACCGGATCTGCGGAATGGGGCCATCGACGTCGGGTGGCACGACGGTATTTGAGACCCTCAAGCAGCTCGAACGGTTCGACCTCGCGGCGCTCGGACCCCGCTCGCCCGAAGCCTGGCACCTGATCGCCGAATCGATGCGGCTCGCCTACGCGGATCGCGATGCCTACCTGGCCGATCCCGACTATGTGTCGGTGCCGGTCGCCGGACTGATGGACCCGGCTTATCTCAGAGAGCGCTCGGCGCTGATTTCCTCCGATCGGTCAATTGCAACCGTTACTTCCGGCAAGCCCGCGGGAGCCCCGAAGGTGACGTGCTCGGCGGCGCCGGTCGAAGAGCGCGGGACATCCCACTTCGTTGCTGTCGACGGTCAAGGGAATGTCGCTTCGGAGACATCGACGATCGAGAGCGCTTTCGGCTCGGGACTGATGGTCAACGGCTATTATCTCAACAACGAGCTGACCGACTTCAATATCGTGCCGGACAAGAACGGGTGCCGCACCGCGAACCGGGTTGAAGGTGGCAAACGGCCGCGCAGCTCGATGAGCCCGACGATCGTCTGGGCTCCTGACGGTCGCGTTCGTCTCGCGGTGGGAGCCGCTGGCGGCTCCACCATTCCGGCGCAAGTGATCAAGGCGATCATCGGCGTCATCGACTGGAAGCTCACTGCCCAGCAGGCAATTGCATTGCCCGTCATCTTCGCGCCGGGCGACACGGTATTCGTCGAAAAGGGGACGTACCTCGAAGCGATGATCCCGCAGCTCCAGGCACTCGGCCAGAACGTGCGGGCGCGCGAACCGGGGTTCAAGGCCAATGCGGTTGAATGGCTGAACGGCCGCCCGCTCGGCGGTGCCGACCCGCGCAGCGAAGGCGTCGCGGTCTCGCAATAGGGGGAAAGTTGGCTCGGCAGCTCGAACGGTTCGAAAACCTTGTATCGCTTTTCCTGACGCGTGCGGAGGAGAAGGGCGACGAGCCGTTTCTGTGGGCCAAGCGCGAGGGAGCCTGGCAGTCGACAAGCTGGAGCGATGCTGCTCGTCAGGTGGCGGCGCTTGCAGCGTCGTTGACAAAAATCGGCCTCGCAAGGGGCGACCGCGTCGCCCTTGTCTGCGAGAACCGGCCCGAATGGCTGCTCGCCGATCTCGCGATCATGGCTGCGGGCTGCGTGACTGTCCCGACATACACGACCAATACCACCCGCGACCACGCGCATGTCCTTGGCAACTCAGGCGCACGCGCGGTGATCGTTTCGAACCAGAAGCTGGCGAAGAGCCTCGTGCCGGCAGTTCTGATGTCGGACGATTGTCACCACATCATCGGCATTGAAGAGATTCGAGTCGGGCAGGTGCCGGATTGGGTCAGTGTCCACCACTGGCCGGAGCTGACCGCCGGCAAAGCCGACGTCGCAGGCTTGCGCGATCGGGAAAAGGCCGTCGGCCGGCGCGACCTCGCTTGCATCATCTACACCAGTGGCACGGGTGGAGCGCCGCGCGGTGTGCAGCTTCACCACGGCTCGATCCTGCATAATCTCGAAGGCTGTACTGACATCATCTCGACCGATTTCGGCTGGGATGACGAGATATTCCTTTCCTTCTTGCCGGCGAGCCATGCGTACGAGCACACCGGCGGGCAAATGTTCCCGATCGCGCTCGGCGCTCAAATCTATTACGCCGAAAGCCTCGAGAGGCTCGCTTCCAACATCGAGGAGGTTCAGCCCACGATCATGGTCGTTGTGCCGCGGCTGTTTGAGCTGCTGCGTGCTCGCATCATCAAGTCGATCGAAGCGAGCGGCGGCCTTTCCAAATATCTGCTCACTCGCGCGCTAAAGATCGGTGCCGACAAATATGACGGCCGCCTGAAGCCGTGGGACCTTCCGATGGACGGCGTCCTTGCACTGACTCTTCGTCGCAAGATCCGGGCCAGGATGGGCAAGAGGGTAAAGGCCTGGGTTTCCGGCGGTGCGCCGCTCAACCCAGAAGTCGGAGTGTTCTTCCAGTCGCTGGGGATCACCTTCCTGCAGGGCTACGGGCAGACCGAGGCGGGGCCCTTGATCAGCTGCAACCGGCCCAGCGTTGGAATCCGGCTGGAAACGGTTGGCCCGCCCGCCAAGAACAGCCAGGTGAGGATCGCCGAGGACGGAGAGATCATGGTCCGCGGTGAGAACGTGATGCTGGGTTACTGGCGCAACCCGGAAGAGACGGCGCGGGTTCTTCGCGACGGGTGGCTTGCAACTGGCGACGTCGGCCGTTTCGACGACAAGGGCCGGATCGTCATCACCGATCGCAAGAAGGACATTCTGGTCAACGACAAAGGCGATAACGTGTCGCCGCAGCGGATCGAGGGCATGCTGACGCTGCAGCCCGAAATTGCGCAGGCGATGGTTTATGGCGACCGCCGACCGCATCTCGTCGCGCTGCTCGTCCCCGATCCCGAGATTTCAGGATCGGCGGACCTTCATGCACGGCTGCAACGCGCTGTCGATCGGGTCAACGCGGACTTGTCAGTGATCGAGAAGGTCCGACGGTTCATCCTCGCCGACGAGGGGTTCACGATCGAGAATGAACAGCTGACGCCGTCGATGAAGATCCGCCGCCATGTCATCTCGAAAGTCTACGGCGATAGGCTCGACGCGCTTTACAAGCGCTAGCTGTGGCCCGGAGTCACATAGGGCGTGAAGCCGCCCCAGACGCAGCTTCCGACCTGGATGTGGTTCACCGTATCGACGACCTGCGCGATGTCGCCTCGGCACAAGTCCGCGCTGCCGAACTGCCGGGTCACGAGTGCGTAATGACCGCTCGCGACGCCGTTGCACCCGCCTTCCATGTGGGCGACGTAGGTGCGGTACGAGCCGTCGCGGAACAGGATCGTATATTCATCGATCGTCCGCATGTCGCCGGAGCGGTAATGCGGCAGGCAGCTGATCGGGGCTTGCGCGACCTTGCCTGACAACAGGCGATCATATTCCAGCTGGTTTTGCGCCGATCGCATCGGCGGCGGCGGCGGCCCGGTGGTGCAGGACGCGAGAATCGCGCCGGCCAGCAGCATAGAGATCAGTCTCATTTTGACCTCCTGGATCTTCTCTGCACGCCCCCGAAACGAACCTACAGCGCTTCGGTTCATGAACGGAAGCTGTCTTTCGCTTTTCTGAGACGCGCGAACTCTTCCTCGTTGGTGGCCCGAACGAAGGGATTGGTTTCACGTTCCTGTGCAACGGTCGTCGGAAGAGTGATTTTCCCCTCTTCCCGCAATCGCTTAACCTGGCTCACCCGGTCGGCTGCCGCCCGGTTTTCAGGCTCGGCATGAACCGCGAACGCCCCATTCGACAGCGTATATTCGTGGGCGCAGTAGAGTCGCGTCTCGTCGGGAAGGGCGGCGAGCCGCCGGAGCGAGCGGTACATCTGCTGCGGAGTTCCCTCGAACAGCCGGCCGCATCCCATCGCGAACAAGGTGTCGCCCACAAATGCGATGCGCTCTTCCTCGAAGATCAGCGCGATGTGGCCGAGGGTGTGGCCCGGGACCTCGATCACCCTGCCTTTGTGCTGGCCGATCCGAACCTCGTCGCCTTCGCTGAGGGCGACGTCGCGACCCGGGATCGTTTCGCCGGCCGGACCGGAGATACGAGCGCCGGTGGCGGCTTTCACGGCGAGGTTCCCGCCGACGTGGTCGGGGTGCCAATGCGTGTTCCAGACCTGCGTGATCGTCCAGCCGCGCCGCTTGGCTTCCGAGAGGACCGGCGCGCCGTCGCCGGGGTCGACGACGGCCGTCTCGCCGCTGGCATCGTCGTGGACGAGCCACAGGTAATTGTCATTGAAGGCCGGGACTGCGACGATCTCCATGACCGCTCTCAACTCCCCTTTTCCAAGATCTCCAAGGCGTCCGCGGCGAGTTGCCGTGTCAGCTCCACCGCCGGCGCTTGATAGCCGAGGCGCGCGTTCTGGCCAGCAAGGGTCGGCATGAATTCGTAATCGCCCTGCTCGATCGCGGCACGGAAGAGCGGCAGCGAAATCGCGCCGGCCAGAGGGTAGGGCGGCGCCTCGCCTCGGATCGGGCCGATCTCGTCGACCAATCGGCCGCGGACGGCCCGGGCAAGACCTCCGCTGTAGACGTTGGTCACGATCGTCGGCCGCTTGCGGAGCATCGCCTTGTGGCCATCGGGAAGGAAGCTCTCAGGGCAATGGAGGTAGGCTGTTCCGACCTGCACCGCGCTAGCGCCAAGCGTCAGCGCGGCCGCAACGCACCGGCCATCGGCGATCCCGCCCGCCGCAATAACCGGCACCGAGGCCAGCTCACGCACCTGCGGAAGCAAGGCGAAGAGCCCGAGAGCCTCTCGCGGATCCTGGTCGAGGAACCGGCCGCTGTGACCACCTGCTTCGTAGCCCTGTGCGATGATTGCATCGACGCCGCATTTATCGAGAAAGAGGGCTTCCGCCACGGTCGTCGCGCAGCCGATGATGACAGCCCCGGTTGCGCGCACCCGCTCAAGGAGCGGTTCTTCGGGAAGGCCGAAGTGAAAGCTGACGACCTCCGGCCTGACTTCCTCAATGAGGGAACAATAAGTCTCGTCGAACGCGACCCTGAGCGCTGCGGCCTGCGGTTCCGGGATTCCGAACTTCAGGTAATAGGAGATGAGCACCTTGCGCCACGCGGTGTCGTCGACTGGCTCGGGCATCTCGAAGCAGAAGAAATTGAGATTGATCGGCGCGTCGACCTGCTGGCGGAAGTCCGCAACCTGCTCCCGCGCGCGATCCGGCGTAATCATGCCGCATGGCAGCGAGCCAAGCGCACCGCCGCGGGCGGCAGCGACGCAAAGGTCTACGCCGCCGACATTCGCCATAGGCGCCTGAATGATCGGGTGCTCACACCCGAATAGGTCGAGCAGCCGACGATCGCGCCAGCCTACCATTCGCCAGTGTTCGGCATCGACGACCATGGTTCGGCGGCTGCGAGGGCCGAGCCTTTCTGCAACAGTTCGATCGAGATGTTGTCGGGTGTACGGATGAACGCCATTCGGCCGTCGCGCGGTGGACGGTTGATGGTGACGCCATTGCCCATCAGGCGCCCGCAGGTCTCGTAGATATCGTCGACCTCATAGGCCAAATGGCCGAAATTGCGGCCGCCGGCGTAACCGCTCTCGTCCCAATTGTAGGTGAGCTCGACCTCGCCGCCTTCGTCACCGGGCACGCCGAGGAAGATCAACGTGTACCGACCGGCCTCGTTGTCCATTCGCCGGCGCTCCTCGAGACCCAGCAGCTTGAAAAACTGGATCGTCGCCTTCGGATCGCCGACCCGAAGCATGGAGTGAAGGAAACGCATGCCGGGCTATTTAGGCGGCTCTGATCCCTTTTTCACGCTGGGATTAACGCCAAGCATCTCGATTGCCTTCGCCGCGGATCTGCCCGCGGGACCGTCGGGGTCGGCGGCGGCGGCACGTGACCAGTAGCTTCGGGCCTGCTCGTGATCGCCTGTAAAGTCCGCCACGTGGCCGGCCTCGAAGAGGATTGTCGGATCCGACGGCGCGAGCGTCAGCGCCTTTCCGATCGCAGCCTTGGCCGTGACCGGATCGTTCTCGCGGATCGCGAGCGCCGCCGAGAAGTACCAGAAAAAGGGATCATCGGAGATGGAGGCCGCAGCTTCCGTCAGCTTGGCGCGGGCAGTCTTGAGGTCATTCTGCGCCTCGGCGGCGCGGGCTCGGTCGAGCAGGGCTTCGCCGCGCTGCTCCGCCTCAAGTCCTGGCAGTGCAATTGCCCGGTCGAGGTCGAGAGCGGCCTTTCCGGGCTCGCCGGCTGCGATCCACAGATTGCCGGCCGCGGCATACATGCGCGCAGTCTTGGGATCCTTGTCGCTCGAAGCCTTGGCTGCTTCCTCGAAGCCCTGCGCCGCGGCGTCATTGTCGCCGTTTTTCTGCGCTTCGAGCGCGCGGCACACGAGCGCGTCCGGCGTCACGAGGTCTGGGCAGTCGGCCTTCGGGGCCGGCGCGGCCACCGCGGCAGCGGCGGCGAAAAGGAAATGGATCAAGAAGCGGGCTCCAGCAGTGCGGCGACGGTCCGCAGGATCGCGTCGATCTCGTGCGGCTCCGAAAGCCGATGACCGCCGCCCTTGAGCACAGTCAGCTGGACATCCGCTGAACGGAGCGCGCGCATGGTACGAAAGGCGATATCGAGCGGCACCTCCCCGTCTTGCTCGCCGTGGATCAGGCGGACGGGGCATTCGATGCCGATCTCGGCTTCCAAGAGCAGCAGTTCCTTCCCTGATTCCCAGAAGGTTCGCGTAAGGCCGGCGCGTTCAGCAGCCTCGCCATCGACGAAACCCCAGTCCGTAAAATCTGGCGCCGCGGCAATGCCGACCAACCCCGCAACACGATCGGGGCGGCGCAGGACGAGGTTGAGCGCGATCCAACCGCCCATGGACGAACCGACGACGATCAGCGGGCCGCTGGTCAGCTGGTCGATTGCGGCCAACACCTCTTCGAGCCAGGCCGAGAGCGTCCCATCCTCGAACCGGCCCGCGCTCGATCCCGTGCCGGAATAATCGAGCCGAAGCACGGGAAGTCCGCGCCGCTCGGCAAAGGCGTCGAGCGCAAGGGCCTTCTTGCCCTCCATGTCCGAGGCATAGCCCGGCAGGAAGACTATCGTCGTGCCGACGCCCTCCCGTCGACGATATGCAATTTGGCGTCCGGCAACGTCGATGAAGGCAAGTTCGGTCACCGGCTGTCGTTTACCGGCAACGGCTGTCTATGTCTCCGCCCGCTGCCGGAGACAGTGAGCAGCACCCCCTTCAAACTCCAGCGCGGCTCGGCACGTTCCGATGGTTGATGCCGAACGACACGAGGGCTAGCGGCTTGGTCCATTCCGGCCCAAGGAGTGCCCCATGAAATACCGCAAGCTTGGCGACAGCGATCTTGAGGTCTCGGAGATCTCGCTCGGTTCCTGGCTGACCTACGGAGTAGGCGTCGAGGCCGACAAGGCACGGGCCTGCCTTGAGGAAGCGTTCGACCAGGGCATCAACTTCATCGACACCGCGAACGTCTATGGCCGCGGCGCCGCGGAGACCTTTCTTGGACAGGCGCTGGAAGGGCGCCCGCGCGACTCTTACGTGCTTGCGACCAAAGTCTATTTCCCGATGAGCGACACGGACCGCGGACTGTCGCGCGCACAGATTGAAAAGCAGATCGATGCTTCCCTGCAGCGGCTGCGAACCGATCACGTCGATCTCTACCAGTGCCACCGCTATGACTGGGACACTCCGCTCGAGGAGACGATGGAGGCGCTGACCCGCGCCGTCGACAGCGGCAAGACTCGGTACATCGGGTTCTCTGAATGGCCGGCGGAGCGGATCCAGGCGGCGCTCGACATGGCGGGGGTCACGAAGTTCGTTTCCTCCCAGCCACAATATTCGATACTTTGGCGGCAGCCGGAAGACGAAGTGATCCCCGTGTGCGCGGCTAACGGTATCTCGCAGATCGTCTGGTCTCCCCTGGGCCAAGGAGTGCTTTCGGGCAAGTATGATCCGGATGCGCCGCCACCGCGGGATTCGCGTGCGGCCAGCGAGGAAATGGGCGGCTTCATGAACCGGCTGATGCAGCCTGCCGTGCTTCGCGCCGTGCAGCAGCTGAAGCCGATTGCGGAAGAGTCGGGTCTGACCCTTCCCCAGTTCGCGCTCGCCTGGGTGCTTCGCGAGCCGAACGTCGCTTCGGCAATTATCGGCGCTTCACGGCCCGAGCAGGTGCGGGAGAATGCAGCGGCATCGGGCACGATCGTTGATACGCAGCTGTTCCTGCGCGCCGAGCAGATCATCGAGGATGCGCTGGCGCGCGTCGCCGCGGTCTAGATCGCCTTCGAGCTGCGCCGCGCGGGGGAAACGAAAATTTCCTCGATCGGCCGTTCGAACAGCTCGGCGATTCGGAACGCGAGGGGGAGGGACGGATCATACTTTCCCGTCTCGATTGCATTGACGCTCTGGCGCGAGACCTCGAGGCGCTCTGCAAGCTGAAGCTGGCTCCAGCGACGATCGGCCCGCAAGGCGCGGAGGCGGTTCTCCATCGGCAACAACCTCCTATACAAAAGATTCTGTGGACAAGGAAAATTGACACGCGAAGCTCAAAATATCAAGGAACCTTTACCTTGGCGAATGCGAGCCTCCGCGCTGGACAATTGAAGGGAGCGCACAGCCAAGATCATCCGCTCCTCGTCCATTCCTCTCCTGCGGGTTCGCGAAGGGAACATTGCCAGGTGCCTGACAAGACAGGCCGGCGCCGAGTTTGAGTAAGTCTGCGTGTCCCGCACCGGCGTTGAGGTGCCGCTGCCGCATCGCTACATGGCACGCGTTATGACCAAGATGTTCAAGATCGCGCTTCCCGACGGCTCTGTTCGCGAAATGCCCGAAGGGTCGACGCCCGCCGATGTGGCGGCCGCGATCGGGCCGGGCCTTGCCAAGGCCGCGCTTGCGGCCAAGATCGACGGCGAGATCCGCGACATCATGCGCCCGTTCGAGGGCGATGCAAGCCTCGCACTCATCACTTCGCGCGACGAAGCCGACGCGCTCGAGCTCGTACGCCACGACTTTGCGCATATTCTCGCCGAGGCCGTGCAGAACCTCTTTCCCGGCACGCAGATCACTTTTGGTCCGGCGACCGACGACGGCTTCTACTACGACTTCGCTCCGGCTCCCGGCCGCGCGCCGTTCACGGAGGAAGACCTGCCCGTGATCGAGGAGGAGATGCGGCGCATCATCGCTGCCGACAAGCCGCTCGTCCGGGAAGTATGGACCCGCGACCAGGTGCGCGATTTCTTCGAGAGGCAGGGCGAGGCGTTCAAGGCCGAGTGGGTAATGGAGCTGCCAGCTGGCGAGACCATCACCATGTATCGCACCGGCGAAGGCGAAGCTGCGTGGGTCGATCTTTGCCGTGGCCCGCACTTGGCCTCGACAGGAAGGCTTGATCCGAGCGCGTTCAAGCTGACCCGAGTGTCCGGCGCATACTGGCGCGGCGACCCGAAGAACCCGATGCTGAGCCGAATCTACGGGACGGCATGGCTCAACAAGAAGCAGCTCGACGCCTATCTCGTCCGGCTCGAGGAAGCGGCGAAGCGCGACCATCGCAAGCTTGGTCACGAGATGGACCTGTTCCACCTCCAGGGCGAGGCGCACGGCAGCGTTTTCTGGCATCCGAACGGCTTCGTCATCTGGCGCGCGCTCGAAGCTTATATGCGCAGGCGCATTGACGAAGCGGGCTACCAGGAAATCAAGACACCGCAGCTGATGGATGCCCGGCAGTGGGAGAAGAGCGGCCATTGGGGCAAGTATCGCGAGAGCATGTTCATCGTGCCGGACGAGATCCCGCACGCGCCGGAAGACGGCCAGGACGACGATCGGCCCGTACTCTCGGGCGATGCCGACCTCATGGCCTTGAAGCCTATGAACTGCCCCGGCCATGTGCTCGTCTTCAAGCAGGGCATCACCAGCTACAAGGAACTGCCGATCCGTTTCTACGAGAACGGCAGTTGCCACCGAAACGAGCCGCATGGCGCGCTCCATGGACTGATGCGCGTGCGCCAATTCACCCAGGACGACGCCCATATTTTCTGTCGCGAAGACCAGATCGTCGATGAAGTTCGCGCTTTCTGCGAGCTTGCCGACCGTGTTTACAAGGACCTCGGCTTTGCCAATTACGGCGTGAAGCTTGCCCTGCGTCCCGACAAACGCTTCGGCAGCGACGAGGATTGGGACAAGGCGGAAGGCGAACTGCGCGACGCAGTCGTTGCGGCTGGCATGGCGACGGAGGAATTCGGCTGGGAGGAACTCCCGGGGGAAGGTGCGTTCTACGCGCCGAAGCTCGAATGGCATCTGACCGACGCGATCGGCCGGACCTGGCAAGTCGGAACCATCCAGTCCGACCGCGTCCTGCCCGAGCGTCTCGACGCAGCCTATGTCGGCGAAGATGGGCAGAAGCACCGGCCAATCATGCTGCATCGCGCGATCTTCGGTTCATACGAGCGGTTCATCGGCATCCTGATCGAGCATTACGCGGGGAAGTTCCCGCTGTGGCTGGCGCCTGTGCAGGCGGTGGTGGCGACGATCGTGTCCGATGCTGATGCGTATGCGCGCGAGGTGGCCGCCAAGCTCGCCGCGTCGGGCATTCGCGTCGACACCGACCTTCGCAACGAGAAGATCAATTACAAGATTCGCGAGCATTCGCTGAAGAAAGTTCCGCTGCTCCTGGTGGTGGGCAAGCGCGAGGCCGAGGAAGGCACGGTTGCCGTGCGGCGACTCGGCAGCGACGAGCATCAAAAGATGATGAGCCTCGACGACGCGGTGACGATGATGCGCGCGGAGGCTGTTGCGCCGGATCTTCGATAAGAAAGATGGGGCGCTGCCGAACATCATCGACCTCGAGACGAGCGACCCAGCCCACAGCTCGCCAATCATGCCCGCTTTTGTCGAGCTCGTACCCGAACGGGAAAAATGACTCACATTTGCTCGCCTAGCCTTTTCATGGGCGGCGCAAATGCCTAATTCGTACGCTGAGCAATAACCACAGGAGTCTTCGCTATACCACCGCCCTATCCGCGCCGAGGAATGGCGCCCCCGCCGCCGATGAGCGGCCCTCGCTTTAATGAATTCATCCAGTCGCCCAAGGTCCGGGTGATCGATGAAAATGGCGAAAACCTGGGCGTGATGTTTACGCGCGAAGCGTTCGAGCAGGCACAGGCGGTCGGCCTCGACCTCGTGGAGATTTCCCCCAATTCCGACCCGCCGGTCGCCAAGTTCCTCGATATCGGCCGCTTCAAGTACGAGGCCCAGAAGAAGGCCAACGAGCAGCGCAAGAAGCAGAAGACGCAGGAGATCAAGGAAATCAAGATGCGTCCGAACATCGACGACCACGACTACGACACCAAGATGAAGAAGGTGTTCGAGTTCCTCGAGGAAGGCGACAAGGTGAAGGTCACCATGCGCTTTCGTGGCCGCGAAATGGCGCATGGCGAGCTCGGCATGGCGGTGCTCCGCCGGGTGCAGGAGCAGACCGCAGAGATGGCCAAGATCGAAGCGCATCCGCGCATGGAAGGGCGCCAGATGCTGATGGTGCTCGCGCCGAAGTAGTGGCGAGCCGCTCGCTCTCCTGTCCGCGCTGCGGAGGATCGATGGAGGCGGGATATTTTGTCGACGTGCCCTACGGACACGGCACGGCATCCATGCCGAAGTGGGTTGCGGGCGAGCCCCGAAGGAGCATCTGGACCGGTCTCAAGCTTCGCGGGAAAGAGCAGTTGGGGGTGACGACCTATCGTTGCCGCCGCTGCGGGGTATCTTGAAAGCTACGCCTGAGGGTTTCGGCGCTACTTACATTCGTGTTGCCAAATTGCTGCAGCAGTCGGCCATTGTTGATGGCCGGCTGTCTGCGACGCTTCCCTTGTAGCGCTGTTCGGGTCTAGCCTCTCCCCAGACCGGGCGTGCGCCGCCCGAGGGGGAGAGAAAAAGATGATGCGCAAGTCCGCCCTGCTGGTGTCCACGGGCCTTTTTGCCATTGCGACGCCGGCCTTTGCCCAGACAGCGGTTTCCACCACCGATACCGACAAGCAGGCGGCCCAGCCGACGCCAGGCGCGACCGAAGGCGCAGCGGCGCAGGATCAGGCGCGAGAGCAGCAGCCGATCGATACCGGCGACATCGTCATTACTGCGACGCGCCGCAATCAGGCGTTGTCGGACGTCCCGATGGCGGTCAGCGCGGTGACTGCGGAGAATTTGCGCAATACCGGCGCGACGGACATCCGCGCGCTCAACCAGATCGCGCCGTCGCTGAATGTCTTCTCGACCTCGTCCGAAGGAGGCGCTGCTCGCGCCAATATTCGCGGAATCGGCACGGTGGGCGACAATCCGGGTCTCGAAAGCTCGGTCGGAATCTTCATCGATGGCGTCTACCGCTCGCGTGTCGGCGCCGGCCTCTCCGAACTTGGACCGCTCGACCGCATCGAGGTGCTTCGCGGTCCCCAGGGCACGCTCTTCGGCCGCAACACCTCCGCCGGCCTCATTTCGATCATCACCGCCAAGCCGCGGTTCGAGCCGGAAGTCGATGGCCAGATCGACATTGGAAATTACTCGCTGCGTCGGTTTCAGGCGAGCATCACGGGACCGATCAGCGACACGATCGCAGCACGGCTCGATGGGGTCTGGATGAAGCGCGATGGCTTCCTGAAGGACGTCATCTCCGGGCGCAGGATCAACGATCGCGATCGTTGGCTGCTGCGCGGGCAAATCCTGTTCCAGCCCAGCGACAATCTGTCGTTCCGTCTCGTTGGCGACTATACGCATCGTGACGAAGAGTGCTGCGGCGCCACTTACCTTCCGGTACAGGATGTCACTGCAGCTGGACCGCAGCCCTCTACGATCGCCGCGATCGAACGAGGGTTGGGCGGCATTATCAACGACGACACTTTCTCTCGTCGGATCGCCATCACTCCCGGGCGAGACTATGATTCCAGGGTCAAGGACTACGGCCTGTCGGGCGAGCTGACCTACGATTTCGGCGGGGCCGAGCTGACCTCGATTACCGCCTATCGCTTCAACAAATATACGCGTGGCACCGACGCCGATTACAACAATCTCGACATCCTTTATCGTGCCAGCGACGGCAATTCGTTCAATCGCTTCAAGACCTTCACCCAAGAGCTTCGCCTGCAGGGCAACGCGCTCGGCAACAAGCTCGATTGGCTGGTCGGCGGCTATTACGCGAACGAGAAGCTGAGGGTCGACGACAACCTCTCCTACGGCGCCGATTATTCGCGCTACGGCAATTGCCTCGTCGGTGCGAACTTCGTTGCTGGCGGTGCACCAGGATCATTGCTCGCGCCGGGCGCATCACCCACTTGTGTTAACGCTGCGGTCGCTACCGGGCTGAGGGATGCGCCACTGGCGCTCGGCGGGTTGCTCGCTAGGTTCAACGCGGCGGTTGCGGCAGGCCCGAGCCAGCTTACGAACGCTGCGAACCTCGCCAGCCAAATTACCGCGCTCGGTGCGCTTGCGCGGCTTAGCAACCCGGCGCTTACCGCGCCGAACCCGGCGGGCGGCACGATCGTTTTTGCTCCGCCGCTCAACTTTGGGGCCGCGCCTTTCGGCAACAGCGTGTTCACCAACCTCGCGGTCGCCCTTTCGGGCAACCCGGCGCTCGCCGGTGCGACATTGAACGGTTCTGCGCTCGACGATTCCTATCGCCAGACCAGCAAGAACTTCGCGCTTTTCACCCACAACATCTTCTCCATCACCGACCGGCTGAAGCTGACGCTCGGCGCGCGCTACACGCACGAGAAGAAGTCGCTCGACGCCGCGCTCGCCGACAACAACGTCCTGTGCAGGGTCTTCTCCGGCACCTCGTTGCAGCAACTCCCGTGCGTCATTCCGAGCGTTGGCGCGGCCGGGTTCGGCATCGACGATTCGCGGAGCGAGTCTAAAATATCGGGCACAGCCGTAATCAGCTACAAGCCGACCGATCGGCTGCTGACCTATGCGAGCTACTCGCGCGGCTACAAGGCGGGAGGCTTCAACCTCGACCGCTCGGCCCTGTGGCGCGCCCAGCCGATTCCGACAACTGTTCCGCCAACGCCCGGAACGACAGTGCTCGGTAACCCGCCACTTTCGGGCAGTGGAGCCGTTTGTACCAGCGCAACCCAGACGGGCTGCCAGGGCATCGTTGCTTCCGGCGCGGACCTCCAATTCAGACCCGAGATCAACGACGCCTTCGAGGCCGGCTTCAAATACCATGGCCGCGGAATCGACGTGAACTTCGCGCTGTTCCACCAAGTGTTCCGCAATTTCCAGCTCAACACGTTCAACGGTCTCAACTTCATCGTCGAGACCATCAACAGTTGCGGCGACGACTTGAATGGCGCCGACACCGACGCCGACTCGCGCACCGGAGCTTGCTCGGGTCATCTCGGCGGAGGTGTCCGCAGCCAAGGCTTCGAGCTTGAAGCATTCACCCGGCCGATGCGTGATCTTGCCGTCAACGGCGGCCTCACCCTGTCGGATACCAAGTACCGCCACAATCTGGTCGGTGCCGGTGGCAAGCCACTGAACGACTATCTGTTCCAGCTTCCCGGCCGCCGCGTATCCGGAGCGCCCCTTTGGACTGCGACGGGCTCTGTCGCATGGACCCCGCCGATCGGAGGATCCGGTCTGCGCGGGCTGATCTATTTCGATGGTCGCTACATGAGCAAGTATAACACGGGCTCCGACCTCGACATCGAAAAGACCCAGGACAGCTATGCGGTGTTCAACGGTCGTATCGGCGTTCACGGACCGGATGAGGCTTGGGCGATCGAGCTCTGGGGACAGAATCTGTTCGACAAGAACTCGATCCAGGTCGCGTTCGACTCGCCGCTCCAGGGCAGCGGAACCACGCGCGGTGCCCAGGCCGGTCCGCCGTTCCCGGCTCGTTCAACCCAGCTCTATAGCGCCTTCCTTGGCGAACCGCGGACGTTCGGCGTGACACTGCGGGCGAAAATGGGCTTCAACCGGCCGGCGCCGCCAGCCTATGTTCCCCCGCCAGCGCCGCCGCCCGTGGTCGAGCAGCCTGCTCCGCCGCCACCTCCGCCACCTCCGCCGCCGCCGCCGGCACCCGAGCGCGGCTGAGGCGAGGACATCGAGTTCAAAGGGGGGAGGCCTCACCTTCGGGTGGGGCCTTTTCCTTTTCAGGCCGCTTTCGCCTTTGCACGCTCGCGAGCTGCCTCGAGCAGCGCCGAGCGAAGATCCTCGACATCGTCCGGCGAGAGCTTCCTGCCGTCCGAACGGGTCAGGTAGAAAACGTCTACCGCGCGCTCCCCGTAGGTCGCGATATGCGCCGAATGGACCGCGTGGCCTTTTGAATGAATGGCCGCTGCGAGCGCGGCCAGCAGGCCAGGCCGGTCCCTCGCATTCACCTCAACGACCGTCGTTCGAGTCGAAGCGCGATCCGCGATGGCCACCGATGGCGCCACCTCGAACGCCACCATCCGGCGCGGCGCGTCAGCGCTCGGGACCGGGGGGAGGGAAGCGCTCGCGAGCGCAGCTTCGACGGATTTGCCGAGACGAGTGCGCAGGCGCCGGTCGCTATACGGACGCCCGCGGCCGTCGAGCACGAGCAAGTTATCGAGCGCCATGCCGTCGCGGGTGGTGTGGATTCGCGCGTCGACGATGTTCGCGCCTGCGGCAGCGAGGCCAGCGCAGATCCGGTAGAATAAGGCTTCGCGATCGGGAGTGAAGACGCTGACGCGGGTAGCACCGCTCTCCGGATCGTCCTCGACGACAACATTGGGAGTTGCGTCACCGATGTGCGCCTCGGCTGCTGCAACCTGCCGCGCATTGGCAAGCTGCCACGCCGGCGGCTCCGCGAGCCAGTAGCTGTCGGGCAGCCGCTTCGCGTGGGCACGCGCCGCGCTCGACTTCCAGCCGAGCTGTTCAGCAAGCTTTTTCTGACGTTCCTCGACGAGCTCCGAGCGACCATGCTGCTTGTGGCCGAGCCGCAAACGTTCCTCCGCGGCTTCGAACAGGGTGCGCAGAAGCATGCGCTTCCAGTCGCTCCAGACGCCCGGCCCCACCGCGCGAATGTCGACAACCGTCAAAATCAGAAGCAGCCGCAATCTCTCCGGACTTTGCACTTGGCGTACGAAGTCCTCGATCGTCTTGGGATCGGCAAGATCGCGCTTGAAGGCGGTGGAGGAGAGCAGGAGGTGATAGCGAACGAGCCAGGACACGGTCTCGGTTTCGGCGGCGTCGAGACCAAGTCTCGGGCAAAGCTTCAGCGCGACGTCGGCCCCGAGGATGCTGTGGTCGCCGCGCCGCCCCTTCGCAATGTCGTGCAACAGCACTGCTACATAGAGAACCCGCCGCGATGCGATCTGCTTGATGATCGCGCTTGAGACAGGATGGTCGTCCTTGAGCTCGCCACGCTCGATGGTCGCGAGCAGGCCGATCGCCCTGATCGAGTGCTCGTCCACCGTATAATGGTGGTACATGTCGAACTGCATCTGTGCGACGACGCGCCCGAAGTCGGGCACGAAGCGGCCGAAAACGCCGGCTTCGTTCATCCACCGGAGCACGTTCTCGGGATGGTGGATCGAGGTGAGCACGTCCAAAAACAGCGCATTCGCGCGTTGGTCGCCGCGGATGGAACGGTCGATCAGCACCGCGTCGCGGCTAGCAGCGCGCATCGCCACCGGATGGATTTCGAGTTGCTCTCGAGCAGCCAGCGCGAACAGCTCGAGCAGGCGGACGGGATCGCGGCGGAAATAATCGTCGGCTGGGATGGAAATGCGTCCGCGATCGAGCACGAACCCTTCAAGGCGCTTGGGACGGCGGCGAATCGTCGGTAACGCGAAGCGGAATCCCTTCTTCCCCAGCTGCTCGTCGAGCTGGGCGAGGAACAGGCCGGTCAGGTCACCTACGGTTTTTGCATTGAGGAAGTAGAACTGCATGAACCGCTCGACGGCCGATTTCCCGGGCCTTTCGGCGTAATGCATGATCTCGGCGATCCGCGGCTGGAAATCGAAGTTGAGGCGATCCTCGGCACGCCCGGCGAGCAGGTGCAGGTGGCAGCGGACGGCCCACAAAAAGCGCTCGGCGCGATCGAAGCGGCGGAACTCCGCGGTAGTGAGCAAGCCTGCCTTGACCAGCTCGGCCGGGCGCTCGACTCCATGAACATACTTGCCGATCCAGTAGAGCGCATGGAGGTCACGCAGGCCGCCCTTGCCGTCCTTGACGTTGGGTTCCACGACGTACCGACTGTCACCCATGCGGACGTGCCGCTCGTCACGTTCCGCAAGTTTCGCCGACACAAACTCGGCGGCTGTGCCGGACACCACGTCCTTGCGGAAGCGGCGCATGGCCGCGTCGAACAGCTTCTCGTCGCCCCACAGCCACCGCGCCTCGAGAACCGAAGTGCGAATCGTCATGTCCTGCTTGGCGAGCGTCACCAGCTGCGAGACCGAGCGGACCGAATGACCGATCTTGAGCTTCAGGTCCCATAACAGGTGCAACATCGCCTCGGCAGCATTGGCTTGCTGGGCGCTAGGCACCTTGGGGGTCAGGAACATGAGATCGAGGTCGCTGAACGGCGCCATCTCCCCGCGGCCGGTGCCGCCGAGCCCGACGATCGCCATTCCCTCGACAGGTCGGCCGACGAGGCGGTCGCAGACAAAGTCGTACGCAAGCCGCACAAGCTGGTCATGGAGGAAGGCGGTCGCCTGGGCAGCCGCGCGGCCGTTGCCGGGTTCTTCGGCGAGGCGCTGAGCAATCTCCGCGCGTCCATGTTCGAGCGCGCCACGCATGACAGAGCTCGCCTCCGCCGTCAGTATCTTGCCCGCGCGCAGCTCGTGCAGCCGATCGGCGATCGCGCGCCGGTCGATGATGGCGCGCTGATGCTCGATCTCGTGCAAGCTCATGTCCCGTGCTCGGCCGCGAGCTTCTTGAGACGATAGAGCTCCTCCAAGGCCTCGCGTGGCGTCAGGCTGTCCGGATCGACAGCTTCGATCGCGGCGAGCAGCGGCTCCGGGCGGTGCTCGGGCTCCGCCGCGGCGGCGAACAGCGGCAGGTCGTCGAGCCCGGCGGCGACCCCGCCAGTCGCGTCTCGCCCAGCTTCGAGTTTGGCAAGCACTGACCTGGCGCGCGCAACCACAGTCGGCGGCAGGCCGGCGAGCTTGGCGACCGCAATTCCGTAGCTTCGGTCGGCAGCACCGCTTGCAAGTTCGTGCAGCAGGACGAGATCACCTTTCCATTCACGTGCCCGCACATGGTGAAGCGACAGCGAATCGAGCCTCCCGGAAAGCCGGGTGAGCTCATGATAATGGGTTGCGAACAGCGTTCTGCACTTGACCTTGTCGTGCATCGCCTCGACGACGGCCCATGCGATAGCGAGGCCGTCATAGGTGGACGTGCCGCGGCCGATCTCGTCGAGAATGACGAGACTGCTTGGGCTCGCCTGCGTGAGGATCGCGGCCGTTTCGACCATTTCGACCATGAACGTCGACCGACCACGCGCAAGATTGTCCGACGCTCCGACGCGGCTGAACAGGCGGTCGATGATTGCGAGCCTAGCCTTGGCCGCAGGCACGAAGCTGCCGGCCTGAGCGAGCACCGCAATGAGAGCAGTCTGTCGAAGGAATGTCGACTTGCCGCCCATGTTCGGACCGGTGATCAGCCAAAGGCGATCGTTCGGGCCCATGGAAAGATCGTTCGCGACGAAGCGCTCACCTGCATCGCGCAGCGCGGCTTCGACCACAGGGTGACGACCAGCCTCGATCTCAAAGCACGGCTGGTCGACGAAGTGAGGCCGTGTCCAACCGTCCTTGGCGGCGCGGTGGGCATGGCTCGATGCAACGTCGATGCGCGCAATCGCCTCGGCGCTTGCCGTGATTTGCGGTGCGGCGGCGACGGCAAGCGCCGTCAGTTCCTCGCCGTGCGCAGCTTCGGCTGCAAGTGCGTGTGCGCCGGCCTCGATCACCCGGCTCGCTTCCTCGTGGAGCTCGGGTGAATTGAAGCGAACGACACCGGCAAGGGTCTGGCGATGGGTGAAACCGCTGCCGGGGTCCATGAGCTTGTCAGCGTGCCTCGCCGAAACCTCGACATGATAGCCGAGCACGGCGTTGTGCCGGATCTTCAGCGAGCTGATCGCAGTGCTGTCGCGGTATCTTGCTTCGAGCGCCGCAATGGCACGGCGGCCGTTTGACGCCGCATCGCGAAGCGCATCCAGATCCGCATTATAGCCTTCGGCGATATACCCGCCCTTCGATGCATCGAGCGGCGGCGAAGCGACCAGCGCGCGTGCGAGCTTCCCGGTCAGCGCCTCATGGCCGCCAAGCTTCGGAAGCAATGCGTCGAGCAGCGGCGGATGGTCGGCTTCTGCCTCAAGCTCGCGCTGCAGCGCATCCGCGGCGGCGAGTCCGTCGCGCAGCAGCGCAAGGTCTCGCGGCGACCCTCGGCCAGCGGTGAGCCGAGCCAGCGCACGGGCGAAGTCGGGCATTGCTTTGAGCGCTGTTCGGGTCCGCTCGCGACGAATTGCATCCTCATGCAGCCAGGCGACGAGCGCCAGGCGCTGCTCGATCAGTCCGTGGTCGGTAAGCGGCGCGGCAATATGTTCTGACAGCAGGCGGCGCCCGGCAGCAGTCTGGCAACAGTCGATCTCACCAAGCAGGCTCCCAGCAATGCTGCCGGAGACCGACCGAGTGAGTTCGAGGCTGTCGCGGCTCGCCGCGTCGATCGCCATGTGACTGGCGCGCGAGATCCGGTGCGGCGCATCGAGAAGGATGCCGGCGCCTCTCTGGGTCACGTCCAGATAAGCTAGCAGTCCGCCCGCTGCGGCAAGCTCGGCTCGCGACGGCGAGCCCAGACCGTCCAGCGTTGCAAGGCCGAACCGGCTCTTGAGCGCGCGCTCGCCCGCTATACTGTCAAAGCCGTCCCTGCCGGCATTGGTGCTAATCCCCGGTACCGGCGCGTCCGCGATCGTTTCCGCAGGGGACAATCGCGCTAGCTCGGTCGCAAGCTCGCCTGCGCCGCAACTCACGAGTTCGAAGCGACCAGTTGAAATGTCGGCGGCAGCGATCGCCCAGTCGTCACCCGCGCGTCCGATCGCCGCGAGCCAGTTGGCCGAGGCTGATTCGAGCAAGGTTTCCTCGGTCAGCGTGCCGGGAGTCACGAGGCGAACGATGGCTCGTTCGACAAGCGCCTTTGACCCGCGTGCCTTGCGGGCTTCGGCGGGACTTTCGGTCTGCTCCGCGATCGCGACTCGATTGCCGGCCCTGATCAGGCGCGCGAGGTACGATTCGGCCGAATGGACCGGGACGCCGCACATCGGGATCGGCTCGCCCGAGTCCTCGCCGCGCTTCGTGAGCGCAATGTCGAGACAGGCCGAGGCGATCTTCGCATCGTCGAAGAAGAGCTCGAAGAAGTCGCCCATTCGATAGAACAGCAAAGCGTCACCGGCCTCTTCCTTGAGGCGCCGGTACTGGACCATCATCGGGGTTGGGGCGTCGGCGCGGGCCATGGCCGAGGGGTAGCCAGAAAGGCGCCGCGGAGCGAGTAATTCCTTATATGCCGGCGAGCCTTACGGGGCGGCGGTCCGCTCCTCCGAACGCTCCTCGAACTTGGCCCAATCGGCCGGGCAGACTTCCACGGCTTCGGGGCGGGCCTTGCTGTTATCGAAGAACCAGCAATCGTCGAAGATCGAGCAGTAGCAGGTGCGGAGAGTGACCTTCCAGCGTTCGTTGTTCAACTTGTTCCAGATCGCCGCATTCACATCGTTCTTCGCGAGCGAGATGAAGGTCCGCTTTTCTCCCGGCCGGAGGACTCCGCCAACGCCGGAAGTCGTGAGTGCCAGCTTGTTGTCGCCGCCGCAGCACTCGTGAAGGAATTGCAGAGGGCTGCTCATCGGCCTTCCGCGGTAGATGAACTCCATCCCCTCGAGCCGGGCAGGTCCAACTCCGTCATTGGAGAGGTTGAACGAAATTTCGGCCTTGCCCTCGGGCGAGATATTGCCGGTATCGAACGAGACGTAAGGCCATGTGCCCGAGCGCTGCATCTTCCTTGCTGCATCCGCCTGGACGAAGCTGAAATATGCGAGCGCCAGCGAGATCACGAGCGTCGGGAGCGTCACCAGTATCTCGGAGCTTGAAAGCCAGCGAAGCACCTGGGCAATGCGGTCCGATTGCTGCCTTGCCGGTTCTGAGCTCTCTTCCATTGCAGCAGCAGTAGCAGGCTTGGTCGACGTGCGGAATCTCGCGCGTGCGTGACTCATTGGCGAACTCTCCGCTAAGGCCAGGGCCATGTCGGAAAGCAATGTCAGATATACCGAGGAAGAGGCCCTCGAATTCCACTCGCGCGGCCGCGCGGGCAAGATCGAAATCATCGCAACGAAGCCAATGGCGACGCAGCGCGACCTCAGCCTCGCTTATTCGCCCGGCGTCGCTGTGCCGGTGAAAGCCATCGCCGCTAACCCGACATGCGCGTACGATTATACGGCCAAGGGCAATCTCGTTGCCGTCATTTCCAACGGCACCGCAATTCTGGGACTAGGCAATCTCGGCGCGCTGGCTTCGAAGCCAGTGATGGAAGGCAAGGCGGTCCTGTTCAAGCGCTTCGCCGATGTCGACGCGATCGACATCGAAGTGAAGACAGAGGACGCGCAGCGCTTCATCGATGCGGTCGAGCTCCTTGAGCCGAGCTTCGGGGGAATCAACCTCGAGGACATCGCTGCGCCCGACTGCTTCATCATCGAGCAGACGCTTCGCGAGCGAATGAACATTCCGGTCTTCCACGATGACCAGCATGGCACTGCGATCATCACTGCTGCGGGCCTCATCAACGCGTGCCATCTCACCAATCGCAAGCTCTCGGACGTTAGGGTCGTGGTGAACGGCGCTGGCGCCGCGGCCATTGCTTGCACCGAACTCATCAAGGCGATGGGCGTGCGGGGCGACAATGTCATCATGTGCGACCGCAAGGGCGTAATCCACAAGGGTCGCGACGACCTTGACCAGTGGAAGTCCGCGCACGCCGTCGACACCGATCGACGGACGCTCGCCGAGGCGATCGAGGGCGCTGACGTGTTCCTTGGACTGTCGGCGGCAAATGTCGTCAGCAAGGACATGGTGAAGTCGATGGCGAAGGAGCCGATCATCTTCGCCATGGCCAATCCCGACCCCGAGATTTGGCCGCCTGACGCGATGGAAGCGCGACCCGACGCAATTATCGCAACCGGCCGCTCGGACTTCCCCAACCAGGTCAACAACGTCCTCGGATTTCCATTCATCTTTCGTGGCGCACTCGACGTGCGCGCCACCGCAATCAACGACGCGATGAAGATCGCCGCCGCGGAAGCGCTTGCCGAGCTGGCGCGCGAGCCAGTGCCGGAGGAAGTTGCCGCAGCCTATGGCGGCCGCGCCCACAGTTTCGGCCGCGAGTACATCATTCCGGCGCCGTTCGATCCGCGGCTGATGGAGACAATTTCATCGGCGGTCGCCGAAGCGGCTGTGCAAAGTGGCGTGGCGCAGAAGCCCGTCGCCAACGTCGAAGCCTATCGCCAGGAACTTCGTGCGCGGCTCAACCCCACCGTGTCGGTGATGAGCCTTGCGTACGAAAGCGCCCGCCAGAACCCCAAGAGGGTCCTGTTCGCCGAGGGGGAAGAGCCGAACGTGCTTCGTGCAGCAATCGCGTTCAAGGAAGCGGGTTACGGCACACCCGTGCTGGTCGGACGCGAGGAGGTTTACGACCTCCTGAAGGAGATTGGCGTCGAGAACCCGCACGAATATGAGGTTCTCAACAGCCGCAACTCGCCACTGGTCGGCCGGGCCGTGGATTATATCTACGCCAAGCACCAGCGGCACGGGATGCTGCGGCGCGAGGTTGAGCGGCTGGTAAACCAAGACCGCAACTATTTCGCGGCCGCGATGCTCGCGCTCGGCGAAGCGGACGCGATGATTACTGGAACGACGCGCCCGTTCAGCCAGTCTTTGAAGCAGGTTCGGCTGGTAATCGAGGACGAGCCGGAGTCGACGCCGTTTGGCGTTACCGTCGTGGTTGGACGCAACCACACGATGATGATTGCCGACACTGCAGTGACTGAACGTCCGACCGCCGAGCAATATGCGGCGATCGCGATGCGCACTTCGGCTTTTGCACGGCGGATGGGCCTCGAGCCGAGGGTGGCCTTCACGAGCTACACGACGTTCGGCAACCCGCCTGGCGTCCACATCGAGGAGCTGCGCGGAGCCGTCGAGCTGCTGGCAAGCATCAGGGGCGATTTCGAATTCGAGGGCGAAATGGCTCCCGACGTCGCCCTCAACTACGAGATGCAGAAGCGCTTCTATCCTTTCACTCGCCTGTCAGGTCCCGCCAACATCCTGGTGATGCCCGGACTTCAGTCGGCGAGCATCTCCGCAAAGCTCCTTCGCGAGCTCGGCGGTGAGAGCGTGATGGGCCCATATATGCTCGGCCTCGAGCATCCGGTGCAAATTGCGCCGATGACCGCGAGTGCATCCGACCTCGTCATGTTGGCCGTTCTCGCCGCCGGTGACGCCCACGCACGTCACCAGCGGATCAACGCACGGGCTAGATCCGCTCGACCGAGCTGATCGGCTCCGCGTCGCGAAGGGCGGCGATGATCGCATGGAGGTGGGCGAGGTCGTGGACCTCGATGTCGAGGTTGAAGGTCTGGAAGCTTCCGTCGCGATGCGCGAGCTGCAGGTTGATGATGTTGGCGTGCTTTTGTCCCAGAATGCTCGACATTGTGCCGAGCGCTCCGGGAATGTCGCGCAGGATCACCGCCAGGCGCGCAGCGCCGCCGTCCGAGCCCTCGCCCCAGGCGAGATCGAGCCAGTCGGCATCGATCCCGCTTGCGAGGGTATCGCAGCCGATGACGTGAACCTCAATCTCCTCGTCCTCGCGCCGCAGGCCAACGATGCGGTCGCCCGGAATAGGGTGGCAGCATTGGGCAAGGTGGTAGGCAACACCGGGCGTCAGCCCTTTGATCGAGATCGCCTTGCGTTGTCCAAGCGGTCTCGGTGCGACATCGCCGCCTGCTGACCCCGGCATCAGCGCTTCCATCAGGGCATCGTCGGTGACGCGCTTGCGGGCGATCGCGATCATCAACTCGTCTTCGTTCTCGACCTTGAGCTTCTTGAGCGCCCGCTTGAGCGCTTCTTTGTCGAGTTCGGCGGGAAGCCGTGCGACGATCTCATCGTAGATCTTTCGCCCGAGCTGGATGGTTTCGTCACGCTCCTTGTGGCGGACGAAGCGGCGGACGCCCGCTCGTGCCTTGCCCGTGGCGACGAAGCGGAGCCAGCTCGGCTGCGGGTGCTGTGCCTCGGAAGCGAGGATTTCGACCTGGTCGCCATTCTCGAGCATGGTGCGCAACGGAACGACGCGGCCGTTGACCTTCGCACCCACCGTCCGATCGCCAAGGTCGGTGTGGACCGCATAGGCGAAGTCGACCGGGGTCGCGCCTTTCGGCAGCTGGATCAACTCGCCCTTTGGGGTGAAGGCAAAGATCCGGTCCTGGTACATCGCCATGCGGGTGTGCTCGAGCAGCTCCTCAGGGCTCTCGGCATGGTCGAGGATCTCGACGAGATCGTCGACCCAGGGGATGGCGACGTCGCCCTTGGGCTTGCCCTCCTTGTAAGCCCAGTGGGCCGCGAGGCCGCGCTCCGCCTGCTCGTGCATCTCGCGGCCGCGGATCTGGATTTCGATCCGCATCTTGGAATCGTGGATGACCGACGTGTGCAGTGAGCGATAGCCGTTGCGCTTGGGCGTCGAGATATAGTCCTTGAACCGCCCCGGAACCATCGGCCAGCGGCGGTGGATCAGCCCGAGGGCGCGGTAGCAGTCGGCGACGTCGTCGACGATAATCCGGAACGCCATTACGTCGGAGAGTTGCTCGAAGCTTATGTGCCGCTCGGCCATCTTCTTCCAGATGGAAAAGGGATGCTTCTGGCGACCGGTGACTTCGGCAGCGAGGCCGTTGTCCGCGAGATAGAGCTGAAGACCAAGGCCAATGCGGCTCACGAGGTCCCCGCCGGATTCGGTCAGCTGCTTGAGGCGCCGGGTGATCGATGCAAACGCGTCCGGCTCGAGTTCCCGGAACGCCAGAGTCTGCATCTCGGTCATCATCTCGTACATGCCGATCCGTTCCGCCAGCGGCGCATAGATATCCATCGTCTCGCGCGCGATGCGCCGGCGCTTTTCCTCCGACGGGATGTGATGGAGCGTCCGCATGTTGTGCAGCCGGTCAGCGAGCTTCACCAGCAGCACGCGAATGTCGTCGCTAAGCGCGAGCAGAAACTTGCGAAGGTTCTCGGCCGCGCGCTCGTTTTCGGATTGCGCTTCGATCTTGCTGAGCTTGGTGACCCCGTCGACGAGCCGGGCGACATCCTTGCCGAACAGCCTCTCGATCTCGTCGTTCGTCGCGACCGTGTCCTCGATCGTGTCGTGAAGTATCGCGGTGACGATGGTCTGGTCGTCGAGCTTCAGATCGGTGAGAATGCCAGCGACTTCGATCGGGTGACTGAAATAGGGATCGCCGGATGCGCGCAGCTGGGCACCGTGCGCCTTCATCGAGAAGACGTAGGCGCGGTTGATCAGCCCCTCGTCCGCATCGGGATCGTAGGAGCGGACCTTCTCGACCAGCTCATACTGTCTCAGCACGTCTCTAAGATGGGGGACGGCGGCGCTTTTGTGCAAGCGCGAAAGACGAGGGCGGCCAAAGCGAGTGCGACGGACGCCCTCAAAGAAGGAAGATTATTGCTCGGCGAGCGCCTTGCCAGGTTCGGCCTTCGCGGCCGCGTTGCACCTCGCAAGCTCGGCGGCGCTCAATGCGTGTCCATCGACGAGGAAACCCTGGATTTTGCCGGCACGCTTGGCGAGCGCTTGGCACAGGACCACCGGCCGGCTCTCGGCCGTCATTCCTTCGCAGGTATCGCCGGCGCAAACCCAGTTGATCTCTCGCGCGACGATTCGGCGGTTCGATGGCGTCTCCAGTTTTGCTGAAAAGCTTGCGGCAGCTGCCGGCGCCGTGATTGCCGCCAATACCGAGAGAAGCAGGACTGGACGAAGCATACCTGACACCCTGTGAAAGTTGCGAATAGCAACCGATAGGCCTTTTAGTTTCATCAGACAACTGTTTTTTGGAACCAAACTATGCTCTTGGGATATTCTACACAGGAGAAACGGCTGATGCCGGGAGATACGCTGACGTCGGGGATCGACTCGTTCAGGCAAGCAGCGCTGTCGTGCCCGCTGCCGGCCGCGGTTGAGTTGATCGGCGAGAAATGGGCGTTTCTGATCCTTCGGGGCGCCTTCAATGACCTCAGGCATTTCGAAGAATTCCAGGCCGGCCTCGGCATTGCCCGCAACATCCTTTCGGATCGCCTGAGCAAGCTCGTCTCGGGTGGAATCCTCGAACGCCGGCCCGATCCCGACGACGGCCGACGGGTCATTTATTCGCTTACCCCAAAGGGAGAGGCCCTGCTCCCTGTAGTCGTCGCGCTCCGGCAATGGGGCGACGAATGGGGTTACGGCAAGATGAGCGTCGCGCTCGCCGACCGCCGCGACGGGAGGCCCGTCCGCAGGCTCTGCATCCAGGCGCATGACGGCCGTGAGCTCAAGCTGCAGGATCTCACCTGGATCGAGCGCGAAGACGTGCTGCAGACGGCCGCCGAATAGTTCACTCAAGCTCGAGCATATGATCGCGAAGCGCTCGCGCGTCGTGGAGCGCGTTATGCGGCACCTTGCTGTTGGCCGCGGTGCTGAAGCCTGCGAGTGGCCTCAGCTCGAACTTCAGGGGCGGGACTTCTGCCATGACGCCTGGCCCCGTCACCAGAAGCGCATTGAAGTGCGCGATGTCCTCGGGCCAATCGGCAACGATGAGAGGGTCGGGATCTCCCGCGAGATAGTGCGCAAGAAGCCGGGCGGCGTCTCCCCGGCTCATTCGCGGCGACACCAGGCTTTCCGGGACAGTGTCGAGATAGGGTAGAACGTTCTGCTCGACCCACGGCTCGAGCGTGCCGCTCCAGTCGAGCGTCAGGTATAATTCCTCGCTATCGTCCGGCACGAGCGCGAGGCTAAGGAGCTCCCCGCCCCAGCCATTGTATTCGGTGTCCAGGAAGTACCGCATGCGGATGCGCTATCTCGCGCCCGCAGCCTGCTGTCCATCTGGACTTTGCGGGTGATGCTTTTAGCTTCCCATTCTCTTGGAAGGGGAGATTAACAGGAATGAGAACCGGTATCTTCGCCGCGACTTGCGCGACGCTGTTGTCGAGCGCCGTCTTCGCGCAAACGCCCAACCGGCCGCAGTTCGAGGCCGCGCTCAAGTCCGGCCACGCGGCGAGCGTGAAACGCCTGCAGGACTGGATTGCCCTGCCGACGATCGCGGCGGAGAAGCGAAATGTCGACAAGGGCGCCGACTATATGCGCCGGCTTGCGCTCGACGCGGGCTTCCAGCGTGCACAAGTCGTTCCAACCGACGGCGTCCCCGGCGTCTTTGCAACGCTGGATGCCGGCGCAAAGGACTGCGTTGGCGTCTACTTCATGTACGACGTGAAGCAATACGACCCGTCCGAATGGTCCTCGCCGCCGCTCGAAGCCCGGATCGTCGACCGTCCGGGCGAAGGCAAAGCGATCGTTGGGCGGGGTGCGGTGAACCAGAAGGGTCCTGAGAACGCGTTTCTCTCGGCGCTCCATGCGTTCAGGGCCACCGGTCGCAAGCTGCCGGTCAACCTCGTCCTCGTCGCCGAAGGCGAGGAAGAAATCGGTTCGACTCACTTCAGGCAGATCGTAACCCGGCCCGAAGTCGCCGCTGCGTTGAGAAAATGCGTCGGCGTCTTCATCCCGAGCACCAGCCAGGATGCCGATGGCGTCGCGACCATCACGCTCGGCGCCAAGGGCGTCGTGGAGCTTCAGCTCATCTCGAGCGGGAAGTCCTGGGGGCGGGGGCCGGCGAACGATATTCACTCGAGCCTGATGGCGCGGGTCGACAGTCCTGCATGGCATCTCGTGAAGGCGCTGGACACGCTCGTCAAAGACGACGGTCACACGCCAGCAATCGACGGCTGGTTCGAGCATGTGAAGCCGCTTACCCCGCGTCAGAAGCAGCTGGTTGGCGAGGCCGTTCGCCAGAGCGACGAGGCGGCAGTGAAGAAAGGTCTCGGTGTCCAGCACTGGATCAACGACGAGGATTTCCTGACGAGCACCGAGCGGTTGGCTTCACAGCCTACGGTGAACATCCAGGGATTGGTTGCCGGTTACACGGGTCCCGGAGGCAAGACGATCCTCCCCGGACGTGCGGAGGCGAAAATCGATCTTCGCCTGGTTCCGGACATGACCAAGGACGAAGCCGTGGCGAAGCTCAAATCCTATCTCGCAAGGAAGGGCTTCGGCGATATCGAGGTGAACGTCAGCGGCGGTTACGATCCGACCGAAACCGACGAGAACAGCGCATTGATCCGGTCGCAGAAGGCCGCATTCACGCAGGCCGGCATCAAATATGGAACAAGCCCACGTTCAGCCGGCTCGTGGCCGGGAGTGACGTTCACGGGAGCGCCGCTCAAGCTCGCTGCGAGCCAGTTCGGGATCGGCCGCGGCAACGGAGCTCACGCGCCAAACGAATGGTACCTCATCGAGAGCAGCAATCCCAAGATCGCGGGTCTCGATGAATCAGCGATGTTCTACATCGATTATCTGTACTTGGTGGCCAAGGAGGCGCGGCGGGCAGGTAAACCCTAGCGCGAGCGGATTGCGGCGCAGTCGTCGGCCGGGAGCGGCCTTCCCTTGCGGCACCGCTCCTGCGCCAGGCGCAATTGCTTGCCGCGCTCCTCGTCCAGCTTGCGGAGCTCGCGTCCGCGCTTCTCGTCGGCCTCCTTCTGGCTGGTCGTGGCAGCGTCCACGCCGGCAGAAACGGCTTTGACGGGCAGCGCGACGACGTCGACGGCAGTTTTGGCAACAGTTCCGACGACGCAGCCGCCAAGCAACAGGGGGAGAGGCAAAATCGCACGCTTCATGACCTCAGGCTCGCAGATGTCGCATGAAGCGGCAATGACCGATCAGTGCAACATGGCCTCGTTTGCCAACTCCTCGGCGTGCGTTAGCAGCGTTTCGTCGGCTTCGGCGCCGGGTGGCAGCGCCTCCCGGCCGACGATCACCATCAACGGCACCGCCATGGGCGTGATGCGGCCGGTTTCGACATGGAGCATCGTCGCTGACGCGCGGTCCACCAGGCGTACGAGCCGGCCGAGCTCCGTCATTCGGCGGCGCGCATCGTCCCACGCCGCCCGCAGGAGCAGGTGCTGCGGCTCGTAGCGGCGGAGCACGTCGTAAATGAGGTCGGTCGAGAAGCTGACCTGGCGCCCCGACTTCTTCTTGCCCGGGTGGTGGCGCTCTACGAGGCCGCCGATGACTGCAACCTCGCGGAACGCAGTCTTGAGCAGATAGGAGCTCTCGACCCAGTCGACGAATTCCTGTTCGAGGATATCGGCGGAGAAGAGCGCTCGGGGGTCCGCGATCGGCTCAAGGCCATAGCAGGCGAGTGCGTAATCGTTGGCGACGAAGCCGAGCGGCTTCAATCCGGCTTTCTCCATTCTCTTGGTCAGGAGCATTCCGAGCGACTGGTGCGCGTTCCAGCCCTCGAAGCTGTACGCCACCATGAAATGCTGACCCTCGTGCGGAAAAGTCTCGACGAGCAGCTGATGCGGCTCGGGAAGAACCGAGCGTTCGCTCTGGACCTCGAGCCATTCGCGCACGTCGTCGGGGAAGCGACTCCAGTCGTTTCGATCACTCAGCATGTGCCGGACGCGGTTGGCGAGGTGCGTCGACATCGACATCCGTTGCCCGCCGTAGGTGACGATCCGCGCAGTCTTCGACGATGCGCGGACGATGATGTCGGCATCCTTGAACTGTTCGACCTCGAGGCTGAGGCCTGAAAAATAGAAATGATCGCCTGGGCTAAGCGTCGAGGCATAGCCCTCCTCGATCGTTCCCAGCTTGCGCCCGTTGCGGAAGCGGACGGTAAGGAGCGGCTGCTCGACGATGACCCCGGCGTTCAGGCGATGGTGCAGCGCGATCTGCGGTCGCGCGATACGCCACATGCCCCCGGGCTCTGCTACCAGCCGACGGAACCGGTCGTAAGCCTTGAGCGCGTAGCCACCAGTGGCGATGAAGTTCAGGATCTCCTCAAATGTCTCCGGTTGGAGGCCGGCATAGGGAGCGGCCGACCGGACCTCGGCGAGCAGTTCATTCTCCTGGAAGGGGGCAGCGACAGCCATTGCGAGAATGTGTTGAGCAAGGACATCGAGCGCGCCGGGACGAAACACCTCGGGGTCAAGCTCGCCGTCATCAATTGCGTCGAGCGCCGCCCTTGCCTCGAGATATTCGAAGCGATTGCCAGGAACGATGATGCCCTTGCTGGGCTCGTCGAGACGATGGTTGGCGCGCCCGATCCGTTGCAGCAGGCGTGACGAGCCCTTCGGAGCGCCCATCTGGACGACAAGGTCAACATCGCCCCAGTCGATCCCAAGGTCGAGGCTGGCAGTCGCGACGAGGCCGCGCAGCCGCCCGGCCGCCATGGCGGCCTCGATCTTGCGTCGCGCTTCGACGGCGAGACTGCCGTGATGGATGCCGATCGGAAGCGCCTGCTCGTTCACCGCCCACAAGTCCTGAAAGATCAGCTCGGCGAGGCTGCGCGTGTTACAGAAGACGAGCGTCGTCTTGTGCTGCTCAATCAGCCGCATGACTTCGCGCGCGGCGTGGCGTCCCGAATGCCCGCCCCACGGTATTTTGTTTTCCGGGATGAGAATCGAAAGGTCCGGATCGGCGCCGGGGTCACCGAGGACGAGATCGACCATCTCGATGTCAGCATCGGGCGCGAGCCACGAGCGATAAGCGTCAGGATCACTGATTGTTGCCGAGAGGCCGACGCGCCTCAGACCGGGCGCAAGCTTCTGCAGCCGCGACATCGACAGTGAGAGAAGGTCGCCGCGCTTTTCCTTCGCGAAACCGTGGAGCTCGTCGACGACGATCGTCCGCAAATTCTCGAACATGGCCGCCGCGTCCGGATAACTGAGCAGAAGGCTGAGCGATTCCGGCGTCGTCAGGAGCACCTGTGGTGGCTTGACCCGCTGCCGCGCCTTCCGATCGGAAGGCGTGTCGCCGGTGCGGGTCTCGACGCGGAGGGGTAGTCCCATCTCCTCAATGGGGCCGATGAGATTGCGCTGAACGTCGACGGCAAGCGCCTTCAGCGGAGAAACGTAAAGCGTGTGCAACCCTTCCGACGGTTGGTCCGCAAGCTCGCAAATGGTCGGCAGAAAGCCCGCGAGAGTCTTGCCCGCTCCGGTTGCGGCGACAAGAAGGGTGCTCCGCCGGCGTCGTGCAAGCGCCAGCATCTCGAGCTGGTGGCGGCGCGGGGTCCAGCCTTTGGAATCAAACCAGCGTTGAACGGCTGGCGGCAGGTTGCTCAGAGCTGGTCAGTCCCGTCGCGCCGCCGCTGCTCTTCCTCGCGGTAGAGGTCGCGGGTGCCCGCTTCGGTGTTGCCCGAAGTGCGGTCGGACCGGCGCCGCATCACGAGCCATATCAGGATGATGAGCAGGATAGCCGGTCCGACGATGTCGATCAGCCACCACAAGGATTCGTCCATGCCTTCCTCCGGGGGGAACTTGTTTCCCTTATGCCTATATAGCTCCCCATGGCGCGATTGGGTTCCTGGATCGAGTCCCATCCGGAAGGCATCTACGTGCGGCCTGCCGACGCGTGGATCGATCCCTCCCAGCCGAAGGCGAAGGCGCTGATCACCCACGGCCACGGTGATCACGCGCGTGGCGGTCACGGCGCGGTGCTTGCAACGCCCGAGACCCTCGCGATCATGGAGGTGCGTTACGGACCCCAGTCCGGCCAAGGAATTGTCTACGGTGAAATGGTCAGGGTTGGCGAGGTAGATGTCAGCTACGTTCCCGCCGGTCACGTGCTCGGATCCGCGCAAATTGTTCTTGAGCACAAGGGCGAGAAGGTGGTGGTCTCCGGTGACTACAAGCGCCGGCCGGATCCGACCTGCGCCTGCTTCGTGCCGGTGCCCTGCGATATTTTCATCACCGAAGCGACGTTCGGCCTTCCCGTCTTCCGGCACCCGGATACCGGCAGCGAAATCGACCGATTGCTGCACCGGTTGCACTCGGACCCGAGCCGTTGCGTGCTCGTCGGCGCCTATGCACTCGGCAAGGCGCAGCGGATCATTACCGAGCTGCGCGCTCGAGGGCATCACGACCCGATCTACTTCCACGGCGCGATCGAGCGACTGAACCAGCTCTACCAGTGTTTCGGGGTTGACCTCGGCGAGCTTCGCCACGCCGGCGGCGCCACCAAGCAGGAGATGATGGGCCACTGCGTCGTCGCGCCGCCCGGCGCGCTCAACGACCGCTGGTCCCGACGCTTGCCGGACCCTGTGACGGCGATGGCATCAGGGTGGATGCGCATTCGCCAGCGAGCTCGTCAGCGCAATGTCGAGCTGCCGCTGATCATCTCGGACCATGCCGATTGGGACGAACTCACGATGACCATCCGCGAGCTGGAGCCAAGTGAGGTCTGGATCACGCACGGCCGCGAAGAAGCGCTGAAGCACTGGTGCATGACGCACCAGATCAAGGCCTGCGAGCTGAACCTGGTTGGGTACGAGGACGAAGACGAGTAGGTTGTGCAGCGGCCCTTAAGATGACCGCTTCCTCTCGCTGCGCGCTGTGCTTGCGTGGGAAAGCTTCATGCGATCCGTTGAATTTCGATCGTTCCTTCCGCTCGGGCGGTTCCTCGCGGTCGGCTTTCGTCGATCGCGCGGGAACGGCGGGATTCTCGATCAACGCGACGGCGGCCGGATTCGACATCAGCGGGCCTGGCTGGAAGTAAGCGGCTCGGCGCTCACCTGCGGCTGGCAAGTCGTTGCGAGTGTTTGAAGCGCCGCATTGGCGCGCGCGCGGTCGATTACCAACGCCGCCGTCTGTGTCACGAGGTCAACGAGCATCAGGTCTCGAACGGTCGGCTCGCGAGGCTCGCGATGATACATGGCGAACGTGCCGATGACCTCACGTCCGCGGGTCAGGATCGGAATTGACCAGCAGGCGCGAAGCCCATGGGTTATCGCGATATCCTTGTAGTCGGCCCACAGCGGATCCGTCGCAATATCGGATACGAACACCGCTGCGCCGAGAAACGCCGCCGTTCCGCACGAGCCTGAGCATGGTCCGATCTCGGCTCCATCGATCGCTTCGTTATACGCGCGCGGGAGGCTCGGAGCAGCGCCGTAGCGCAGATGCTTGCTGTCGCTGTCCATCAAGAGAATCGAGCCGAGAACGCCGGTCGACGAAGTGGTTTCGACGATGCGGATGAGCTCGCCCAGAGTTTGCTCGAGCGGGCTGTCGCCAATCGCGAGCCCGAGGACCTTCGCGTGCGCAGTTCGAAGCATTTCGCTTCTCTTGTCGTCCGTGACGTCCTGTCCCTGGATGAAGATGCCCGAGTTGAGGCCGCTGATCTCGGGAACTGGCTGAAAGACGAGGTCGACGACGACCTCGCGTGGCGAGAGGTCCTCCTTGACGACCGTAAGCGGCAATGCCCGTGCAACGAATGGCTGCCCCGAACGTGACACTCCGCTCAGTATGTCGTCGATCCCCTGGTCGTCGAGCTCGGGCAAGGCCTCGGTAAGCGTCTTTCCGATCAGGTCATGACGTCCGACAAGCGTTTCAAACGCATCGTTCGCGATCGTGAAGCGAAGGTCGACGCCTTCGACAAGCGCCATGAAGCCCGGTGCATGCTCAAACATCTGCCCAAGCCACTCAGCGCCGTTGCCCTGTTGAGCACGCTGCTCCAGCATGGAATCACCATACAGCAAGCCAACAGGCTCGTCATCACGATCCGCAAAGACGAAAGGGCAGCTATACGGACGATCGGGCGGCCTTGCGAAACAGCCCGGCAGATCCCAGGAACAAGGCCGCGAAAAGCGAAAGTCCCGCGAGCTCGACCCACTGACTGACGAAGGGCTCGTCGGTCCCCTGGGTCAGGGCGATAATGAACGCAATCTCGAGTGCGGCGGCGGTGCCGGCCATCGCGCGCGCCATCCCCGCAGCCTGGAATCGGGAAAGGGCGGCGCCGATCATCCCAAGGAGGAGGGCCACGATAAACAGGAGATTCGAGGGATTGTCTTCGCTACCGACGATGCCAACGGCAAGATTGGCCCAGACGACGAGCAGGGTTGCAAGCAGTGCCAATGCGGAACCGGCACGATAAAGGCGGTTGCGGGACATTCTCACCGTGAGCTCGAACGTTCCTCCGATCGCGGCAAACAGGATTCCGGCAAAGATGAAGTCGCTAGCGGTCCAGTTCACTTCGCTCGTGAAGCGCATGGCGATGAAAGGCGTGGCAAGTAGCAGTACCGCGGCTCCCCAGCCGATGATCCGCCAGGGCACCCCGCTTCGCGCGATATCCGTCATAGTCTTGCCTCCCGTGATGAATGAGGGTTCACTGTGTCGAGACGCCCGGTGAACGTCATGAGCAAAGGCTGAGGTTTCCCTGAAAAGCGCATCAGAGAGCTTTCGCTTCGACTGCTTCACCCTCGATGTCGCCGATCGTCGACTGCGACGCGACGGCGAGCCTGTCGAGCTTACCGCTCGCTACTTCGACGCCCTCGCCCTGCTGGTGACCGAAGCCGGGACGCTGGTCAGCAAGGACCGGTTCCTGGAAGAAGTGTGGCGCGGCATTCCGGTGACCGACGAAGCGTTGACCCAGTGCATCAAGGCGCTGCGCCGTGCGCTTGGCGACGAGGTTGCGCGACCGCGCTTCATCGAGACGGTTCCCAAGCACGGCTACCGGTTCATCGCTCCGCTTGAAGCCGCCACGGCTACTCGGACGAACGCTTCTGGCTTGAGCTGGCGTGAGACCTTTCTCCTCGGCGCCGCCGGAATGATCGGCGCCGGCTTTGCGGGGTTCATCGGTGGTCTCATCTACGGTTTCGCCGGCGCATCGCGGCCGCTGCAGCCGGGACTTGGAGCGATTTCCGTGCTGCTCGTCATCCTGTGTCTGACGATCGCCGTTGCCTTGATCGGCGGCGCCGGAGTCGCTTTCGGAATCGCAATTGGCCGAAGACTCGGTGGTGCGGACTGGCGGTGGATCGTGGGTGGCGGCGCGACCGGCGGACTGGTCGTCGGCGCCGTTGTGAAGCTCCTTGGCGTCGATGCATTCAACCTGCTGTTCGGCCGCTCGCTAACGGGAATGACAGGCGCGATGGAAGGCTTGCTGGTGGGCGCGGGCGCCGGGCTTGGCGCCTGGTTTGCAATTCGGCTGGGATGGCGGCTTCGGCGCGGGGCCGGTGCGGCGGCATTCGCAGGGGGCCTTGCGGGTCTGCTGGTTCCCTTGCTCGGCGGCCGCCTTATGGGCGGTAGCCTCGACCTTCTGTCGCGGACCTTCCCCGAATCGCGCCTCCGCCTCGACCAGGTTGGCGTGATCTTCTCTGAGCAGGGCTTCGGCCTCGTCAGCCAGCTCACTACCTGCGCACTTGAAGGCGCGCTCTTCAGCGGGTGCCTCGTGGGCTTCATGATACTGGGCGAGCGCACTCTCGGCGTATCGCCGAGTGTCGAAGAGCGCTAAGAGCCCGCCCCGGCAGCAGTGAACTTTTCCTGCGGCCGGAGACACCAATGGCGATGGGGAAAGTTCCGAAGTGAATTGGCCCGGGATCGCAAACCGGCCTCGGGCCGAGGCAGCACGAAGCTCAACTCCCGACGACCGGGAGTTGGTTGCGCGCGTCGCAGCCCGGGACCTGCAGGCGTTCGAGCGGCTGTACCGGCTGTACCAGCCGCGCCTGACCCGGTTCCTGACTACGCTTCTGCGCCGACCCCCGCTGATCGAAGAGGTGCTGGACGATACGATGATGGTGGTGTGGCAATCAGCAGACAGGTTCAGGGGGTCGAGCAAGCCTTCGACCTGGATCTTCGCGATTGCCTATCGCAAGGCCCAGAAGGCGAAGAAACGCTGGCCCGAGCCGCTCGAGGACCCGGAGTACGACACTCGCGCCAGTGACGAACCGGCTCCTGACGAACAGATCCATCACGAGCGGCTGCACGATGCGCTAGTGAGGGCGATGGGGCAGCTATCGACCGATCATCGCGCCGTCGTCGACCTCACTTATTTTCACGGTCTGGGCTATCGCGAGATCGCTGAGATCGTCGATTGCCCCGTCGACACGGTGAAGACCCGCATGTTCCACGCCCGGCGGCGCCTCAAACAGGCAATGCCGGGCAAGCTTTCGGACTGGCTCTAGTCGATGGTGGACCCCAGCCTCTCCGAACGCGGCCCGCATGACGCGGCCGAAGAGCTTCTTCCATGGTATGCAACGGGCCAGCTCGATGCCGACGACCGCGCACGCGTCGAGCGGCACCTCTACTCCTGCGCGTCCTGCCGCGAGCAGCTGGCGGTCGAGCGGCGACTGGCTGACGAGTTCCAGGCCATGTCGCCCGAAGCCGAGTCCGGCTGGGCTCGACTCAAGGCGCGAATCGACCCGTCCCCCCCGGTCGCGCCGCCGCGGCCCGGATTCTTCGAAGAATTACGTGCGCTAATCAGTCGGCCCACGGTTGTGGCTCTGGCGACGGCGCAGCTGGTCTTTGTCCTGTTCGCCGGTGGCCTGCTGATGTCGCTGAGCCAGCCGGCTTATCACGCCCTTGGATCGGCGCCGGTCACGGCAGCCGCCAACGTCATCGTGATGTTTCGCGGTGACGCGACCGAGGAAGATGTGCGCGGTGCCCTGCATGATGCCCGCGCGACCATTGTCGGAGGGCCCACCAGCACGGATGCGTACCTGCTTCACGTGGAGCCCGCGCAGCGTGACTCTGCACTCAGCAAGCTTCGCAATGCGGAAACGGTGCAGCTTGTGGAGCCGCTCGACGGGGTCTCCCAATGAGCATGCATCGGCTGTGGCGGGTCCTTGTCGCGGCCGTGGCGCTCGTCATCAGTTCTCTTGCGCCCGCCGCAGCCGCGGCACGGTCAACTCCAGTCACGTCACGTCAGATCCTGGTCATGGTCAAGCATCCGCTCGATCATTACCGCGTCGGAGGCGCCTATGGGGGTAGCTATGGCATCGACATCACCCGCAGCGCACGCGCGCGCCTCGCCCGCAAGATTGCACAGCGCAATGGCCTGACCTTGCTCGAAGACTGGCCGATGCCGATGATCGGTGTCGATTGCTTCGTCATGGCTGTCCCTGCAGATCGCGAGACCACTGCTGTGCTCGAGCAGGTCGGCCATGACGCTGATGTCGCCTGGGCTGAGCCCGTTGAGCTTTACTCGGCAAAAACCTCGGCATCCCACAACGACCCACTCTACGCCGCTGAGCCGGCCGCGAGTCAGTGGCACCTCGCGGACCTTCACAAACTGGCAAGCGGGCGAGGCACGAAAGTCGCCGTTATCGATAGCGGGATTGATGCTCGCCATCCCGATCTCACCGGCCAGGTGCTGGTAAACCGCAACTTCGTGAACGGGCAGTCGCTGGTTGCCGAGCAGCACGGGACTGCGGTCGCAGGGATCATCGCTGCCAAGGCCGATAATCGCCTCGGCATCGCCGGAGTTGCGCCGGGTGCGCGTCTGCTTGGTTTAAGGGCATGCTGGCAGGAAGGGCGATCGTCCGGCGCACCTACCGAGTGCGATACGCTCAGCCTTGCGAAGGCCCTCTATTTCGCGGTCGAAACCCGCGCCGACGTGATCAATCTTAGCCTCGCCGGTCCTGACGCCAGGCTGCTGCGAGAACTGCTCAGCGTCGCCTATGCCAGGGGGGCTACGGTCGTCGGGGCCTTCGACCCAAAGCTTCCGGGCGGTGGCTTCCCCGCTGTCGTGCCGGGCGTTATTGCCGTCTCTGACGCAGCAACGGGCGGGCCGCACGGCGAAGTCTACGTCGCACCGGGACGTGACGTGCCGACCACTCAGCCGGGAGGACGATGGTTTCTCGTCAACGGGAGTTCTTTTGCCGCTGCCCATGTCAGCGGTCTTGTCGCGCTGACAAAGGAGCGGCGACGTGTCGCGCCGCTGATGCTCGTCTCGCAGCGCCAAGGAGGCGGCGCCATCGATGCCTGCGCCACCTTGATGCGGGTGGCTCGCGGCTGTGACTGCACCTGCCCGGCGGCGAAGTTGGCGAAGGCCGACTATCGCTAGTCCACGCTCCCGACATTCGATCAGGTTGATGTCGGCTGCTGCAATATTCGTGATGGTTCCGGCGGCCGCCACGGCGGAGGTGGGTGCTGCCATATCCCTATTCAACGATTACCGCTTCCGTGGCTACACGCTCAGCAATGGCCGGCCCGTCGCAATTCTCGATATTGGCTATGATGCCCCGAACGGGATTTATGGAGCAATTTCCGGGAGTCTCGTCGCCAGCGACGGTGACGGCATTCAGCCTCTTCGGCTGGCGATCAACGGGGGCTATGCGACGCCGCTTTTTCGCGGAGTCGCCGCCGATATCGGAATCGTCCACGCGCGGTACTCGAGCTACTCGGGGCTCGCGTCGGGCCGTTCCTACAGCGAAGCTTATGTCGGTGTGTCCGACAAGACTGTCGGGGCACGGCTCTCGCTGTCCCCCGACTATCTTGGAACATCGCGTTGGACGCTTCACGCGGCAATCAATGCGCGCAAGGCCATAAGTTCAACGCTGACGATCGATGGGGAGCTTGGATCGCTGTTCCCGCTTGGGGGCGGCTATTCGCGAGGCCGCTGGGATGCGCGCGCGGGCTTGAGCCAGCGGATCGGCAGAATCTCACTCCATGCGGCGGTGACGGCTCGCGCAAAATCCGCGAACGCGTACATCGCGCGATACCATCATCCCACCGCGTTCATTATCGGAATCAGCTCCCCGCTCTAGCGGGCGCTGAACCGGTGCTCGAGTTCCGGGTACCTACCGCATGCCCGCCGAGCGCCCGCTTGCGCGTATGCGTCAACCCTTTCGCAGTCCGGCCCCGGCGATAATCCGAAAGGAGCTTTCGACATGAAAGCCAGCATTCTCATGATCGGCGCCGCGGCGCTCGTGCTCAACGCACCTCTCGCATCCGCCCAGACCCCGCCACCGGGCAACGGTCAGTTCAACGGCACCCATTATTGGCACTCGAACAGTGGCAATGCCTTCGGCCAGCCCGGCGCCGACTGCGAGGATCTCGTCGCCGATCACCAAGGGGCGACCCCCGGCAACGCCGGAAGCGCGCCGGGCGGCGGGTCGCCATTCACGGGCGAGGACAGCACTGCAGGCACGCATTATGCAGGCTCGCAAGCCCAGAACTCACGCAATACGGCGAGCGTCTCCCAATATGACGTGGCTTGCAGCAATCAGCCGCCTCAGTGAGCGGCCTCCACGCGCTTGACGCCTGATCGCGCGAGCTGATCGTCGATCTGGGCGATCAGCCGCTCGAGGCCGCCTTCGTCGGCTGCCTCCGCTCGTGCAACGAGCACGTCCTGCGTATTCGAAGCGCGCAGCAGCCACCATCCATCGACGGTGCTGACCCGAACTCCATCGGTCGCATCGACCTTTGCGCCGTCTCCTGACAGACGGTCGCGAACTTCGTCGATGATCGCGAACTTGCGCACCTCATCGACCTGGAAGCGCATTTCCGGTGTCGCGACCGACTTTGGCATCGCGTCCATGATCTCGGTCAGGCTGCGACCTGACGAACTGACCGCCTCGATGAGCCGGACGGCCGCGTACAGCGCGTCGTCGAAGCCATACCAGCGGTGCTTGAAGAAGATATGGCCACTCATCTCGCCCGCGAGCGGTGCCCCCGTCTCCTTCATCTTCGACTTTATGAGACTGTGCCCGGTCTTCCACATGAGCGGGGATCCGCCGAGCTCCGCGACACGGTCGAAGAAGATCTGACTTGCCTTGACGTCGGCAATCAAAACCGCGCCCGGATTGGCCTCCAGTACCGGCTCCGCCAGAATCATCAGCAGCTGATCGCCCCAGATGACCCGCCCCTTGCCGTCGACCGCCCCGATGCGGTCGCCGTCGCCGTCGAACGCTATGCCGAATTCGAGTTGCTTGTTGGAAACGAGCCGTTTCAGGTCTTCGAGGTTCTTCTCGACCGTAGGATCCGGATGATGGTTCGGGAAACGGCCGTCGACTTGCGTGAAAATCGCGTGGTGCTGGCCGGGGAGCCGTTCAAGCAGCATGTCGAGGATTGGTCCCGCGGCGCCGTTTCCGGCGTCCCAGCCGATCCGGTAGGGCCGGCCCGAGAAACCCTCGAGCAGGCGGTCTACATAGGCTTCGCGGATATCGACTTCTTCGGTGCGGCCGTTGCCCTCGCTCCAGTCACCCGTAGCGGCACGGCGACCGAGCGCCTGGATCTTCTGGCCGAAGATCGAGTTGCCGTTCAGCAGCAGCTTGAAGCCATTGTAGTCCGCAGGATTGTGACTGCCGGTGACTTGGATCCCGCCGTCCACGTCGAGATAATGGGTGGCGAAGTAGAGCATCGGCGAGGGCCCCATGCCGATGAGGACGGCGTCGACGCCGCCTTCGGTCAGTCCACGAACCAGTGCCGCTTCGAGCATGCCGGAGTGGGTGCGTCCGTCACGTCCGACCGCGATGCGCCTTGCGCCTTCATCGCGCGCAAGTGCGGCATAGGTGCGCCCGAGCGCATAAGCGTCGGATTCAGTCAGCGTGTCGCCGACGATCCCCCGGATATCATATTCGCGGAGGATGGTTGAGTTGAATTGGTGGGTCATCGCGCTGCCTTACGCAGCGAGTGGCGTTCGGTTCAACCGGCTGCGGCGAGCTTTTGCTCTTCGTCAGCACCCGGAATGCCGAGCCCGGCAATCATCTCCCGCAGTTCCTGACGCGCCGTGATGTGGCCGATTGCGACTTCGCCAATCTGCTGCAGGTCGAGCAAGGTCAGGCCCTTGGGAAACAGCTCGCGGTAGATGACGCGCTCGCCAAGACCAGGGATGACGCGAAAGCCGACGCGGCGCGCGAGCTCATCCATGGCTGCACCGACGCGCTTTAGGTTGTGCGATTCGATGTGCTGCAGGCGGTTCCTCAGCACCACCCAATCGACGCTCTTGCCCGTCTGCTTCGCGCGCTGGGTGCGGCTGTTCCAGATGAGCTCCGCGTAGAAGCTCGGCTTGGTGATCTTGTAATTTTCGGGGTGCACCTGACCGATGAGGTCGAGGTCGACGAAACTGTCGTTCATCGGGGTGACGAGCGTATCTGCCTTGAGGATCGCTGCGCGCGCGACCGGGTCGTCGCGTCCGGGTGTATCGACGACGATGACGTCCGCATTCTGGCCAAGCCGCGCGATTGCTTCGCCGAGACCCTCCTCGTTCTGGACGTCGAGCACTTCATAGGCCGCTTGGGGCAGTTCCTTTTCGAGCCTGCGCATCGTCGCATCGCGGTTTTCGAGGTAGCGCGTCATCGTCCGTTGACGGCTGTCGAGGTCAAGCGCGCCGACGCGATGCCCCGAAGCGGCTAGTGCAATCGCGGTATGCACCGCTGTCGTGGACTTGCCCGTGCCGCCCTTTTCGTTGGCGAAGACGATGAAATGCGGCTGACTCATGCTTGATCTTTCCCCCGGCGCATGTGCAAGCGCCGCCCGAACCAAAGATTAACCGAGGCCGGTAACCGGTGCAAATCGTTCGTAACAGTGAAGAATTGGCGCGAGCGAGGGCCAGTCTGACCGGTCAACTCGCCCTGGTTCCGACGATGGGCGCGCTTCATGCCGGGCACATGGCGCTGGTTTCTGAAGCGCGAAAGCGGGCGGACAAGGTCGCCGCCTCGATCTTCGTCAACCCGGCGCAATTCGCTGAGGGCGAGGACTTTGGCTGCTACCCCCGGCGGGAGAACGAGGACGCGCGCATGCTCGAGGAGGCGGGATGCGACCTCCTTTGGATGCCAACTGTCAGGGATGTCTACCCGGAAGGCTTTGCGACAAAGGTGAGCGTCACCGGCGTGTCGGAGCGATGGGAAGGTGAGGCGCGGCCCGGCCATTTCGACGGAGTGGCAACCGTTGTCGCCAAGCTGTTGCTCTCGGTTCGGCCGCACGTGGCCCTATTCGGCGAAAAGGACTTCCAGCAGCTCGCGGTAATCCGCCGCCTGGTCGCGGACCTCAACATCGGCGCCAGGATCGTCGGCGTACCGACCGTGCGCGAACCCGACGGCCTCGCTCTCTCGTCGCGCAATGCATATCTCTCGACTGAAGAGCGTCAGGAGGCCTTGGCGCTTCCGCGCGCGCTCGAGGCTGCCCGTGATGCAATTCGCGGCGGCACGCCCGTCTTCGAAGCGCTGCACAACGCCCGTGCCTTGCTGCGTGACGGCGGCTTCTCGAGGATCGATTATCTCGCCCTTGTTGATGCCGCGACGCTCGAGCCGCTCGACCGACCCGAGGGCGAGATGCGCCTTATCGCGGCGGCGGTCATCGGTACCACCCGCCTGATCGACAATCTTTCTGCATGATCATAGTTGAATCGCGTTAACCATTTTTTTGCCGTTCGCGGACGAACCTCACATCCAACAAGGGGATTGAGGGGACGACAAATGGGCGCGATTAGTCAGAAGAGTGCGGAATTCCTGCTTCGGAGCCGCCTTGCCGACGCCGAAAGCGGCGATGTTGACGCGCTGTTCGAGCTTGGAGTGACCTATTCGACCGGCCGCGGCGGGATCACGGTCGATCTGATCGAAGCCCACAAATGGTTCAATCTCGCTGCGCTGTCGGGCTGCACTCGCGGCCAGGAATGCCGGGCCGAGATTGCCTGCGAGATGACGGCGCGCGAGATAGCCGAGGCGCAGCGGCAGGCCCGAGCCTGGCTGTCGGGAACGGGCTACCAGCGCCGCGCCGCCTAAGTCTAGCGGACCAGCACCGTGATGGCGCGGCCGAGTCCCGGCCGTTCCTTGCCCCAGCTGCTCGTCGAGACCTGCGCTGCGGGCACTCCTAGTAGCACGAGATAGGCTCGCGCCTCCTCGGCGCGCCTGGCGCCGACCGCGAGCGCATGATCGCGGGTGTCGCCGGAGTCGCCGTAACCCTCGACACGCACGACGACTTCCGGGTGGCGACGGAGCCACGCGGCCTGGGCGGTCAGCATCGTGCGCGCCGGCATGCCGAGCACCGAGTTGTCGTTTCCAAAATAGACCGTGGTGCCACCCGACTGCGCCGCGAAGTCGGCACGAAGCGCGTCGATGCCCTGAACGACGGGTTGCGCTGGCCCTCGCTTGCTGAGGAAGGGCAGTTGCGCCTGGGCGGCACTGGCGAGCGCGATCACGGTCAGCAGAAGAATTGCTTTGCGCATCAATCCATCACTCCCGACCAATCGGGGTCGGAACCATCCTGTGGAATGGTCATCGGCCGCGGTTCGCTGCCATCGAGCGTAATGCGGTAGAGCCCGGTGCGTCCGGTTGCTGCGACGCGCTGGAACAGAAGCTCGCGGCTGCTCGGTGCCCAGCTCGCGCCCTCGTCGCTCGGGCCCGACGTCAGGACGCGTTCCCCTGTGCCATCAGCTTTCACGACACCGATGCGGCGCCCGTCCTGGCCGCGCCTTGTGAACGCGATCAGCGAGCCGTCAGGACTCCATTCCGGCGAAGCGTACCAGCCGCCGCCGAAACTGATCCGTCTCTGGCCGGAGCCATCGGCGTTCATCACGTAGAGCTGCTGCGACCCGCCGCGATCGCTTTCGAAGACAATCTTGCTTCCATCCGGTGAGAAGCTCGGGTCGGTATCGACGCCCGGCGACGTCGTGAGGCGCTGGGGCGAGCCGCCTGCCGCGCCGATCACGTAAATGTCGCTATTCGCGCCCTGCATCATTGAGAAGACGATCCGTCGGCCATCGGGCGAGTATCGAGGCGCGAAGGTGATCGCATCGCCAGCGATCAGCGGCCGCTGCTGGTTGGTGTCGAGATCGGCGAGCCTTACGCCCGGCTTGCCGTCGACGAATCCGACGTAGGCAAGCTGCGAGCCCTTTGGCGAAATTCGCGGTGTCAGCACCATTGTGTCGCCCGCTGTAACGTAGCGGTGGCCATAGCCGTCGCTGTCCATCACCGCGATGCGCTTGCTCCGCGCGTCTCCAGCGCCGTTCTCCGCGACATAAGCGATTCGGGAGTCGAAAATCCCGGAGGCGCCAGTGACTGCCGTGTAGGCAAGGCCGGAGCATTTATGGGCCGCGCGGCGCCAGTCGTTCGGGCCGATCACAAAACCCTTTCGGGCAAGCTCGCGGCCCTTCTCGACGTCATAGACGTAGCAGCCGACGGTGAGCCGCCCGTCGGAACGGGAACGGACAAAACCCATGAGCAGCGCCTTGGCGTGCGCGTTCCGCCATTTGTAGAGACTCGGCGCGGTCACCTCCGGATAGGAATAATAATCGTCGCGCCGGGAGGGGAGCGGCATCAGTTCCGACGTCTGCCTGAGGTCGGTCTCGATGAGCTGGCTGATCTGAAAACCGACGGCCAGCATCTGGTTGCCCTTGGTGCCCTCATCGGGACTGGTGAGCGGCGGGACCGCAATGACGGTTGCCGCCGGCGTGCCGGGCTGCTGTGCTTGAGCAGTCGTCGCGGAGCCGAGCAGCAGAGCGGAGAGAATCAGTTTGTTCATCATTCCTACGTGGTGATTGCCTTGAACTTCTCGACCCAGTCGCGCGGTTGCCGCCGGGGCCGGCCTTCCCCGTCGAGGAAAGCCGCCGTGACGCGGGCCTCGGTCAACAGTTCCGGGCCGCGCATGACTCGCTGCTGAATGTGAACCGAGGACGCGCGGACATGGTCGACGGTGGTGACGAGCAGCAGGTCGTCGCCGAGACGGGCCGGCTTCCTGTAGCGGATATCGACCTCGACGACGGCATAGGCGCTGCCCGTCGAGCGAAGCTCCGACGCTTGGTCAACGCCGACGGCCCGAATGAAATCGGACCGCGCTCGTTCCATGAACTTCAGGTAGTTCGCATAATAAACGATGCCGTAGGCGTCGGTGTCTTCAAAATAGACGCTCAGAGCGAAATGGTGCTTCGTTCCGACGAAGCCGCCGCGGTACGGCGTGTCGAGGTCTCGCGTCATGCCGGTGCTCTAGCGGGCGGACAGCCTTCGTAAACCCCGCTTGACTATTTTGTAACGCGAAGGTTACATGTAACGTATCGGTTACACGCGTAAGGGGTGAGTGATGAACGAGCGTACCATTGCGGAGCGGGCAGAATATTTGAGCAAGCGCCGAGCACGCATGCTCCCGGCCCTGGCGGTAATCTTCCTGTCACAGCAGATAACCTTCTTTTCGCAGATGGCAGGTCCTGGGCCGCATTCGGCCGAGCGGGCAAAGATTGCAGCGTGGTTGGTCCTTTCGGTGGTCCTCCTTGCAGCGCTTGCGTCCAAGGGTTTCTGGCTTCAGCCAAGGGAAGTCCGGGAGCTGATCGATGATGAGAACACGCGAGCAAACCGCAACGAGGCGATGCGCTGGGGTTTCCTGTTCGCGATGGGTTCGGCAATCGCTATCTATGTTCTGACGATGTTCGACATTGTGACCGGCAGGGAAGCCGTGCACATCATCATGACGTTCGGCTTGGCCGCGGCATTGATCCGTTGGGGTGTGCTCGAGCGCCGCGCGTACAAGGATGGCTGAACGGCTCGCCAATCGCCTCAAGGATCGACGCGGGGAGCTTGGCCTCACCCAGGCCGAGCTTGCCGAGAAGGTCGGAGTGACGCGCAAGACCGTGAACACGGTGGAGAACGGCGTTTTCACGCCGTCGGCAACGCTGGCAATCAAGCTCGCCCGTGAACTTGGCCTCAGCGTCGAGCAGCTGTTCTGGATCGAGCGCTGATATCGCCAACCTGCCGAATGAGGTCGCCCTGCGCTTCGGCCATGTCGGCCAAGTGCATGCCCCAGCCCGGCAGGAACATGTTCATCACGCCCACCTCGCCCCCGATGCGTTCAGTCCACTTCTCGCCAGGCTTGTGGTTCGTGCGGATCCACAAATAGCCGCGTTGCCCGTCGCTCATGCACCTTGCCGAAACAAGGCCCTCGGTGCGGAGGTAAGGGGATGGCGGCGGACCTTCACTTGACCAGGCGATCGGGCCGCCCGGCACTGGAAGCGTCGAGCGCGCGTACCAATAGCTGTCGAGCGGCACCCAGCCTGTCGCCCCCGGCTGCGCCGGATTGACGCAGCCGACCGTCATTCCAGGCCGGTCAGCGATCCCGAAGATCGCTCCTTCGGGCGGTACATTCTTCTCCCGGAAGCTGGTCCAGCTGATCACGCAGCCCGTCTCGCCGGAGCGGCTGCAGAGCGGAGTTTTCCTGAACGTGCCGCCGACGAGCTTGCCCTGGGGCACAAGCACGTTGAAGCCGGGCAAAATTGCAAGCTTCATCCGTGAAGCGACGGCCGGCACATTCTCGATCTCGTTGCTGATGAGCATCTGCAGCATCAGGCTGCCCTGGCTGTGGCCGATAAGGACGAACGGCCTTCCTCCGTTCTTTGTCGCAAGATAGTTGCGCCATGCCGCGACGAGGTCGCGATAGGCGAGCGCGCCGGCCGCGCTGATGTCGGCACCGGCAGAGAAGGCGGCCACGGCGCCGAGGGTCATCTGGCGGTAGAGCGGAGCGAATGGCCTGCACACAGAGGAGAAGCGGGCAAACTGCGCCTGAGCAGCAGCTTTTTCCTCGCTAGGGTTGAGGTCGCTGTTGAGACCCTGGTCGCGCGAGACGGTCGGGTAGACGTAGAAGCAGTCGAGCTGCGGGTCCTTTGCGATCATGCTCTGGCCCGTCGACCCATAGCCATTGGGATTAAGCGCGGTGGTCGCGAGCGGCGTCGAACAGACGTCGGCATTGCCCGGGAGACAGAGCCAATTCGAATCCTTCGAATAATCGGGTGCGGAGGCGGGCGCGTTCGATTGGGCAGCAGCAGGAGACGCGGCGACAAACGCAGCAGCAACGAGCAAAAGCGGATAGCGCATTACTTGGACGCGGCTCCTTGATCGAACAGGCCACTCTGGCTGCCTTGGGGCACGGGCAAGCCGAGGTGGGCATAGCCGCGGCCATTGAGGCATCGCCCTCGTGCCGTGCGAGCGATGAGGCCGAGCTGAATGAGATAGGGCTCGATCACGTCCTCGATCGTGTCGCGCGGCTCGCTGAGCCCCGCCGCCAGCGTTTCAACGCCGACAGGGCCTCCCCCGTAAAGGTCTGCGATCATGGTCAGATAGCGGCGGTCCATCGCGTCAAGGCCGAGCGCGTCGATCTCGAGCCGCGAGAGCGCCCGGTCGGCAACCGCGGCATCGATCATGTCCGAGCCGGAAGCATGAGCGAAGTCCCGGACGCGGCGTAGCAGCCGTCCGGCGATGCGGGGCGTGCCGCGCGAACGTCGCGCGACTTCCTGAGCGCCCTCCTCGGTGAGTCCCGCGCCGAGCAGGCGGGCCGCGCGGCGGACGACCTGCTCGAGTTCCTCGATCGTGTAGAAGTTGAGCCGCACGGGAATGCCGAAGCGGTCTCGAAGGGGGGTCGTTAGCAGCCCCTGGCGCGTCGTCGCCCCGACGAGCGTGAACCGCGGCAGGTCGATCCGCACGGAGCGGGCCGACGGGCCTTCCCCGATCATGAGGTCAAGCGCGCGATCCTCCATCGCCGGGTAGAGCACCTCCTCGACGGCTGGGTTCAGGCGGTGGATCTCGTCGATGAACAGGACGTCGCCATCCTCAAGGTTCGTGAGAAGCGCTGCAAGGTCGCCCGACTTGGCAATGACGGGGCCGGACGTGGCGCGAAAACCGACGCCCATCTCACGCGCGAGAATGCCGGCGAGCGTCGTCTTGCCGAGTCCGGGTGGGCCGTGAAGGAGGACGTGGTCGAGCGCTTCGCCACGGCTTTTCGCCGCATTGACGAACACGCGGAGGTTCTCCCGCGCCGCCTGCTGGCCGATGAACTCGTCGAGGCTCTTGGGACGAAGAGCAGCGTCGGCGTCTTCGCTCGTGCGCTCGGGCGTGGTTATGCGGGCAGGATCCGTGGCCATCCACCCTGTTGATTCGCAGAAGGATCGGCTTACGACAAGCAGCGGATGAACGTCTCTTAGACGAAGGGGCTTGATGAACGTCGATCGGCGGACCCTGCTCGTGGGCAGCCTCGCAATGGCTGCTGCTTCATCGCTGCCGGGCAAGAGGCGGGCGGCGCCTGCTGACTGGTATGACCGTTCGATCATCATCGACGCGCTCGGCGGAACCGGCGATCCCTATGCTCCCGATGGTCAAACGCGGATCAGCGACCGCGCTTGGAGCGAGACGCTAGCCACCGGCGTGACCATCGTGCGTGACACGGTGTTCCCTGTCGGCAATGACGCGGAGGGGTGGAGTGACTACCGGCAGGAGATCGCGAGCAAGCAGAGCCTGTTCGCCGCGAATCCCGACCGACTGATCCACATCCGCAGCGCGGCGGACATCCCCCGCGCCAAGCGCGAGCGCAAATTCGGCGTGATCCTCGGCACTCAGGATTCGGCGATGGTCGGGCCCGAGCTGGATCGCCTCGCGCAGATGAAGAAGGACGGCGTGCTCACCATCCAGCTGACCTACAACAATCGAAACCTCGCAGGCGACGGCGCGCTCGAACCGGCAAATGCCGGACTGTCCAAGCTCGGCAGGGCGACAATCGAAAGGATCGAGGCCGAAAGGCTGCTGCTCGACCTTAGCCACGGCGGGGCGCGAACGATGGCCGAGGCGGCGGCATTCGCGAAGCGCCCGCTGGTGATCAGCCACACCGGCGCCAGAGCCCTTGCGGATCACGTTCGCAATACCAGCGATCAGACCATTCGCGCGGTGGCCGACAAGGGCGGTGTCGTCGGTGTGTACTTCATGCCGTTCCTGAAGCTCGATGGTCATCCGACCGCTGCCGATGTGATCGCCCACGTCGAGCATGTCGCGAATGTCGCGGGCGAAGATCATGTCGGGATCGGAACCGACAATGGCGTGCTGCCGCAGCGGCTCGACGCCGAAGCGCGCCGGAAGCTCGACGATTGGCAAAGGCGGCGTATCGCCCTCGGCATTGCGGCGCCCGGCGAGGCGATCGGCGTCTACCCGATCGTGGAAGGCCTCAACCGCATTGACCGCTACCGCTGGGTAGCGTCGGAGCTGCAACGCCGCGGGTGGACCCAAACGCGCGTCGAAAAGCTGATGGGCGGCAATTTCCTGCGCGTCTATCGCGATGCCTGGGGCGCCTGATCTTCAGTCGAGGTGCTGGACGTCCTCGCCGATGATCTCGACCCAGTCGTGCTTGCGCTCCTCCCAAACGGAATAATCGATCCCTGAAACATAGGGATCGTCGAGCGCGCCCAATGGTATCGCGACCAGGTCAGGGTAGTTTCCGCCTCCATAATGGACGGTCGAACCACAATCAGGACAGAAATTATAGGTTGTCTGCTGCCCGCTGTCGGCGGTGCGCGTCCATTGTTTCGACCGGCCCTCGACCTCGAGGCATTCGGTGGGCCAGCGCGCCTGCGCCGAAAAGGCACTCCCGGTCCGCTTCTGGCAGGCGAGGCAGTGACAGACTGAAATCCGGACGGGCTCGCCCTCGACCGTGGCGGTCAGCTGTCCGCAGCGGCAAGAGGCTGTCCTGGTCGTCACTTCGCGGCCTTCTTGAGAGCGAGACGAACAAGCGCGTCGAGGGTTGCGTCGGGGCCGAGCTCATCGAATGCGGCATTGACGGCGGCGCTTGCGTCCGCCGGTTTGAAGCCAAGGTTTGCGAGGGCGGACAGGGCATCGGCGGCGGCGCTGCCGCGAGACGCCGGCGCTGCTCCTCCAATGGTGACGACGCCAAGTTTCCCCTGCAGCTCGTTCGCGATGCGCGCTGCAAGCTTCGGCCCCACACCGTTGGCGCGGCCGATCATCGCCTTGTCTTCCTGAGCGACCGCGCGCGCGAGCTCGTCGGGCGAAAGCACGGAGAGGATCGCGAGCGCCAGGCGCCCGCCCACGCCCTGAATGGACGTGAGAGCGCGAAAAGCGTCCCGCTCGGCCGCGGAGCCGAAGCCGAAAAGGGTCCAGGCATCCTCTCGGACCTGGAGCTCGGTGAGGACGAGTACCTTTCCTCCAATCGGCCCGATCGCATCGAGCGTTCTGCCGCTGAGGTGAACAAGATAGCCGACGCCGGCGACGTCAATCACAGCGCCATCGCTGCTCGTTTCAGAAAGAATGCCGGAAAGCCTGGCAATCAATTGTCGCGCCCCACCGAAGTCGCCCTGTGCCTGCCGTCACTTTAGTGCAGGAGAGGGCGCCGACAAGGTCACGCCGACCGGTTTCGAAGTGCATGCGTGCTGGCCATGTGGTGCGCGTGGGTGATCGCAACCGCCAGTGCGTCAGCCGCGTCGGCTCCAGCGATCTTCACGCCCGGCAGCAAGCGGGAGACCATCGCGTGGACTTGCGTTTTGTCGGCCCCCCCGGTGCCGACGACCGCTTTCTTGACCAGCCGCGCGGCATATTCGCCGACGTCTATCCCAGCGCGAGCCGCGCACATTAGCACAACGCCGCGAGCCTGCCCGAGCTTGAGAGTCGACTGGGGATTCTGGTTGGTGAAGACTTCCTCGACCGCGGCAGCGGCAGGGACATGGTCGATGATCAACGCGTCCAGCTGATCGGCGAGCGCCGCCAGCCTCCGCGGCAAGGGCGCAGCGGTATCCGTCCTGATCTGCCCGTTCGCGATGTGGGCGAGGCGATTCCCCTCGGCCTCGATCAGCCCCCAGCCCGTCGTTCCGAGCCCCGGATCGAGTCCGAGGATCTTCACGCGAGCTTCGCCAGCTCCTCGTCGGGCACCCGCTCGTTGCCCCAGACAGTCTGGACGTCGTCGTCCTCCTCGAGCGCGTCCATCAGTTTCAGGAGCTGCTGGACGTCGTCGCCGCGAACCTCGACCTCGGTCGATGGCTTCCAGGCGAGCTTCACGCCCAGGCTTTCGCCGAGCATCGGCTCCAGCGCGCGGGCAACCTCGTGGAGGCTGTCGATGCTCGTCCAGATACGATGCCCGTCGTCGTCGGATTCAACATCCTCGGCTCCCGCTTCGATCGCCGCTTCGAGCACCTTGTCGGCGTCGCCGGCGCTTGCGGGATATTCGATCAGGCCGAGGCGAGAGAAACCGTGGCTGACGCTTCCGCCCGCGCCGAGATTGCCGCCGTTCTTCGAGAAGGCCGTGCGCACGTTCGTGGCGGTCCGGTTGCGATTGTCCGAAAGCGCCTCGACGATGATCGCGACGCCGCCGGGGCCGAAGCCCTCGTAGCGGATCTCCTCGTAATTCTCGGCATCCGAGCCGGACGCCTTGTCGATTGCGCGCTGGATATTGTCCTTGGGCATCGACTGGGCCCTCGCCGCGATGATCGCGGCGCGCAGGCGCGCGTTCGCGTCGGGGTCGGGAAGCCCCATCTTGGCCGCGACCGTGATCTCGCGGCTCAGCTTGGAGAAGAGCGCGGAGCGCTTCTTGTCCTGCGCGCCCTTGCGATACATGATGTTCTTAAATTTGGAATGGCCTGCCATCGGTCTGCTCGGAACGGTGGATTTGGGGGTGCAGTAGACGGGTGAGCGAGCTTAGCACAAGCGCGCAGCGCGGGCCGGTATGGCCCCAGGTCTGGCGCGACTATTTCCGGTTCATCCGTCGTCCGAGGCTTTCGGAGACGAGGGAGCCGCTTGGCCGCGCTGCCCTTGCAGATGTCGGCTGGCTCGTTGCGCTGACCCTGGTCATGGCCGCGCTGCTGCTGGGCTCGTTCTCGGCGATTGAAGCGCTGGGCGTTCACTTCCCTGAGCCAAGCATCGATATTGATTCCCGGCTCCTCCAGGTCCTGGCGATCACGTTGATCCCCGCTCTTGAGGAGGTGCTGTTTCGTGGCTGGCTGACCGGCGGGCGGCTCGCGATCACGGCAGCAGCAGCGGTTCTTGTTTTAGTCATCCTTGGCCCCGCCGCGGCTCAATTAGGGGTATGGGGCGTCGTTGCCGTGCTCGCGCTCTGGGTGGGGCTGGGCGCCTTCATCTTCAGTCGCTCGCAGCAGCGGGTCGTCGAGAGGCTCCAGTCGATCTTTCCGGCGGCGTTCTGGGCGAGCACCGCTCTTTTCGCCGGCGCCCATCTGATGAACTACGGCATTCACGCGCCGCCCGTCGCGATCCTGCTGATTCTGCCCCAGTTCATCGGCGGCACGATCCTCGGCTATGCGCGCGTGCGCTACGGCATGTGGGCGAACATTGGCATCCACGCGAGCTTGAACGCCGCCGTGGTTCTCCTTCACACGGCTTTCGGGATCTGAGCGACCCTATTCGAGGCCGAGCGCCTGGCGGTAGGTCTCGAGAAGCGCGTCCGCTTCCTGGCGGGCGTGGGTCTCCATCTTCCGCAGGCGGACGATCGCACGCATCGTCTTGGTGTCGTAGCCGTTCGATTTCGACTCGGCGTAGACGTCCTTGATGTCGTCCGCGATTCCCTTCTTCTCTTCCTCGAGCCGCTCGATTCGCTCGATAAACAGCCGCAACTGGTCGGCCGCGACGGTGCCATCCGCCATGCTTGCTAATCTCCACTGATTTGAATTGTTGGCAGGGCTGTAGCGGGTTGAACGGTCATATCAAGCAGCTAGAGCGGTCGGCGACAACGGAGTTGCCTTTGACCGAAACGCTCGCGCCCCGATCACGCAAAGTGAAGATTCTCGCGACGCTTGGACCGGCGACGAGCGATCCGAAGATGATCCGTAGGCTCATGCTGCAGGGCGCGGACGCCTTTCGCATCAACATGAGCCACGGCGACCAGAAGCAAAAGGCGAGGTTGGTCGAGGCCATTCGCTCGCTCGAGAAGGAATTCGGACGGCCGACGACGATCCTGTTCGACCTGCAGGGGCCCAAACTTCGCGTCGGCCACTTCGAGGGCGGGCGCACGGTCCTCGAGAAGGGCAAGCAGTTCATCTTCGACCGTGACGAGACGGCTGGGGACAGCAGTCGAGTCCATCTTCCGCACGCCGAGCTGTTCCAGTCGGTGCGGCGGGGAACAAACATCCTGATCGATGACGGCAAGATCCGGCTGAACGTGCTCGAGGCCGGCGACGGGCAGATCGTAAGCGAAGTGAAGGTCGGGGGGCCCGTCTCCGACAACAAGGGCGTCAACGTCCCGGACGTGCTCGTCCCCATCCCGGCCCTCACGGAAAAGGATCGCGACGATCTCCAGTTTGCGCTCGATCAGCGGGCCGACTGGATCGCGATCTCCTTTGTCCAGCGCCCGGAAGACGTAGCGGAGGCGCGAACGCTGATCGGAGATCGGGCGGCGCTGCTTGCCAAGATCGAAAAGCCGGCGGCGATCGACCGGCTGAACGATATCGTCGCGCTTGCCGATGCGGTGATGGTCGCTCGCGGTGATTTGGGCGTCGAACTCCCGCCCGAGCAGGTGCCACCGCTCCAGAACAAGATCGTTGCCACGGCCCGGCAGTACGGCAAGCCCGTCGTGGTCGCGACGCAGATGCTGGAGTCGATGGTCACGTCGCCCACCCCGACGCGGGCGGAGGTCAGTGACGTCGCCAAGGCGATCTACGACGGCGCCGACGCAGTGATGCTCTCGGCCGAGAGCGCGACGGGCCAGTATCCGTGCGAGGCGGTGCAGATGATGGATCGCATCGCGACCAGCGTTGAGCGCGACCCATCGTACCAGGCACGCATTCATTTCACTCAGACACGGCTGGAGGCGACCACCGCCGATGCACTCGCCGGATCGGCGCGGCAGATCGCCAGCACGATCTCGGCGACGGCGATGCTCTGCTATACGAGCTCCGGCTCAACAGCGCGCCGTATCGCGCGTGAGCGTCCGCCGGTGCCGCTGCTGGCGATGAGCGCTTCGCTCCACACGGCGCGAAGAATGGGCCTGCTGTGGGGCGTGCATGCCGTCCATTCCCGTGACGTGTCTAGCTTCGAGGAGATGGTCGAGAAAGCCAAGCGCATGGCACTCCGGCACCAGATCGCCAGGGGCGGAGACCGTGTGATCGTCATGGCTGGAATCCCGTTCGGCACCGCCGGCTCAACCAACGTGCTGCACGTCGTGCGGCTGATCGGCGACGAACTCGACCGGCATCGCAGCTAACGGGGCAGGAGAGGCGGTAGCTCGTCGGTGAGCTCACGAGCGAGGAAGCCGATCGGTCCGATTTTCCTCGCCAGTGACGCGCCCGCTTCGCCGTGGAGCCATACTGCCCAGAGCAGCGCTTGGAGCGGCTTGGCGCCGCGGGCAAGTAGTCCGCCAACGATGCCGGCGAGCACATCCCCGCTCCCGGAGACGCCAAGGCCTGGCGCTCCGCCATCGTAGCGCCAGGCTTCACCCTCCGGTGTGACGACGTGGCTGGTCACGCCCTTGACGAGGACGAGAGAATGGAATCGCCCGGCGGCACGAACGCCGCAGCCGAGCGGGTCGCGCTCGACCTCTTCCTCCTCGCAATCGAGGAGTGAGGCGAGCTCGCCTGAATGGGGCAACAGGACGGGCGGGGTGGGACGTTTCCTCGACGGCTCAAGCGCGTGGAGGAGAGCCGCATCGAGAGCGAGCGGTGTTTCGGTCGCCATCAGTGCGGCAGCAATCTTCGTGCAAGCCTCTCCAGCCATTCCCGGCCCGGCTACCACGGCATCCGCCTTCGCCGCCTGTTCGGCGAGAAACCTCGCTTGGCTGGACGCGAAGCCGCCGTCTTCGTCTTCGGGCAGTCCGGCCACCATCGCTTCCGGAATCGCCATTCCGAGCATGACGGCAGTGCTTGCAACGGCCGCGATTCTGAGCTTCCCGGCGCCCGCGCGCATGGCGGCCATAGCCGTGAGAAGCGCTGCGCCTGGAACCTCGCGGCTGCCGGCGATGACGAGGATACGGCCCTTCGTCTCCTTGTCACCGTCGACGAGCGGAGGGAGCGGGTGATCATTGAGTGCGGAGCGGTCGAGCGGCCTCGGGTTCACCGCGTTCCCGCCATCGCATCGGGAGCGGAAGTTTTCGGTGCACCCTCTTCCTCCAGTGGTGCGCCGTAGTTCCACAAGCTGAGATCGGGAACGCAGACCCCCTTCGGGTCATGTTCGAAATCGTAGGCGGCAATCCCGCAGTTCAGGATCTCGGCCTGCTTGTCGATCGACAGGATCGTCTCCTCGTCGAGTTCCTCGAGGATGTAGCGGAAGCAAAGCACGACCACCTGGTGGCACACGATCAGGACGCGCCTGTCGCAATAGTGAAGGTTAATCGTGTTCAGCATCGACCTGAGGCGGAGGATCACGTCGGCCCAGCTCTCGCCCCCCGGCGGCCGGTGGTAGAACTTGCCCAGCCGCCGACGGTGCGCCGCCTCTTCGGGGAAGCGCTCCCGGATGCCGAGCGTCGTCAGGCGGTCGAAGATACCGAACTCGCGCTCGCGCAAGCGTTCATCGGTGAGAGTTCGCGCCGGGCCGCCGGCCAGCGCGCCCTGCCTGCAAATGATCTCGGCCGTCTGCTTTGCGCGGACGTAGGGCGACGACAGGATCAGTTCCGGCCGCTCTTCGTTGGGGAGTGCCGCGAACCACCGCCCCGCGGCTTCCGCCTGTTTCAAACCGAGAGCCGAGAGGGGCACGTCGACATCGCGCATGTCGATGTCGATCTCGTGCGCGCCCGCCTCGTCGGCGGCGTCGCGCGCCACATTGCCCTGGCTTTGCCCGTGCCGGACCAGCCACAACCGCTGAGGCCAGTTCTGCCGCATCAGCCGCTTCCTCCTGACCGCCTCAAAGCATGAGAATCAGGATTGTGCCAAAGTCACTCGGCGGCGACTGCGGTCGGATGCTCGGTCTTGCGCTTGTCGTCCATGCGCCTGAACGTCGCGAGCGCCTGTCCGACGATCTGGTCCATATTGTAGTAACGATAGGTGGCGAGCCGGCCGACGAACGTGACATTCTCGGTTGCGTCCGCCAGCGCTTCGTAGCGCTTGAAGAGTTCCTGGTTCTCGGGGCGCGGGATCGGGTAATAGGGATCGCCCTCGGCCGACGGATATTCGTACGTGACCGTCGTCATCGGGGCTTCCTGCCCTGTCAGATGCTTATATTCGCTAATGCGCGTGAACGGCACGTCCTCCGACGGGTAGTTGACCACCGCGACTTCCTGGAAGCGCTCCTGCTCGAGCGTCTGATGATCGAATTTCAGCGACCGGTACGGCAGCTTGCCGAAGCGGAAATTGAAATATTCGTCGATCGGTCCTGTGTAGATGATGTGATCGGCGATCTCGTGCGCCTCGCCCTTGATGACCCGGAAGTCCGTGCCCAGCCGCTTGTCGATCAGTGGATGATCGAGCATGCGTTCGAACATCTTCGTGTAGCCTTCGAGCGGCATCGCCTGGAACGCATCGCTGAAATAGCGGTCGTCGGTGTTCGTCCTCGTCGGGATGCGCGACGTGACCTGCTTGTCGAGTTCACTGGGATCGAGGCCCCACTGCTTGCGCGTGTAACCGCGGAAGAACAGCTCATAGAGTTCCCGGCCGACCGCGTTGATGACGACGTCTTCCGATGTCCTGATCTCGTCCACCGGCTCCGCCCGCGAGGCGAGATAATCCGCTGCCTCTTCGTCGGTCTTAAGCTCGAGGTCGAACAGCTTGTTCAGAGTCGTCCTGTTGATGGGGATTGGCACCAGCTGATCGCGAACGAACGCGCGGACTCGATGCTCGTACGGCCGCCAGTCTGTGAACTGGGACAGATAGTCCACCACCTGCTGGCTGTTCGTATGGAAGATGTGGGGTCCATATTTGTGATAAAGGATGCCCGCCTCGTTGGGTTCATCATAGGCGTTACCGCCGACGTGCGGCCGGCGATCGATCAGCAGGACGCGAGCGCCGTGCTGACTCGCCAGGCGCTCGGAGAGCACGGAGCCTGCGAAGCCCGCACCGACGACGAGATAATCGTAGCGCCGCCCGAAGGGCCGCGAGTTTCCAAAGGGCGCGTTCATTCTGCGGCTACCAGCAGAGCCGATGAAGTACCTTCCCGGATACCGAGCGCGTCGGCGATGAGGCCGTCCATCCGAGCCTGCGTCGTGTCCCAGCTGGTTGACGACAGCATGAGGTCGGCTTGCGCGAGCCAGCCATCTTCCGGATGACGCGAGAGTTCGAGCGCCTGCTCGCACGCCGCGACAAATTCGTCGGCCGTCGAGGCAATCTTCACGCCCTCAAGTTGGCCATAGTGCCGCACGACGTCCTTGATCGGCGTCGACACCACTGGCTTTCCGCCCGCCAGATATTCGGGTGTCTTCGTGGGCGAAATGAACTGGGTCGATTCGTTCATTGCGAACGGCATGAGCGCAACGTCCCAGCCCGACAGATAAGAGGGAAGCTGGTCGTAGGTCTTGCCGCCGAGATAATGAATGTTGGGACGGCGCGGCAGGTCCTCCTCGGAGATCTTCACGATCGGCCCGACCATTACGAACGACCAGGATGGCCGCATCGCGGCGACCTTGTCGAGGAGCTCGATGTCAAACCGCTCGTCGATCACGCCGTAGAAGCCGAATCGCGGCTTCGGCAGGTCCTCCTGGTCACCAGGCTCGAACTGGCGCGCCCGAGCCTTGCAGAAGTGCGCGCGGTCGACTGACGAGGGGAAGCAATGGACATTGGAATGCCGATCCTTCTTTGCCTCGTAAAGACTGGATCCGCCTGTAAAGACGATGTCCGCGCGATCGATCAGCTCCTGTTCGAGCTCGATCAGCTTCGCAGGCGCGAACTTGAACTTGGAAAGCTCGTCCATCGCGTCGAAAACCGTGACATCCGTTTCGATGTGCCGCGAGAAAGGCAGCATCATCGGCGTGTAGTACCAGGTGATCAGTGTCCCGCGGATTGACGCGGCCTGAGCGTCGAGCAAGCGCTTCAGTGCGGCCTCGCGGGCATCCTCGGGCATGCCTTGCGGCAAATGCGGGACCACAATGCGCACGCCGGACGCGTTCGGTGCTTCGCGGACCTCGAGATAAGCAGTCTCTTTTGCTCCGATGTCGACCGGCTCTTCCCAGAAAATGACGTCCATCTCGCGCGCGAAACGGCTCATGAGATGCTGGGGGCGCTGGAACACAAAGTTCCACCGCAGGTGCGAAAAGCACAGCAGGGTTGTGCGCTCTGGATCCGGCGCCGAGTGCTCGGCTTCAGACTGTACTGGCACCCCGACGCGACTCAGCATTTTCGGTTTATCCTCCGTGTAATGTGTTGCCCAAGGAATGAACGGCAAGAAGGGGTTACGGTTCCGCAACCCTGATCGAGGTTAATCTAAAATTGCCGTTGCTGCACTGCAACAAACGGCAGCCCGCCCGATTGACCCGACGAACACCGCGTGGAAGGAGCGAGCGGCATAGGAGGATGTCTTTGGCGACGACGATCGAAGAGCTCGAAAAACGCCGTGAAATGGCGCGCCTCGGCGGGGGCGAGAAACGCATCGAAGCCCAGCATGCGAAAGGCCGACTGACGGCCCGCGAGCGCCTCGGCGTCCTGCTGGATCCCGGCAGTTTCGAAGAATATGACATGTTCGTCGAGCACAACGCGATCGACTTCGACATGGACAAGCAAAAGGTCCCGGGCGACGGCGTGGTCACGGGTTCCGGCACTATCAACGGCCGCCTCGTCTATGTCTTTGCGCAGGACTTCACCGTCTTCGGCGGCTCTCTTTCAGAGCGCCACGCGCAGAAGATTTGCAAGGTCATGGACATGGCGATGAAGGTGGGTGCCCCGGTCATCGGCCTCAATGACTCCGGCGGCGCTCGCATCCAGGAAGGCGTCGCCAGCCTTGCCGGCTATGCCGAGGTCTTTCAACGCAACGTCCTTGCCTCCGGGGTCATTCCGCAGATCAGCCTGATCATGGGCCCATGTGCGGGCGGTGCCGTCTATTCGCCGGCGATGACCGACTTCATCTTCATGGTGAAGGACAGCTCCTATATGTTCGTGACGGGCCCCGACGTCGTGAAGACGGTCACCAACGAGGTCGTCACACAGGAAGAGCTGGGAGGCGCAGTCACTCACACGACGAAGTCGGGGGTCGCCGACGTGGCGTTCGAAAACGACATCGACGCCTTGCTCGCGACGCGCGATTTCGTTGACTTCCTGCCGCTGTCGAACCGCCACGACCTGCCTGAGCGTCCGTGCGAGGACCCGATCGACCGGATCGAGGATAGCCTCGACACGCTGGTCCCCCCCTCTGCCAGCACGCCATATGACATGCATGAGCTGATCCGGAAGATCGCCGACGAGGGCGAGTTCTTCGAGATCCAGCCTGGGCATGCGGCAAACATTCTCGTCGGCTTCATCCGTATCGAGGGCCGCCCCGTCGGCGTCATCGCGAACCAGCCGATAGTGCTCGCCGGCGTCCTCGACATCAATTCGTCCAAGAAAGCAGCGCGGTTCGTCCGCTTTTGCGACGCCTTCGACATCCCGATCCTAACCCTCGTCGACGTGCCGGGCTTCCTCCCTGGGGTTGGCCAGGAGCATCACGGCATTATCAAGCATGGCGCAAAATTGCTGTTCGCCTATGCCGAAGCGACGGTGCCGAAGATCACCGTCATCACTCGCAAAGCCTATGGTGGGGCCTATGACGTCATGGCGTCGAAGCACCTTCGCGGCGACTTGAACTATGCGTGGCCGACCGCCGAGATCGCCGTGATGGGCGCCAAGGGCGCGGTCGAGATCATCTTCCGCAAAGACATCGGGGATCCGGAGAAGATCGCCGAGCGCACCCGCGAATATGAAAAGCGCTTCGCCAATCCGTTCGTGGCCGCGAGCAAGGGTTTCATCGACGAGGTCATCATGCCGCACTCGACGCGCCGCCGCGTCGCGATGGGTCTGCGCAAACTCAGGAACAAGCAGCTCGAGAACCCGTGGAAGAAGCACGACAACATCCCGCTGTAAGCGCGGAACAACGGTCGTTTGCGGCTTTTTACCATCTCGGGTCGCTGGTCCTTGTCGTGAGCATCTGCCTTCAGATCCTGCGCAGGATCGATGCTCTGTTTCCGGCGATAATCGGCGTGGGCGCAAGCCGCATCGGCCTTGCCGCCTGGCAATTGGCTCGGCCGACTTGCTCGACAACCGAGCGGACCCGCTCCGGGCTGATCCTAACGATGGTGGTGTGGGCTAGCACCATGGCTCTGTTGATCTGGGCCCGCCTCTACGGCTCGGGCTGAAATGAGCACCTACACCGCAACCGTCCGATGGAATTGCAGGGAAAGCCGCGAGCGTTTCGCCAAGGGGCAGTACAGTCGCGCGCACGAATGGTCGTTCGATGGCGGCGCAATCGTTCCGGCGAGCGCGAGCCCGCACATCGTTCGGGCGCCTTGGTCCGAAGCTACGGGGGTTGACCCGGAGGAAGCGTTCGTCGCTGCGCTCTCGTCGTGCCACATGCTCTTCTTCCTCGATTTCGCACGACGAGCGGGGTTCTTCGTCAAGGATTACGTCGATGAAGCAGAAGGCGTGATGGAGAAGCGCGCCGACGGGAAGATGGCGATGACCCGCGTGACGCTTTGGCCACACGTCAGCTGGGCCGGTGACGAGCCGGACGAGCTAACCATCGCCGACCTCCATCACCGCGCTCACGAAGCCTGCTTCATCGCCAACAGCGTGACGACGCAAGTTACCGTGCGCCATTGACGACGCGTAGCCGCTGATGGTCGCCCCTACGAAGCTCGCCGCCTTCGCGTTGGTGTCGGGCCTTACAAGCCTGCTTCCCGGACCATCGATGCTGTTCGTTCTCGGCCAGGCCATCTGGCGCGATTCGCGCTCAGGCGTCGTCGCTCTGGCCGGTGTGCAGGTCGGTTATGTCCTCTGGTACGTGCTTGCCGCGCTCGGGCTTGGAACGCTGGCCGCGCAGCTTCCCTTTGCCTTCACGCTTCTTGCAGCAGGGGGCGCGCTCTACCTTGCCAGGCTGGGGCTGCAGGCTCTGCGCCAGGCCGGCAAGCCGGCGGGTCATTCGACTGAGCCGTCCCGCAAGCGCTCGGCTCATCCGCTTCGCGACGGTTTCGTTGTCGCGATCAGCAACCCCAAGTCGCTGATCTACATCGTCGCGCTGCTTCCGCCCTTTGTCGATCCGCGAAGCGCCGTGGTGCCGCAGCTTTTGCTCCTCGGCACGATCGCCATCTCGCTCGATGTGGCGTTTGGGCTCATTTACATCGCGGCAGGCAGCAGGCTCGCTCGGGCAATGTCCCGTCCCCAAACCCGTACATGGCTCGACAGCAGCGTCGGGCTCGTATTCATCGCCATCGCAATTGGGATTCTGGCGGAACTCGTTCTACGCGGGCGCTGAGCAAAGGAGACTGGAATGAAACTCGGCCGCCTCAATCACGTCGGCGTGGCAACCCCGTCGATCGAGAAGAGCCTTGAGCTTTACCGCGCCATGTTCGGCGCCGAGCCTCATGGGGCCTCCTTCGAACTCCCTGCACAGGGCGTCCGCGTCTGTTTCGTCGACACGCCCAACAGCCAGATCGAGCTAATCGAGCCGCTCGGCGAAAACTCGCCGATCGCAAAGTTCCTCGAGAAAAACCCGCTGGGCGGCCAGCATCACGTTTGCTTCGAGGTCCCGGATATCCACAGCGCGAAGGCCGAGTTCGAAGCCAAGGGTGCCCGCGTCCTTGGCGACCCCCGCATCGGCGCCCACGGCACGCTTGTCTTTTTCGTCCATCCCAAAGACATGGGCGGCGTCCTCACCGAGATCATGGAAACGCCGAAGCACTGAGCTTCGGGCCTATTCGAATTCCACGATCACCTGATCGACCGCCAGGCTTTCGCCGGCCTTAGCCGGCGTCGCCTTCACCGTCGCCGCCTTGGGAGCGCGGAGGATGTTTTCCATCTTCATCGCCTCCATCACCGCGACCGGCTGGCCCGGCTCGACCTTGTCGCCGACCGCGACGTCGAGCTTGGTAAGGAGTCCGGGCATCGGTGCCAGCAACAGCCGCGACAGGTCCGGCGGCGTCTTTTCGATCATGTGCTTCGACAGCTCCGCGACAAGTGGGTCGAGCACCTGGACCTTGTGGCTGGCGCCGCGCGAGGTCAGCACCCAGCGGCGGCCGTCGCGGCCGACTTGGAC
>JBJMUN010000022.1:0-20680 GCA_045811185.1 Sphingomicrobium sp.
AGGCCGCAGTGTGATCGGGATCGAGCTGCCCAACCCCAAACGCGAAATGGTCAGCCTGTCTGAGTTGGTCGGCAGTCAGGCGTTCGATGACCAGAACATGTCGCTGCCGCTGATCCTGGGCAAGAATATCGCCGGGGACCCGGTCATCGCCGACCTCGCGCCGATGCCGCACCTGCTGGTCGCCGGTACCACCGGATCGGGCAAGTCGGTCGGCCTCAACTGCATGATCCTGTCGCTCTTGTACCGGTTCGGTCCGGACCAGTGCAAAATGATCATGATCGACCCCAAGATGCTGGAGCTAAGCATCTACGACGACATCCCGCATCTGCTGGCGTCGGTGGTAACGGAGCCGGGAAAGGCGATCCGCGCGCTCAAATGGACCGTCGAGCAAATGGAGGAGCGCTATAGGATGATGGCGAACCTTGGAGTTCGCGCGCTGCCGAGCTTCAACGCCAAGGTTCGCGAGGCGAAGGCCAAGGGCGCCAAGCTCGGCCGCCGGGTCCAGACCGGCTACGATGCCGATACCGGCCAGCCCCTCTATGAAACCGAACAGCTGGAATATGACGTGCTGCCGCAAATCGTGGTGGTGGTCGACGAGCTCGCCGACCTCATGATGACCGCGGGGAAGGAAGTCGAGTTCCTGATCCAGCGCCTGGCGCAGAAGGCGCGAGCGGCGGGCATCCACCTGATCATGGCGACGCAGCGCCCCTCGGTCGACGTTATCACGGGCGTCATCAAGGCCAACCTGCCAACCCGCATCAGCTTCCAGGTGACGAGCAAGATCGACAGCCGCACCATCCTTGGTGAGCAGGGCGCCGAGCAGCTGCTCGGCAAGGGCGACATGCTCTACATGCCGGGCGGCAAGCAGATCATCCGCGTCCACGGGCCTTTCGTCAGCGACGAGGAAGTCCGCGCGGTCGCCGAGCACTGGCGCAAGCAGGGCGCACCGGATTACGTGCAGGCCGTCACCGAGGAGCCGGAGGATGGAGGCTATCTGTTCGACGGCCAGCCGACGGGTGAGGACGACGCCGAGACACAGCTGTTTCGCAAGGCCGTGCAGATTGTCGCGGAAAGCCAGAAGGCCTCGACCTCTTATCTCCAGCGCCAGCTTCGGGTCGGCTACAACAGCGCTGCGCGGCTCATCGAGCGAATGGAGAAGGAAGGCCTGGTCGGCCAACCGGATCATGTCGGTCGCCGCGAGGTGCTGATCGATCCCGACGGCCACCCGATCTGAGGCTGAATGGAACGGAACCGGAAGGTTCAGACCGCATTCAATGCGCGAACGCCAGTTTCCGGCGGAAAATTCCAGGAGCTTTGACGATGAATTTCACGACGATCGCGCGCGCGGCTGTGCCGGCGACCCTGCTCGTCGCCGCCCCTCTAATCGCAGCGGCCGCGCCATCACCGGACCTCGCGCGGCTGAAGACCCATTTGTCATCGGTACAGACGATGACGGCGAACTTCACGCAGACCGACGAGCGTGGCCGCAGCGCCGCCGGCACGCTGCAGATGAAGCGCCCGGGGCGCATACGCTTCGAATATGGCAGCGGGGATCTGTTGCTGGTCGCGAACGGGAAGAGCCTCACCTTCCTCGACTATTCGGTTGGGCAGAAGTCCAGTTGGCCGCTCGGCCGGACGCCGCTCGGCCCGCTCCTTTCCGCGTCACCAGATTTCAACGGAAAGGCCGAGATTCTGCCGAGCACCGATAGCCGAATCGTCGTCGCCCGCGCCAAGAATGCCGGTCAGTACGGCCAGCTGACGCTCGCATTCCTGCGCAACTCTTCCGCTCCCGGCGGCCTGCAGCTCTACGGCTGGACCGCAACGGATCCGCAGAACCGCCGCACGACCGTAAAGCTCAGCAACGTGCGCTTCAATGTGGCTGTCCCGGACTCGGCATTCAGCTACGCGGAGCCGAAGAAGAAGCGCTGAAAAATAGTTTCTTTTAGGGACTTGTTCATCCCGGCGTCAGGGGCTGAGGCCTAAAAGGACGTCCGATCTGGCAAAGGGCTTGGGGTTTCCCCCTGTTACCCGGCCACTGCTGGATCCCTTGCGTGACAAACGCTCGGTCGGCCCTCGCTCCATGCCCCCGGAGCGAGGGCCTTTCTCTATGTGGGCACGGCAGGCTAAGCGCAGCAGCGTGAGCAAAAAGCTGAAGATCGCTTCCTGGAACATCAACTCGGTGCGCGCCCGCGCGGCCCTCGTCGAGCGGCTCATCGCCGAGCAGCAGCCCGACATCCTGTGTCTCCAGGAAACCAAGGTGGTGGACAATATCTTCCCGTTCGAGCTGTTCGACCGACATGGCTACGTGCATCGGCAACTCAACGGCCAGAGGATGCATCACGGAGTCGCCATTCTCAGTCGCGTGCCGCTGAGGGATCCTGGCAAGCATGATTGGCAGGACAATGGCGAGGCCCGCCACGTCGGCGTGCGTCTCGATTGCGGAATCCGGCTCGAGAACGTCTATGTTCCTGCCGGGGGCGACATCCCGAACCGCACCCTCAATCCCAAGTTCGGCCAGAAGCTCGACTTCATCGAACGCATGACGCGCTGGTCCGAAGGCCTCGCCGAGCCGACCATCATCGTGGGCGACTTCAACGTCGCGCCGCTCGAATGCGACGTCTGGAGCCACAAGGCGCTGCTCACCGTCGTCAGTCACACGCCAATTGAGGTCGCGGCGCTGACTAGGCTGCAGCAGGCGCATGACTGGGTCGATATCGGCCGCAAGTTCGTACCCGCGCCGGAGCGCTGCTTCACCTGGTGGAGCTATCGCTCGCCCGATTGGACCAAGAACGATCGCGGGCGCCGCCTCGATCATATGTGGGCGTCGCCCGAGCTTGCCGGCCACCTCAGGGCACACGAGGTACTTGAGCCATGCCGTAACTGGGAGCGACCGTCGGACCACGTCCCGCTGATCTGCGAGATCGAGGCGTGACAGGCGGCGCCGTCCGCACCGGAATCGCGATGCTTCGAGCGGGACGGCCGGTGCGGATCGTCGGGCCGGCACCGATCGCTATTCTTTCGGTCGAAACGGCAACGCAGGAGTTGCTCGACCTCCTCGACCCGCAACGGTGCGCTCGGCTGGTGATCAGCGGCGAGCGCGCGGCCGCCCTGAACCTTGCCAACGAGCGCGATGCCGCCGATCCGGGTGCGCCAGTGTTGATCGGCCATGCGCCCTGGCTCGATGCAGCGACCGCGCTGGCGATTGCCGATCCCGGCAAAGACCTTGATCGCGCGCCGATCGGACCGCTCCATCCCGTCGAGCCGGAATGTGCGCAGACCAGCGACGCCGCCCTCCATCTCGCGCGCCTGGCGGGCCTTCTGCCCGCACTGTGGATCCTCGACCCGGAGAAAGCGGAGCTCCGTGTATCGATCGATGCGATCATGCGGGAGCGACGGGAACCCTCGGTCGAAATTATCGCGCGAGCGAAGCTGCCGCTCGAGGGCATGCCGCCGACGCAGATCGTCGCGTTCCGGGCTTCGGACGACGGCCAGGAACACGTCGCGCTCGTCGTCGGCGCCTTTGGCGGAAAGCCACCTCTCATCCGACTTCACAGCGAATGCCTGACCGGCGACGTTTTCGGGTCACTGAAGTGCGATTGCGGGTCCCAGCTGAAGGCGGCGCTCCGCATTATCGGCGCCGCCGGCGGCGGTGTGCTGCTCTACCTGCGGCAGGAAGGACGCGGAATCGGGCTGGCGAACAAGATCCGCGCTTATTCATTGCAGGATCGCGGCCTCGATACCGTGGAGGCAAACCTGCGGCTCGGCTTTGGTGACGATGAGCGCGATTACGGCCATGCCGCGGCGATGCTCCGTGCATTGGGCATCGACGAGGTGCGGCTGCTCACGAACAACCCGAGGAAGGTGAGCGGACTGGAAACGGCGGGGATCAAGGTGGCCGAGCGTGTTGCGCATCAGATGCCCGCCAACCCGCACAACGCGGATTATCTCGCGACTAAGCGCAAGCGAAGCGGTCACCTGCTGGGCTGAGGAAGCCCGAGCAGCCCGGCGACCTCCTCGAAGCTATGGGCTACCTGCCTCACGCCGACAGCCTTCAACATTCTGGCGTGGCCATCGAAGCAATGGCGGCCGGCCGCTAGACCGATGACGGTTGCCCCCGACGCCAGGGCTCCGCTGGCTCCGACCTTCGAATCTTCGATGATCGCCGTCTTCGCGATGTCGACCCCAAGCTCATGCGCCGCGTGCAGATAGAGGTCCGGCGCTGGCTTGCCACGAGTTACATGCTCCCTGCCGCTGTAGATGTGTGGCTCGAACAAGCCGGCGAGTCCGATATGGTCGAGGTGGGTGCGTACCCAGCGTGTCGAGCTGGATGACGCGATCGCCCTCGGCAGCTCGGGAGGCAAGGATCCGACGAACTCGATCGCCCCGGCAACGGCCGCAATTCCCTCGCGAAGCGTACGATCACGCTCGGCGCGTGTCGCCTCGTGGAATTCGGGAGGCAATTGTCGGCCGATCCGCTGCTCGACGGCACTGATGAAGTCTCGGCCACTGAGGCCCGTGAAATGTTCGATGGCTTCGGCGACGCTCGTCGGGTGTCCAAGGCCGGTCAGGAGATCGGAGAGCAGCCGGTTCCCTTCGAACTCGCTCTCGACGAGCACGCCGTCGAAGTCGAAGATGATCGCGTCAAACCGCATTCAGTCTTCGAATAACCTGCTGCCGATTCGAACCGCTGTCGCGCCAAGCATTACGGCAGCACGGAAATCTCCCGACATTCCGATGCTCAAGCCAGTGACGTCATGTCGTTGCGCAAGTTTCGCCAGGAGCGCGAAAAAGGGGGATGCCTCGAGCCCGAGCGGAGGAATGGCCATCAGACCCGCGAGCGGAAGAGGCGAGCTGCGGACGGCAGCGACCAAAGTGCCAAGTTCGCCGATCGCGCAGCCCCCCTTTTGCTCCTCTTCACCGACGTTCACCTGGATATAGACGCTCGGAGAACGACGCCACTTGTCGGCCTCCTTGACCAGCGCGTCGAGGAGCGACGGCCGGTCGAGCGAATGGATGGTATCGAACAGCCTCACCGCTTCGGCGGCTTTGTTGGATTGCAGCCGCCCGATTTCGTGGAGCCGGACGCCTGGGTGACGGGCCAGCAAGGCCGGCCATTTCTCGAGCGCTTCCTGCACGCGGTTTTCGCCGAACTCTTGCTGGCCCGCGATGATCAGCGCTTCGATCTCGTCGGCGCTGCGCCCCTTGCTGACGGCGACCAGCTGGACATCTGCCGGGTCGCGGCGCGCGAGCTTCGCGGCAGCGGCAATCTCGTTCAGGACTGCCTGGCGTCGTTCAGCAGGACTGCTCATTGGGCTGCGCTATAGGAACGTGCATGGATAGTCGCCAGAGACCCTGGCCACGCCAGTGGCTAATGACGGACGAGCGAATGGGCGAGCGCCTGTGGAGGGCGATTGACCACCTGCCAGTCAAGCATGCGGGTATCGTCTTTCGGCATTATGGATTGCCCTCCGACGCGCGCCTGCTGCTTGCTCGCCGTATTGCCGACATTTGCCATCGCCGAGCACTGACGCTCGCGATCGCTGCTGACGTCGAGCTCGCGCGAACCCTTGAGGCAGATCTCGTCCACAATCCGAGCGAGCGGGTGACTGACCTGCCCTTCTCGCGAAGCGTCCATTCAATTGAAGAAGCGGAACAAGCCTCGCTGGAAGGCGCTTCGCTCGTGTTCATTTCGCCCGTCTTCCCGACGAGCTCTCATCCCGGGCGCATGGCGTTGTACGGCGTGCGCGCTCTGCAGATTGCCAAGGCAGCCGGCGTTCCCGCGATCGCGCTCGGTGGAATGAATGCGCTCAAGTCTGCGCGGCTGGAGCAGGAGGGCTTCTACGGCTGGGCAGGAATCGACGCCTGGTTGACGGCTTCAGCTTAGAACTTGAAGGCCGTTCCGACGTAGACGGCCTGACTATCGCGGCGGTCGTCCTGGAGCGCCGACGCACGGTCCCGCTCCATATTGTATCGAACGCCGCCGGTCAGAGCGATACGATGGGACAGGTTGTACGATGCACCGGCGTCCACCGAGACATTGTCGCCCCGACGAAGTGCTGGAACAGGGTTGCCGGTCGACCGCTCGGCACCGACTGCGACGCGCGTGCTCAGACGATTGTTGAGAGAATAGCTGACACCAAGGACCGCGCTCTCGCGACCGCCAAGTGCATTGTCGGCGCTCTTGGCCTTGGCCACGTCCCCCGAAACGGCGAAGCGCCGCCAGCCAACGGCCACTCCAAGGTTGTAGCCGGTCGGAGTCAAAGCGTTGACTGCAGCGGTCGGCACTGCCGCTTCTGCGACCTGTGTCTGGGTCGGCGCAAGCACGCGTGCACGGATTGCCACGCGCACTTGCGATGGCCGTCCCTTGGCCGGCGCCGGCGTGAACTTGAAGTCGCTCAGCGCGAGCCCCTTGCCCGCCAGCGCGGCGGCAAGCTTGGGATCGGCATTCGCAGGAGTGAAGGAAGAGACCGGATCGAAGCTCAGCGCGACGGCCGCCGGGCGCTTCTTGCCAGACGTGCCGCTCGCCGCGACGGCCGGAGTCAGCACAAGACCGGCCGCGGCGACTGCCGCGAGCAGCTTGGCTCCCTTCCTGTGCGCGAATCTAGGCACGTGATCTCCCTGTCAGGAACGATATAGTCCCACTCAGCCCAAGGTTCCATGAGCGGAATCGATTCAGTTGACGCCTGTTGCTGACTCAACACAATTACGTCCCATCGGTCCCACCAAGGCACATGCTTGCGGGGCGAGCGTGACCATCTATAACGCCCGCTCGACGCATTCCCCGCTTTTACCAAGGACCCCCGATGACTCGCCTGCATACGACCGTTGCCGCCTTGATGGTCCTGGCCATTGCGACGCCCGGCTGCACCAAGAATCGCAACCTGCCGACGCAGCTTGCGCCGTCCCAGGTGACCACGCTGGCGATCAATTCCTACTTGTGGCGCGCGGCGATCGATACCGTTTCCTTCGCGCCTTTGCTGCAGGCCAATGCCCAAAGCGGCGTTATCATCACCGATTGGTACCGCAACCCGAAGGCGCCCAATGAGCGCGTGAAGCTCACCGTTGCCGTTCTCGATCCAGATCTTCGCGCCGACGCGATCCGCGTCTCGGCCGCTAAGCAGGTCTACCAGAACGGCACCTGGTTCGACTCTCCCGTGTCGGCCGCAACGGTCCAGAAGCTCGAGGACATCATCCTGACCCGGGCCCGCGACCTGCGCCGCGCAGCCGTGCGGGGATAGTCCCTTCGACATGAGCAGCCGATTCAACGCGGCTGAAGCCGACGCTCGCTGGCAGGCGCGCTGGGATGAAGCGCGCAGTTTCCGCGCCGACAGCGACAGCAACAAGCCCAAGACATACGTGCTGGAGATGTTCCCCTATCCTTCTGGGCGCATCCACATGGGCCATGTCCGCAACTACACCATGGGCGATGTAATCGCTCGCTACCGGCGCATGCAGGGGCACGAAGTACTCCATCCGATGGGGTGGGATGCCTTCGGGATGCCGGCGGAAAACGCCGCGATGGAGCGCAAGGTCCACCCCGGGGAATGGACCTGGGCCAATATCGGGGCGATGCGCGAGCAACTGAAGCGCATCGGCTTCGCTCTCGACTGGGAGCGCGAGTTCGCGACGTGCGACCCCGCTTATTACGGTCACGAGCAGGCGCTGTTCCTCGACCTTTTCGAGGCGGGTCTCGTCTACCGCAAGGAAAGCGAGGTCAACTGGGACCCTGTCGACATGACCGTGCTCGCCAACGAGCAGGTGATTGACGGCAAGGGCTGGCGTTCCGGGGCGACGGTGGAGCGGCGCAAGCTGGCCCAGTGGTTTCTGAAGATCACTGACTTCGCCGATGAGCTTCTCGAGGGTCTTCAGACGCTGGACGACTGGCCCGACAAGGTTCGGCTGATGCAGGAGAACTGGATCGGCAAGAGTGAGGGGCTCGATTTTCGTTTTCGTCTCGCAAAGCCTGCCGGCTCGATCGAAGACGTCGAGGTGTTCACGACGCGGCCGGACACGATTTTCGGCGCGAGCTTCGTTGCCGTCGCTCCCGGCCACCCGATTGCTGAGGCGATTGCAGCTACTGACGAAAAGGCGGCCGAATTCATCGCCGAGTGCCAGCGAGGTGGAACGAGCGCTGCCGAGATCGAGACCGTCGAAAAGAAGGGCTATGCGACCGGCATCGAAGTCGTTCATCCCCTCGACCATTCTTGGCGCCTTCCGGTTTACATCGCGAACTTCGTCCTCATGGACTATGGCACGGGTGCGATCTTCGGCGTTCCGGCGCACGATCAGCGCGACTTCGAGTTTGCGACGCAATATCATTTGCCGATTCGGCGGGTCGTCGCTGCCTCGACGGATTTGGCATCGGAGCCGATCGGGACCGAGGCAGAGAATGCTCCCGGCATAGCGGTCAATTCTCGGTTTCTCGATGGCTTGGCGACCAATCAGGCGGCTGCCGAGGTCATCCGGCGCGCCGAAGCAGCCGGCTGGGGCAAGGGAACCGTCCAGTACCGGCTGCGCGATTGGGGCGTCTCACGACAGCGATACTGGGGCACTCCGATCCCGATCATCCACTGCGCGGCATGCGGCGCCGTTCCCGTTCGCCGCGAGCAGCTGCCGGTCGTGCTCCCGGATGACATCGAGTTCGACAAGCCCGGTAACCCGCTCGACCGCCACACGGCCTGGAAAGCCGTTGACTGCCCTAGTTGCGGAGGCCCGGCGACCCGCGAGACCGACACGCTCGACACGTTTGTCGACTCAAGCTGGTATTTCATTCGCTTCGCCAGCCAGCCGGCGGACAAGCCGTTCGACCGCGGCGAGGCCGAGAAGTGGCTGCCGGTCGCCCAATATATCGGCGGCGTGGAGCACGCGATCCTGCACCTGCTCTATGCACGCTTCTGGACGCGGGCGTTGCAGCGGCTCGGCCGCATTTCGATCGCCGAACCGTTCCGGGGCCTGTTCACGCAAGGCATGGTGACGCACGAGACCTATCGCGCGGGAGATGGCAGTTGGCTCAGCCCGGACGAGGTTCGCAAGGACGGCGAGGACTGGGTCCAGATCGAAAGCGGCGAACCGGTGATGCCCGGCCGGGTCGAGAAAATGTCCAAGTCGAAGCGCAACACGGTCGACCCGGAGCCGATCCTCGCCGAATATGGCGCGGACGCCGTCCGCTGGTTCATGCTCTCCGACAGTCCGCCGGAGCGTGACCTCGAATGGTCTGAAGGCGGGATCGAGGGTGCGTCGCGGTTCGTCCAGCGCGTGTGGCGTCTTGCAACCGGCACCGGTCCGGCGGACGGCGAGGATGAGCAGCTCAAGCGCAGGCTTCATCGCGCCATTGCTGCCGTCGGCGAGGCGATCGAGGGCCTCCAGTTCAACAAGGCGATCGCCCAGCTCTACGAGCTCACGACGGCGATCGAAAAGGCGAAGCCGTCTTCTACGCGGCATGATGCAGTCCGCGCTCTCATCCTGCTCGCCGCTCCGGCGGCACCGCATCTTGCCGAGGAGTGCTGGGCCGCGCTTGGCGAGAGCGGAATGATTGTCGATGCCGCCTGGCCTGACTTCGATCCGGCCTTCCTCGTTGACGATGAAGTAACGCTCGCGGTGCAGGTCAACGGCAAGCTGCGTGACACGCTGAATGCCCCGCGAGGCCTTGATCGGGCCGCTGCCGAAGCACTGGCGCTCGCCTCCGACAAGGTGCAGCGGCAGCTCGCCGGCGCAACTCCACGCAAAGTGATTGTGGTTCCAGACCGGCTGGTGAATATCGTCGCATGATGCGGACCGCCGCCCTCGCGCTCGCTCTCTTCGCCCTTGCGGGATGTGGACTGCGACCAGTCTACGGGGGAGGAAGTAGCGGCGCGGTTGCAACGACGTTGCGCTCGGTGACGGTCGCGCCGATTGAGGGCCAGTCGGGATGGCTCGTCCGTAACAAGCTCGTTGATCGCCTCGGTGAATCGGGGTCGGGGACCGCCGCCTACCGGCTCGACGTGAAGCTCGACGACAACATCACCTCATTCGGGCTTCGGAGCGATCAGGCGGCAACGCAGGAGCGGCGGACACTGCGCGCGCGCTACCAGCTCGTTGATCTCAAGAATGGCATGGTGGTCCTCGACGCGACTGCGGGGTCGGACGCCGGCATCGATATTGTGAGCTCGGAATATGCGACCGTCGCCGCGGAGCAGACCGCGCTCGAGAATCTTGCGGGAATCGTCGCCGACCAGATCGCCGCCCGTCTTGCGCTCTATGCCTCGCGGACTGTGGGAGCCAAGTGAAGGCCACCAAGGCCACGATCGGCCGAGCGGTCGATCAACCGGCCGATCAGATCCGCTTCTATCTCTTCCACGGGCAGGATGAGTCGCAGTCGCGGGGTCTCGCCGCGAGATTGCTCGAAGCTCTTGGTGCGACCAAGTTCGTAATCACCGCAGGATTAGTGAAGTCCGACCCTGCTTCCCTGATCGACGAGGCGGGCGCCATGAGCCTGTTCGGCGGCAAGCGACTGATATGGATTGAACCCGCGACGAAGGATATCGAGGAAGGCGTCGCAGCGCTGCTTGACGCGGCGGCCCTCGAGAACCCCGTAGCGGCGATCGCAGGAGCGCTTCCTAAGACGTCCGGACTGCTGAAAATGGCCGAGTCTTCGCCCAATGCGATTGCCTACGCGTCCTACGCTCCTGAGGGCGCGGACGCCGAGCGGATGGTCATGGATATCGCTCGGCGCTTCGGCCTCAAGGTGGGCCCTCCTGTCGCCTCTCGGCTAGCCGACGCCTGTGGCAATGATCAGGCCATCGCGGCACAGGAACTCCGGAAGCTCGCGCTTTATGTCGACGCATCGCCCCAGGCACCCAAGGAGCTGGATCACGGTGCGATCGACGATATCGGCGCCGACAATTCCGAGGGTGATTTCCTGCGTCTCGCCGACCTCGCGCTCGCCGGGGATATGGATGAACTGTCCGACGAACTGGCGCGGATGCCCGGCGGCGGATCGGAAGCCATTCCCGTCATTCGATCGCTTCAGCGAAGATTGATGATGCTGGCTCCCGCCCGTGCGCGCGTGGAGCGCGGCGAGCGTGTCGAGGCCGTCATGACGTCATTAGCCAGGGCCTTGTTCTGGAAGGATAAATCCAAGGTCCAGCGAATGCTGTCAAAGTGGAGCGCGGAAGACCTTGCGACGATTTCCGAGCGTGCGGGAAAGCTCGAGCGATCACTGATCTTCACGGCTGCGCCCGACCGCGAGGCGCTCGGCGAGGAGCTGCTTGCAATCGCGCGGAAGGCGCGCACCCTCTAGCCTAGATCGGCTCGCCGCTAAGGCGCTGGCAGATCATGTCGAGCTGGTCGAGGCTCGAATATTGAAGCGTGACATTGCCGCCTTGCCCCTTGTGGCTGACCTGGACCTTCAGACCGAGAATGTCGCCGAGCTGCCGCTCAAGCGCATCGAGGTCCGGATCGTGCGTCCTTGTCGGGTTACGGCTGTCCGCCCGACCGGAGCCTCCACCGGGCAGAGGGCGCGAGCGCTCGCGCCGGGCGCGCTCCTCGGTCTGGCGGACCGATAGGCCCTTGGCGATGACTTGCCTCGTCAATTCCTCGGGATCTTCGGATGTTGCGACCGCCCGAGCGTGACCCATGCTGATATCGCCATTCAGTAGCGACTGACGGACGAACCCCGGAAGGTCGAGCAGCCTCAGGAGGTTGGCAATGTGACTGCGCGACTTGTGAACGATCCTGCCGACGTCGTCCTGCGTGTGGCCGTGGCGCTGAATTAACTGCCTGTAACCTTCCGCCTCCTCGAGCGGATTGAGGTCCTGCCGCTGGATATTCTCGATCAGTGCAATCTCGGCTGTCGTCGAATCGTCGATCTCGCGGACGATTGCGGGAATCGTGTGCAGCCGGGCGCGTTGAGCGGCGCGCCAACGGCGCTCGCCGGCAATGATGAGAAAACCGTCGCCATCGGGCTTCAGGAGTATCGGCTGCAGGACTCCGCGCTGCCTGATCGAATCCGCCAGCTCGTCGAGCGCGGCTTCGTCGAACTGCACCCGCGGCTGGTTCGGGTTTGGCCGAATATGCGCGAGGTCAATTTCGCGGACGCCGCCGCGCGACGGCAATGGCTCCGCGCCCGGCGCCGCGGGGCGCGCTGCTTCCCCGAGCAGGGCCTGGAGCCCCATGCCGAGGCCCTTCGCGGGCCGATCCGCGCTCATGCCGCCACCGCCAGCTGCGGGAGGCGTCCGATCAGCTCGCGCGCTAGGCGCACATAAGCCTCGGATCCCGGGCACTTCAGGTCGTATATTAGCGCCGGCAACCCGTGGCTCGGCGCCTCGGACAGCCGAACGTTTCGTGGGACGACCGTTTCGAACACGGCGGCGCCGAGGCAGGCGCGGACGTCTTCCGCGACCGCCTGCGACAGATTGTTTCGCCGGTCGAACATGGTCAAGGCGACCCCGAGGATCGACAGCTCCGGATTGAACGCCACGCGGATGCGTTCAACGGTCTGAAGTAACTGGCTCAGGCCCTCGAGCGCGAAGAACTCGCATTGCAGGGGGACCAGCAGGTGCCGGGCAGCAACCAGTGCATTCACGGTCAGCAGGCCGAGCGAGGGCGGACAATCGATCAGGCAAATGTCCCAGCGGGCGGGCGCTGCGGCCAATGCCTTGTCGAGGCGATGAGCCCGATCATCGAGGCTCACCATTTCGACCTCGGCACCAGACAGATCTACGGTCGCGGGCAGCAGATCCAGGCGCGGCACCCGCGTCGCAACCGCGGCTTCGGTCGGCGACGCGCGCCCGATGAGCACGTCGTAGCTCGAGCAAGATCGTTGCGCCTGCGAAACGCCCAGTCCAGTCGATGCATTGCCTTGCGGGTCGAGATCGATCAGCAATACCCGCCAGCCGATGGCCGCGAGCGCAGTCGCGAGATTGATTGCCGTCGTCGTCTTGCCGACGCCGCCTTTCTGGTTGGCCACCGCGATGCGGATCATCGTCTCGCCCTCACCCCTGTCGCCACGACGATCTTGGACTCCTCGTCGGTGACACTTTGTTCCACGTGGAACACACCTTGCCATGCTTGTTGCGCTTCGGCCAGTTCCGCTTCTGCACTGCGTCCCTTTGGAAGCGCCCAAACGGTATTTCTTGTGGACAGATGTGCGGATATCTCAAGAAGCTGCGAGAGACGTGCCACAGCGCGAGCCGTGATGATTGCATATTCTCCACGAGCGCGTTCGGCCTTGCCGACGACCACAGTCGCGTTGAGTCGGAGCGACTCGCAGACCTTGTGGAGAAATTCAGCCCGAAGCCGACGCGGCTCGATCAGTGCAACCGGGCCCTGGACCAGACACGCGACGATGATCCCGGGTAGTCCTGCTCCCGATCCGATGTCGGCCCACGCCGCTCCGGGATAAGGCTCAAAGCGAACTAGCTGCGCCGAATCGAGGATGTGGCGGTCCCATAGATGATCCAGGGTCGACGCTGAAACCAGGTTCTGGCGCCCGGATTCCTCCCGTAAAAGAGCCGCGTAGGCCTCGAGCTTTTCTAATGTTTCACGTGGAACAGGCCGCCGTGCGACCTCGGCCAGCCGTTTTCTCACGCCGCGGCGCGGCGACTCGCCGCTACGAAGAGGGCCGAAAGGGCCGCCGGCGTAATCCCAGGCACGCGTGACGCCTGGTCCAGAGTCTCGGGCCGCGCCCCGATCAGCCTTTCGACCATCTCATTCGAGAGACCGGGCACCGCCGAATAGTCGAGATCGCCCGGAATCCACACTCGCGCGTCACGCTGCACGACCGCCCACTCTCGCTCTTGGCGGGCGACGTAAGGTTCGTAGAGCGCATCGGCTCTCGCCTCTTCCGTCTGTCGCCACCCGGGCCCAGTGCGCGAAGCAAAATGGCTCTCGATATGCCGCCGACGACGATCCGAAACGCAGCTCGCCTGGAGCGCAGCCTGCCCGAGCCTCGACGTTGCATTGTCGGCCCGCAGGGACAGCCGATACTCGGCCCTCGCCGTCATCATGCGATAAGGCTCGCTGACGCCCTGCAACGTCAGGTCATCGATCATCACGCCAATATACGACGTTCGGCGGTCAAACCGCACCTGTTCCAGGCCGAGCGCCAGTGCGGCAGCGTTGAGACCCGCGACGAGACCTTGCGCGGCAGCTTCTTCATAACCGGTCGTGCCGTTGATTTGCCCGGCCAGGAACAAGCCCGGCTGCTCGCGAACTTCAAGGTTCTGGTTCAACTGGCGGGGGTCGACGAACTCATATTCGACCGCATAACCGGGCCTTGAAATCGCCGCCCGCTCGAGGCCCGGAATGCTCCTGACGAACTGCTCCTGCACGTCGACAGGAAGGGACGTCGAAATTCCGTTCGGATAAACGATGGCATCGTCCAGTCCCTCCGGCTCGAGGAAGATCTGATGAGCCTCCCGGTCGGCGAACCGCTTCACCTTGTCCTCAATCGATGGACAATATCGCGGCCCCCTTCCTTCTATGGCGCCCGCAAACAGTGGCGACCGGTCGAAGTTCACCCGGATGATCTCATGAGTGGCCTTGGTCGTGCGCGTGATGGCACACCGCAGCTGAGGCGGCCGACAGTGGTCATCGAGCGAGGACATGGACCAAGGATCAGCGTCGCTGGGCTGCTCTTCAAGGCGCGCCCAATCGATGGTCCGGCCATCGAGCCGCGGGGGCGTGCCTGTCTTCAGCCGTCCCTGACCCAAGCCCAGCTCCCGGACCTGGCCAGCCAAGGCGACCGAGGCGCGCTCGCTACTGCGACCGCCGACAAACACCTGCTCACCGACGAACATGCGCGCGTCGAGGAAAGTCCCGGTGGCAATTACCACCGCCCGGCACGGCAGGTAACCTGCGCTTGTCTCGACGCCGGCCAGGATGCCCGCGCGAATCACCAGGCGAAAGGCTTCGGCAACGATCAACTCGGCGCCGCACTCGCGAAGCAATTGTGCAATCGCGCCCCGATAGAGCTTGCGATCGGCCTGGACCCGCGGACCCCAGACCGCAGGTCCCTTGCTGCGGTTCAGCATCCGGCGATGAATGGCGGCACGGTCCGCCGCCTGGGCCATCAGGCCATCAAAGACGTCGAGCTCGCGCACGAGGTGACCCTTGCCCACTCCCCCGATCGACGGATTGCACGACATTTGGCCGGCGTCCTCCGCCCGAAAGGTCAGCAATCCCACGCGCGCGCCGCGGCGAACTGCCGCAGCCGCAGCCTCGCAGCCGGCGTGCCCGGCGCCGATTACCAGAACGTCATGCATGCCGGGTCCTTAGCTCAGGAGCGTTTCACGTGGAACACCTGGGGTGCAGCTACTTGCCTAGGCAGAACCGGCCGAAGAGCGCATCGAGGACATCCTCGACCCCGGCTCGGCCGGTCAGTCGGTCGAATGCATTGCGAGCAACGCGCAAATTCTCGGCGGCAATGACGACATCTCGAACCGAAGCAGCTTCGCGAAGCCCCCCTGCCGCTTCAGCAATCAGGGCAGCCTGGCGCCGGTTGAGCGCAATCGCGTCTTCTGCAGGGAGAACTTCACGCGCCAATTTTTCGATTGCAGCGAGGAGACCGCCAAGACCTTCCCCGGTCATCGACGAAAGGGCAAGCGAACCGGCCGGCGCCGCTGCGCGATCCGGCAGGTCGCACTTGGAATGGACGACAATCGCGCGTGGATGTTCGGGCGCATCAGCTTGCCCGCCAAGCCACACGAGCACGTCAGCGGCGTCGACAAGCCTGCCGCTGCGTTCCACGCCGATTGCCTCGATAAGGTCGGTGGTTTCTCGCAGGCCCGCCGTATCGGTGAGACGAATCGGCACGCCGCCCAAAGACAGAGGAACCTCGATGTGGTCGCGGGTCGTACCTGGAATATCGGTGACAATCGCGCGATCTTCTCCAGCTATCATATTGATCAGGCTAGATTTTCCCGCATTTGGCGGGCCAGCGATCACGACCAGGACGCCGTCCCTCAGAAACTCGATGCGCGGCTGATCGGCCCAGCGCTGCAGTTCACTCGCAAGCAGCTCGCATTGGCGAAGAAGCGACGGGTCCATCCCCTCGTCATCCTCGTCGTAGTCAATCGCCCGCTCCGCCTCGGCGGAGAGCGCCAGCGTCCGCTCCTGCCACAGCGCGACCTGCTTCCTGAGGCGCCCGTCGGCGAGAGCGAGAGCCGCCTTGCGCTGCGATTGCGTCTCTGCCTCGATGAGGTCGGCAAGGCCTTCAGCCTCGGTCAAATCGATGCGGCCGTTCTCGAAGGCCCGCCGGGTGAACTCTCCCGGCAAAGCCGGTCGCAATCCATCGATTGTCCCGAACGCTTCCAGGAGTGCGGCAACGACAGCCCGGCCCCCATGGCAATGAAACTCGGCGATGTCCTCGCCCGTCGAGCTTGCCGGCGCGTCGAACCGCAGAACGAGCCCTTCGTCCAGCAGCTCCCCGGACACCGGGTGCCTCAGCTCCCGAACCGCCGCCGTGCGCGCCGATGGCAAGCCGCCCGCGATTTCCATCGCTGCACTGTGCGCGTCGGGTCCGCTAACGCGGATTATGGAGATGGCTGCAGGCGGGCGGCCGCTCGACAGCGCGAAGATCGTATCGGAAGCCACGTCGCGCTCGTAACGTGGAGAGCTTGTGCAATCAAAATGCGGCGCTGACCACGGGCCAGCCAAGTACTGGGGCGACGTCGTGATAGCCGTCCCAGATCATCTTGCAGGCGACCCACAGGATGACGAGCAGGCCGATCCAACCGATCCAGCGATAGCGTTCGATGTACCGGGCGATGATGTTTGCCGCGACACCCATCAGAGCGACCGCGAAGATCAGGCCGACGATCAGGATACCGGGGTGCTCACGGGCCGCGCCGGCAACAGCGAGCACATTGTCGAGGCTCATGCTGATGTCCGCCACAGCAACCGCCCAGGCCGCTCCGGCGAAGCTCTTGGCGGCATAAACGCCCGAATGCTCGTCGCCGATGATCTCTTCGGAGCCCGGTGAGCATTCGGCAGGCTCCCGAAGCTCGCGCCACATCTTCCAGGCGACCCAGAGCAACAGGAAGCCGCCGGCAAGGATCAACCCGACAATTTGGAGAAGCTGGCTGACGACGAGCGCGAACGCGATGCGCAGCACCAGTGCCGCCAGCACACCGATCATGATGACCTTGCGCCTCTGCTCTGCCGGCAGCCCGGCAGCGAGCGCGCCAACGACAATCGCATTGTCGCCGGCGAGGACGAGATCGATGAGCAGCACTTGGAAGAATGCGGCCAACGCCCCCGGCTGGTCGAGATTCGAGAAATCCCGCAAAATGGAGGTCCAGATGTCAGCAGGCCCGCCAAGGCCGCCCGGCTCCGCGGCGGCAACCATCATGATCGCGTCGAGCAAGTTCCCCCCGTCGTCAGTTCCGCGCCTGCATCCCGTCCGGACGCCGGTTGGCGGTCTCTGGTTCCACGGCTCCTACGCGAGGCCGAAGACGCGCCTCAAGCCCAACACGTGCTCACCGCCAACCCAGCCTTCATAGATCATGGTGCAGCCAACCCATAGGATCACAGCCAATCCGATGTAGTTGATCCAGTGGTGCCGCTCGATGAGCTTGGCGACATAATTGGCCGCAAGGCCCATGAAGAGCACCGAGAAACTAAGGCCGATGAACAGCAGCGCCGGGTTCTCGCGCGCAATGGACGCAACCAAAAGGACATTGTCGAGGCTCATGCTGAGGTCGGCAACGGTGATTGCCAGCGCTGCATGGAGGAGGGTCTTGCTGGCGGGCGGACCCTCAATGGCCTCCGTCCCCGGGTCGTCGGCGATGACCGACGGCTTCGGGTCCATCTCCTGCCACATGTTGTAGGCGACCCACAGGAGCAGCAGGCCGCCCGCGAAGACAAGGCCGGTGATCTTCAGCAACTGCGTCGCGAGCACCGCGAAGGTGATGAGGAAGATCAGCGCCATTCCGACGCCGAACATCAGCACCTTGCGACGATCGGCGGCGGGGAGGCCCGACGCCAGCGACCCCATGATGACGACATTGTCGCCCGCCATCGTGAGGTCGCCGATGATGATCTGACCCAGCTTGGCTAGGCCCGCCGCGGTAAAGATCGCGCCGAAATCGAAACCCTCGAACATCGGCGCGAACTCTTACTGATTCATCGAGGCGAAGAAATCCTCGTTCGACTTTGCATCCTTCATCTTGTCGAGAAGGAACTGCATCGCGTCGACAGTGCCCATCTGCATGAGAATGCGGCGAAGCACCCACATTTTGGTGAGCGTGCCCTGCTCGACGAGCAACTCTTCCTTGCGGGTGCCGGATTTGCCGACATCCAGCGACGGGAAGATGCGCTTGTCGGAGACCTTGCGATCGAGCACGATTTCACTGTTACCGGTGCCCTTGAACTCTTCGAAGATGACTTCGTCCATCTTCGAGCCGGTGTCGATCAGGGCGGTGGCGATGATTGAAAGCGAACCGCCTTCCTCGATATTGCGTGCCGCACCGAAGAAGCGCTTGGGGCGCTGCAGTGCATTGGCGTCGACGCCGCCCGTCAAGACCTTGCCCGAGCTCGGAACGACCGTGTTGTAGGCGCGGCCGAGGCGGGTGATCGAATCGAGAAGGATCACGACATCCTTCTTGTGCTCGACGAGGCGCTTGGCCTTCTCGATCACCATTTCAGCGACCTGGACGTGGCGTGACGCGGGTTCGTCGAACGTCGAGGAAATCACCTCTCCATTCACCGAACGCTGCATGTCGGTCACCTCTTCCGGTCGCTCGTCAATGAGCAGAACGATGAGGATCACTTCCGAATTGTTGTCGGTGATCGCGCGGGCGATGTTCTGCAAAAGCACCGTCTTGCCGGTGCGCGGCGGCGCAACGATGAGCGCGCGCTGGCCCTTGCCGAGTGGCGAGACGATGTCGATCACCCGCGCCGACTTGTCCTTGATCGTCGGGTCTAGCGTGTCGAGCTTGAGCTTCTCGTCGGGATACAGCGGTGTCAGATTGTCGAAATTGACGCGGTGACGGACAGTCTCCGGATCATCGAAGTTGATAAGGGTGACGCGGGTCAGGGCGAAATAGCGCTCGCCCTCCTTGGGACCGCGGATCTCGCCCTCGACGGTGTCACCGGTGCGAAGACCGAACCGGCGGACGACCGACGGCGCAACATAGATGTCGTCAGGGCCTGCGAGATAGTTCGCCTCGGGCGACCGCAGGAAGCCGAAGCCGTCGTTGAGCACCTCAATGGTGCCGGCGCCCATGATTTCGACGCCGTTTTCGGCCTGGACCTTGAGGATCGAGAACATGAGGTCCTGCTTGCGCATCGTCGATGCGCCCTCGATTCCCATCTCCTCGGACATGGAAACAAGCTCGGCAGGGGTTTTCTTTTTCAAATCTTTCAAATGCATAAGACAGTCTTTTCTTGGGGAGTTGGGCTCGAGCTTCTCAATGTTTCAGACAAAGCCGGAGGCGGCAGGACGCCGCTTTTCAGGAAGGACGGGTCGTCGGCGAGCAAAGCAACTGGCCGAAGAGTCGTCTGCGATTGAGGTATGTATCCTCTTGCGCCCTGTCAATCAGCCGTCGCCAAGAGAAGCGGCAGAGCGTTCAGAACGGACGGACAATGACCAAAACGACAATCAACGCGGCCGCAACGCCCGGAATCTCGTTGATCATTCTGAGCTGCCTTCCCGAGAGCGGACGCTCGCCGTTTGCAAGCTTCTTTCCGTAGCTGCCAAGCCAGCCCTGATACGCGCTCAAGCCGACGACCAGTGCCAGCTTGGCTGAAAACCATCCCTGACCCCAGACGTCGAGATTGAAGGCGAGCATCAGCCCGAGGATCCAGACCAGCAGCATGGCCGGGGTGAGAATGATCGAGCGGACGCGCGCCTCGCGTTCGATCCAGGCACGATCCTCGGGCGACCCGACCACCGTCTCATGGTGGTAGACGTAGAATCGCGGGAGCAGGAACAGGCCGGCGAGCCAGAAGATCACAAACGTGATGTGCGCGGCCTTGACCCACGGATAAGCGAGCCCAAGAAACCCTGTCAGCTGGCCCAATTTCCCCCCTTCACTAAGTCGATCAGCGCTTCGACGTGAGCGATCGGCGTATCCTGAAGGATGCCGTGCCCGAGATTGAAGATGTGCGGACGCTCGCCAAAAGCGTCAAGGATTCGCTTCACGCCGTCGCTCAAGGCCGCTCCGCCGGCGACAAGCGCCAGCGGGTCGAGATTCCCCTGGACCGGCAATTGCCTGGGAAGGGACTTATGAGCCCATTGCGGATCGACCGTCTCATCGAGACCGATGGCGTTCACACCCGTTTCTCGAGCGTAAGCCGCAAGCTTCCCACCAGCGCCTTTGGGAAATCCGATTACCGGCACGTTCGGGTGTTTCGCCTTAAGCCGGTTCACGAGCCGGGCGGTTGGAGCGATCACCCACCGATCGAACTCGGACGGCGCTAGACTGCCGGCCCAGCTATCGAACAACTGCACCACCTCGGCCCCGGCCTCGATCTGCCCCATCAGATAATCGAGCGTAACCGCTTCGATCCGTTCGACGATCGCTGCAAATTGGCCCGGATCGAGATAGGCAAGGCGCCGAGCTTCGGCCTGCTCGCGGCTACCTTGGCCGGCAACCATGTAGGTGGCCACCGTCCACGGAGCGCCGGCAAATCCGATCAGAGTTTTGTCCCGGCCCAACCGCTCCCTGACCTTGCGGACCGTGTCGTAGATCGGCTCGAG
>JBJMUN010000023.1:0-7247 GCA_045811185.1 Sphingomicrobium sp.
GGCGCCTCCACAGAGAATCACCGGACGAATGATGGCTAACCTCCCCAATGTCATCGCACTACAACGTGTTTTACTGCCAAATCCAAAGGCAGCCTATGCCGCCCTCTGTAATGCAGCTTCGCGTTTAATTCCCGTTTAAAAGACCGTTCCGGGCGACGAACGGCTTATCCACAGTTTTCAGAGGGGGAAACGCGCTTCGAACGCAGCCGCCCACACATTCTATCGTAAATAATTATTAACTATCTCGCCGGATGCTCCGTCGGTGTGCAAATTGGCGAAAGTTACCCCGGGGGGTGGCGGAGATTGTTACTTGAATTCTCGCTGCAGCTAGCAGCTCATTTATCCGCATGGCGCGCGAGGCGCCTTGTCGCGGCCGCCGTAGGCGTTGCCGCATGCGCTATTGCGTCTCCATCACACGCACAAGTGATGGACATAGCGGCGGACGGAACGGTGTCGGTACGCCAAGGTTCCGGCGCCGCCACATTCGAGGTCGTAAGCCCGGCATCGGACAAGGTCATAGAGGAGACGGTAGACATCGACGTGCCGCAGATGGCGATTACACCGGTCGACAGCTCGACCGTGCCGCCGCAGTTCGTTGCCGCCGTCAATTATGCGGCGACGTCCGCAAATATCAGTCCGAACCTGCTTGCTGCGCTCGTCTGGCAGGAAAGCCGCTGGAACGCGCAGGCCGTTTCGCCCAAAGGCGCGATGGGCCTCGCCCAGCTTATGCCGGCAACGGCACGCTGGCTCGGCATCAATCCGGCGGATCCCACTTCAAATTTGATGGGCGGCGCCCGATATCTCCGCATGCTGCTCGACCAGTTCGATGGCAACGTCGAAAAGGCTCTTGCGGCCTACAACGCCGGCCCCGGACGCGTTCGGAGCGCGGGGGGCGTGCCCGCCATCGCCGAAACCCAGAACTATGTGGCGTCCATCGTGCGTCGCGTTTCCGCAATTTCCACGGGAGGAACCCAATGAAGAAAATTCGCGGCCTTGCCGCTCTACCCATGATGCTTGCCAGCGCTCCGGCGCTCGCCGCGGGCCAGACCGACCCGCAGGGGTCGGGCCCGATCGTGGCGGCGCTGATGTGGCTGCAGGGCACCTTGCTCGGCAATGTTGCCACCGCCGTCGCCGTGATCGCCGTCGCGATGGTCGGCTTCATGATGCTGACCGGCCGTATGAACTGGCGCTTCGGTGCGACTGTCATCATCGGCTGCTTCATCCTGTTCGGATCCGCCGCAATCGTCAGCGGCATCCAGTCGGCGGCAGCTGCAGGCTAAAGGCTGATGGCGATCTCCAGGTCTCCCGTATTCCGCGCGCTTACCCGGCCGCAGATGTTTGCGGGCGTGACCTATAGCTATTTCATCATCAACGCCGCGGTGACGACCGAAGCGTTTCTGATCACGCACAGCTTCATTGCGCTTCCCGTGGCGCTCGCAGTGCACGTGATCGGCTATTTCGCGTGCCTCCGCGAACCCCGAATCTTCGACCTGTGGATCACCAAGGTCAGTCGTTGCCCCCGCGTCCGCAATTGGAAGCGGTGGGGCTGCAACAGCTACGCGCCGTAAGGACGAAAGTTTTGAACATGAACAAGTGGCTTGGCCCGGCAGCATGGAACAAGAAGGAAGCCCGCGCTGGCGACCGTCTTCCCTATGCCTGCCACATCGACGCTTCGACGCTGCGCCTGCGCGACGGTTCGCTGATGCGCTCGATGCGCCTTGCCGGATTTCCCTTCGAGACCGAGGACGATGAAGTCCTCAACCATCTGCTCGCCGTGCGCGACGTCGTGTTGCGAAGCGCCCTCAACTCGAAGGCGATACTCTACCATCACCTGATCCGCCGTCGCGTCGAAGTCGGCCTTGGCGCCCGCACGCCGGACGCATTTTCGGGCGAACTTGATCGCCGGTGGACCGAGCGTCTGAACCAGGGACGGATGTTCCTGAACGAGCAGTTCCTTACGATCGTTATCCGTCCGCCGCGTGGTAAGGCCGGCCTGCCCGAACGCCTCAGCAAGCTCGGGGCCAAGCGCGCAGTCGCGCTGACCGGCGCCGAGGCTCTGGAGCTGGACTCCGCGACCGCGGCTTTGACCGCCGCGCTTCAGTCATACGGCGTGCGCGTGCTCGGAACGTACGAGAACGAGACCGGGATTTATTCCGAGCCGCTGGAGCTCTTGTCGGCGCTCTACAATGGCGAAATGCGGCCGGTCTTGATGCCGCGGCCTGAGCAGGACCTCGGCCAGCACATCCCCTATTCGCGCATCAGCTTCGGCCTCGACGCGATCGAGGTGCGCGGCCCCGCGTCGCGAAATTTCGCGAGCATGCTTGGCATCAAGGAATATCCGGACGCCAGCCGCGCCGGTCTGCTGGACTCACTGCTGCGGGTCCCGCACGAGCTAGTGATCACGGAGAGTTTCGCTCCGATCGAGCGGCAGACCGCTCGCGAACGGATCGACCTTTCGCTGCGTCGCCTGCGGAGCGCCGACGAAGGCGCCGCCACCGAGCGTGCCGAAATGCTCGCAGCGCGCGATGCTGTCGGCGCTGGGCAACTGACCTTTGGTGATCATCATCTCAGCCTGCTGGTCCGCAGCGGTGCGATCGAAACCCTGGAAAGCGCGACGGCGGATGCGGCTGCAGCGCTCGCCGACATCGGCGCGGTCGCTGTACGCGAGGACGTCAACCTCGAGCCGGCGTTCTGGGGCCAGTTCCCGGGCAATGAGCAGTTTGTCGTCCGCCGCGCCCTGATCTCGAGCTCGAACGCTGCAGGCTTCATTTCCCTGCATGGCTTCCCGATGGGCCGCGCCCGTGGAAACCATTGGGGCGATGCGGTCACCTGCTTCGAGACGACCAGCTCGACGCCTTACTTTTTCAACTTCCACGAGGGCGACCTCGGCAACTTCACGATCATCGGGCCGTCCGGGTCGGGCAAGACCGTAGTCCTGAACTTCCTCGCTGCACAGGCGCAGAAGTTCTCGCCGCGCACAATCCTGTTCGACAAGGACCGTGGCTCGGAAATCTTTCTGCGTGCGCTCGGCGGCCGCTACGAGCGGATCAACCGCGGCGCTCCGACCGGCTTCAACCCGCTGCGGCTGCCCGACAACGCGGGCAATCGCGCGTTCCTGCGCGACTGGCTGTCGAACATCCTTGAGGCGAATGGCGCGGACGAGGAGACTGCGATCGCAAAGGCGATCGACGAGATCTTCGCCCACGGGCCGGACCTTCGCCGCCTGCGCTTCCTGAGGGACCTGCTGGGTGGCGGACGGCGTCCGCAGCCGGGTGATCTTCCTTCGCGCCTCGACCCGTGGATTCTCGAGGGCGAGCACGCCTGGCTCTTCGACAATCGCGAGGACGAGCTCGACTTCGGCAACCGCGTGCTCGGATTCGACATGACGGAACTGCTCGAGGACCGCCGCCTGCGTACGCCCGTCCTTCTCTACCTTTTCCATCGCATTGAGCAGCGGCTCTACGGTTCGCCGACGATGATCCTGATCGACGAGGCCTGGAAAGCACTCGATGATCCCATGTTCGCAGCGCGGATCCGCAACTGGATGAAGACGCTTCGTAAGCGAAACGCGATGATCGGTTTTGCGACTCAGTCGGCCGCCGACGCGCTCGATAGTTCGATCTCCTCGGCGATTGTCGAGCAGACCGCGACCGCGATTTTCATGCCGAACCAGAAGGCGCGAGAGGAGCATTACTGCAAGGGCTTCGGACTTAGCGCGCAGGAGTTCGAGTTCATTCGCTCGCTCCCGGCGCACAGCCGATGCTTCCTCGTGCGGCAGGGCAATCGCTCGGTTGTCGTGCGCCTGGACCTGAATGGAATGCCGGAAATGCTGACCGTACTTTCGGGCCGTGAATCCAGCGTTCGCCGTCTCGACGAGATCCGCGCCGCCGTCGGTGACGATCCAGCGATTTGGTACCCGATGCTGACGCGCTCGCCCTGGCCGGGTTCGCCGCCGAGCGACGATTACTGGCTGGAAGCAGCCGAATGAACCAGTGCGCTCCTTTCGGCGCGGAAGGCCCCGCAGGCGTCGCTGACGCGCTGCAGAAGGTCGACTGCCTTGCCAATGAAGCGACGGCCATGTCGTTCGGCCGGCTTTTCGGCGCACATGGCAGCTTCCAGACTGCGCTGACGATCATCCTCACTCTCTATATTGCGCTGCTGGCCTTTAACCTGCTGACGGGCCGCTCGGCCTTGCGCATCTCCGTGCTCACTCCCCGGATGATGACTCTGGGCCTTGTCCTCACCTTCGCGACGTCGTGGATCGCCTACCAGTCGGTCGTCTGGAATCTCGCCACTGGTGCGCCGGACGAGATCGCCAGCGTGCTGGTCGGCTCGAAGGGCTCGGCGACCGTGATGTTCGCTCAGCAGCTCGACGGCTTCTTCACAGCGATCACTGACGCCGCGGGCGCTGCCCAGCCGAATCCTGCAGTCGTGGCCGCAAATCCCGCAGCCATTGCCGCGGCGTCGGGGATGACCTCGCCAGCGAACATTCTCTCCATTGGAGCCTTGCTGCTGTTGCTGGGAACTGTCGGTGTCCTCGTTGTTTGCCGGCTCGCGCTTGCGGCCCTGCTGATCCTTGGTCCGGTGTTCATCGTGCTCGCGCTCTTCGAAGGGACGCGCGGGCTGTTCGAAGGATGGCTCAAGAGCGTTGCGATGTTCGCGCTAGTGCCGCTGCTGACGGTCGTGATGGGAAGCGGCGCGCTAGTCGCGATCGGCCCGATGGTGGCTGGCCTCGATCAGGCCGGAACGGACATCCCGCTGCGCACCGCCGTGTCGATCCTTGTCGCCGCCATCATCTACCTCTCGCTGATGGTTATGGTGTTCAAAGTCGCCGGCACGCTGACAAAGAGCTGGCGGCTGGGCAGGGCAGGGGCGGGAATGACTGCAACGCCGGCGGCTGCCGCAATGCCCATGTATCAGGAACGCGCACTGAATCCCGCCGTCACCACTGCGGCTGCAACGAACGCCGTCTCTTCGGACCGCGTCCGCAGCACGGTCGCAAGCCTAGAGACGTCCAGCAGTCGATTGCCAGCTCCGGCAATGGCTCGCCTCGCGTTACCGCCCGCGCCGGCGCCAGTTCCCGCTCTTCCGGGTCCGACGGACGTGCAGAGCCAGCTTCGTTATCTTCACCACCGCATCGCCGGTGCTTCCAACAACGTTTCAAAAGAGATGGTGCGATGATCCGCAAGTTTAGTTTCGTCGCGTTTGCGCTTCTGAGCTGCACGGCCGCCGTTGCAGCGACGGACAACCGCATTCGCTCTGTTGCATATGATGCCAACCAGATCGTCCGGATTGTCGGCAAGGCCGGGATCCAGTCGACGATCGAGTTCGCGGATGACGAGCGGATCGAGAATGTCGCCGTCGGGGACTCGTCCGCATGGCAGATCACGCCCAACCGGCGCGCGAGCCTGCTGTTCGTGAAGCCGCTGGCGGCGCACAGCCGGACCAACATGACGGTCGTTACCGATCGCCGAACCTACATGTTCGACCTCGTCGCTGGCGAGAGATCGGCAGCGCCGATCTACGCGATGAAGTTCAGCTATCCGAACGAGCCAAAGTCGGAGGCTTCGAAGCCGGCGCAGCAGGTCGCTGCTGTCACGCCGCAGCCCTCGGCAGTACTCACTGCCGATAAGCTCCACTTCGATTGGAAGTCCAAGGGTCACGGGAAGCTCGTCCCGCGGCGAATGTTCGACGACGGAGCGTCGGTATATCTCGCCTGGGACAAGGAGACCCCGCTGCCAGCCATCCTGACGCAGTCGCAAGACCGCAAGGAAGGGCCCGTCAACTACCGGATGAGCGGCGAATATATCGTGATCAGCCCAGTTCCGGCGAACCTGGTGCTTCGTTACGGCAAGAAGTCGGCGCTGCTCTGGCCGACCCACCCGATTGCCGCGCCGCGCCGTGCCATCCCGGCCCAGGTGACGGGCCGAATTGCGACCGCTGCGGTCCAGCCGCCGCAGATCAGCCAGGCCGTACCGCCTCCTCCTGCACGGGCAGAGAGCAAGCCGGCAGGCACGGTCAAGCTCGCCAACATGACGTCGCTTTACAGCGACAAGCTGACGGATACCGCACATGAGCGCTGAACGGATAAACATCGACGCGACCAGCACGGTTACGCAGGGTCCCTGGGAGCAACCCTTGCGATCGGCGCTGCCGGTACTGCAGACCGACCCGCGCCTCGAGCTTAGCGAGAATGCCCTCGTCGTCGCGAACCAGAACGCCTATCCGATCGTCGCGCAACAGAAATCGCGCCGCGACAGCATGGGGCTTGCCGCGGGCGGCGCCATCGCGCTCGTCCTCGGCGTTGCAACGTTCATGTCGCTGAACTCGGGCCGCCACGCCTCAACGGCGCCGGCGGCGACCAGCTCTGCCCAGACCCAGGCGCAGCCGGCACTGCCGATGGCGGCACCCGTTCCCGGCAAACCGATGGCGATGCCGCCAGCCGGTGTACCCGCGACGGCACAGCCGATGCCGATGCCCGGCATGGCGCAGGGTCCAGGCATGGCGATGACGCCCGGAATGCCGGCGCCGACGTCACCCGTGCTGGTCTATGACGGCAGCTCGGCTTCCGGAACGGCAGTAGCTGCCGGTCCTAATAGTGCGCGCGACGCTGACGGTGCTCCGACAATGCTCGCGGGAGCGAACCCGGGTCGCGGCGTGATTGGTGATAATGCCTCGGTCCATGCGACGCGGCTTGCAGATCCGGACAGCACCGTCGTTCAGGGTACGTTGATCCCCGCAGTACTTGAGACGGCGATCAATACCGACGTGCCCGGCTATGTGCGCGCGGTCGTGAGCCAGGACGTGCGCTCGTTCGACGGCAGCAAGGTGCTGATCCCGCGTTCGTCGCGGCTCGTCGGCGAATACAAGGCGGCGACCCAGGCCGGTCAGCGCCGGGCCTATTTGATGTGGACGCGTCTGGTTCGCCCTGATGGCGTCTCGATCGCCCTTGCATCGCCCGCCGCTGATTTTTCGGGCCAGGCCGGAATCGGCGGCCAGGTGAACAGCCATTTCTTCTCGCGTTTCGGCTCCGCGATCCTGCTGTCGATCCTCGGTGGCGCCGGCTCACTGGTTAGCGGCGGCGCGGGAACGGTCGTGGTTTCTGGCGGCCAGAGCGCGGCATCGACGGCGATCCAGCAGAACGGCAATCGCGCGCCCACGATCAAGGTCCGGCAGGGCGAGCCGATCCGCGTCTTTACCGCGCGAGATCTCATCTTCTCGGACGGGGTGAACGGGTGAGCGCTGAA
>JBJMUN010000024.1:0-3221 GCA_045811185.1 Sphingomicrobium sp.
CCCGGTAGCGGCCGCGCAGGATGTCCATCGAGATCCCGAGCTCATAGCCACTCAGCTCCGGCGCCTCCGGATGTTCGGCTGGATAGACGTCGATCAGCTTGACGACCCAGTCGCTGTCGGTGCCGCTGGTCGAGGCGAAGAAGTTCGCGACCGGCTCCACCTGGCGCTTCTGGCTGGAGGACGACCAGCGCTTCGCCGAGGGCCGGCCCGACGTGCTGAGCTATTCGAGCCAGGCGCTCACTCAGCCGCTGCGCCTCGCCGGCACCCCGCTCGTCCACCTCGTCGCCTCGACCAGCGGCACCGACAGCGACTGGGTCGTCAAGCTCATCGACGTCTATCCCGACCAATATCCGCAGAAGCCCGAGATGGGCGGCTACCAGCTCGCCATTGCGATGGACGTGATCCGCGGCCGTTACCGCGCCGACCCCGCGCACCCCTCGCCCATCCCCGCCAACCAGCCGGTCACCTACGAATTCGCGCTCCCCAGCGTGAACTACACGGTCGAGCCCGGCCACCGCCTGATGGTCCAGGTCCAGTCGAGCTGGTTCCCGCTCTACGACCGCAACCCGCAGACCTACGTTCCCAACATCTTCTTCGCCAGGCGCGAGGACTATCGAGCCGCCACGCAGCGCGTGTTCAGCGGCCCCGAAGGCAGCTGGGTCGGTTTGCCTGTGGTGAAATAGCCCTCCCCCTGGAGAGGCTGGGGTGAATTGTCAGAAGTTGGCAGGAGTGGAGGGATTCGAACCCCCGGCCCTCGGTTTTGGAGACCGATGCTCTACCAGCTGAGCTACACTCCTGCAGGGTCCCCGCGAAACTACTGCTTTCGTGGGAGCCCTTGGCCAGAGCCGCGAGTTAGCTACGCCCAATCCGCTTCGCAACCTTGAAGACTCGACGCACCGCCGCTAAGTGACCCGAAGCTCCGCTGGCCACCGCGCCCGCGGAGCCTTTTTCTATCCGCAAGAGAGCAGACGAATCGTGGCGAAAGTCTCCCCCGGCGAATTCATCCGTCAGGTCCGCGCCGAAACGGCGAAGGTCCACTGGCCGACGCGCAAGGAAACCGTCGCGACCAGCATCATGGTCATCATCATGACGCTTCTGCTCTCGACGTTCTTCTTCGCGACCGACGCATTCTTCTCGACGGTCGTCAAATATCTGCTGAGCCTGCTCGGCTAGCATTTCCTCAGCCCCTCTCCCCGCGCGGGAGAGGGGTTGGGGAGAGGGGTTACAAAGGTAAGATCACATGTCCCGCTGGTACATCATCCACGCTTATTCCGGTTTCGAGAACAAGGTCCGCGACGCGATCAACAGCGAGGCGACGCGAATGGGCCTCGACCGCTTCGTCGAGCAGATCGAGGTGCCGACCGAGACCGTGACCGAGATCAAGCGCGGCAAGAAGGTCCAGGCCGAGCGCAAGTTCATGCCCGGCTACGTTCTCGCCAAGCTAGAGATGAACGACCAGGTCTATCACCTCGTCAAGAACACGCCGAAGGTGACCGGCTTCCTCGGCCCCGGCGGCAAGCCCCAGCCCATCCCCGACGCCCAGGCCGCGCGCATGCTCTCAAGCGAGCAGGAAGCCGCCCACGCGCCCAAGCAGAAGATCAGCATCGACTATGAGATCGGCGATGCGGTGAAGGTGCTGGATGGCCCCTTCGCAAGCTTCAACGGCACCGTCGAGGAGCTCGATTTCGACCGTAGCCGGGTGAAGGTGAGCGTCAGCATCTTCGGGCGTGCGACGCCTGTGGAACTGGAGTTCGAGCAGGTCGAGCGCGTCAAGTAGCCGCTGCATCTACTTAGCCGTGCCCCTGCGAAGGCGGGGGCCCAGTCCCAACCAACAGCGAGGGCCGTCTCGGCGAGGCGGCCCTTTTTGCATCGGTCTAGAGTCAGCTTTCGAGCCATTGCGGACATTCGCCGTCCGATGCATCGTAACTCGATGTCGCTTGAGCAACTGTCATTCCTCGCACAGATCATTTCAGCGGTTGCCGTCGTAGCGTCGCTGATTTTCGTCGGTCTGCAGCTCAGGCATGCCGCCGCGGCAATCCGCGTTTCTTCTTCGCAAGCGCATTCGAGCCTGTATACCGACCTGGTTCAAAGCATCATCGACAACGCCGATTTCGCCCATGTTTGGTCGGTCGGAATTAACGATCCCAAGGCGTTGCAAGAAGACGAGTGGGTGCGCTTCGTCGCCTATGCGAGTGCTCTTTTCCGCCTTTATGAATCGTCTAGAGTCCAATGGCTCAACAGGCGACTGGACGAGGAACATTGGCGAACGATCGAGCGGCAGGCTGCGGACTTCGGGCAGCTGCCAGGGATGCGCAGCGCGTGGAACCTACGTGGTCACTGGTATTCGAGCGAATTTCGCCAGTGGTTCGAGCGTCTCGTGCCTCAAAAAAGCACGCCTCCATATTATCGCGACTAGGGCAGCGATGCTCCTGCCTTCGCTAGTGCCCGCTTTCCACCCATTGCGGACACTAGCGGCTTAGGTCTGCTTTCGACCCATTGCAGACAATGACGGCCGCTCTACCGTGAGCAGATGCGCCGTGGTTCACTCGCCTTGTACATTGGTTGCTTATGCCTGTCGGGCTGCGATTTTCACCGATCGGCCCCTTCGCAGAAGTCTGCGAGCGCAGCGGAGCCGAACAAGCCTGTCGGCACCTCGCTTGATAACTGCCATCAGATGATAGGCGCGGAGATTTGGTTCATTGGCAGCCCGGAGTGCATGCGAAGGCTGCCGAAAGCACGCATGTCCGGAGTTTGGGTTCGCGGTCTGGAGTACTCGGTTTTCTATGAAGGCGCGTCCCAGGTTTCGCCTAAGGCGGGGGCCAACAATCCTCGCAATCATCAGGCCGATGTGTGGCTAGATTTGGACCCTGACGGTCTTCTGGACCGTGAGGGTTATCGCTTCGACGGCCAGTCTCACGCTTACCGCGTCGAGTTCATCGGAACAAAGTCAGACATGCCCGGCGTATACGGACACGGCGGGACATTTCATCACGGGGTGCTGATGCAGCGGCCGCTCTCAATTCGAGAGATAACCCGCTGAACCGCCAAGAGTCAGCTTTCCACCCAAAGCTGACTCTAGCACCGTCGGGTTATGGGCACGCTGCTTCGCAACCCGGTCACTGAGTGCGACAGGCCTTCCAGCCGTCACGGGAGTAATCCCGTGACGTCGATCGGGACGCTTCGCGCCGGTCGGCCGCGCACTCGATGTCTCTACGCGCAAG
>JBJMUN010000025.1:0-12159 GCA_045811185.1 Sphingomicrobium sp.
GTAATGGGCGCGGCCTCAAGCGGTGAGGAGGAGAGCTTCGAACAGGGTCTCCTGGAATATCCGCACTATACCCGACCAGTGACATGGGAAGGGCGCACGATCCCCGAAGTGCTGCGGTCGGGGGATCATGCGAAGATCGCGTCGTGGCGACACGAACGCGCGGTCGAAGATACACGGCTAAGGCGGCCGGACCTGATCGAGCGCCACGGGGGCGCATCGCAGGCACCGCCCTCTGGCGCGCGGCGGGACAGAGAAGAGAAGAAGAAATGAACCTGATCGAGACCCTTGAGCGCGAAGCGATCGACGCGCTGACCAAGGAAAAGCCCGTTCCCGAATTCCGCCCCGGCGACACGCTGCGCGTGGGCGTCAAGGTGATCGAGGGCGACCGCACCCGCGTCCAGGCGTTCGAGGGCGTTTGCATCGCCCGCGCGAACAAGGGCGTCGGCTCCAGCTTCACCGTCCGCAAGATTTCGTTCGGCGAAGGCGTCGAGCGCGTCTTCCCCCTCTATTCGCCGATCATCGACAAGATCGAGGTCGTGCGCCGCGGCGACGTGCGCCGCGCCAAGCTCTACTACCTGCGCGGCCGCACGGGTAAGGCAGCCCGTATCGCCGAGCGCCGCGACGTCCGTCGCGACGTTGCCGGAGGGCAGGGTGCCGAGACCGAAGCACAGCGCGCGGAGAATGCTCCGAAAGCGTAAAAACTTCAGCAGCTTAGTCAGTGAAAGGCGGTCCCTTCGGGTGCCGCCTTTTCTTTTGCCTGTTTGTCCCTAGGCTCGCGCGCCATGCGCATGAAACTCGCTTGTCTTCTCCTCGCCGCGACCGCTACTCCGGCCATCGCCAGTGATCTTCCGCTGGAGCGCGTTTTCGCCAGTCCGTCGCTCAGTGGACCCACGCCTCGGCAGGCAAAGCTGTCGCCTGACGGCCGGCTCGTCACGCTCCTCAAGAACAGGGCCGATGACAAGGATCGCTACGACCTGTGGGCGATCGACACGGCTACCGGCGCCGAGCGGATGCTGGTCGATTCCCAGAAGATCGGCTCCGGCGGCGCCATCTCCGAAGAGGAGAAGATGCGGCGTGAGCGGGCGCGCATCGCCGGCACCAAAGGCATTACCGCCTATGGCTGGGCGCCGGATTCAAAGTCGATCCTGGTTCCAATCGACGGCGACCTTTATCTCGCTGCGCTCGACGGGACTGTGCGGCGGCTGACGAGCACCGCTCAGACAGAAATCGATGCGAAGGTCTCCGAGACGGGACGCTACCTCTCGTTTCTTCGTGACCAGAACCTCTACGTCATGGACGCCGCTTCTGGCGCCGAGCGCCCGCTGACGAGCGACGGCGGCAAGACGCTGAGCTGGGGCGCGGCGGAGTTCGTCGCGCAGGAGGAACTAGGCCGCGACACCGGCTACTGGTGGTCGCCGGACGACCGGTACCTTGCCGTTGCCCGCGTGGATGAAAGCCCGGTTGCAATCGTCAAGCGCGCCGCAATCGGAGCGTCGGGCACCGAACTTATCGAACAACGCTATCCTGCCGCCGGCACCAAGAACGCAATCGTCGACCTCTACATCATGAGTCCGGACGGCCAGTCCCGGGTGAAAGCCGATCTTGGCATCGATCCCGATTATTACCTCGCCCGCGTGGACTGGGCGAAAGACGGCCGCAGCCTCTTCGTCCAGCGACTGAGCCGCGACCAGAAGCGCCTGGATATGCTCCGGATCGATCCGGCGACAGGACGCTCGACGGTGCTTTTCTCGGAAACGTCGCCGACATGGGTAAACCTCACGGACAACTTCAGGCCTCTGAAGGACGGCAGTCTGATCTGGTCCTCCGAGCGCAGCGGTTATTCCCACCTTTATCGCTGGAAGGGCGGCAAGTGGACACAGCTGACAAGGGGCGACTGGGCCGTCGAAGAGGTCGTCGGCATCGACGAGAAAGCCCGCCGCATCTACTTCACCGGCACTCAAGAGACGCCGATCGAGCAGCAGGTCTACTGGACAAGCTCCGACCGGCCCGGCTCGCCGGTGCGGGTAAGCGAGAAGGGCTGGTACAGCAACGCAGTGATGGACAAGGGTGCGACGCACGCGCTGATCACCCGTTCCAGCCCGTCGCAGCCGTCGCAGACCTACCTTGCCGATGCCGCCGGCAAGCGCATTGCCTGGGTCGAGCAGAATGCGTTGAACGCCTCCCACCCCTACGCGCCCTATCTCGACAGCCATGTCGTGCCGACATTTGGCAGCATCGCAGGGCCTGACGGGTCGAAGCTTTACTACCGGATGCTCTCGCCGGTGCGGCAACCAGGCAAGCGCTATCCGGTCTATCTTTACGTCTACGGCGGACCGCACGGCCAGCAGGTGACCGATGGCTGGTACGGAGCGCTGCCTCTCCACGAGGCGCTGGTCGACAGGGGCTGGATCGTCTTTACGATCGACAATCGCGGCACGAACCGCCGGGGTACGAAATTCGAGAACGCGGTGTATCGAACGATGGGTGACGCAGAGGTTGAGGACCAGCTCGCCGGCGTCGACTGGCTTAAGAAGCAGTCGTTTGTCGATCCTTCGAAGATCGCAGTGCAGGGCTGGTCTTACGGCGGCTATATGACGCTCAAGCTCCTCGAGAAGGCCCCGGGCGTATTTGCGGCAGGCGCCGCCGTAGCTCCGGTGACCAAGTGGGAGTTGTACGACACGGCCTATACCGAGCGCTATCTCGGCAATCCCGCCGTTGATCAGAAGCCCTATCAGGACTCGGACGCCCTTGAGGACGCAGTGAAGATCCGCGACCCGCTACTGCTGGTGCATGGAATGTCGGACGACAACGTCGTCTTCCAGAACAGCACCGAGCTTTATGCGCGGCTTCAGAAGGCGAAGCGCCCGTTCGAAATGATGGCCTATCCCGGCGCTACTCACGCAATTTCGGGCGAGGGGCCGCAGACTCACGTCTGGTCGACGATCACCCGCTTCCTCGACGATAAGGTGCTTGGGAAGAGCGGCGACTAGGCGCGCGTCCTCAGCGCGCCGCGGTCGACGAGGCGCGTATAGAGGTGCCACGTGGAATAGCCGAGCCAGGGCAGGACGAACGCGAGACCGACGAAGAGCGGAACGGAGCCGACCACCAGGAGGCCAAGGACGATCAGACCCCAGCGGATCATCTCGCCCTTGTTTTCATGGACCGCTCGCCAGGATGTCGACACGGCCTCCGCCGCGCTGAGGTCGCAATCCACTAGCATCGGCATCGAGACGACACTGAGCGCGAGCACAGCCCAGCCAAAGGTTGCGCCAAGCAGCGCCCCGCCGACTATCAGCGCCCAACCGCGCGGAGTCGTGAACACCATTGCGAGGAATTGCGGTATCGAGGTCGGCGTCGCCCACTGGAACAACGCCGCATAGAGTGCGCCGGCAGCCAGTAGCCAGACAAAGAAGATGAGCAGCAGAAGCCCCGCGACGATGCCCATGTCGTCGACCGAGGGACGCTTGCGAACGTCGAGGAAATTGAACCAGTGGACGTCCGTCTCGCCCTTTTCGCGCCGGCGCGCGAGCTCGTAGAAGCCGACGGCGGCGACCGGGCCGAGCAGACCGACCCCCGCGACCACCGGGAAAAAGAAGGGCATTAAGGGCATGCTAGTCGTCATGACGACAGCAGCGATGCCGATCACCGTGTAGACGATGCCGGCGAACACGATGTCTCCGCGGAAAGTCAGGAAATCATCGAGTCCCTGCCTGAGCGAGATGCTGAGGTCCTCGTGTGTGATCTTGCGGACAGGAATCAACTGGCGCGGTGCCCCGCGCGCGATGGTCTTGGTCGCCATGACACCTCCTTCAACGGTGCCGTCCGGCGCAACGGGCGCCGGGCGCCTGCCGAGTCTCTTACCACAAGGATGGCGAGTTGGTCAGAGCCTGATGAGCGACCTCGTGATTGTCTGGTCGGGGGAATATTGGGGCTGAGAGTTGGACGGCCGGCCGCCAACGAGCGGACCAGCCTGTGGAGGAAGGGCAAACCTGGTCGCAAAGACCTCAGCGATGAACGGCTTTCGATCGCCCAGAATGACTTCAATCTGAAGCCCTTCGCACGAGCGGCCGGAGCAGCGCAGTAGCGGCTTTTCAGGTTCACCGGTGGCAGGGATCCGAGACGCCGATCCCGGGAGACCGAGCGCGAGCACCTTCGCCTCCTTGGGGAACCGGATGCTGATGGTGTCTGCGCCGCCGGGTGAAAGAGCAAGAGTGAGGCGGCGTCCAGCGCCAGCCGCTTCATGGCCGACGAGGTCCACACGCCCAGCCGGGGCTGGAAGGATCGGTGCGCGCGCGATCCATCGCACACGACCATTGAACGGGAGAACGCCTCTCTTCCATTCGCCGGGAAAGCCATCGGGCAGAGGAGCCTGTTTGCTCACCACCGTCCAGTTGGCGCTTTTGCTGGCGAGATCACGAAAATACTCGATGCCGAATGCGAGCGGTCGCTCTGCGCTCGATCGGGACATTACGAGAGCGCCGAGCGAGAGCGATACTGCTGCCGTTGCCAAGAGGGCGATAGCAGGACGAAGCTCGCGGCTGTCACTCTCGGCGAGCGCCGGCAGGACGGCCAGTGCACCAAAAGGTGCGACCGCCCACAGTGGGCCGTCGATCAACAGCATCTCGACGAGCGCGAGCAGCTCGGCAATCATCACGAATTGGAAGAGAATGGCCGCGGCCACCAACATTCTTGCAATTCCGCGCGCGCGGTCCTCGAGCGCGATCCCGGCTAGAGCGAGTGCGGGGGCGACAAGGAAGAAAATGGTGGCACCGGGAAGGGCCAGGCTTGCTGCCGATCCCACGATTAAAATCAGCAGCCACGAGGCCGAACGCATTCGGTCACGGCCGATTTCGCGGCCGAAACGCGCATGGATCAGCGTCATGACGAGGAGCATCACAGCGTAGATGGCAAGATAGCTGACGAGTGGATGCGCACGCCAAAAGTCGCCGGCGCGGACAAAGCCGAAGAGAGAGCCGGCTATCGCTCCGGCGGCGATGCCGCCAACCGTCATGCCGGCCGCTGTGGCCAAGGGTAGGCCGAACGATCTTGTACGCCAGGCGAGGACGGCGGATACGGCGAGGAACAGCGCCAGGAACGCCCCTGCGGCCAATAGCGGCAGGCGGATCAACGCACGGCCGGCGACATCGGCAAATACCATATGGCCCGATGAAGCTTTCGCCGGTTCGGAGACAGCGGCCATCGCACGGGTTGCGGCGAGGACCTCGCTCCCGACATGCCCGACGCTATCTGGGTCGAGCGCCCGGATATTGTCGCCTGGCGAGTGGTAGCGCGTCTCATTTCCGATGATGCCGTAGTTCATCAGCGTCCAGCCGCGTGGCTTGAATAACACGACGTCGGTCGTGTTCGGGATCAACTTTGCGAAGTCCGTGCTGACCGAATTGGCGTACGGCCTTTGCGTCGCTTCGCCATAGATGCCGAGCGCAGCACCGTTCGGATCGCTCGTTTCATACATCAGCGCGGGGCCGGTGACGCCGCGCACGTCGATATTGATCAACGAATTCACCCGTCTTGCAAGCGGATCGCTCCGCAAGAAGGCGTGGGCGCCGTTCAATCCGAACTCCTCACCCTCGTTGAACAGGAGAGTGACGGGCCGGGGCGGCGGCGACGCCCTGAGGATCGAGCCGATCTCGAGCAGCACGGCGACTCCAAGGCCATCGTCGCTTGCACCGGGTCCGGTCGCGGTACTGTCGTAATGCGCGTTGAGCAGCAGCTGGGGACCTGGTCCGAGCGACGGGATCGTTGCGATCACATTGCGGACTCGTGAGCAGCTGACGAAGCGCGCGCCAGGCGTCGCGCTGCAGTCGGTTTCCTCCTGCACGCGGGGCTCAAGGCCGAATGCGCGGATTTCGGCGATTAGGCGGTTGCGAATTGCGTCGTCGGCAGCGGTGTCGACCGGATGGGCCCGCTCATCGCCCAAAATGCGCTCCAGCCGGCCGATTGCCCGGCCGACATTGAATCCCGTCGCGCTCGCCGTCTGGGCAGGAGGCGGCGTGAGCAGCCAGCCTTTGAGCGCGAAACCGGCGAGCAGCAGCGCAACGATCAGCAACCCGCGCCACCTAGCCGTCATGCCCCTCTCCCCTTTGTGGCGGCGGGATAGTGACAGCTTTGGGCGCGTTGACAATGCGGGGTGCGAAGCCCACTTCGCCGGTCATTCAGCAAGTTCCAGGGAAGTGAAGAAGATGGGCTACCGGGTCGCGGTCGTCGGGGCGACCGGCAATGTCGGGAGGGAGATCCTCAACATCCTCGCCGAGCGCCAGTTTCCGCTCGACGAGGTGGCTCCGGTCGCTTCCTCCCGCTCCACGGGCGACGAGATCGATTTTGGCGACAGCGGCGAGACGCTGCGCGTGAAGAACCTCGAGCATTTCGATTTTTCCGGCTGGGACATCGCGCTCTTCGCCGCCGGGTCCGAGGTGTCCAAGGTCTATGTTCCCAAGGCCGCGCAGTCCGGCTGCACGGTGATCGACAACAGCTCGCTATACCGGATGGACCCGGACGTTCCGCTGATCGTCCCGGAGGTGAATGCGGACGCGATTTCCGGCTACAGGAAGAAGAATATCATCGCGAATCCCAACTGCTCGACAGCGCAGCTGGTGGTTGCCCTCAAGCCGCTCCACGATGCCGCGAAGATCAAGCGCGTGGTCGTCGCGACCTACCAGTCGGTCTCAGGTGCCGGGAAGCGCGGCATGGACGAATTGTTCGAGCAGTCACGCAATATCTTCGTCGGCGACGCCAATGAACCCCAGCACTTCACCAAGCAGATCGCGTTCAACGTGATCCCGCACATCGATACGTTCCTCGACGATGGCTCCACCAAGGAAGAGTGGAAGATGGTCGTCGAGACGAAGAAGATCCTCGATCCTTCGATCAAGCTGACGGCAACGTGCGTTCGCGTGCCTGTTTTCGTCGGCCATAGCGAGGCGGTGAACATCGAGTTCGAGAACGAGATCTCCGCCGACGAAGCGCGGAACATCCTTCGCGAAGCGCCGGGCGTGATGGTCGTCGATAAGCGCGAGGACGGCGGCTATGTCACGCCAGTCGAAGCCGTCGGCGAATATGCGACCTACGTCAGCCGCATCCGCGAGGACCCGACCGTCGAAAACGGCCTCAGCCTGTGGGTCGTTAGCGACAACCTCCGAAAGGGCGCCGCACTCAACGCCGTGCAGATCGCGGAATTGCTCGGCCGCAAGCATTTGCAGAAGGCGGCTTAGGTCTAGTCGCGCGCTACGGCGTCTCGCCCCAGTATCGCAGCAGCTGGTCCCGGACCAGTTGGAGCATCATGAAGTTCTCGGGCGACATCTTCAGGCCTTCGAGCGCGGCGATTTCGTTCAAGTTGAAGAGGAGGTTGCGCTGGAAGGGGTCGCGGAGGCGGCTCTGGATGAAAGTTATCGCGACCAGCCTTTCCCCGCTCGTGACAGGCTCGACCTCGTGCAGGGTGTCGGACGGGTAAATGACCGCAAATCCAGGCTCGAGCTTGAAACGCATCTCCCCGTCGCCGAGCCGGATGTGCAGCGCTCCGCCCTCATAGTCCTTCGGGTCAGTGAGAAATATCGTGCAGCTAAGGTCGCTTCGGATCGGTCCCTGCGGCAGCTGGAGATAGGCGGCATCTGAATGAGCGCCGTATTTCATTCCCGGTTTGTACCGCGTGAGAAGCGGCGGCGCGATCACGACCGGTAACGCAAACTCATAGAAATCCTGGCTTCGCCCGATCGCCTGGAGCAGCAGCTCGGAACTGCGCTGATACGATTGTTGCTCGTGCAGTTGCTCATTGTCCTTCGCCTTATTGTGCGGATTGGAGAAACGGCCATGGATGAACGGCGCAGACGCCGCGATCCGCTTGCACTCATCGACTTCCTGGGACGTAAGGATGGGCAGAATTCGGTACATCAGTCTTCCTTTGTGCGTTCCAGGGCCCGGGCGAGGAGAGGCGCTTTTGCTGCCGTAGAGTGCAGAATGGCGATCGCTGCGTCGACATCCGCACGGTTCCTCTCGGCGGTGGAGACAATCAAGTCACGTCGGACTGCTGGCGAGTAGTCGAATTCAGGAGCCTTGGCATATCGTCGCGTCAACGGCCCGGTTGCAATCTCCTCAATTCGCTGGGCACTCACATCGAACCCGAAGTGGCCTGCGAATTCGACCAGCCCGGCCGGCAAATTCTCGAGATGGCGGTCGAAATCGGCCCACAGGGCGTTTTCACCCAGTACGTCGGCGGCGGCTTCCAGTGATGTCATTTCGCACGCCCAGGCTGCCGCCGCAGCCTCGGACTCATTGCGGGGCGGGGGATAGACTGCGCGGCTTGCCAGGCGCTGGGCCCGAGGGGCCATCAGCGCCGTCAGTTCTTTTAGCGAATTCTGACCGGCGAGGATGGAAGCGATGTAGTTTCTTGGGCTCGCATGAAGGAACAGCGCACGCCCGCCCGCCGGCACCAGCTCCGCCGCGATCTCCGAAACGAAGCTTGTCGCCTTCACGAGCGCGGTTTCGGATTGGTTGAACGTCCTCGACATAAGCCGCTGCAGTCCCGGCACGAAAGTTGCCCGCTGGTCCTCAGGGAGCGCGGCTAGATCGCGTAGGCTGCGGGGCTCGCGGACCGAAAGCACGCCGTCGATCTCACCGAGGAGCCGGGCAACCAGTGTGGAACCGACATGGCCAATGTGGAAGATCCATCCTGCGTCTACGCGCGCGAAGGGCGAGAGTGCCTCAGCCACCGAATTCCAGCTGGCGATCTGCGCTACATGGGGTCCCTGCAGAATGCGGTCGTCGAGAAAGCTTGCGGAGCGATAGGCTTCCGGGTCCATTCGTACGAGACGGAGCATGCCGCTCGGCGGATCCAACGCCTGCGCGAGCCATCGCGCATCGCGGACGATCTCATCGGGTGGGACGCTGGACATGACGCCCCTTAAGCACGCAAGAGCGGCAGCCAAAAGGGAGAAGGAGCATGGCCGAGCAGATGAAAGGCGGCTGCGCCTGCGGGCGTGTGCGCTACACGGCGACCGTTCACGACCATGATGCCTATCTCTGCCACTGCCGCATGTGCCAGCGCGCGACCGGATCGGTCTCGATCGCCTTCAAGAATGTGAAGGAGGCCGAAGTGAGCTGGAGCGTCGCACCCGATTGGTACGACAGCTCGCCGATTGCGGTACGCCCGTTTTGCGCCAAGTGCGGCACCTCGCTCGGATTCAAGTTCAAGGAGGGCAGCGAGAACATGGATTTGACGGTCGCCTCCTTTGACGACCCGTCGGTCTTTCATCCGCAGCATCATTTCGGGGCAGAAAGCATCCACCGCTCCTGGCTGAACACCGACGGCCTCAAGGAAATCCGGACGGAGGATTACCAGAAGCTCGTCGACAAATGGGTCGACGCGACCGGCCAATTCCCGGGATGAACATGGAAGCCAAGGTAAATTTCTGGATCTCGTCCGACGAGGTGGAACTTGCCTATCACGAGCTCGGCGAAGGCCGACCCGTGATCCTTCTCCATGGCCTGTTCTCCGACGCCACGATGAACTGGATCAGGTTCGGCCACGCGGCTCGGATCGCGGCTGAAGGTTTCAGGGTTATTATGCCGGACCTGCGTGCACACGGGATGAGCGGCCGGCCGCACGAGCCGGATCATTACCCCGCGGGGATCCTGGCCCGCGACCTGCGCGAGCTGATCGCGCATCTTGATCTGACGGACTTCGATCTTGGCGGTTTCTCGCTCGGTTCGCGCACAACAGTCGAGGGCGTCGGCGAGGGCGTCCGCCCCCGCCGCGCAATCCTCGGCGGCGCCGGTCTCGAAGGCCTGCGCCATTGGGAACGCCGCAAGCACTTCTTCCTCGAGGCGATCGAGCTCTTCGACCGCGTTCAGCGCGGCGATCCGCACTGGCTCTCCATCCAGTTCATGAAGAGCCAGAAAGTGGATCGCGTCGCCTCTGCATTGCTCCTTGAGAGCTTCGCCGACGCCTTCCTTGACTGGCTGAAAGCATTCACGATGCCGACGCTGGTGGTTTGCGGGTCCGAGGATGACGACAACGGCTCTGCGGAAGAGCTGGCGGCAGTTTTGCCAAACGCACAGTTCCGCGAAGTACCCGGAACCCACATGAGCTCCGTGACGAAGCCCGAGTTCGGTGCCGCGATCGCGCAGTTCCTGAGCGAATGAAAAAGGGGCGCCCGAAGGCGCCCCTGAAACCTCAGTTTTCGTTATTGTTGCGTTGCAGCGGTCGACTGGGCTCGCCCGCGGCCGCTCGCGGAGCCGCGAGATCCGCCGCCGCCGCTGCGAGCACCGAGACTTGCATTGCCGCCGCCCGTTTCGCTCATCCCGCGCTGGCTGCGCGTTGAGCCCTGCGCCAACGACTGACCCGAGGTCGTCAGACCGCCCGTATCGTCGGTCGTGCCGCCCATCAGGTCGCCCGAGCCCATGTTCTGGGTCCATTCGCCGATCTGATCGCTGAGGCTGGAAAGCTGATTGCTGATCTGCGCGCGCCTCGACCACAAAAAGAGGCCCGCTGCTGCAGTCCCGGCAGCGACCGCTGCCGCTGCCAGTGGCCGCTCGCGCGCCAACTCCATCACACCTCGATCGCTATACTGATTGCGGCCGCTTGGGTTGTTGTTACGGCCGCCGCGATTGCTGTTCCGCGCCATATGTTTCCTCCTCTGGAATGTTTCGCTCTCAATCCGATTAAACGATCGAGACCGCTCGCTGTTCGCTGGCGAGGCAGGGTACAGCGGTGAGGAGTGTCGGTTAGGCGGCGAAAGGTCAGGCGGTCGCGAGCTGGTCCAACATGTTCTCCGCGCTCGACGCGCGATATTCCCCCGGCTGCTCGACATTCAGCTGTTCAACGACGCCATCGTTGACGATCATCGAATAGCGCTGCGAGCGCTTGCCCATCCCGAACTGGCTGCCGTCGAACGACAGGCCAACGGCGTCGGCGAAGGCGCCGTTTCCGTCAGCGAGCATCGTGATGTCTTCCGAGCCGTCCTGCTTGCCCCATGCGCCCATGACGAAGGGGTCGTTTACGGAGATGCAGGCAATCTCGTCGACGCCCTTGCCCTTTAGCTCGGTGGCTTTCTCGACGTACGAGGGCAGGTGGCGCGCCGAGCAGGTCGGAGTGAAGGCGCCCGGGACAGCGAATAACGCGACGCGCTTGCCGGCGAAGAACTCGCCACTGGTGGTCGGCTTCGGCCCCTCGCTTGTTGCAATTGCCAGAGGCAGATCGGGAAGGCGGTCACCAACTTGGATTGTCATGGCTGTAGGCTCCTTCGGGTAACAGATGAGCCGCGCCTTAGGCCTGCCGTATGGTCGCCTCAAGTATTGCTCGCGGGAGCCGCGCGGCTCATTGTCTTATCGATGGGTGAAGATCCGAAGTTCCTGTCCGGAAAGCTGCTGCTCGCGATGCCGGGCATGGCTGACCCGCGTTTCGAGCGAGCGGTGATCGCCATGTGCGTCCACGATGAAAATGGCGCGGTCGGGATTGGCGTCGGACACAAACGGGCAGGGATCACCTTCCGCGCTTTGCTGAGGCAGCTCGACATCGATCCCGGGGAAGCGCCCGATTGCGCCATCCATCATGGCGGTCCAGTCGAGCCGGGACGAGGCTTCATCCTCCATTCCACCGACTGGGGCGGGCAGGACACGCTCCAGGTCAATGGCGAAAGTGGCGAGCTGTTTGCGATGAGCGGCACGATCGACGTCCTGCGCGCAATCGCCGAGGGCCGTGGCCCGAAGCAATGGATCGCCGCGCTCGGCTATGCGGGTTGGGGCGAAGGTCAGCTCGATGAGGAGATGACGCGCCACGGCTGGTTTGCCGCGCGCACCGACACGAAGATCCTGTTCGACATGCCGACGGACGAACGCTGGGCCGCCACTTTCAAGGCAGAAGGCATCGATCCGCGGCTCCTCGCCAGCGAGACCGGCGCGGCCTGAGCCGACCCGAAAAAAAGCTGCTTTCGCTGGATCGCGGGCCGCGGCCTTACCGATGTCGTCGCCCTGCCAGCGAAGCTCGCCTTGTTCTTGGAGCAGCCGACCTCACCCGCGCCCGTCTCGAACCCGCAAACTAGGATCCGCCCGCGTCTCAATCGATAGGCGAACTCTTCTCAGGAGCTGTGAAAACTTGTCATACGGTCACAGTAATATCAACTATCCATTTGAGACTCGGATGTAAAT
>JBJMUN010000026.1:0-49292 GCA_045811185.1 Sphingomicrobium sp.
GGCAACCGTGATGGCGTTGCGCCGCTCGGGTCTTGCCAGCGTGATGGCCAGCACTCCACTTTCGGATTGCACCCGAACATGCTCGCTCATCTGTCAGGCTCCTTTTGAATCGGGTGACGCGCCGCAAACCAGCGGCTATGCCGTCCGCCAATCCACCAAAGCCAGGACATGCGCAAATCACATGAAGTTCTTCGCCGACACTGCCGAGATTGCCGAAATCCGCGAGCTTGCTGAAACGGGGCTCCTCGATGGCGTCACAACCAATCCGAGCCTTGTTCACAAATCCGGTCGGCAATTCCTCGAGGTCGTTCGCGAAATCGCCAGTGTGGTGAAGGGCCCGGTGTCCGCCGAAGTGGTGGCGCTCGACTTCGACGGGATGATGCGCGAGGCTGAGGTGCTTCGGAAGATCGCGGACAATATTGCAATCAAGGTTCCGCTAACTCCCGCAGGTCTGCATGCCTGCAAGGAGCTTACGTCTGACGGCACGATGGTGAACGTGACGCTTTGCTTCTCGGCGGCCCAGGCGCTGCTAGCCGCAAAAGCCGGCGCGACATTCATATCTCCCTTCGTCGGCCGTCATGACGACGTCGGCTTCGACGGCATGGCTCTCATTGCAGACATCCGGCTGATCTACGACAATTACGATTTCGAGACGCAAATCCTCGTCGCGAGCGTGAGGCACCCGATGCACGTGGTCGAGGCGGCGAAGATCGGTGCGGACGTGATGACAGCACCGCCGAAGATCATCCACCAGCTGTTCAAGCACCCGCTAACCGATGCGGGCATTGCAAGTTTCCTTAAGGACTGGCAGTCTACCGGTCAGAAAATCGCGTAAGCTCAGCTACTTGCTCTTGGCGCCTTAACCTTTGCGAAACCTTCGCAGGTAACACTTTTTCAACCGGTCCAGCGGTAGGTTCCACGCATCCTGCGAAGGACATGCAGGGTCAGGACGGTTCGCCGTCACTGCTTGGAACCGAGGAGCGAAGACCATGAGCAAGTTTCTGAAGCTGATTAAGAACGAAGAGGGTGCGACCGCGATCGAGTACGGTCTGATCGCCGCTCTCATCGCCGTTGCGGCGATTGGCGCGATGCAGGGCATCGGCAACAAGCTGAACACCACGTTCAACAACGTGTCGAACCACCTGCCGTCGACCTAAGAATAGCTCCCAAGCGGGAACTTACGAGCGGCGGCGTCGAAAGACGTCGCCGCTTTCGTTTTGCGCTCATGCCATGGAGCACCTTGGCCTGATGGTAGGAAATTAACCGTAGCTCGCGTATTTTGCTCATGATGGCGACCGTGATCCCCTTCGAAGAGCACGCAGTGGCGCAGCTTCGCCGGCGCTTGGGTGCGGCCGAGGAGGCCAACCAGGATCTTATTGCCTTTGCGCGCGGCCACTCGGGCGCGGTCAGTTCCATTCATGAGGCGGTGCTCGCCGCGATCGATGCGGACAGCATCGAATCCCTGCTTCATGTGGTGACGCAAGAATGGCCGCTGATCCTCGGCATCGACGCGGTTGCCCTCTCGCTCATCGTTGGCGAGCAAGGGTTTCGTGCCGACGGGAGTGGCGTCCAGCACGTCGAACCGGCGCTACTCCGTCGCGCCATCGAACGGGTCCAGACGGTGGAGATGCGGACCGTGAAGCGGGGCCATCCCCTATTCGGGCCTGCCTGTGAGCTGATCCGTGCGCAAGCACTCATCCGCATCGAATGCGAGCCGCCACTGCCGAGTGGCTTGCTGGCGCTGGGCCAGCGCGCTGAACTCAGTCTGGACGCGCGCCACGGGTCGGAACTGCTGATGTTCCTAGGGCGCAGCCTTGCGGCTATGATCCGCAAGTGGCTGACGATCCGACAAGCCTGAATCATCCCGCCCAAGCGCTGGCGGCGCGATGGGCATTGCATCTTCAGCACGATCGCCGTCGCTCCGCCCATACAGTCCGCGCTTATTGTGCAACGGCGCACCGGCTCATCGACTTTCTCGGGAAGTATCGCGGGGAAGCGATAGCCGGCCCCACCTTGGCAAAGCTCGAAGCTGCCGATCTGCGCGCCTTCCTTGCTAATCGCCGCTCGGCCGGCCTGGGGCCAGCCTCTGCGGCACGCGAGCTATCGGGCGTACGTGCCTTCCTCAAATATGCAGCCGAGCAGCAAGGCACGTCCGCGCAATTGCCGCGGACGCGGGCGCCCAAGAGGCCACGGACCCTTCCCCGGCCAGCGGCCCCGGAGGACGCGGTCGCGCTTGCCGAGAACGCCGCCGAGGCAGCTAGCGCGCCGTGGATTGGCGCCCGCGACCTTGCCGTTCTGCTGCTCCTTTACGGCGCGGGTCTGCGTGTTGCCGAAGCAATGTCGCTTACAGCGGATGTCGTGCCAATCGGGTCAACGCTGCGCGTCACCGGCAAAAGGTCAAAAACCCGCATCGTTCCCGTCGTCGCCGCGGTTCGCGAGGCAATCGAGGATTATGTGCGGCAATGTCCATATCCGCTGAGCGGCCAAGTGCCGCTGTTTGTCGGGGCGAGGGGAGGGCCATTGAACGCCGACCTCGTGCGGCGCTCCGTTGCAGCAGCGCGGCGGCGCTTGGGCTTGCCCGATACTCTGACACCACACGCGCTGAGGCATAGCTTTGCGACGCATCTTCTTGCGCGCGGCGCAGACCTGCGGTCCCTCCAGGAGTTGCTCGGCCACGCCAGCCTGTCGTCGACCCAGATCTACACGGCGGTGGATGCGGCGCGGCTGCTCGACGTTTATCGCCACGCCCACCCCCGCGCGTGAGCAAAGACTCAGCAGTCGGCGGATCAGTGAATATGCGCAAATTTCGTGGCGGGACGGCGATTAGTGGGGACCCGCCTTGTCGCGACGAGCACCCGCGCCAGGGTGTGGTTATTTTTTGAGGCTACGTTCGATCGCCTTCCAGACCAGGCCGGGAGTATCGGTGCCATTGAAGTTGTCGATCGCGACGATGCCCGTCGGAGAGGTTACGTTGATCTCCGTCAGCCAGCGGCCGCCGATCACGTCGATGCCCACGAACAACAATCCGCGCCGCTTCAATTCGGGTCCAAGGGCTGCGCAGATCTCCTCCTCGCGCTGCGTGAGCTCGGTTTTGGCGGCCTTGCCGCCGACGGCAAGGTTCGAGCGGATCTCGCCTTCGCCGGGCACGCGATTGACGGCACCGGCGACTTCGCCGTCGACCAGGACGATGCGCTTGTCGCCGCTTGCGATATCCGGAACAAACGCCTGCACCACGTGCGGCTCGCGATAGGTCCGATTGAACAATTCCATCAACGATGCGAGGTTCTGTCCGTCTGGACCGATCCGGAACACCGATCCGCCAGCGAAGCCGTGCAGCGGCTTGATGACGATATCTCCATGCTCTGCCAGGAACTTGCGTGCCGCACCCAAGGAGCGGGTGACCATCGTCGCCGGCATGAATCGTGCGAAGTCGAGCACCCAAACCTTTTCGGGCGCATTTCGCACCGCGGCCGGATCGTTGACGACCAGCGTCTCTCCCTGGATTTTCTCGAGCAGGTGCGTTGCGGTGATATAACCCAGGTCGAACGGTGGATCCTGCCGCATCAGGATGACGTCGACGTCACGTCCAAGGTCGAGGATCGCGAAGTCGCCTAAACGGAAGTGATCGCCCTCGACGGCCTGAACACTCACTTCGTGAGCGCCGGCATAGAGTCGACCGCCCTCGTAAGTCAGGTCCTCGGCAAGATAATGGTAGAGCTTGTGCCCAAGCTCCTGTGCCTTGAGCATCAGCGCGAATGTCGAATCCCCGCCGATGCCGATCCCTTCCAGCGGGTCCATCTGCACTGCGACACGAAGCGGCATCAGTCTCGACTAGGGTTTCACTGCAGTTTTGTCACCCTCGCGAGGCATCCCCGCGTATCGGCCGCAGCGACGTCTCGCAGCGGCTTCCCGATTCATTTGGAGCGTTCGAGTGCGCGGGCGTAGGCACGCTTTCGCGGCACGCATAGCTTCTCCGCGACCTCCGCTGCGGCCCGCGATGGCGACATTCGCGAAAGGGCTTCATCGAGCGCGGCGTCGAGCTCCTCGTCGCTTGGCGCAGCAGCTTCGGTTGGAGGGCCGACCACGATGACAATCTCGCCCCTTGGAGGTGCGTCGGCATATCTCGCAGCAAGCTCGCGCAAGCTTCCCGTAACGCACTCTTCGTGCAGTTTGCTGATCTCGCGCGCCACCGCTGCCTCGCGATCGCCCAAGTGCTCCGCGAGCGCCGCGAGGGTTTCGCCCAGCCTTGGCCCGCTCTCGTAAAAGACGAGGGTCGCGCGAACCGTCGCGACCTCGGCGATTGCTTCCCTCCGCGCCTTCGACTTTGAAGGGAGGAAGCCCGCGAACAGGAAACGGTCGGTCGGTAGTCCCGCCAGTGTGAGCGCAGCGATGACCGCCGACGGCCCTGGTAGCGTGTGGACCTGACGCCCGGCAGCGCGCGCCGCCCGAACCAGCTTGTAGCCCGGGTCCGAGATGAGCGGCGTGCCGGCGTCACTGACGAGCGCGACGGCTTCTTCTCCCAGCAGCCCGACGATCCGTTCGCGCTCGGCGTCACTGCTGTGGTCGTCATAGCGGTTCATGGGCACTTTCGCGCCGATATGGGCAAGGAGCTTGGCAGTGACTCTCGTGTCTTCAGCCAAGATGCGGTCCGCTTTTCGAAGCGTATCGGCCGCACGAGTGCTGAGGTCGCCGAGGTTACCGATCGGCGTTGCGACAATGTGCAGACCGGGAGAAAGCGGTTTGTCCATCAGACCTGCATTAAGCGCTTCCAATTGAAGCGAAAAAGAGTCAGGGTGAAGTCATTCATTAGCCTGGGGAGAGGGCGATGATTGTACTTCTGGCTGCGTCGGCAATCAGCCTGACCGCACTTCAAGCGTCTATAGCCGCGCCGACTGACGCGTTTCGTGGCTGCCTTCGGGAAGCCGTGAGCAAAGCAAAAAGCGAGAAGGTCCCCGGCGACGGGATCGAAACCTATCTGAAAACCGCCTGCACCGCTCAGATGGGAACGCTGAAGGATGCCCTGATCACATTTCGCATCAAGAACGGCATGACGCGCAAGGCGGCGGCGTCCGATGCCGACATGACGGTCGACGATTATGTCGCGACGCCGGCGGACAACTATAAGTTCATGGCGTCGATGGATGCACCGAAAGCGGCGACGCCGCCGGTCACGCAGGCTGCCGCACCCGCGCAGCCAGCTACGCAACCGCCGAAGCCCTAACCGGAATTTCAGGCGCGGCGATTTCGCCGAGAATATGGTCGAGAACGAGCCGGCCTTGCGCGGTTAGCGAAATGTGCGTGCCTTCACGCGTCAGGTGACCAGTATTTGCAAGCTGGTCGACTCGGCGCCAATCAACAAGCTCGCACAGGCCGAAGCGCCGTGCGATCGCGGCGGGATCGATGCCCTCTCGCAAGCGAAGGCCCATCACCAGTGCTTCGTCGGCAGCTTGCGATGCTGCAAGCAGTTCTTCTTCAGCGATGCCGTGGCCGTTGCGCTGAATGGCCGAGATGAAGTTCTCCGGTTTCTTGTGGCGAACCGTGCGCATGCCGAGGCGGCGCCCGTGCGCTCCTGGACCGATGCCCGCGTAGTCGCCGTAGCGCCAGTAGGTGAGGTTGTGCCGACTTTCCTGGCCCGGACGTGCATGATTGCTGATTTCATAGGCCGGCATCCCCGCCGCCGACGTCATGGCGTCGGTTAGCTCGAACAGCGCCGCCGAGGCCTCTCCATCGAGCGGCTCGAATTGGCGCCTTGCGACCATCGTTGCGAAACGCGTGCCGGCCTCGATCGTGAGCTGATAAAGCGAAAGATGTGATGCACCGAGACTGAGTGCCTGAGCGAGCGTCGCGGACCAGTTCGACTCGGTGTCTCCGGGAAGAGCGTAGATGAGATCGAAGCTGACGCGACGGAAATTGCGCTGTGCGGCCTCGAGCGCCCGCCAGCCTTCAATCGCGCTATGGGCTCTTCCGAGGAAGCCGAGCGAGGCATCGTCGAAGCTTTGCAGCCCGAGGGATAGCCTGTTTACGCCTGCGGTCGACAGGTCGGCGAAACTTGCTGCTTCGACCGAATTCGGATTGGCTTCGAGCGTGATCTCGAGATTGGCGGCTGGCGCCCAATGCGTGGTGGCCGCGGTGATGATGGCGTCGACGGTCGCCGGCTCCATCAGCGACGGCGTCCCGCCGCCAAAGAAGATCGAGGTCAGCTCGCGTCCTGGCAGCAGTCCTGCCTCGTGATTTAGATCGGCCAGCAGAGCCTCACGCCATGCATTCTGGTCGACAGTTGCCCGGACATGGCTGTTGAAGTCGCAGTAAGGACATTTGCTGACGCAGAACGGCCAGTGGACGTAGAGCGCCAGCGAGGCGTCGGGCTCGCGCAAGTTGACCGGGTCTGGGCCTTTTTGCGCGCACGAGAGAGAGACCACGCCGGGCGAGGCGCCGGTGAGAGTTGAAGAGTAGCCCACGAACGGCCTGTAGCGCAGCAGGCACGCCGAAGGACAGCCGCCTAGCGCAGAGCTTCGACCAACTTTCGGAACGCGTCGGCGCGGTGGCTGATCTCGTGCTTCAGTTCCGGATCGAGCTCACCAAAGGTCCGATCGTAGCCGACCGGTGCGAACATCGGATCATAGCCGAAGCCGCGCTCACCTCGCGGCGGCCAGACGAGCGTGCCGTCGACGCGGCCTTCGAATGTCTCTGTCTGACCGTCGTTGGGCCAGGCAATCGCCAGCGCGCAAACGAAATGAGCTGCGGGAGCAGCATCAGGCTCGGTCGCCTCGGCCTCGCGCCAGACCCGCTCCATGGCGCGCATCCAGTCGCGATTGCCCTCATCGTCCTCGGCCCATCGGGCCGAGAAGATACCGGGCCGGCCATGGAGTGCATCGACGCACAATCCACTGTCGTCTGCAAGAGCGGGCAAGCCGGAAAGATCGGCGGCCTCACGCGCTTTTAGGTCCGCATTATCCGCGAACGTGTTGCCGATCTCCTCGGGCTCGGGAAGACCCAGCTCCTCCGCGCCGACACAGGCAATGCCAAGCGGCTCGAAGAGCGCCGCTATTTCGCGAAGCTTGCCCGGATTGTGGGTTGCAATCACCAGCCTCTCGCCGAGCGGTCTCATCGTCCTGTCGCCTTCAGCTGAGCCTGGAAGATTTCCGAGCATCCGATACGCGCGAGCCGGAGGAGCCGGAGAAGGCCTTCCTCGTCATAGCATTCGCCCTCGGCAGTGACCTGGGCCTCGACGATCGAGCCGTCGGCAGTGAGCACGAAATTGCCATCGCAGCCGGCCTGACTGTCCTCGTCGTAGTCGAGATCGAGGACGGGCGTGCCCTGATGTATGCCGCAGCTGACGGCCGCGACCTGTGTGCGAATGGGGTCTGACGGAATGGATTTGGCCGTCAGTAGCTTGTCGATGGCGATGCGAAGCGCCACCCAGCCGCCCGAGATCGAGGCAGTCCGTGTGCCACCGTCAGCCTGGATGACGTCGCAATCGACAATGATCTGGCGCTCTCCGAGCTTCGGTAGATCGACGACAGCGCGCAGGCTCCTTCCGATCAGGCGCTGGATTTCCTGGGTACGACCCGATTGCTTGCCTTTGGCTGCCTCACGGTTTCCACGCGTGTGCGTCGCACGCGGAAGCATCCCGTATTCGGCAGTGACCCAGCCCTGCGCCTTGCCACGCAGGAAGGGCGGAACCTTTTCTTCGACACTCGCGGTACAGAGTACACGGGTATCGCCGAAGCTTACGAGGCACGAACCTTCCGCATGCCGCGTAAAGCCAGGCTCGAACTTGAGTTCACGCATTTGGTCGGCGGCGCGTCCAGAGGGGCGCATTCGGGCAATCTCCTGATACTGGTGCGGGGCGCTCCCTAGACCGGTGAAAGCAGCAATCCTAGATGGAGCGTCATGACGCAGCCGATCAGCGAACTTACGGACCGGATGCGGGATATATTCGGGCTCGTCGTTGAGTCCTACCTCGAGCGCGGCCTGCCAATCGGATCGAAGGCCCTGGCCGGGAGCATAAGCCTGTCGCCGGCGTCAATCCGCGGGGTAATGCAGGAGCTCGAGGAGCGGGGGCTGCTTACGCACCCGCATACTTCCGCAGGGCGCATTCCGACGGAGAGCGGGCTGCGCCTGTTCGTCGACGGCATCATGCAGGCCGCAGCGCCCGATCCACGCGAGCGGCGGGAGATCGAGCGGCAGATCGTGCGCGACCAGCCAATCGAGGATGCCCTCGCCGCAGCTTCTGCGGCTCTATCAGGGCTTAGCCAGGCAGCAGGCGTGGTTCTCTCCCCGAAGCGCGAGATGAGGCTGAAGCAATTAAGCTTCGTCCAGCTGAATTCGACGCGGGCTCTCGCAGTGCTCGTTGGAGCCGATGGCAGTGTCGAGAATCGCATTGTCTCGCTCGAGGCGGGCACGAGCGCTTCCGCGCTGACGGAAGTCAGCAATTTCATCAACGCGCGGCTGGCGGGACTTACGCTGGCGGAAGCGGAAGCGCGACTTCGCGCCGAAATCCGCGAACGAAAGGAAGCGATCGATGCCGCTGCTGCCGAGCTGGTCGCGTCGGGGCTTGCGGCCTGGAGCCAGGATCATGCCCGCCGCCCGGTGCTGATCGTGCGCGGGCAGGCGAACCTCATCGATGCAACTGCCGCGGACGACTTGGACCGGGTTCGCCGCTTGCTCGACGAGCTTGAGGAAGCGCAGGAGATCGCGCAACTGCTAGAAAGCGCGCGAGACGCGCCCGGGTGCCGCATCTTCATTGGCTCCGAAAATCGGATGTTCGCGCTCAGCGGCTCGTCGGTTATCGCCGCTCCCTATCGCGGGAGCCAGGGGGAGGTGGTGGGCGTTGTCGCGGTGATCGGCCCCACGCGGTTGAACTATGCCCGTGTGGTGCCCATGGTAGATTTCACGGCGAAAGCACTAACGAGATTGATGGCATGACTGAAGCCACGAAAGACGAAGACGAACTGCATGCGCAGGCTGAGGAAATCCGCAAGGAAACGGCTCAAGGCGCCCCCGAGGTTGCCGAGCATGACCAGCTCGCAGAGCTCGAACGGCAGCTCGAGGAGGCCAAGTCCAAGGCGCTTTATGCGGCGGCCGAGACACAGAATGTCCGCCGCCGGCTGGAGCAGGAGCTGCAGCAGGCGACGAGTTACGCTGCCGCGGGCTTTGCGCGCGACATGCTCGCGATCAAGGACCACCTCGACCGGGCCCTTGCTGCCGTCAGCGATGAGCTGCGCGCCGACAAGACGGCGGCACAGTTCCTCGCCGGCATCGAATCGACGGCCCGCGAGCTCGAGGCCGTGTTCCAGCGCCATGGTGTCACGCGCATCAAATCGATCGGCGAGTCGCTCGATCCGCATCGCCATCAGGCGATGATGGAAATGCCGAGCGACCAGGAACCGGGCACAATTGTCGAGGAGATGCAGCCAGGCTACCTGATGAAGGACCGGCTGCTTCGTCCGGCACTGGTCGGGGTCGCCAAAAAGCCCGACTAATGCACTTGCCGGTGGTGCGCCTTGCTCTTCGTGGCGAGGCTGAACCGCCGTTCCGGCTTCGATCCGAATAGGCGCGCGGCAGCATGGCGGCCGACCTCGGGCCCGTGCTTGAAACCGTGTCCGGAGCCACCGCCGAGGAGCAGCACGTTTTGCCAGTCCGGGTGCATGTCGATGAGGAAATCGCCATTCGAGCTGTTCTCGTACTGGCAGACCTCAGCGCCGATCAGCGGCGCTGAGGTGAGTAAAGGAAAACGTCGGTCGCGAAAGGCGATGACTTCGGCGAGCGCGGCTTCCGTGGGCCGGCGATCCTGAGTGTCGGGATCGACGCTAACGCCGTGCTGGTCGTGGGCGAATTTGGCGCCGCGCGTCTCGAGATCCGGAAAGCCATAAAAGATGTCGCCGCCGTTGAAATCCGCCCACCCGGGCATCGCGCCTGGGAGGAAGCGGCGGTCACCCGCGGGAGTAGCGAAATAAAAGACCTCCTGACGCGTGGGTTCGATCCGGGGGCCGATCACGTTGGGGAAGAGCTTGGGAAGCCAAGCGCCCGCGGCGAATACGAAACGATCGGCTGCAACGCGTTCGCCAGAAGAGAGTAGAATCTCGTTTAGTCGATCACGGGCGGGAGGCGGCGGCTGGACGAATCCCTTCGTATAGATGCCGCCCGCGTTCACGAATCGCTCGACAAGCGTCAGCACCGAGCGGCGGGCCATCAACGCGCCGAACGCGGGTTCGTAGAGGCCGACGGTAATCCCATTGAAATCGATCATCGGGAACCGGCGCGTCATCTCGGCCTGGGTCAGGACTTGGGTAGCCAGCCCAAGGTCCTTGTGCGCTGCGATGCTGTCGCGGACGTATGGCTCATCCGTCGGAAAGAAGAACAGGATGCCGCAGGATACGAGGATGGGCAGGCCGGAAACAGCACTGAGCGCCTGCCACTGCGGAAGCGAATCTTTCGCCATTCGGGTGTAGATCGCATCCTTGCCGTAAGCTGCGCGCGTGAGGCGGGATTCACCGCCCGAGGATGCTCGGCTGTGAGCGGGACCCCAGGCATCGATCAACGTGACCCGATGCCCCTGCTGTTGCAGGTGGTGCGCCGTCCATGCGCCGAACACGCCAGCGCCGACGATCGCGACATGTTCTCCAGTCCTGCTGATCATCGGCTTAGCCATTAGCTCGGAAACCGCAGCGCCGCCCGCGCCGATCAGGAGCGAGCGGCGCGTTAGGACACAAGCCCCCACAGCACTCCGTCAACCACGCTCGGGCGCGGCGGCAGGCGGCGGTGGAGGCGGCGGCGGTGCCGGACAGGTGGCAGTCGCCGCGATCACCGATCCGTCCGCACAGGTCTGCGTCGCTGGTGGCGGCGGAGGCGGCGGCGCAGGTGGCGGCGGGAGCGGAGCGGCATGCTCGGCGCCGAACTTGTACCTCGCCGTGAGGCCAATCGTTCGTGGCTGGCCGATGAGATAGCCGAACCGGGCACGCAGGCCCCGCTCCCGATCAATCGATAGTTTCGGGTTCGTGTCGAACAGGTTCTTGACGTAGACGGAGAGACTGAGCCCGCTATCCCAATCGACCCCAGTCGACAGGTTCACAACCGTATAGGCCGGCAGGCGCAGCGACCCGATGTCATTCACACCAGTGCCGAATGCGCGGGTAACCGGATCGAAGAAGATCGCGTTGGTGACTAGACCGGCGCCGGGCACCTGATCGGCCGGTTCGCCGAAGCGATTGCCGATATGCTGCACGCTTGCGGTTGCGGACCAATCGGAGACCGAGTTGAGCCGCTGCCCGTAGGTCGCGCTTGCGGCGATCTGGAACTTCGGGACGGTCGGTAGCCTATTGCCTTCCTCGATTCCGCCGAGGATTGCGCCGGCTCCTGTTCGCACTGTCGAGTCGAACTTCGCGCTCTGGTAATTGCCCGAGATCAGGAACTCCAGTCCGGGCAGCGGATGAGCGGAAAGCTCCGCTTCGATACCGGTGGAATGTGCCTTCGGTACGTTGAACACGACGCGCGAGGAACAACTACCCGCGGTCAACGTCACCTGAAGGTCCCGGATTTCGTTGTGGAAGACTGCGGAATTGAAGGTGAAACCGCGCTTTGAGTATTTAACGCCCGCTTCGTAGTTCCACAGCGTCTCGTCATCGTACGTGCCGAAGCCGCCGAAGATTTGCAGATCGGCGGGCGTGCACAACGGACGATTTAGCGGATCGTTGACGCCGCCGAGTCGAAATCCCTTTGCGGCCTGCACGTTGACGCTGAAACTACGGTTCGGTTCGTAGCTCAGGATGAAGCGTGGTGAGATGCCATGTGACTTGGTCTTGTCGCCAAGGTTTGTGTTGACGTCGGAGAAGTAGCCACCGGACACAAAGTCACGCTCCTCGCGGAACTTGTAGTAACGCGCTCCGGCGGTCGCCTTGAACTGGCCGAACTTGTAGCTTCCCTCGCCAAACACCGCCCGCTGGTGAATCTTGTATGGCAAGTCGGCATTGTACGGCGACTCGGCCGCAAAACCGTTCCTGAGATCCGCGGCGGTGAACGGCACGCGATTGGCAGGTAGCGGCGCGTTGACCCTGCAAGTCGCCTTCGACTGGAGGACGACATCGAGGCACAGTTCAGCCAGGTAGAGATCGCCGACCGCGTCGGACCCCGGCGTCGGAAGACGTTGGTGATATTTGCGGTCGACATCGGAGTAGAAGCCGCCGGCTACCCATTGGAACGGTCCCGATCCAGTCGAGGCAAGCCGCAACTCCTGGGTGAACTGCTTAAGCTTCGTCGTGTCACGCAGGTTCGAGGGATCGGCCGCGTGGTTCAATATCGCCGCCGAACGAACCGGATCGGCAAGAGTCGGGTTCGTCGGATCCGTGCTCGCTGTCAGGAATTGTGAGCCAAAACTCACATAGATTGAATCGGTTAGAGCCGAAGCATCGCGGCTGACGAGAATGTCGCGGTCCACATAGCTTGTGACGCTGGTGAGCTCGGCAGGTCCGAAATTGTAGCTCGCGACAAGATCCCCGAGCATGGTCTTGTCCCTGAATTTCTCGCGGAAGAGCAGATACTGCGTCCGTTCGCCCAGGTCGTCGCCGCCGGTCGACGTGAACTGATTGTCAAAGATGATGTAGTGGTCCTCGCGGTTGAACCCGCCCGCTTCCACCTTCTGATAAGCAAATCTCGGCGTGATCTTGAGCTCGGGTGTCGGCTGAAACAGCAACGAAACGCGGGTACCGATGCGGCTGCCGTCGTTGACGTTCTTTTTCGTGTACGGTCCGATCGAGTCGATGAACCCGCCGAAATGCGTCCCGTAGCCAACTACGCGCAGCGCTGCAGTTGGAGCCAACGGGACGTTGACGGCTCCCCGCAGCGAGTAGCCGAGGTCTCCGCCCTTCAAAATGTTGACGTCGCCCTCGACCGTTCCTTCGGTGCGGTCGACGTTTGGCTGATTGGTGATGTACCGCAGCGTACCGCCGACCGATCCCGCGCCGAACAACGTGCCCTGCGGTCCCCGCAGCGTTTCCACACGGTTAAGGTCGAATAAATCGAAGTCAGGCGTGAACAAGGACAGCGACGTGATGGTCTCGTCGAGATAGATGCCAACCTGTTCCTTCACACCGGGCTGGTCGCGGGCGATCTGCCCGGCTGACACGCCGCGTACCGATACCTGGCTCTGTCCCGGCCCGAGATTCTGAACGGTGAGACCGGCAACGTTGCGACTGATGTCTTCGAGCGTTTGGGCATGTGCACGCTCAATGTCCGCCTGAGTTTGTGCGTTGATTGAGAACGGGACGTCCTGGACTCTCGACGCGCGCTTCGTCGCAGTGACGATAATCGCGCCTTGCTCCTCAAGGGGCGTCGGAGACGCCGATGCAGACGGGTTTGCCCTCTGCGCGGCTTGTTCCTGACTGGTTTGAGCGGCTGCCGGCATGGCGACGGCAAGCATGGATGTGCCAATGAGCAAGGCGGCGGTAGAGCGCATGTTTTCCCCCTGACGCTTTTTATTGCCGAGCTTACTTTATGCCCGAAACAGCCGTTGGCACGGAAGGGAGCGGCAACTTTCGCGTCGACCCTGTTGCAAGGCCGTTACAGGTACGGAATGTTCCTATCGAAAGTTGAGAAGATCGCGCGGCGGCAGAATCGGCACGCTGGCGCCACGATCCGCGAGGAAGCGATGGCGGACGATTTCCGCCTGCTGCTCGACGCCGTAGCGCCTGAACGGCTTCCCCGGTTTCAGCTCGTACCGATAGTGGCAGAAGGGGTGACGCATCAGCGGAAGGTAGAAGCGGCCGCCTTTCTGCGCTTGCCAGACATGCGTCATCTCGTGGATCCAGAAGGCCTGCAGGCTAAGCGGCTCGTTCGAAAAATCCTCGGACCAGCCGCCACCGTCGGGGTGGAACCAGATATCGCCGCTAGGGGCCATCGCAGACCGCCGCGGCTGGAATGGCCACCACTTGCCCCTGAACATTTGAACTTTCGAATACTCGATCGCATCATCGAAGATCGAACGGGCGAGTTCCACTTCGCCAGGAGTGAGTGAACGGCATTCCATGCGGCAATTTCGTAGCCTGACCCCGTGCTAGCCGCTACTTGCAGCGCAACAAGTGCATCGCTAGGGCTGCGGCAAAAGCAAAACGGAGGAAATTTTCCATGAGCGAGACTGCCGATCGGGTGAAGAAGATCGTCGTCGAACATCTCGGCGTCGAAGCCGACAAGGTGACTGAGGACGCGAGCTTCATCGACGATCTCGGTGCAGACAGCCTCGACATCGTCGAGCTGGTGATGGCGTTCGAGGAAGAGTTTGGGGTCGAAATTCCGGACGATGCCGCCGAGAAGATCACGACCGTTCGCGACGCGATCGACTACATCGACCAGAACAAGGGCTGATCGGGTCCGCTGACCTGCCGCCACAGCGCCGATAGGCGGCACGAACGGCTTCCCGAACCGATCGGGAGGCCGTTTGTTTTTGAAGGACTGACGGAGTGGAAAATATGCGCCGTGTCGTCGTGACAGGACTCGGTCTGGTGACGCCGCTGGGCGGCGACGTCGAGACGAGCTGGAGGAACATCGTTGCGTCGAAGAGCGGCGCAGGGCCAATCACCAAGTTCGATGCGAGCGATCAGAAGTGCCGCATTGCCTGCGAGGTAAAGCCCGCCGACCATGAATATGGCTTCGACGCCGGCAAGCGGGTGGATCACAAGATCCAGCGGCAGGTCGATCCGTTCATTGTCTACGGCCTCGACGCAGCCGGCCAGGCCATCGAGGACGCCGGTCTTCTCGACATGGATGAAGAGACACGGCTTCGCGCCGGTGTATCTATCGGTTCGGGCATCGGCGGATTGCCGGGCATCGAAAGCGAGAGCCTTGTGCTCCACGAGAAGGGTCCGGGCCGGGTTAGCCCGCACTTCGTCCACGGACGGCTGATCAACCTCATCTCAGGCCAGGTCTCGATTAAATATGGCCTGATGGGCCCCAATCACGCGGTCGTGACGGCCTGCTCCACCGGCGCTCATTCGATCGGCGACGCGGCTCGCATGATAGCAATGGATGACGCCGACATCATGCTCGCGGGTGGTGCGGAGGCTACGATATGCCCAATCGGCATCGCCGGGTTCGCTCAGGCACGCGCGCTCAGCACTCAGTTCAACGACCAGCCGGAGAAGGCCAGCCGTCCCTACGACAAGGACCGCGACGGCTTCGTCATGGGCGAGGGATCCGGTGTCGTCGTGCTCGAGGAATATGAGCATGCGAAAGCGCGCGGCGCGAAGATCTATGCCGAGGTCATCGGTTACGGCCTCTCCGGCGATGCTTATCACGTCACCGCACCGCATCCGGAAGGCTCGGGCGGCTATCGCGCGATGCAGATGGCGCTCAGGAAGTCCGGCCTGCAGCCATCGGACATCGATTACATCAACGCTCATGGCACCTCGACCCCGCTCGGCGACGAGCTGGAGCTTGGCGCAGTTCGGCGCCTATTCGGCAACGCCATTGCCAATGTGTCAATGAGCTCGACAAAATCCGCCATCGGCCATCTGCTTGGAGGCGCGGGAGCAGTCGAAAGCATCTTCTGTATTCTTGCGCTTCGCGACCAGCTCGTCCCGCCGACGCTCAATCTCGATAATCCAAGCGAAAGCTGTGAGGGCGTCGACCTCGTGCCGCACAAAGCGAAAGAGCGGCCGGTGCGCGCCGTACTGAACAACAGCTTCGGTTTCGGAGGGACGAACGCCTCGCTGATAATGAAGGCGGTGTGAGGCGGCTCCTGATTGTCGCGGCGGCGCTGGCCGCTGCGGCGCTGATTGCACTTTATGCCTTGTGGTGGGGTCCCGGTCCCAAGGCGGGTCCCCATACGGTCATGATCAAGGAAGGGTCGAGCCTCGGCTCCGTTGCTCGCCAGCTTGAAAAGGCAGGCGCAATCCCGGGCAGCGCCAGGACCTACTACGTTATGGCGCGCATCCTCGGCTCGCCTGACCCGATCCAGGCTGGCGAGTTCGAAATTCCGAAAGGGGCGGGCGGCTCGTCGATCCTGGAGCTTCTCCAGCATGGTCGGCCCGTACAGCGATTGATCACGGTTACCGAGGGCATGCCGGCGATTGTCGTTCAGGAGAAAGTCGCGGCCAACAGCTATCTTGCAGGACCCACTCCGACGATTGCCGAGGGCTCGGTGCTGCCGGACAGCTATGGATATCAGCGCGGCGAGACGCGGGGTGCGCTTGTTGGACGCATGCAGAGGGCGATGCAGAAGGCGATTGCCGAGCTTTGGCCGAAGCGGAGCACGGATTGTCCAATCGCGATGCCGGAACAGGTCGTCACCCTCGCTTCAATCGTCGAGAAGGAGACTGGCAAGCCGAGCGAACGACCCATGATCGCGGCCGTTTATTGCAATCGGCTGAGGATCGGCATGAAGCTCGATGCCGACCCGACCGTTATCTATCCCGTGACCAAGGGCAAACCTTTGGGGCGGCGGATCCTGAAGTCCGAGCTCAACGCGCAGAACGGCTACAACACCTATCGGCGACCAGGCCTTCCCGACGGGCCCATCGCAAACCCGGGGCGCGCGAGCATCGAGGCGGTGCTCCACCCGGCCCAAACGAAGGCGCTTTACTTCGTGGCCGACGGCACGGGCGGACACGTGTTCGCCGACACGCTGGTCCAGCACCAGGCGAACGTCGCGAAATGGTATGCGATCCGTCGTCAGCGGGGGCAGATGTGAGCAACCGGGGCATCGGCCGCGCCCGGATGTTCTTCGGTGGACTGATCCTCTTTGCCGCAGCTATCGCCTGGGCGACGACGCTGATGATGAGCCCGCACGGCGAATCCAGTGTGCCGGGCAGCGAGCATGTGCGCACGACCGTGGTCATCTTCGTCCGAAACAGCGCGGTCGGGACGCTTGTGATGTGCGCCCTGGCGGGCTGGCTGTTGTTCCCCGCGAGACGGCCGCGAGCGCCGCGTCGCGACTGGACGATCCTCGGCATCATCGGCCTCATGGTGCTGACGAGCCTTTACCAGTTGTTCTGGCTTCGGTCGGTCGTTCAGTGAGTTAGAGCGTCGCTTCGAAGGTAGCCGACTCGGCGATCCTTTCCGGCATAGCCCCACGCCCAACCAAGGCTGTCGTCGAGCATGGCGAAGGCTTCCCCGGCCTGGAGTTGCCCGATTGCTTCAGCATCATCACGCGGCAAATTCTTGAGCGCCGTTGTCGCCTTGATCGAACGGGCCATGGGCTCCGCGTAATGCGAGGCGATCACGCGGCCAGCGAGCGCGACATCGGCGAGGTCCTTGCGGAAGGCATTGAATGCTGGGTCCGGCGGGTCGGAGGGGCCGGAAAGAGAGAATTCGTCAGCGGTGGGCGTAGGCCGGCGCTTGGCCGATGATTGGCCGGTGAGCCGCGGAGCCGCCGTCGCTCTCGCGGAGGTTGCGCTTGAAGCCTTCAAGGAAATCTGCCCCGTTGCTGGTGCGGACCACGAAGACGTTTCTCCGGTCGTCCTGGTCCCGTTCACGCCGGAGATAGCCGAGCGCGCCAAGCGTATTCAAGGCGCGAGTCACAACCGGCTTCGAGACTCCAAGAACGCGGGCGAGGCCGCGCACCGTATGGGGACCCGGCGTCAGGTAAACCAGCATCAGAAGCGCCATCTGCCGGTTCGTGAGGTCGGGCTCGCCCGAACGGACATAGGCAATGAGGGCCTTCATCCAGCCGGTAAGCGAAACCTCGCTCATAGCTGCCAAACTCCATGCGTGCCGCGTAGCTTGGCAGGTAAACCGGTAAGGACGCGAATTGTTGCAGAGCCGTGACCGTAAAAAACGCTATTTTCCGGCCAATTGCAGTTTCATTGATGTAAGTAGCGGCGTTGAAGCAGTGCGAAAATCGCGCGCAATCCGAGCGCTTCTCCACCCTTTGGACGGCCGGGCTTTGCAGCTTCGCGCCAGGCAAATGTATCGAGATGGGCCCATGCCGTGGATTCCGGCACGAATTTCTTGAGGAAAATGGCGGCAGTGATGCAACCGGCCATGGGGCTGCTCGAGGCATTGGCGAAATCGGCGATGTCGCTCTTCAGCATCTCGTCATAGGGTTCCCAGAGCGGCATCCGCCACATGGGATCGTCGACTTCTTTCCAGACTTCGGCAGCGCTGGCCGCGAGGCTCTCGTCGCTCGCGAAAAATGCCGGAAGGTCGGGACCGAGGGCAACGCGGGCAGCGCCGGTCAGTGTCGCAAAATCGACGATCAGTTCGGGCTTGCTCTCCCCAGCCTTCGTCAGGGCGTCCGCGAGAATCAGACGGCCTTCGGCATCGGTGTTGTCGATCTCCACGAACGAGCCTTGGCGCGACTTGATGATGTCGCCTGGGCGATAGGCCCCCGACGATACGGCATTCTCGACCGCCGGCACGAGTAGATGCAGCCGAACTGGCAGCCGCTCGGCGATGATCAGGCGGGCAAGGGCGATCGCGTGCGCCGCGCCTCCCATGTCCTTCTTCATCAGCCGCATGCCGCTGGCGGACTTGAGATCAAGCCCACCGCTATCGAAGCAGACGCCCTTGCCGACGATCGCGACGCGCGGGTCGTCAGGCTTTCCCCATTCGAGCTCAATGAGGCGCGGCGTGCGAGCCGCGGTCGCAGCGGCGCCGACTGCTGCAATAAGCGGATAGCCTTCGGCGAGCTCATTTCCGCTCGTCACCCGCGCCTGCGCGCCAGAATCAGTCGCGAGCTTACGCACTTCCTGCTCAAGTTCGATCGGGCCGAGCTCGGCCGCCGGCGTGTTGACAAGGTCACGAACGAGCGCGGTCGCTTCGGCGAGCCGTACGCTAGCCTCGATGTTCGCGGCGCTTGTCGTAACGAGCGCGCGCGGCCCCCGATCCGCCTCATCCTTCTTTGACCGGTAGTCGTCAAAGCGGTGTTGCCCGAGCAGCCATCCCAATGACGCTATTCCAGGCTCCCCTTCAGCGAGCTTGTAGACGCCTTGGGGCAGGCTCTCGGCGAGCCTCGCGAGGCACCAGGGCGAGAGGTCGCCGGCATCTTTGACCGTGCTCACGACCTCGAACTCTCCCCCGCGGGGTAGGAGAGCAAAGGCAAACGCGTTCTTGCCGTCCAAGCGTTGGGCCTCGAGCAGGGCGCGATCTTCGGCGGGGCGCTTCTTCACCCAGCTTTCAAAGCTGTTCTTGTCGACGAGATGAATCGGACGGGCTTTCTGCCCGCGGTCGGCCACGAGAAGCGCAGCGAAATCGGTCATTCGCGGGCCTCTACGGCGGCATCGGTGCTATCGCAATCGTCGGCGAAGTCGGGGTGGCCAACGCAATTGCAGCGCTGATTTCGTCGAAGAGCGGTCAAGTGGGTTGCCTTAGCCTCCAGCCCAGCGCTCAATTCCGCAGCGAAAGCTGCCGAGAGGAGCGGCGTAGCATAGCCATTACAACCGCTGTTGGCGCAACGCCGAGCAGTCGCGGCTTTGAACCGTAATCGGCTGCCCAACCACTCACCGACCGGGGGGGAATCCGCAGGGGAAGCCCCATGAGAACGATCAAGCTTGCAGCAGCCCTTCTGACAATCATGGTCAGCTCGCCAGCCATGGCGGCGACGGTTCCGGACGCAACCGGAGATTTCCTGCCGAGCTTCGTAGGAACCGCGAGCGGTGACCTGGATGTGACGAGCTTCTCGGTCAGCCTGGATCCCGGCGCAACGACCTTCTCGCTGGGGGCTGTTCTGGCGGGCGATATCGATCCGGCGCTCGCAGGCTTCTACGTCATCGGCGTGGATACCGGCACCGGGGTCAACGCACCTTTCGGCGCGATCGGCGAGCCAAACGTCAGGTTCAACCAGGTCATCGTCATACAAAAGAACGGCACAGCAATGCTTGGAGCGAACTCGCTCACGACCTTGCTTTCGGGAAACCAGTTCATTGTTTCTGTACCCGTGTTCCTTCTGCCCTCGACGGGAGCGGCACCGGCTAATTACGGTTTCAACATCTGGCCGCGCTTCGGAGCGACGGTGACGGGAAACAGCCAGATCTCCGATTTCGCGCCCAACAACCAGCTGCTGAGCGCAAACGGGCTTGTGGCAGTGCCTGAGCCGGCGACTTGGATGATGATGCTGCTCGGCTTCGGCCTCGTAGGAGGAGCGGTGAGGTACAGGCGCGAGCGCGCGCGGCTGATCTCGCAGGTCGCCTAGGAAGAGCTAGGCGGGGACGCCGAAGAGATCGTGCTCGTCGGCGTCCTCGACGCAAACCGGAACGATATCGCCCGGGTTGAGGCCTCCCGCGTCGCGCAGATGGACTTCGCCATCGATCTCGGGCGCGTCGGCCTTGGAGCGGCCGGTGGCGCCGCCCGTTTCCTCATCCACGGCATCAATCAGCACCTCGATCATCGTGCCGACCCTGGCTGAGAGCTTCTGGGCCGAGATGCGGGCCGAGAGTGCCATTACGGCCTCGTAGCGCTCCTGCTTGAGGTCGTCGGGCACCTGGTTGTCCATCGACGTTGCGGGCGCCCCGTCGACGGCTTCGAACTTGAAGGCACCGACGCGGTCGAGCTGCGCCTCTTCTAGCCACGCGAGAAGGTAGGCGAGATCTTCGTCCGTCTCGCCAGGAAATCCGACGACGAACGACGAACGGATGGCTAGGTCGGGAACCTGCTCGCGCCAAGACCGGATCCGCTGGAGCACCTTCGCGTCATTGGCTGGGCGGCGCATTGCGCGCAGCACGTTGGGGCTCGCGTGCTGGAAGGGGATGTCGAGATAGGGAAGGACCAGTCCGTCGGCCATAAGCGGGATGACGTTGTCGACATGCGGGTAGGGGTAGACATAGTGGAGGCGCACCCAGGCGCCGAGCTTGCCGAGCTCGCGCGCGAGGTCCGTCATGTGCGCGCGGACTTCGTCTCCCTTCCAGGGCCGCGGCTGATGGCGGATGTCGACGCCATAGGCGGATGTGTCCTGGCTGATCACAAGCAGCTCTTTGGTGCCTGCGGCGACCAGCTTTTCCGCCTCACGGAGGATTGCATCGGGGCGGCGACTGACGAGGTCGCCGCGCAGGTGCGGGATGATGCAGAAGGCGCACCGGTGATTGCAGCCCTCAGAAATCTTCAGGTAGCTGTAATGACGCGGCGTGAGCTTCAGACCCGCCTCTGGCACCAGGTCGATGAACGGGGAAGGGATCGGAGGGGCCGCTTCGTGAACGGCATTGACCACTTCCTCGTACTGCTGCGGCCCAGTGACGGCGAGCACGTCCGGGAAGCGCTGGCGGATGACGTCCGCTTCCTTGCCCATGCAGCCGGTTACGACGACGCGGCCATTCTCGGATATGGCTTCGCCGATCGCCTCGAGACTTTCTTCCTTGGCAGAATCAAGGAAGCCGCAGGTGTTGACCAGCACGACGTCGGCGCCGGCATAATCGGGCGACATGTCATAGCCGTCGGCACGCAGCTTGGTCATGATGCGCTCGCTGTCGACCAATGCCTTGGGGCAGCCGAGGGAGACCAGCCCGACACGCGGGGGCTTGGGTAGAGTTGTGACGTTCATCGGAAGGCGCGGGCCAATATAGGGATTTTGGGGCGAAAACTAGGCCGCTGGCTGAACGCCTTGTTCATCGGGCGAAAGCGGCGCTAAGGGCGCGTGCCCAGCACAAGGAGTGATGAATGCGTATCGCGATGATCGGTACCGGCTATGTCGGGCTCGTTTCCGGGGCCTGTTTCGCCGACTTTGGCCATCGCGTCTGCTGCGTCGACAAGGACGCATCCAAAATTGATGGTCTTAACGCCGGCGTCATGCCGATCTGGGAGCCGGGGCTCGAAGCCCTGGTCAAAGCGAATGCCGAGCGAGGGCGACTGACCTTTACCACCGATCTTACCCAGGCAGTGAAGGATGCGGAAGCCGTGTTCATCGCGGTAGGGACGCCGGCGCGCCGCGGCGATGGGCATGCCGACCTCACTTTCGTGTTCGAAGCCGTCCGAGAGCTGGCAAAGGTCATCAGGCCCGGCACCGTCGTCGTGACCAAGTCGACCGTCCCGGTTGGCACCGGGGACCAGATCGACCAGATCCTGCGCGAGGAAGGCGTCGAGCAGGTATCGGTGGCTTCCAACCCGGAATTCCTTCGTGAGGGCGCAGCAATTGCCGACTTCAAGCATCCCGACCGGATCGTCGTGGGTGCCGAGAACGATCATGCCCAGGAAGTCCTGCGCGAAATCTACCGGCCACTGTTCCTCAACCGGGCGCCGATCCTGATCACCGGGCGCAGAACGGCCGAGCTGACCAAATATGCGGCGAACGCGTTTCTTGCAGTCAAGATCAGCTTCATCAACGAGATCGCCAACCTGTGCGAGGCGGTGGACGCGGACGTCCAGGACGTTGCCCGGGGTATTGGCCTCGACAACCGCATTGGCGCCAAGTTCCTTCACGCGGGCCCTGGGTACGGTGGAAGCTGCTTCCCGAAGGACACGCTTGCGTTGTTGAAGACGGCGGACGCGGCAGGGGTCGACCAGCGCATCGTGCGCACAACAGTGCAGGTGAACGACGACCGCAAGGAGCATATGGCGGAGCGCGTCGTCCGCGCGCTCGGCGGCAACGTGTCGGGCAAGCGCGTCGGAGTTCTCGGTCTCGCCTTCAAGCCGAATACGGACGACATGCGCGACGCGCCGTCGATCCCGATTATCAAGGCATTGGTGGAACAGGGAGCGGAGGTTTCCGCGTTCGACCCGGTCGCGCGTCAACAGGCCGAGCAAGTGCTCTCGGGCATCGAGTTCGCCGATGACGCTTATGCAGCGGCCGAGGGCGCGGACGTTCTAGTGATCGTCACGGAATGGGATGAGTTTCGCGCTCTCGATCTCGACCGAATTGCGGCATCGCTGACGGGCAAGATCCTCGTCGACCTGCGAAACGTCTATGATCGATCCGAAGCGGAAGAAGCGGGCCTCACCTATTATGGCGTGGGCCGCGGACGGAGCGATATTGCCGCAGCCTGAGCTGAACTCATCCGGTTCGGACCTGCGACGTATCATCAACAGTTCGGGTCAATAGATGAGCTGAAGCGGCCCCGCGGCCGTAAGCCAGCTGACCACCAAGTTCTGAATTTTCCGGGCCTACCCCGATCGCGCAATCAAGACGTTGCTGACGGGCTGGAGAGGCCGATGATCAGCATCTCCTGCTCGGCGGAAGCGCGATCCTCGTTCCGACGATCAAACAGGATGCGGCCACCACTCTTGCGCTCAATCTGAAGCTCGTACGCGCGTGCCAGGTCTTCGTGCGCCTGACGCGCAGCCGCGCTGTCCGCGGTCTCAGCGAGGCTTCGTTCAACCTGCTGACGAAGGAATAGATAATTGACGTCCATCGCGAGTCTCTCCTGGGGGAAGGGACTGGCGCTCAATAGGGGGTAACTGAACGTGAACTGCAGATGAGTGCCCGGCCCGCTGTCGATACTTAGAGACCTCGACGGGGCGGACGGTTCAACAAGGGTGCCGTCTCGCGCATTGTCAGCAAGATAGGAAGGACCCCCAAGGCGACGAGCGCGATCATGATCCCCGGCGCAGTCGCCCAACCCGTTCGCTCGACCAGGAGCTGCGCGCCGTACGGCGTCAGCCCTCCGAACACGGCGGTTGCCATGGTTGCGCCAAGCGCAAGGCCGGTGACGCGACCTTCGCCCGGGAATTGCTCGGCTGTAGCCGCGGCGCCGACGGCACTCACCGAGCCAGCGAGCATCGCCAGGACGACTGCGCCGGCAAGCGCTTGGGCGCGGGTATTACTCGCCATCAGCGAGAACATGGTTGCAGGAAGAGCAGCGCTGCCGACGCAGAGGCCGATCAGTATTGGCTTGCGCCCCAAACGGTCGCTTAAAGCACCCATGATCGGCGTAACGAGGATCACCGCAACGGCTGCTATGGTGGACAGCCAAAGGGACTCGCCTTCGCTGAGCCTTCCGACCGACGTGAGAAATGCCGGCACGTAGGTGATGCCGACATAATAAGTGATGGAGCCGAGCGCGGAGATCGAAAATGAGCGCGCGATGCCCGCTCGATGATTGGCGAGCGCGTGCCGAAAAGGAACCGAGGGAACAGTGCCCTCGTCCTGCTGGCGTCGGAACTCCGGGCTCTCATGCATGGTGGACCGAGCGATCCACACTGAGGCCGCGAGCGCTGCGCCGACGAAGAAGGGAATGCGCCATCCCCAGCGGTCCAGTTCCTGCGCACTCATCGAGCTCACCGTCAGCGCAGAAATGGCAACGGCCAACAGGCCTCCAACTTCGCTTGCAGCTGACGCGGAGGACGTAAGCAGGCCTCGTCGTTTCTCCGGCGCACCTTCGAGCAGGTAGGCGACCACGCCTGTATATTCACCGCCGACCGAGAACCCCATGATGCATCGGAGGAGCAGCAGGAGCCAGCCGGCGGTCGGCCCCGCGACTGCACTCGTCGGCAGTAGCGCTGTCGCGAGCATCGCAGCTGTCATCAGCGCAACTGACAAAAGCATCATATGCCGACGGCCTCGGCGATCGCCGATATGGCCGAAGAATACCGCGCCGAGCGGCCGCATGAGGTACGCAATCGCAAAGCCGCCGAGCGTAAGCAGCAGCGAGCCGCTGCCACCGCCGTAGAATACGCGAGACATTACGGTTGCGAAGTACAGGTACAGCGTGAAATCGTACCACTCGACGATCGTCGAGAATGCGGCCACGGCGAGAGAATGCGGTGGAAGCACATGCTGCTTGCGATCGACCGAAGCTTCTACGCTCATCCGGACAGACTGCCAGACCGCAGCAGCTGTGTCGCTATTGCGGTTGCTCCTGGAGTGTCAATCGCGAGTCCGTGGCGCGATTTCGTCGAGGTGCAACAACATGTCGGCAGGGTCGTCGTAGACGCGCAGCGCGCCTGCGCGCTCCAGCTCCTCGGCGCCGTAACCTCCCGACAAAAGCCCGATCCCGAGCGCTCCGCAGCGGGCTGCGGCGATCATGTCCCAGATGCTGTCGCCGATCACGTACGAGCCGTGCGTGCTCGTCCCGAGCCGCCGTGCGGCCTCGACGAACAGGTCCGGATCGGGTTTCGCATAATTGACCTGGTCCCGAGTGACGACGATCGACTGGGCAGCATCGACGCCGAGGATTCTCAGGTTGGCGCTTGCCGTCTCCATGCGGCCGCTGGTGGCGATCGCCCACGGCAACTCGAGGCTCCGGAGGGTTTCGAGCAACTCGACGGCCCCCGGAAGCGGCGCGATCTCGCCGGACAGCTCCACAAAAAGCTCCGCATGGCGCGCACGGAGGCGCGAGATGGTCGAGTCGTCGATCGGCCGGCCAAGCTCGCGGAGGAGCTGATGGGTAAAGAGGCCGCCGCTCATTCCGATCTTGCGGTGAATGCGCCAGACCGACAGCTCCATGCCTGCTTCGCGTAGCGCCAGATGCCAGGCACGGACATGATTGTAGACGCTGTCGACGAGGGTGCCGTCGAGGTCGAAAAGGAAGGCGACGGGGTAGGTCATGACCCGCCTTAGCGAGGCCGGCGCGCCGAAGTCACTTAAACTGGCTTCCGAAGGCAAAACTCAACCGAATGTAAACCATATCCAAGCTACTCGGCGGGCTAGCGAGGATGCCCGTGGGAAGCATTGGACGACTGCTAAGAAGCGGGGGCAGTTCTGCCCAGGAGGAAACGCGTCCGCAGTCCACGCGCGCCGAAGGTCTTCTTGCCGAGTTCGAGAGCAGCGAGAAAGGCTGGTTCTGGGAAACCGACCGCGAAGGGGCGCTTTGCTATATCAGCGACAGTGTCGCCCGCGCTGTGGGAAGGGAACCGGGCGATTTGCTCGAGCGTCCCTTCACTGACCTTATCTCAACCGAGTCGGCCGACGGGAGCGCAACCTCGGAGCGGACGCTCGGTTTCTACCTTTCCTCCCACGTAGCATTCCAGGACTTGATCGTCCGCGCCAAGACCAAGAACGAGATCTGGTGGTCGATATCCGGACGTCCGGTCCACGACGACATCGGGCGCTTTTTCGGATTTCGCGGATTTGCGTCGGACCTGACCAAGATGCGCCAGTCTGAGGTCGAGCTCGACCGGCTCGCGCGCCAGGATGCGCTGACGGGCCTTGCCAACCGGCAGGCGCTTCGGCGAGCGCTGGACGATGCGCTCATAAGCGCGGTTCGACGCAAGCATCGCTGTTCGATGTTCCTCCTCGACCTGGATCGCTTTAAGGCCGTCAATGACACGCTCGGACATCCAGCCGGCGACATGCTCTTGCGCTTGGTGGCGTTGAGGCTTCGCGACGTGATCGGTGAGGCCGGGCAGGTCGGGCGCCTCGGTGGCGACGAGTTCGAGGTCGTTTTGCCCTCCACATCGGACAAGAAGGAGCTGTCGCAGCTCGCCCAGGGAATAATTGACAGCCTATCACGGCCGTACACGATCAACGGCACCGCAGTGTCGATCGGCGCATCGATCGGCATCGTCACGTCAGATTATGACGATCGCACTTCCGACGACCTGATGCGTGATGCCGACCTGGCGCTGTACGCCGCCAAGGCCGCCGGGAAGGGCTGCTTCCGCTTTTTCGCGGCCGAGATGCACGATGCTGCGAGGCAGCGTCAGCTGATGGAATCGGATCTGCGCGTCGCGCTTGAAAAGGGCCAGCTGCGGGTCGTGTACCAACCGAGCGTCGACGCGCTGAGCGAAGACGTGACCGGTTTCGAAGCCTTGATTCGGTGGCAACATCCCGAGCGCGGCCCGGTCAGCCCAGCCGAGTTCATCCCGATTGCCGAGGAGATCGGGCTCATCGACGAGATTGGCGAATGGGTACTTCGTACCGCCTGCGCAGAGGCTGCAAAGTGGCCGCAAAACATCACCGTCGCGGTCAATCTCTCGCCGGTGCAGTTCAAGTCCCCGGCGCTTCCGACGATGGTTCGGATGGTGCTGAGCGAAACCGACCTTCCCGCCAAGCGGCTGGAACTCGAGATCACCGAAGGCGTGTTCCTTAGCAACGACAGTCACGTCGACGAGATGATCAGCAGCCTCAAGGCGATTGGTCTGAAGCTGGCGCTCGACGACTTCGGTACGGGCTATTCGTCGCTGAGCTATCTGCTTCGCGTACCGTTCGACAAAATCAAGGTCGACCAGAGCTTCGTTCGCGGTGCCTCTGACCCTGAAAGCCGCAACGCGGCGCTCATCAGAGCGATGGTCGGTCTCGCTTCCGACCTCAAGATGCAGACGACTGCAGAGGGTGTGGAAACTCAAGATGAGCTTATGCTCGTTCGCAACCTCGGCTGCTCGCTCGTGCAGGGCTATTATTTCGGCAGGCCCATGCCGGCCGAGGAAGCCCGGGATCTGGCGGCGAAGGGCTCCGCCAGCCGTCCGGAGACGAACCTGCCGCCGCGCGAACCGCGGTTGCGGATCATCCGCGCCGCGCTCCTGCACTACCAAGGCCAAGTCCGCGGTGCGCGCCTCCGCAACATCTCCAGCGGAGGCGCCCTCGTGGAATGCCGCGAGCCCGTCGAGGTTGGCGCGCAGATCCAGCTCGATTTCGCTGCCGGCGGCCTCCATGAAGCCGAGGTCCGGTGGACGCAGGGGACCCAGTTCGGCGTTCAGTTCAAGAACAAGTTCGACCTCAAGCTTCTTCAGCCCGCGAAGCCAGGTGCAAAAAGCCCGACAGTCATGGCGCCTAGCTATTTGACGGCGAACGAAAGTTCCGACGGCAAATAGCGGTTGGCTCGAGCCAGACACAACGGCCCGGCGTCGTGAGATCCGGCGCCGGGCCGCGCAACCCGCTCTCGCTTGGGCTTGGAGGCGAGCGCACGCAAATTGTAGTTGTTCGCTCGGTTTGCGAGGGTAACCCAGGTTAATGCAGGTGTCGGACGGGCGCAGCAGCGGGGCAGCCCGGAGCTAACGGCCGCAATAATGGACCTGTCTGATGTCGGTCACGCCTCTTGAAGACGGGAGTCTGTGCCGACCGATGCGACGATCGCAGTTCCCGGGGACAGATCGAAGATACCGAGCCGGCCGCCGATCTCACGCAACCGAGTTCGCATACTCGCGATCCCGACACCGGCGGAAGCGCCTTCCAGCTTTCCCCGAGCGATACCGACGCCGTCATCGGCGATTACGAGGTGAGTCGCAGAAGGACCTACGCGAAGCCGCAGCCGGGCACGGCTTGGCTGGGCATGCCGGTGGATATTCGACAAGGCCTCCTGAGTGACCCGGTACAGTGCGGTTTCGGCGCCCACCGGGATCAGTCGTGGATCGCCTTCGATCTCGAACGAAGTCTCGATGAGCGTCCGCCGACCAAAGCCCTCCACCACCGACTTGATCGCCTCCGGGAGCCGATGCTCCTGAAGGGCTGGGGGATGGGCGAGGTACGAAATCGAGCGGATCTCGCGCTGCGTATCGCCCACGAGCTGCTGCAGCTCTGCAACGACCCCGAGCACCTCGCGATTTTGCGAGCAGCGCTTCAGATGGCCGAGTAGCAGATGGATCGCGACGAGCGACTGCGACGTGGAATCATGCAGCTCGCGCGCCATGCGCTGTCGCTCGATCGCCTGTCCTTCGACGAATGAGTGCGCCGCAGCGTCCTTTGCGACGCGAAGTTGCAGGATCTCAGTGAGGTCGAAACGGGTAATCGAAATCAGGCGCTGTTCGCCCACGGCGATGCGGTGGATACAAATTTGGAAATCGCGCCCGTCCCAGCGCTCTTGCCCGTTGTAGATCAGCTGCCAGAAATTCCGCTTGCCCGAGCAAATGTCGTCGAGCGCCGCGACTGCCTCTATCGCGGGCTGATACCCCTCCGCAGCCTTCCCCTCGCAGAACGCGCGGTAATTGCCGCCCGCGAGCACGTCCGAATAGCCGTGGTCGACGACGGTCTTGTTCCACGCCCGATTGGCCACGAGGATTGTGCACTGCTCGTCGAGGAGGGCGATCTGTTCGGGAAGATCGTCGATCAATTGCTGCATGGTGCAGGCCGCGAGGGCAGCCGGGGACAGGACTAAAGCTTCCGGAAACGTCGGACGGAATAGCTCTACAGGGGGCGAGAGGGCTCCCTCGTCAATCGCTGAAATGAACTCAGTCTGGAGTCCCATTCGCACCCCCCAGTGCAACCTCCACAAGCATGCAAAACCGGGAAGTTCCTGAGCAGTATAATACTTACATAGGTTTACGACAAACGCTCGTATTCCCCTAGGGATTAAGCCGCACTCGAGGAGCGTCGGGCAAGGCGGTCCGCGAGCTCCACCTGGGAAACGAAATCCCGCATCATTGCAGTGACTTCAGTGTCGGGCCCAAGACGGATGGGTGCCGAGTTGCCTGGCCAGCTTGCCCAGGCGTGACCGTCCTCGCGACTGAAAATGATCCCGCTGGAATGCTCCTCAGGGAGGGAGACTCGGGATAGTCGGACAAAAGCGCTGCGGACAAATTCGACGCACCCGATGATGAGCGCGCAATAAAACAGAAAGAGCGTCATGCCGGCGAGTTCGCCGGTTCCGTGCATCGGGCGACCCGCGCCCGAGTAAAGCCAGATCGCGACGGCGCCCGACGAAACTGCTGCGAGTATCGCCGCTTTCGGGCCCAGCAGCACTGCGGAAGCCAGGACGAAGACGAACAGGGGGGTACAGCATTCGCCGATCGCGTCCGCGCAGTTCATCGAGTGGCGGATGAGCGATGCGACCGGCAGGGCGGCGAGAACCCACAGGATCGTCCATTTGCCCGACAGCGGCGGCGAGACAAACCAGCTGCGGAGCAATACGGCACGTGTCATTGGCAATTCCCTCGTTCGGCATCGAGGTGAGCTGCCGTGCTTAGCATGGGCGTGGCGGAGCATGACAGACTGGCGAAATTGCGCAGCGGGACTTCCCTAGCTTTCTTCGCCGATTTGTACTGAGGCTTGAATGCGGGGCCCCAATGGGCCGACCACCAACAGGCCGATCATGAAGATCAGGAGCGCCATGTTCGCGCGTGGTGATTTGACGAACCACAGCGCAATGAGACCCGGAAAAATGGAGCAATACCGCAGTCAGCGACCTGCCAGTGCTGCGCGAAAAGAAAGGGTCGTTGGGTCCGGGCTCTTACGGGCGAGGTGGCCGAGATAGACCAGCGGGCAAGACGAAGGTCGAAAGGGCGCAATAGCTGCCACTCGTGATCTGCTCCAAGCGGCGAGAGGGTGATGAGCTGAAGGTGGAACCCGCCCTCGCTCGCACTGTTGCGATTGGAAGGCGGGCCCCCCCGTGTGCCCCAACTCGCACCATTAGTGTGGTTCCACGCGGTGCGATCCGAAATCTGCCGCGGACCATTTCCCTCGGGCATCGGGGAAAATACCGAGACTGCCGCTCTTGCTTCATGCCTGAGCCACCATGCGGGCCCGCGCGCACCCCCGGCAAATCGCGGATGTGCGTAGTGGCCAGCCAATCGTCCAGCTTTTCTGGCGTGGGCTGCGGAGGTGAGAACTCAGGCGTCGATCGATTCTTCGTCGATTGCCGCGGCGCTTCGCTGGATGAAGTCAAAGCGCTTCGAAGGGTCCCGACCCATCAACTCTTCGACCAGATCCTTGACCGGCTGTCGGTCCTCGTAGGCGCTTGGCAGCGTCACCTTCAGCATGGATCGCGTCTTGGGATCCATTGTCGTTTCCTTGAGCTGGTTCGGGTTCATCTCGCCGAGTCCCTTGAAGCGGCTGACCTCGACTTTCTTGCCCTTGAACTCCGTCGCTTCGAGCTCGGCACGGTGGGCGTCGTCACGCGCATAGAGGGTCTTGGCGCCGGCGGTCAGGCGGTAGAGGGGTGGCTGCGCCAGGAAGAGGTGGCCACGGCGCACCAGCTCGGGCATCTCCTGGAAGAAGAAGGTCATCAACAGGGTCGCGATATGGGCGCCGTCGACGTCGGCATCGGTCATGATGACAATGCGCTCGTAGCGGAGCGCTTCCTCGCTCCACTTGTCGCGGCTACCGCAGCCCAGCGCCAGCAGAAGGTCACCGATCTCGCTGTTGGCGCGGATCTTGTCGGCGGACGCCGAAGCGACGTTGAGGATCTTGCCGCGGATGGGAAGGATCGCCTGCGTTTTGCGGTCGCGGGCCTGCTTGGCGGATCCTCCGGCGCTGTCACCCTCAACGATGAACAGCTCGGTTCCTTCGGGGTCGTCGGACGAGCAGTCGGTCAGCTTGCCGGGGAGGCGAAGCTTGCGGGCGGAAGTCGCCGTCTTTCGCTGGACTTCGCGCTCGGCCCGGCGGCGGAGTCGTTCCTCCATGCGCTCGACGATCGAGCCCAGGAGCGCTCGGCCGCGGTCCATGTTGTCAGCGAGATAATGATCAAAATGATCGCGGACGGCGGCCTCGACGAAGCGAGCGGCTTCGAGCGAGGTGAGGCGGTCCTTGGTCTGGCTCTGAAAGTGTGGGTTGCGGATAAAGACCGATAGCATCAGCTCGACGCCGTTGAAGACGTCGTCCGCGGTGATGTCCTTCGCCTTCTTGTTGCCGACCAGCTCGCCGAACGTGCGGATGCCTTTAGTGAGAGCGGCCCGCAGGCCCGCTTCGTGAGTGCCGCCGTCGGGGGTCGGAATGGTGTTGCAGTAATAGCTTTCGCTGCCATCGGAATAGAGCGGCCAGGCGACTGCCCATTCGGCGCTGCCCTGAGATTGTCCGGATGGATCGGGCTGGAAGTCCTGGCGGCCGGTAAATGGCTGGTTGGTGACCGTCGGCCGGTCCCCGAGTTGATCGGCGAGATTGTCGGCGAGACCACCGGGGAAGTGGAAGACGGCTTGCTCCGGAACCTTGTCGGAAGCGAGCGAAGAGTCGCAACGCCAGCGGATTTCGACGCCTGCGAAGAGATAGGCCTTGGAGCGCGCGAGCTTGTAGAGGCGCTCGGGATCGAAGGCCGCATGCTCGCCGAAGATCTCGGGATCGGGAGTGAAGGCGACGGTGGTGCCGCGGCGGTTGGGGGCGGCGCCGACTTCTTCAAGCTTCGAGGTTGCAATGCCTCGGGCAAAGCTTTGGCGGTACAACTTCTTGTCGCGCGCAACCTCGACGATGGTTTCGGTCGAAAGCGCGTTGACGACGCTGACGCCGACGCCGTGGAGACCGCCCGAAGTCGAGTAGGCCTTGCCCTCGAACTTACCCCCGGAGTGGAGCGTCGTCATGATGACCTCGAGCGCAGACTTGCCCGGGTACTTGGGATGTGGATCGACCGGGATGCCGCGGCCGTTGTCGATGACCGAAAGACGGTTGTTCAGGCCAAGCGTCACCTCGATACGGCTGGCGTGGCCTGCAACGGCCTCGTCCATGCTATTGTCGATGACCTCGGCAGCGAGGTGATGCAGCGCCCGGTCGTCAGTGCCGCCGATGTACATGCCAGGACGACGGCGAACGGGCTCGAGGCCCTCGAGAACCTCGATTGCGGAAGCGTCGTAGCTTTCCGGCGTGGAAGCGGTGTTGGACGAAAACAGGTCGGACATTTCAGCACTGGTATAGGGCGCTCGTTTCAGCCGTGCCAAGTTGTCGACCGGCGGTTTTCCACAGGTCTTGAAACCCGACACTCCCGCTCCAAATCAGCGCTGCCGGATGCTCAGTGGAGGTCCGGTGACGGGCCGCGGCCCCTGGGCGCTGCCCGCCTTGCTCATCAAGAGGAGGATAAGACCTATGCGTAGTGCTTTCGACTTTGCGCCCTACCGGCGCTCCACCGTCGGCTTCGACCGGCTGTTCGATATGCTCGAAAACTCGACCCTCGGGCAGGGGCAGGAAAATTATCCGCCCTTCGACCTCATCAAGCTCGGCGAAAACGATTACCGGATCGAACTTGCAGTCGCCGGGTTCAAGCCCGACGAGATCGATATCACGGCCCAGCAGAACGTGCTGCTGGTGACCGGCCGCAAGAAGGAAGAGTCGGCCGAGAAGGAAAACAATTACGTCTACCGTGGGATCGCGACGCGCTCGTTCGAGCGTCGGTTCGCTCTTGCCGACCATATCCAGGTCAGGGGAGCTGACATGAAGGACGGGCTGCTGGCGATCGAGCTGGTTCGGGAGATCCCCGAGGCGATGAAGCCGAGGAAGATCAACATCGGCGAATCCGATCGCGCCATCGGCAGCAGCAACAAGCCTGCCTCGAAGCAGACGGTCGACGCTGAATCCGAAAACGTCTGAGCGAGTTCGCGCAGACGCTGAAGGAGCCCCGGGGAGCCATGCTCTCCGGGGCTTTTGTTACCAGGCACGGCTCTGTTCGACGTCGAGGACGGCGGCGTAAGTCAGGATTGCCTCGGCGATCTCATCCAGGCTCTCCGCCTTTTCGAGGCTCTTGAGGAAGTCCGGGTCAAGCCGCTCCTCGAGCCGGGCTTGCGGTCCGCGCATGACGCTCCAGACACGAGCACGGTCGTCGACTGACGCGCCGGCCCACTGCTCGACGACATCGGGGAATGCGGGATCCATCAGCAAGTGCCTCATGAACTGTCCTTTCGCGAAATGAATTCCGGGCGCGCGGGAGGGTCGGGGGAACGCGCCCGGAAACCGGTTATTCCGAAGTGACCGTCACCTTCAGATAGGTGGCGGGAATGATGGTGGTGTCGACGCCGCGGTTCTGGGCCGTGAAGAGCGCTTCAAGTTCGTCGCCCAATTGCTGGTCGCGACCGTTGCGGGCGGCGGCCTCGAACGCATTCATCACGGGCCCGTAGAAACGTCGGAAGGTATCGAGCAGCTCGACCGGGGTTCCATCGTCGCGGAAGGACCAGGTCGCGCGCTCGAAGCTTATTCTTGCGGGAGCGATGCCGGCCGCACCGAAGCGACGGCCCACCTCGGCTTCCTCACCCCACATCATCGGGCTGAGGAAGCCGTCGGGCGGAGGCGGCGTGTAGGCAGCGCTGATCCTGAGAATCTGCGCAACGAGCGTCGGATCGCCGGGAATCCAGTTCGCCATGACGATCTTGCCACCTGGGCGCGTCACTCGAACCATCTCGCGCGCGACGTCGTAGGGCCGGGGCGCGAACATGGCGCCGAAGATGGTCACAAGTAGGTCGAAGCTTGAATCGGCAATGCCGGCGAGGTTCGAAGCGTCGCCTTCGATGAAGCGCACGTTGTCGAGCCCGGCCTCCCGCGCGCGCGCCTTCCCGGCGGCGACAAGGTTCGTCGCGATGTCGATTCCGAGGACGTCAGCGCCGCGGTGCGCCATTGGCAGCGCTGTCGTCCCGTCGCCGCAGCCAAGGTCGAGCACCTTCATGGCGGGCCGGATATCAAGGCCAGCAACGAGCTCCTCCCCACTCTGGCGCATTGTTTCAGCGACGCGCGAGAAATCACCTTTTTCCCACAGGCTCTTGTTCGGATTGATGAGCGTATCAACGTCAGCCACGTATGGATTCTCCTGTTGGGCTCCACGAACGCACAAGGGGGGGACTGTCCGCCCGCGCGGAAAGCCGGTCAGCCGACGCTCAGTGTCCCCTTGACGCGGAGCGGCCGGCAAATGCTGAAATAATTGGGCGAGGTGGCCATCACGCTGCGGTGGATCTCGGCGAATTGCTCGGCAGTGCCGTCGCCCTTGATCCGAACCGCATAGTCGAGCGCGCGGTGGCCCGGCGGGACGTCATCCCGCATCGCGAGGAAGCCCCGAAGGTCCAGCTCGCCGCGAGTTTCGATCTCCACGCACTCAAGCTCGATGCCCCGCAGGGACGCCCCGGCGACATAGCCGACAATGAGGCACGCGTTGAATGCCGCAAGCAGCAGCTGCTGCGGGTTCGGCGCCGATCCGGTTCCGAGGAGCTGCTCCGGTTCGTCAGCGGAGATCCGATGCGCGCAGCGGATCTGTTCATCGCCAAGTGCAATGGTTTCCGCGAACGTTTCGCTTCGCGCCTGGCCGGTCCAGTGGGTCGTGACGCAGAAGCTGGCTTTGGCGTTCTTCTTGTCCTGCCCGATGGCCTCGACCATCCCGCTCAGAGCAGTGAGGTCGAGTCCATTGAGTGGTCGCTCTTTCCGGCGAGTAGCCATGGCGGCTCTCCGTTACCGATCGGCTACGCGAATACCGGGGCCGCATCGGCGATACGTTCGGCAGCGCGAGGCGACATGGCGGCAAGCGATTCCTTGAAGCGCTCGTGGACCATGCCCGAGCCGATGTAAGTCCAGCGTGCGGCCTGATGCTGCTGCGCCAGGATCTCTTCCCGGTCCTCGAGTTTGCGGCCGATCGCCGTCTCGAGCGCGTCAAGATTGAAACCGGCCTGCTGTTTGAGGCCTGCGTCGAGGAAGTCGCCGATCTCGAAGAACTCGTCGATCGCCTTCTCGATCTGGTCTTCGGTCCGGCCTTCGGCCAGCGCGTCAACGATCAGAGTGTCGAGCTTGGCGTGCTGGGCCTCCTCCATCCAGTGGTTCTTCAGCAGGCTCTTGAACAATGGATCGAGGTCGCCGTCGTCGCGGATCGAGCCGAGGTAGTGTTGCTGGCTCATCCACTCGATCATCAGGATTACCAGCCCGACGGCGAGCGGATCGTGCCGCAGCACTTCAGCGCCAATCGCCTCAGACGGCCCGATCATCTGGCATTCGACTGGGAAGCCGCGGACGAACGCTCCATGGAAGCGTTTGAACAGCTGGATGTGCTTGGCTTCCTCGCTCGCGAAGTTGAGGATTGCGCGAATTCGCCAATCGTCTCCTTGCAAATGCGGACGTGCGTGGTCGACCACGAACGGAAGAATGAACTCTTCCACCACTCCGAATATACTAAGGTACTGGTGCGCGCTGATGTGATTGAGGACCCGCTGCTCGAGCGGGCTGAGACTGCCGAGAGCGGCCGTGCGGGCAAGGCTTTCGGGCATGAAGCGTCTCGAGAAGTCCAGGTCCTGGTCGACGCGAAGGACGTCATCGAGTTGCCACTGCGCGCGAAGCGAGGAAGCGAGTGTCGCCTCGTAGCTGAAGTCGTGGTACATGTTGGAAATTCCTTTTCTTCAGACGTGGATGATCGCCGGAGCGACTGCCATGGAAACGGCAGAGGCTCCGGACAGAAAGGCGAAGAACAGAACAATAATCCGGTGCGATCGTGGACTTGGATTGGAAGCAAACATTTCTTGTCCCCTTCTCTAAGAGGGCACGAGTTCTATCCATTCCGGGGACTGTGCTTTCCCGGTTCGAGGAATCCGTGCCTTTTCGGTGGTTCGGATTTAGGCGACCTGGCCATTTGCCAAAATGACCGGCTTGCCGGATAATTTGACCGAAACGCCGGATTCACCTTGACCATGGGGGCCGGGTTGGACGTTCTTGACGAAATTCTAAGTTCGCTGCGCCTGACGGGCGGAGTCGTCATCGACGGCGAATTCAGCGGCGAATTTTGCGTGCTGGCGCAGTTCACGCCGCATCATTTCGCGCCCTTCTTCCCGGTGCCCGAAACGCTGATCAGCTACCATTATGTGCGCTCGGGGCAGATGATCATCGAAGTCGAGGGCATGCCTCCCCAGACGATCGATGCGGGCACGGTGGCGATCCTGCCGCGCAACGACCCGCACACGCTTGCAAGCAGGATCGGCCTGCCGCCGGCCGACGCAAGCAACGTCCTGTGGGTGACCCAGGAAGGCGTCCACCATGTAGCGGCCGGCACCGACGGGCCGAAGAACGAAGTGTGGTGCGGGTTCCTGGGAACAGCCAAGAGCAGCGCCCATCCGCTGCTGGATGCCTTACCGCCTCTGCTGACGCTGGATGTGAGCGCCGGTGAAGCGCGATGGCTCGACAGTTCCATGCGCTTTCTTGCAGAGCAAAGCGCCTCTCCGGAAATTCTCGCCAAGCTCGCCGAGCTGTTTCTTGCGCAGGCCATCCACGAATATGTCGGGAAGCTGCCAGCAAGCTCAAAGGGCTGGATGCGCGGGCTTGCCGATCCCGCGGTGTCGAAGGCGCTGTCAGTCATTCATAGTCGTTACGCCGAGGAGCTGGATGTCGAAGGCCTGGCGCGCGAGGCCGGTGTTTCGCGCACGGTGCTTGGCGAGCGGTTCACCGAGCTCATTGGCGAGCCGCCGATGCGATATTGCGCCAGCTGGCGAATGCGTGTGGCCGCGAACATGTTGCGGGACGGCAAGCAGAACACGGCGAACATCGCTTATTCGGTCGGCTTCAACAGCGAGGCCGCATTCAACCGTGCGTTCAAGCGCGAATTTGGCGACCCGCCGGCCACCTGGCGACGCAAGCTGGAGGCGGAAGAGGAGGCCCGGGCCGCCGCGATGGAGCGCCAGGAGCTGCCGCCGCAGGATGTGCGCTACTGCGTAGCGAGCGACGGCACCCGCCTTGCGTTTTCCGTCATGGGTGAGGGGCCGCCGCTCGTGAAAACGGCCAACTGGCTCAACCACATCGAATATGATTGGGAAAGTCCGCTGTGGCGGCACTGGATTTTGGAGTTCACTCATGGACGGTCGCTTGTCCGCTATGACGAGCGCGGGAACGGGCTGTCCGACTGGGATACGCCGGAGCTGTCGCTCGGCGCCTTCGTCGACGATCTCGAGCATGTTGTAGATTGCCTCGAGCTTGAGCAGTTCGATCTGTTCGCGATCAGCCAGGGCGCCGCGGTCTCGGTAGCGTTTGCCGTTCGGCATCCGCAACGTGTTCGCCATCTTGTCATTCTGAATGGCTACGCACAGGGCTGGGCGGTCCGCGGGGATCCGGACGAGCTTGCGCGACGCGAGGCGATGCTCACTCTGACAGAGGTCGGATGGGGCGCCGACAATCCGGCTTACCGACAGCTGTTCACGAATATCTACATTCCAGAGGCGACGCCCAAACAGATGGGCTGGTTCAACGAGCTGCAGCGGCGATCGGCATCGCCGGAGAATGCGGTAAAGCTGATGCGAGTCCTCTCAGGCATCGACGTGCGCGATCTGTTGCCCAAGCTTCGGACTCCGACGCTGATCTTTCATTCGCGGGGCGATCAGGCAATTCCGTTTGCGCAGGGTGAGCTGCTGGCTGCCGGCATTCCGAACGCGCGCTTCGTGCCGCTCGAAAGCCGCAACCATATTCTGATCGAGAGCGAGCCCGCGTGGCAGGAATTCTCCGAGATCAGCCGCGAATTCCTGAATGATCGCGCCGATGTGCTGCCGAGGGTGCGGGGCCCGGCGGCTCCGAAGCCGCCAGTGGACAGGTTCGGCGAATGCAGCGGCCCGGACGGCGCACGGATCGCGTTTGCCTCCATGGGTGAGGGGTTCCCGCTGGTGAAGGCGCCGAACTGGATGACCCACCTCGATCTCGACAGGAGTAGTCCCGTCTATGGTCACTGGCTACGGGAGGGCGCCAAATCGAACCGCGTCATCCGCTCCGACATGCGCGGGTTTGGAAAATCGGAGTGGGAACCTGATCGTTTCGACTTCGAGGCGATGGTCGGCGACCTCGGTGCCGTCATCGATGCGGCCGAGGTCGAGCAATGCGACCTCCTCGGTATTTCGCACGGCGCCGCGATCGCAATCGCATACGCTGCACGGCAGCCGGAACGGGTGCGAAGGCTGGTGCTGGTCAACAGCTTTGCCGCGGGCTGGCGAGTGCGCGCCGATCCGGAGGAGGTCGCCTGGCGGGAATCGCTGCTGGAGATGAATCGCCGGCAGCCGAGCTTCCGCCGAAGCCTGCTCGGCGAGATGTTCATCACGCTCTACTTCCCGTCCGCGAGCGAGGAGTTGATCGCCTGGCACAACGAGCATTTCCAGACGCTCGGGCCGGTACCGAACATGCAGAAGATGATCGAGGTTGCCGCATGGATCGACGTTCGGGACGAGCTCGCGAATATCCGTGCGCCGACGTTGGTGTTTCATGCAGACAAGGACGGCAATGCGCCGATGAGCGTCGGCCGACAGGTTTCCGAAAGCATTCCGAACGCGCGTTTCATCGAGCTCGATAGCGCCAATCACGTACTGCTCGGCGACGAGGCGGCGTGGCCGGTCTTCGCTCGGGAGATGAGGGCATTCCTGTCCGCGCCGGAGGCTAAAGCTCCGACGGCCGCCGTCGTCCCGCCGGTTGCCAGTGCTGCTTCATGACACCGAGCCGCGCGAGGCAGTCCACGATTTGGGGGAGCCAGGTCGCGCGCCGCTCCGCGATCGGCCTGATCGAAAGCGCGTCGAGGCCCGTCCACGGTACGAAGGGCGTGCGGCGGGAGTAGGCCCAGATCTCAACGCGAACGACCGGGCGGTCAGCGTTTCCGCGCGCGTGAAAACCAAATGTGTCGACCGCAACCAACGTGTTCGCGGGCACTGCGAAGCGCCTTGGCTGCGGCAATCCAAGTGATGGAAGCTCCTCCGCCGTAACCCTCAGTGATCCTCGCTGCGAGAGTCGATCGGCCTCGTTGATCGTAACGCTGCGGGCGCGCTCCCATTCGAGGCGCTCGGGTGTAAGTCGGTGCGATCCGGGGACGTAGGTGAGCGGTCCCTGGTCGCCGGATACGTCGGTCAGGAATAACCAGGCCTTCAGCGAGGGGTGGAACGTGTCGGCATGTAGCTCAAGCTGAGGGTCGGGCGCGCCGCCCGCGTGTCCCATGATGATGGTCTGAATGTAGTAGAGCGGTTCGGCGCGGGTACTCCCAACATAAGAAAGCAGCGACTTCCAACGCCGGTCGACGAGCAGGCGGCGCAGCTGTGGCACTTTCTTGAGGAGTTCGGGTCCGATCGGAACGCGTCGCGTGATGGCGTCGCCCTGCTGGTGCTGGCGCGCTTCAAACTCGGTTTCGAGCAGCGCCGACTGGATTTCGGTAAACTGGTCGGGAGGCAGGAAGTCGCGGATCTCGACGAAACCGTCGCGATCGAACTGCTCGCGCCAGTCGACCCTGACTTCGGAAGCGAGGCGCTTTCGTCGTGCCCAGGCGAGCCGGTGGGCCAGCTTGAGCCGGTTGACGTGCAATCCACGTCGGTTCAGCCGCTCCGAGCCGAGGATCGGATTGTCGACGAAGCTTTTGGCGCCGGTCGCCAGCGCCAGAGTCCAGAACGGCGCACGCCACCATTTGAGGAGCGCACGAACGCCCAAGGCCGGGTCGCGACTTAGCGAACCCTGGGGCCGCCGAACGGCAGCGGCGGCGGCGGACGTCGGTCGCGACGCGGCAACTGGGCCTGATAGGCGACGCCGCAATGCTGCACGCAATAGGGGAAGCCCGGGTTCGCAGGCTCACCGCAGAAATAGAAGTCCGGTTCGCCAGGGTGCCCCATCGGCCACTTGCAGATGCGGTCATTGAGGTCGAGCAGGCTGGTCTTGTCAGCGACTTCCGGGCTCGGCTTGGCTGGCACGAGGCGTCGCGGCGGCGCGGGCGGGATCGGCGCCTGCTGCTCGCCAGGGCCCTGACGGATGAAGCCGCCGGGACCGATCGAGCGATATTGCATTTCAGGTGCGGAGCGCGACTGCTGGGGTGCTGCCTGCGAAGGCTGCGAAACGACGGGAGCCGCCGCTGGAGCGGGCCTGGGTGCCTCCACCTTGGGCGCAGCGGCCTTGGGAGCCGAGGCGGCTGGCGCAGCCTTTTTCGATTCCTTTTCCTCGCCCGGCTTCACCGGCGAGGGACGTTGCTCAAGCCCGAGCCGGTGTGCCTTGCCGATCACGGCATTCCGGCTGACGCCTCCAAGCTCGTCGGCGATCTGGCTGGCGGTGGCGCCATCATGCCACATCTTCTTCAGGCGCTCGATACGCTCTTCAGTCCACGACATTCTTTGATCTCTCGCTTCCAAACTTGCCCGGCCGTTCCCCAGCCGATAGGCGCCTCACCTGTGAACGACCAGACCAGCAATTGGGTGCGCTTCGCACCCGGCAAACCGGTGCTCAAGGGCGTCAATTGGGGAGGCCTTAAGACCCTCTATATCAAGGAGGTGCGCCGCTTCTTCAAGGTGCAGATGCAAACCGTATGGGCGCCGGCGATCACGACTCTCCTCTATCTCGCGATTTTCACGGTCGCGCTGGGCCGCGGCGGGCATACGGTGATGGGCGTGCCGTTCGCCAACTTCATTGCACCGGGCCTGATCGTGATGGCGATGATCCAAAATGCCTTCGCCAATTCGAGCTTTTCGCTGCTGGTCGGAAAGATCCAGGGCAATATCGTCGACTATCTGATGCCGCCCCTGTCGACGGGCGAACTGATTGCGGGGCTGGTTGGCGCAGCGGTGACACGGGCATTCCTGGTCGGGTGCGCAGTGTGGCTGGCGATGCTGCTCTGGCCCGGGGTTTCGGTGGATGTGCGGCGGCCCGAGCTCGTCTTCTGGTTCGGGCTGATGGGCGCACTAATGCTCGCGTTTCTTGGCCTCCTCACCTCCATCTGGGCGGACAAATTTGATCATGCCGCGGCGGTAACGAATTTCGTGGTGACACCCCTATCGCTCCTCTCGGGCACATTCTATTCCGTCCATCAGCTCGCTCCGCACTTCCGGGCAGTGAGCCTCGCCAATCCATTCTTCTACGTGATTTCCGGCTTTCGCGCCGGTTTCCTCGGCACCAGCGATTCGCCCCTTTTGCTGGGCGGTATCGGCCTCCTGATCCTGAACATCCTGCTCTGGGGTGTCTGTTATTCACTGCTGAAGAGCGGATGGAAAATCAAGAATTGAGCCGCTTCAAAGAGTTAGCGGATTAATCTTCTTGAACGCTTCATAACGGGTGCGTTCAGACGCGCATCAAGTGCACCGGCGCAAAGTCCTTCGCATCAACCCGCTCAAGGAGAGCCGTGATGCGTAAGATTATTTTTTCCGTTGCTGCGGCCGGTGCCGCGATCGTCGCCGCCAGCCCGGCAGTCGCCCAATATTATCCGGGTCCGCAGCCGTATGGCTACAACAACGGCTTTCAAGGCAATTGGGGCCAGGTCCGCGCCCTGCAGGTCCGCCTTGACCGCGTGGAGCGCCAGATCAGTCGTCTCGATCGCCGCGACGCGATCGGCAACCGAAGCGCCGGCCGGCTGCGCGACCAGGCCAATCGCATCGAGGAGCGCCTGCACAGCCGGGCTCGCGGCGGGCTAAATCCGGGCGAGGCTCGCGACATCGAGGTCCGGATCGCGCGGCTGGAGCAGAGCGTGCAGTTCGCGCTTAACAATCGCTACGGCGGCTACGGCTCCAACGGCTACGGGTTTGCCGATCGTGATCGCGACGGTCGTGACGATCGCTTTGAAGACGATCGGGGCTCGCGCCACGACTAGGTCGCCAGAACCAGCCTGATGAGAGGCGCTCCGGGGTTACTCCGGGGCGCCTTTTTCCTGCGCTTTGCCCTTTAACGGGGCGCTGGCTATATCGCGGGCAACCACATCATCAGCGAGAAAAAGGGAGCCTGCCTTGGCCATCACGCCGCTCATGCCTGTCTATCCGCGTTCGCCGGTTCGCCCGGTCCGCGGCGAGGGAGTCTATCTCTACGGGGAGCAGGGCGAGCGATATCTCGACTTCGCGGCCGGCATCGCAGTCAACATCCTTGGCCACGGGCACCCGCACCTTACCAAGGCAATCCAGGAGCAGGCTGCGACGTTGATGCACGTTTCAAACCTCTATGGATCACCGCAAGGGGAAGCGTTCGCCAAGCGTCTCTGCGACCATACGTTCGCTGACACCGTCTTCTTCACCAACTCGGGCGTCGAGGCGGTGGAGTGTGCGATCAAGACCGCCCGCCGCTATCATTACGCCAAGGGAAACCCGCACAAGCACGACCTCATCACCTTCTCCAACGCCTTCCACGGACGCACGATGGGGGCGATCAGCGCGACCGATCAGGCGAAGATGATCGATGGCTTCGCCCCGCTTCTGCCGGGCTTCAGGGTCGTCGAGTTCAACAACCTCGACGCCGCGCTAGCAGCGATCGACGAGAATACAGCGGGTTTCCTTCTGGAGCCGATCCAGGGTGAGGGCGGCATTCGGCCGGGGACGCACGAGTTCCTGTCGGGACTGCGCGCGGCCTGCGACGACCATGACCTGATGCTGGTATTCGACGAGGTCCAGTGCGGCGTGGCCCGCACCGGTCAGCTCTATGCATACCAGCATTATGGCATCGAGCCGGACATCCTGGCCTCGGCCAAGGGGATCGGCGGCGGTTTTCCCATGGGCGCCTGCCTCGCGAGCGATAAAGCAGCGGCCGGCATGGTGATCGGCACGCATGGCTCGACTTACGGCGGCAATCCGCTGGCAATGGCGGCGGGGCAGGCGGTGTTCGACATCGTTGCCAATGAGGAATTCCTTGCCAACGTGCGGCAGAAGGGGGAGCGGTTGAGGGCTGCGCTCGAGCAGATGATCCCGAACCACGACCATCTCTTCGAAAGCGTCCGCGGGGTCGGCCTGATGCTCGGCATCCGCATGAAGGCCGATAGCCGAGCCTTCGTGACTTACCTTCGCACCAAGGGGCTGCTCACGGTGAGCGCCGGCGACAACGTCATGCGCGTGCTCCCGCCGCTTGTCATCGAGGAAGAACATATCCGCGAGTTCGTCGACACGCTGTCAGCTGCGTCGGCGGAATATGAGGTGCCCGCGGAAGCTGCCTGACTGCGCCGCCTGGCCTCGAAGAACTGAACGGGGCGTCTCGAGGGAAAGATTGCAGTGGTAAGCGGTGCAGCCGAATTCGACATCGACGGGGGCTTGCTTGCCGGGTCGGTCGCCTCGCCGGGCGGCGGCTAAGGCGAGGTTGCGCTTTGGGCTGCGCGCAACCATCTTCGACCAATGCCTGCAGTTGAGCTCAGTAACGACGTCGCGCTCGGCGTCGCAATTCCCTCGCGTAACGCGCGTGGCCGAATCGCGCGGCTGGGACCAGTGATTGATTCAGTTCTTTCGAACCATGGTTATCCCTCGATAATCGAGAAATTGCTGGCCGAGGCGCTGACGCTGACGGCGCTGCTGGGCTCTCTGCTCAAGGAGCCGGAGGGCCAGCTGACGCTCCAGGCGCAGACCGAGGGTGGCATAATCGACCTGATGGTGTGTGATTATCTTGGCGGCGAGCTTCGTGGTTACGTCCGTCACGACCGCGAGCGGCTCGCCGATGCGTCGATGGACCCGGGGCTGAAGGAGTTGTTCGGCAAGGGCTATCTGGCAATCACCTTCGATCAGCCGGTCGCCAAGGAGCGTTACCAGGGAATTGTGCCGCTGGAGGGCAAGAACCTCGGCGAGGCAGCGCAGAGCTATTTCGCCCAGTCGGAGCAAATCCCGAGCCTTGTACGCCTCGCGTCAGAGAAGCGGGACGGACATTGGTCCGCCGGCGGCCTCCTGCTTCAGCATCTTCCGGAGGGCGAAGAGGGCCGTGAGCGACTGCATACGCGGCTCGACCATCCGGACTGGCCTCATGTCGCCATCATGGGCGGATCGGTGAAAGCGGAGGAGCTGACGGATCCACGGCTTCCGCTGGATGATCTGATCTGGCGGCTATTCCACGAGGAGGAGGAAGTGCGCACCCTTGCTGCCATCAAGCTCAGCCGCGGCTGCCGCTGCGATCCCGACTATGTCCGTTCGGTCATCGCACGTTTTCCTGCGGAAGAACGCGAGGCGATGGTTGGCGAGGACGGGCTGATCCGCGTCGATTGCGCCTTTTGCTCGTCCAGCTTCCCGATCCAGCCGAGCGAGCTGACCTGAACCGGCACGCTTCCAAATTGTCATTTACTGCCGTTAATGATTCCGTGATAGGCGCGCACGAAATGGCTCGTTTCGCTGCACTTTTCCTGACTGTGGCTGCCTTTGGCGGCGGCGCGTCGATGGCCGCGACCCAGCTTCCCCCGACGTTTGCTCAGGCGCAGCCGGGCCTCTGGGAGATCAGTGGACTTCCCGGCACGAAGGAGCCCATTCGCCAGTGCGTGCCAGATCCTTCCACGCTCGCGCATTTCGAGCACCGGGCCAGCCACTGCACATCCAGAGTTCTGAAGAACAGCGGTAACACGACTCAGATCGAATATAGCTGTGGCGCCGCCGGTTTCGGTCACAGTGACATCCAGGTGCTGACCCCTCGGTCGCTGAGGATCAACACTCAGGGAATCTCGGGCGGCCTGCCTTTCAACTATGTGCTGCAGGCGCACAGGGTCGACGAGTGCCAGAAAAGCGAGGCCACGCAACGCCATTAAGGCGGCGTTTAACCATTTTGCGCTAAAGCAGACTCGTGCCGGATTTTTGGCACGCTTTCCTCCCAATCGGGCAGGTATGCCCGATACCTGGGCCGCCTGTCTTCGGACCGGCGGCCCTTCTTTTGTGCGCGGGCCGATCCTAAGTGCGCGACTATGTTGTACCTCGTCATCAAGGCCGCGCTTTCGGGCGTCATCGTCGCCGCCGTTTCGGAGGTCGCTCGTCGCTATCCCGGCTGGGGCGGGCTGCTCGCGTCGCTGCCGCTGACCTCCCTGCTGGCGATGATCTGGCTCTATGTGGACAGCGGCGATTCTGAGAACGTCGCCGAACTGTCGATCGGCACCTTCTGGTTCTTACTGCCCTCGATCCCGCTGTTCCTGGTGCTTCCGACGATGCTGCGGGCCAATCTCGGCTTCTGGCCGAGCTTGGCGATCTGCGTCGCGGGTACGCTGGCGCTCTACGCGACATGGTTCTGGGCAGCGCCGCGAATCGGCGTGAAGCTGTGAGGACTGCCGTCGTTCTCTTGTCGGGCGGTCTCGATTCCATGGTGTGTGCGGGAATTGCGCGCGAGCAGGGTTATTCGGTTGTCGCGCTCACCGTCGATTATAGCCAGCGGCACCGCATAGAGCTCGATGCCGCACGGAAGATTGCGGGACACCTTGCCGACCGGCACATCGTCCTGCCCCTTGATCTCCGCGCGTTTGGCGGCTCGGCGCTGACCAGCGACATTGCCGTTCCGAAGGAGGGCGTGGGCGAGGGTATTCCGGTCACCTACGTTCCCGCGCGCAACACGATCTTCCTTAGCCTCGCGCTTGGCCTCGCCGAAGCGAGCGGCGCTCGCGACCTGTTCATCGGGGTGAATGCGCTTGATTATTCGGGCTACCCGGACTGCCGGCCGGAGTTCATTGCGCAGTTCGAGCGCACCGCCAACCTCGCTACGAAAGCCGGAGTGGAGGGCGACCGCTTTACGATCCATGCGCCGCTGCAGCACATGAGCAAGGCCGACATCGCGCGTGAGGCGCGGCGGCTCGATCTCGATGCCGGCATGAGTCACAGCTGCTACGATCCGCAGCCGGATGGCCGTCATTGCGGCCGGTGCGACGCCTGCCGTCTGCGAGCCAAGGGTTTCGCCGAGGCGGGAATACCGGATCCGACGGTTTACGCATGACCTACGCCGTCAAGGAGTGCTTCCTGACCCTGCAGGGTGAGGGCATGCAGTCGGGAAGTCGTGCGGTCTTCCTGCGCTTCGCGGGCTGCAATCTGTGGTCAGGGCGGGAGCAGGACAGGGCGATTGCCCAGTGCACCTTTTGCGATACGGATTTCGTCGGCACGGACGGAGAGGGCGGTGGAAAGTTCACGTCCGCCGATGAGCTTGCCGCGCACGTTGAGGTCCTGTGGGGGAACGGCGAGGAACAGCGGCTGGTGGTGATCACCGGCGGCGAGCCGATGCTGCAACTCGACGATGCCCTGGTAGAGGCGCTGCACGCGCGCCGCTTTCGCGTTGCTGTTGAAAGCAATGGAACGCTCCCGGCGGTTGGCGGCCTCGACTGGATCTGCATCAGTCCGAAAGCCGGTACGGACGTCGTGCAGCGCCGGGGAAATGAACTGAAGCTCGTGTGGCCGCAACTCGGCGTGGATCCGGCGGCGTTCGAAACATGGGAGTTCGACCACTTCCTGGTGCAGCCGATGGACTGTGAGGAGCGTCAAGAGGCGCTGGACGCGGCGATCAGGCTTGCGATGGACCGGCCGAAATGGCGCCTGACGCTGCAGGCGCACAAGATCGTGGGACTGGCCTAGGGCTATTCGGCGTTCGTCGTCGTACCAGCTGTTGCGTTCGTTGCCGAGGAAGGAGCCTGCGCTGACGGCTTCTTCGCCGCAGGACGCGGCTTGCTCGCGGGCGCATTGGTAGGTGCGTCAGAAAGATTCTGGTCGAGATTTCCAAAGTTCATGTCGACGTCGGCTGCCATGTTCGCGGCGTCGCCGGTCACTGCGTCGATCGCGGTGACGTCATTCGAGACGATGTCCTCCGCCGTCAGGTTCTCGCCGATGTTCACGGTATTGTCGGTCTGGTCGTTGTTACCGCAGCCGGCGAGCGCGAGAACTGCGGTGAGAAGGAGCGGGGCGCGCATCATCGGTCTCCAGATGTATCGGCATAAGAAAAGAGGCTGCCGGCAGTTACCGGCAGCCTCTTCAAAAGCCAACGCCTCCGCGAACGGAAGCGCCAAGACGATTACATCGCGTTGTTGGTCGTCGCGTTGGTCGTCGTCTCGGTCGTGGTGTTGGTCGTCGTCGTCGCGTTCATGTCCGTGGCGTTCATGTCCGTCGTAGCGTTCATGTCCGTCGCGTTCATGTCGGTCGTCGCGTTCATGTCGGTCGTCGTGAGATTCTCATCGACGTTCATGGTGTTGTTGGCGTTATCGTTGCTGCTGCAAGCCGCAACCGCCAGGGCCGCGCCAGCGACCAGGATAAGAGCACGCATTCAAGACTCCCTATTTATTGCGATCTGCAACGGTTTCCCGTCCCGCAAATCGCGCGGACAATAGTCTGAAGCACAAGCTTCCTTCAAGACTCTTTGCACGTCCGTTCCAAAGCCTTGAGAAACGACGCAAAACTGCGCTTCAAGGCCGCATCAACACTCGTCATGGGCATTTGTTTCCCAAGTTCAGCGAGGCTCGTGACCCCAAATTCGGAGATTCCGCACGGAACGATGCCGTCGAAATGGGTGAGATCGGGCGCCACGTTCAAGGCGAAGCCGTGCAGGGTCACCCAGCGCTTCACCCGCACACCGAGCGCGCCGATTTTCGCCTCCTCGGCGCCTTCGCCGACCCAAATTCCAATGCGACCGTCGGCGCGGTGGGCCGACATACCCAGCTCGGCGAGCGTGTCGATCATCCACCCCTCGAGTGAATGGACGAAGCGGCGGATGTCCTTCCCGCGTTTTTCGAGGTCGAGCATCACGTAGCCGATTCGCTGGCCGGGGCCGTGATAGGTGTAGCGGCCGCCGCGGCCCGCCTCATGGACCGGGAAACGTCGCGGATTGGTGAGCTCGGCCGGGTTGGCGCTGGTGCCGGCGGTGAAGAGCGGCGGGTGTTCGAGCAGCCAGACGCATTCGCGTTGTGAGCCTTCGCGAATGGCGGCGGCACGCCGCTCCATGAAGGCGAGCGCCTCGTCGTAGGGGACGGTCGCATCACTAATGCGCCATTCGATCTCTGCTGCCGCTTCGTTCACGCGCCTGGAGATGGCGAGGGCGCCTCCTGAGAGCAAGCGCCGTTGCGCGATTGCGCCGGGGCCAGCATAACGCGGGCGCTACAAGGGGAAGGCGATGGCCAAACTGTCGATTTCGAAAGCCTGGGAAGAAACGCAGCACGTCCTCGCGCACGACGGGCGGCTGATGGCGAGCGTCGCTCTGGCGCTGGTCGCGCTTCCTTCGGCGCTGAGCACCCTTATCAACCCGGGCCGCATGAGCGCCTCCGCGACGCCGTGGTGGGTCGACCTCGTCACGTTCGTCGCGACCGTGATTGCGCTCGCGGGACAGCTGGCGCTCATTCGGCTCGCGATCGGCCCGTCGATCACCGTCGGCGCCGCGATTGCGCATGGTATCCGCCGGATGCCGATCTACTTCGTCGCGGTGCTGATCCTCGTCGTCGCATTGTTCATCATCGCTATTCCGTGCGTGATCCTGCTCGGCGCGCTCGGCGTTCCGCTCAACGCAAGGCCGATCCCGACAAGCGGGCCGGTGGTGCTGGTCGCCCTCTTTTACCTGGCGCTCGTGATCTATTTCGGCGTGCGGCTGCTGATGTCATCGCCGGTAGCGAGTGCCGAGGATGCAGGACCGATCGCGATTCTCAAACGCAGCTGGCAGCTGACGGCGGGGCACTGGCTGCCGCTGTTCGGCTTCCTGCTGATTTTCATCGTCGGCGCCATCCTCCTTTTGATGGCTGTCGGTGCCGCGATCGGGGCGGTCGTGGTCCTGCTGTTGGGCCAGCCCCAGCCTATGTCAGCCGCGGCGTTGAGCATCGCGCTCGTCCAGTCGCTGTTCAGCGCCGCAGTGACGACCTTGTTCGCGGTGATGCTGGCGCGAATCTACCTGCAGCTGACTGGCGGCGGGGTTCAGGCGAGCGTCCCGAGCAGCGGGATCTGAGGCGCGCAATCCGTCGGCAGGATGCCGAGCAGGCGCGGGTCAGGGAAGCGCTCGATGGCGCGCTTGTAGGGCGTGAAGCCGGCGCGGCGGTAGGCGGATAGCGCCGCCGGGTGATCGAGCGAGCAGGTGTGGACGTGGACGCGGTCGACGCCCTCGCGCCAGGCGCGGCGCACCGCTTCGGCAAGCAGCCAGCGGCCGTGGCCCTTGCCGGAAAGCTCTGGGACGAGCCCGATGAAGGCGAGCTCGCATTCTCCAGCTTCGCGGAAGTCGAGTTCGAGCATTCCGGCGTCGGCTCCGGCTTCATCGGTGA
>JBJMUN010000027.1:0-38850 GCA_045811185.1 Sphingomicrobium sp.
GTCATGGAATCCCTCCCCTGACCTTCCCTCGCATCGGCACGCCGGCCTTGCAACACCGGTCCGTTCCGCTCTAGGGACCGCGGTTCGCGACGATCCAGCCGCCGCCTGCGGGTATCCCGCTGAGATTAGGCGCAGATCGTCGCAATTTTTATTGTTGTCCCGATTGCTTTTGAAGGTGCCGCAATGGCTGTCCCTAAAAGAAAAACCTCGCCGTCGAAGCGGAACATGCGCCGCAGCCACCACGCGCTGACGCCGACCAAGTTCCAGGAATGCCCGAACTGCGGCGAACTCAAGCTGCCGCACAACATGTGCGCGGCGTGCGGCCATTATAACGGCCGCGAAATCGTTTCGACCGAGGCCTGAGCCACGGGAGCGCTGACAGGGGCGATAGCGAATGGCTGACCGCCCGCGCATCGCCATCGACGCCATGGGCGGTGATGCCGGCCCGGCAGCGATGATTGCCGGCGCCTCGCGCGCGCTGCGCAAGGATCCCACGCTCCAGTTCACCTTCTACGGCGACGAACGGCAGGTCGAGGCGCAGATCGCCGAGCACCGCAATCTCGCCGGCCACGAGCACATCGTCCATTCGGCCGAGGCAATCAGCCCGAGCGAAAAGCCGAGCCAGGCGATCCGCCGCGCCCGCACCACCTCGATGGGCATGGCGATCAATGCGGTGAAGGAAAAGATCGCCGATGCGGCGCTGTCGGGAGGCAATACCGGCGCGCTGATGGCCATGTCCAAGCTTGCGCTCCGGACCATGCCCGGGATCGACCGGCCGGCGCTCGCGGCGCTTCTGCCGACGCTTGGCGACAACGACGTCATCATGCTCGACCTCGGCGCCAACACCGAGTGCGACGCCCAGAACCTGGTTCAGTTCGCGGTCATGGGTTCGGCCTATTCGCGGACCGTGCTCGGCCTTTCGGCTCCCCGCGTGAAGCTGCTCAACATCGGCACCGAGGAATTGAAAGGCACCGACGAACTCAAGGACGCTGCTGCGCTGCTCCGCGAGGCCGATTATCTGCCGTTCCGTTTCGACGGCTTCACCGAGGGCGACCAACTGTCGCGCGGCAATGTCGACGTGGTCGTCACCGATGGCTTCTCCGGCAATATCGCGCTGAAGACCGCCGAGGGCACCGCGCGCTTCGTCACCGACCTGCTGCGGCGAGCGTTCAAGAGCTCGCTGCGGTCCAAGGCCGGGTTCGCGCTGTCGCGGCCCGCGCTCAACCTGCTCAAGGTCCACCTTGACCCAAACAACCACAATGGCGCGGTCTTCCTTGGGCTCAACGGCCTCGTCGTGAAGAGCCACGGCAGCGCCAATGCCAAGGGCGTCGCCAATGCGATCGGCGTCGCCGCCCGGATGGTACGCAACGACATCATCCGCAAGATCGGGGAGGATCTCGACAACTTCCGCGCCCACGCCTTCGCCAACGAGGCTGCCCAATGAGCCTTCATTCGGTGGTCGCGGGCGTCGGCTCGGCGCTGCCCAAGCGGCGGGTGACCAACGAGGAGCTGGCGAAGACCGTCGACACGACCGACGCGTGGATCGTCGAGCGGACCGGGATTCGCAACCGCTACGTCGCCGGCGACGGCGAGACCACCGCGAGCCTCGCGACGGACGCCGCCCGCCAGGCGCTCGACCACGCCGGACTACAGGCGACTGACATCGACCTCATCGTGCTTGCAACCGCGACCCCCGATCAGACCTTCCCGTCGTCGGCGACCAAGGTCCAGGCGGCGCTCGGGATCAACGATTGCATCGCGTTCGACGTCCATGCCGTCTGCACCGGCTTCCTCTATGCGCTGAGCGTTGCCGATTCGATGCTTCGCTCGGGCAACGCCAGGAAGGCATTGGTGATCGGCGCCGAGACCTTCAGCCGAATCCTCGACTGGGAGGACCGGGCGACCTGCGTGCTGTTCGGCGACGGCGCCGGCGCTTTGGTGCTGACCGCCGAGGAGACCGAAAGCGGGATCCTCGCGACGAAGCTCCACGCGGACGGGCGCCACAACGACCTGCTGTTTGTCGACGGCGGCCCCTCGACCACCGGCACCGTCGGCAAATTGCGGATGAAGGGCCGCGAGGTGTTCCGCCACGCGGTGGTCAACCTCGCCGACGTGATGAACGAGGTGCTCGAGGCCGCCGGGCTATCGGCCGACGACGTCGACTGGGTGGTCCCGCATCAGGCGAACGCCCGCATCCTCGACGCGACCGCGAGAAAACTGGGGCTTCCGGCCGAAAAAGTCATCGTCACCGTCGACAACCATGCGAATACCTCGGCCGCTTCGGTCCCGCTTGCGCTGGACACCGCGGTCAAGGACGGGCGAATCAAGCGCGGCGACGTGATTGTGCTGGAAGCGATGGGTGGTGGCTTTACATGGGGCGCGGCAGCGCTCAGGTATTGAAAAATATCGGCAATCCGTGAAAAAGTCGAATTGCCGACATGACGGGTTTCCGTTACGTAACTGTAATCTAAGCGGCGGGGGCACGCCGTGAAAGGCTGGAGAAAATCATGGCGGATCTCGGGATCGCGCGGCTCAACAAGGATTCGGGTGTGAACGGCACGCTGACGCGCGCGGACCTCGCCGACACGGTTCATCGCAAGCTCGGCCTGTCGCGCGCCGAATCGGCCAATGTCGTGGAGCGGGTGCTGCATCACATGTGCCACGCGCTGGCCAAGGGCGCGAACGTCAAGGTGTCGGGCTTCGGCACCTTCATCCTGCGCGACAAGGGCCAGCGGGTCGGGCGGAACCCGAAGACCGGGGTCGAAGTGCCGATCGCTCCGCGGCGCGTGATGACGTTCCGCGCCAGTCAGATCATGCGCGACCGGATCGCCAAGGGCTGATCCGAAACGTGGCGGCCGGAGACAAGCACCCGGACGCGCTTCTGACGATCGGCGAATTGTCCGAAGAGCTCGGAGTCGCGCAGCATATCCTGCGCTATTGGGAAACCAAGTTCCCGCAGCTGCGGCCGATGCAGCGCGCCGGCAACCGCCGCTACTACCGCCCGGCCGATGTCGCGATGGCGCGGCGGATCCACCGCCTGCTGACCGAGGAAGGCTATACCGTCCGCGGAGTCCAGAAGCTGCTCCGCGACCGCGGCGCGCAGGCGGTCGAGGTCGCGACCGCAGTCCATGCGGCCCAACCCGCGCCGTCGCCGGAGCCTGAGCCAGGCGGCGGGATCGACGTGTTCCGCCTGATCCAGCTGCGCGACCGCCTCGCCTCCGTGCTCGACCGCTGACTTTCGCCAACGCGGTAAACGCACCGCAAACCACGCCCGTTGGGACGCCCGTTAACTGATCCATGTCAGTCTGCCGCACTGGACGTGGACCGATGCGGGTGGAGTGGACGCTGCCCTCATCACTGGCCTGACGGCGTGCTCGACTGCGCGGCGAGGGCGGATTCGTCCCGGTGCGTCAGGGGACAGAGATGAAGGACAATGCACGACTCCATTCCGGCGGCTACCAGCAGCGCGAACCGCGCATCGCGGTGCGTTGCGAGGCGGTGCTGCTCGAACAGGACGGATGCGCGCTCGACGTGACCATCACCGACGTGTCGCGCGACGGATTCAAGCTCGAGTCGCGGTGCGAGCTTGAGGTCGGCTCGGAAGTAATCCTCCAGGTCGCCAAGCTCGAGCCGGTCAAGGCGGTGATCCGCTGGACCTGCGGCTACGAAGCCGGTGGCGTGTTCCTCGAGCCCGTGGCGCTCTAATCAGACCCGAAGCGCCGCCGCGGCCTCGGCTTCGCGCTTGAGGTTGCGGGCCAGCTGGCTCATTCCGCCGAGATATTGCGACGGGACGTGGATGTCTCGGTAGTCCAGCGCGGCTGCGGCACGGAGGGTCCACATCGGGTCGATCAGGTGCGGCCGCGCGAGCGCGACCAGGTCGGCGCGGCCGGCCGCGAGGATCGAATTGGCATGGTCGGGCTCGTAGATGTTGCCGACCGCCATGGTCGCAAGCTTCGCCTCGTTGCGGATCTTGTCGCTGAACGGGGTCTGGAACATCCGACCGTAGACCGGCTGCTGCTCGGCCCAGGTCTGACCGGCCGAAACGTCGATCAGGTCCGCGCCCTGCTGAGCGAACGCTTCGCCGATTACGACCGAGTCGTCCGGGGTGATCCCGTTCTCGCCCGCCCAGTCGGTGGCCGAGATCCGCACCGACATCGGTCGGTCGGACGGCCAGGCGGCGCGCATCGCGGCGAACACTTCGAGCGGGTAGCGCAGACGGTTCTCTAGGGTCCCGCCATAGTCGTCGGTGCGGTTGTTCTGCAGCGGGGTGATGAAGCTCGACAGCAGATAGCCGTGGGCGGCGTGGAGCTCGACCATGTCGAAGCCGCACTCGAGCCCCATGCGCACCGCGGCGACGAACTGGTCGCGCACCGCATCCATGTCAGCGCGGGTCATCGCCCTCGGCACCTGATTGACCGGCGACCACGGCACATCGCTCGCCGCCATCACCGGCCAGTTGCCGCCGTCGAGCGGCAGATTGTCGCCGTCCCAGCCGAGCCGGGTCGAGCCTTTGGCTCCGGAATGGCCGAGTTGGAGGCAGATCTTCGCCTTCGAGTTGGCGTGGACGAAATCGACGATCCGCTTCCACGCGGCGACATGGTCGGCGTTCCACATTCCGGTGCAGCCGGGGCTGATCCGGCCTTCGGGCGAGACGCAGGTCATCTCGGTGAACACCAGCCCGGCCCCGCCGAGCGCGCGTTCGCCCAAGTGGACCAGGTGGAAGTCATTGGGCACGCCGTCGACCGCTGAATACATTGCCATCGGCGACACGGTGATGCGGTTCTCGACCTCCATCTCGCGTAGCCGGAACGGGGCGAACATCGGCGGCGCGGTCTTGTTCGAGCGGCCGTTTGTCGCGCGCTTCCAGAACCAGCGCTCGACCCCTTCGAGCCATTCGCGGTCGCGCAGCCGCAAATTCTCGTGGCTGATGCGCTGGCTTCGGGTCAGCAGCGAATAAGCGAATTGCAGCGGCTCGAAATGGAGGTAGCGGTCGAGCGTCTCGAACCACTCGGTCGAGTTGCGCGCGCTGTTCTGGAGCTTGAGCACCTCGAGGTTGCGCTCGGCCTGGTATTCGTCGAGCGCGGCCTCGAGGGACAAGGCCCCACCACCGCTCTTCGAGCGGTCCCCCTCCCCTGCAAATGTAGAGGAGGATAAGCGGTTCAGCACCTCGGCTAATTTGATCGCGTCTTCGAGCGCGAGCTTGGTGCCTGAACCGATCGAAAAATGCGCGGTGTGAGCGGCGTCGCCGAGGAGGATCACGTTGTCGGCGGTCCACCGCGCACATTTGATCCGGCGGAAGTTCAGCCAGGCGGCCGAGCCGACGAGGTGGCTTGCGTTCGATTGCAGCGCGCGGCCCTCGAGATATTTGGCGAACAATTTTTCGCACGCCGCGATGCTCTCGTCCTGGCTCATCCGGTCGAAGCCGAAATTGCGCCACGTCTCCTCCGAACATTCGACGATGAACGTCGAGCAGTCGGGCGCGAAGCGGTAGGCGTGCGCCCAGATCCAGCCGTGCTCGGTTTCCTCGAAGGCGAAGGTAAAGGCGTCGAACACCTTCGACGTGCCGAGCCACACGAACTTGTTCCGGCGCACGTCGACGTCCACTCCGAAAGCGTCGGCGTTGGCGTCACGAAAACGCGAGTTGGCACCGTCCGACGCGATGACGAGGTCGTAATCGCGCCACTTCGGGTCAGCGGGATCGCATTCGGCCTCGAAATGCAGAACTACTCCGAGCTCCCGCGCCCGGTCCTGCAGGATCGCCAGCAGGCGCTTGCGGCTGATACCTATGAAGCCATGACCGCCCGAGGTCACGGTCTCGCCGCGGATATGAACGTCGATGTCGTCCCAGTGGGCGAATTCGCCGGTGATAATGTTCGCCGAGGTTGGGTCGTTCCTCGAGATGTTGTCGACCGTGAGGTCGGAGAAGACCACGCCCCAGCCGAACGTGACCCCCGGGGCGTTGCGTTCGAACACCTCGATCTCGTGCGCCGGGTCGCGCAACTTCATCGAGATGGCGAAATAGAGCCCTGCCGGGCCGCCGCCGATGCAGGCGATCCTCAACGGCCGAATCCAATGGAGCTGACGAACTTAACATCCTTGGGCGCGTGCGAGCGAGCGGACCGAAACGCAGCAAATGCAGCGAAGCTGCGCGTGCGCGCGTCCGCCCGCGCGCGTGAGACCGGCGTCAGGTTCGATGCGGTCAGCGCGAAACAGCGGCGGCGCATGACCGCTGCATGCCACACCCGCGCGCCTGTAGGACAGCGTAATCTCGTGCGACAACGGGTCGTTGCGGACGTTCCTTTTGCCCTCCGCTACGGTATGGCTGCTTCGGGGGAGCATCGGATGTCGCCATTCGAATATGCGCTTGGGCTGATCTCGATCCTGATGAGTCTCGCGCTTGCCGACATCGTGATGGATTTCCACCATTTGATGCGGCATCGGCGAACCGTCGTCTGGGACGGACGAATTCTCGTCGCGGCGGCTCTCGTCGTCGTCGAGGTGGTCCGCATCTGGTTCGCACAGTGGGCCCTGCGCGACCTCCAGGTTGCCCTCAATTTCCCAGTCTACATCGCACTTTTCGGGCATATCCTGCTGCTGGTCCTGACCGCTGTCGCGTGTTTGCCGGACGAAGTCGGCGAGGGGTGCGACTTGCGCAGCTTCTATGAGGAAAATCGCCGCTACTTCTGGTCGACCTTTGCCGCGACTCAACTCGCCTATTTTCTCCTCTGGCTCCTGTTCGGAGGCGGCCAGATGTCCGTCGGGGGACCGGTTCGGTGGGATGATTGGGCGCGAATCCTCGTGCCGCTTTTCGCCTATCTGCTCCTCGCGTTCGTTCGCAAGCCATGGCTCGACTATGTGCTGCCGCTGGCCATCCTGGTCTTTTATGTCTCGAGGTACTGGAACGAGGCGCTGACGGGGTGAATGCGTGCGATGGCCGCGTGTCGAACAGAGGAATGTCTGCTTTCGGCAGCGAGTTGAGTTTTTCTCTTTATAACAGTGGCTTACGATTACCTGGGTTATTGCGAACTGTGGTGCCGGCGACGTAAGACGTCCTCGATAGCGGGGTGTTATGCGTCAGTATCGAGTCTATTGTCTTGATGGATCGGGAAACATCCACCTGGCCGAATGGATCGACGCGGCCGATGATGCGGATGCCATCCGCCAGGCCCACGAGCTCAAACATGGTGCGCTCAAATGCGAAGTGTGGCGTGGCAAACGGCTGGTTGCGACGATCGACGGTCAGGCCCTGTCCGCCTGAAATGGAACCAGCCAGGCAGCGGACCTTAGGCTGAGCGAGAATCGACGCCGCGGATGAAGGCGCCGACCAGGGTGTTGAACGCGCCGGGCTGCTCCAGGTTGGCGATGTGCCCGGCGCCTTCGATCAGCTCGGAGCGTGCGCCGGGGATCAGCTGGGTCAGCGCCAGCGACAGCGCGGGCGGGGTCACCTTGTCCTCGCTGCCGCAGACCACGAGCGTCGGGACTCGAATGTCGTGCGCCCGCTCGCGTTGGTCGGCGAGCCACACGGCCTCGGCGCCGATGCGGTAGGCGGCGGGGTCGATCCGCGCCATCGTCTCGACTACTTCGCTGCGCACCGCGGGGTCGGCGGGCTGGGCGAGGAGGACGTCGACCCGCGCTTCGGCCATGGTGCGAAGGTCGGCGCTGGCGCCGAGCGCGCGGTCGTAGATCGCGCGGCCGTCGGGGTGCACGGCGAAGCTGTCGGCGAGGATCAGCGAGGCGCAGTGATTGGGCACCGCGTGACATAGCGCGACGGCAACCACGCCACCCAGCGAAAGGCCGCAGATGTGGACGCGGTCAACCTCGAGCGCGTGCATCGCCGAGTGGACAGCTTCGGCATAATCCTCGCGCGTGGTGCCCTCAGGCGCAGGGTCGCTGTCGCCATAACCGGGATAGTCGAACGCGATCGCCCGCCGCTCCGATGCAAAATGCTCGAGCTGCGGCCGCCACACCGATTTGTCGGAGCCGACGCCGTGGAGGAAAACGATCGGTGGCGCGGCGCCAGCGCCGGCTTCGGTATAGCCGATCGAATATCCAAGGCTGGTGGTCACGCGCGGCATGGAGAGACCCTAGCAGTCCCCCTCCCCGGCGGGGAGAGGGGAAGCTCCGTGTCGACTGAAGCGCGCCTCGACGCTAGCGTCGTCGAATGACTCGGATGACGGTCAATGGCGAGGGTGTGCATTACAGGCTCGATCCGGCGACTCCGTTGCTGTGGGCGCTGCGCGACGCGTCCAACCTCACGGGCACCAAATATGGCTGCGACAGCCGCGATTGCGGGGCGTGCACGGTGATGATCGACGGGCGCGCGGCGCTCAGTTGCGCGGTCGCGATCCGGGACCTCGAGGGCGCGGCGGTGACGACCATCGAGGGCCTCGGTGGCGCGCACCCGGTGCAGCAGGCGTGGCTGGCCGAGCAGGTGACGATGTGCGGCTATTGCGAGCCGGGGTTCATCATGGCCATCGCCGCGCTGCTCGACGCCAGTCCGAATCCGGGGCCGGACGAGCTCGCGGCGCTGCCCAACCTCTGCCGCTGCGGCGCCTATCCGCGGATTCGCAGCGCGATCGCCCGGGCCGCGGCGTCGGCCAAAGCTGTGCCGCAGCCGAAACAGTCATTCAGCAACACTTCATCGGACGAGGAGCACCAGCCGACGCAAGGTTTGTAACGAGTCTTCGGGGAACGGCCATGCGTAAGGTCTTTGCTTTCGTGCTTCTCGCCGGCGTGACCGCGCCGGTCCTTGCCGCCGGTTCGGGCGAGCGCCCGGGCCACCATGGCGCCAACCAGTCGGCTGCCGAGGACCGCGGCGACCGGCCAAGCCGGTCGAGCGACACGCATGTCGACCGCGGCAATCGTGGCGGCAACGACAGAAGTTCGTCGCAGTCGACCAATGCAGGAAGCAGCGAGCGGGCGCATTTCGGCGGCATCGCCCGGCCCGAGCGCGGCGGCGGGAACGACCAGCCGCAGCCCGTCGTCACCCGTGTCGAAACCAACAGCGGCGGCGGGCACGCCGATCGCGTCACTCGAGTCGAATCGAACGGCGGCGTTGAGTCCCGCGAAGCACGTCTCCACAACGGGGTCCGCAGCCGCTTCAGCAGCGGCGGGACCGACGTCAGGGCGGTTCAGACCACCGAGCCCGGTTCGACCGATCGGGTGCGCCGCTGGACCGGGCCGAAGGTGATCGAAGCGCCGCACGACGTCGGGGCCACCGGGACGCTGCGCGAGTCGCGCCGCCGGCTGCCAAGCGTGTTCCGTAACCGCGTGCCGATCGTCGCCAACACGCCGCACGAGGGCACCCAGCCGCCGCTTCGCACCGAGGGACGCCGCAGCAACTGGGCGAGCTGGAGCACCAGCCACTGGCGCAGCGACCATCGCTATAACTGGCGCGAGCATCGCCGGCGCCACCGGTCGCTGTTCCACTTCAGCTTCTATTCCGATCCGTTCGGCTGGGGTTACCGCCCGTACCAGATCGGCTGGCGGCTGTGGCCGAGCTATTTCGGCAGCCGCTACTGGCTCAACGATCCGTGGCAGTACCGCCTGCCCTACGCGCCGCCGGGCTATCGCTGGATCCGCTATTACGACGACGCGATCCTGGTCGACACGTGGGACGGCCGAGTGGTCGACGTGATCTACAACTTCTTCTGGTAGGCGCGGCGAAATGTCAGCCGGCGCGTAGGCTGGCAGAATAAGGCGGTCGGTTCGTCGACGGCCAATCGAGCGCGGGCCGCGGCCGCGTTATGATGGAAGCGGAGGAGCATCCCCATGACCTCGACGCTCAAGAAGCTGCTGGTAATCGGAGCAATGTGCTGGGTCGCGCCGCTCGGCGCTGAGCCGAAGACGGACGCGGAACTGGGCTGGAGCGATGCCGGGTCCGACTGTCCGTACGCGCGGGCCGAGGCGGCGCGGATCGATCAGCTGATGGTCAAGGCCGAAGCGCCGTTGCTCGACCATCGCGGCCCGGCCGCGGCGCTGCTGCCCTAAGCAAAGCGCCCGACGAAGCTTTCCAGGTCGCGCTCGGAGCGGAGGTGGGCGACCTCGCAACCGGCTGGCGCCGATTGCGTCAGCCGAGCGATCTTCTCGGCGCCCGTGCGCCGGGTCCGCCAAATGTAGCCAACGAACTCGGGCAGGGAGCGCAGCCGCTCGGGACATCCGTCGGCCATGTCGGGCCGGGTTCGACCCAGGCCCAGCAACGCCCGGCGCAGCACGCGCCACAGCCGAAGGCCGAAGGGCCGGTCGATCCACACGAGCATGTCCGCGCGGGCGAGCCGGCTCGGCCAAGTCGCTGAATGGCCGCCCTCGAAAATCCATCGCTCGCCTTGCTCGGCCTGCCGGCAAAGCCGCGTCTTTTCGTCGCGGCTGCGCTCGACCCAACCGGGCTGCCAATGGATCTTGTCGATGTGGATCACGGGAAGTCCGGTGCGTTCGCCGAGCGTCTGCGCAAGCCGGCTTTTGCCCGATCCAGGCTGGCCGACGATCATGATTCGGTTCAGCGCCGAGGCGTTGCCGCGAGCGGCTTCGCCGGACATTCGGGAAACGGAACGCACACGGGCCCCCTGTTTGCGGCCCGACGGTAGCGTTACGCTCGCGCCGCTGCCAGCGCCTCGGCGATCAGCCGGCGGGAATTGTCGATCCCGTAGAGGGCGATGAAGCTGCCCATGCGCGGGCCCTGGCTCGAACCGAGCAGGGTTTCGTAGAGCGCCTGGAACCAGCCGCGTAAAGATTCGAACGGGTGGCGCTTGCCGACTTCGAACACCTGAGTCTGGATGTCCTCGGCGGGCGCATCGGCCGGCAGCCTGGCGAGCTCGGAGTCGAGATCGCGCAGCGCTTCGGCTTCCATCGCGGTCGGCCGACGCCGCTTCAGCGTCGGGACAATGAAATCGCGCGAGTAATTGACGGCGAGGGCGATCAACTCGTTCAATTCGGTGCTTTCCGTCGGTTCGCCGAGGTAATTGTCGACGTATTCCGAGAGGGTTTCAGAGGTTGCCTGCGTCCCCAGGACGCCGGCAAGATTGAGCAGCAGCCCGTACGTGACCGGCAGCGTCTCCGCCGGGACGTTGCCGGCGTGGATGTGGTGGACCGGATTGCCGAGCTTCTGCTCGACCGGCTGGGCGAAGTAATTGCCGCGGAACTGCCAATATTCGTCGACCGCGCGCGGGATGACCCCGATGTGCAGGCTCTTGGCGCGCTTCGGCTCGCGGTAGATGTAGAAGGCGAGGCTCTCCTGGCTGCCGTAGCGCAACCATTCCTCGAGGCTGAGGCCGTTGCCCTTCGACTTGGAGATCTTCTCGCCCTTCTCGTCGAGGAACATCTCGTAATTGAAGCCCTCGGGCGGGCGGCCGCCGAGGATGCGCGCGATCTTGCCCGACTGGACGACGCTGTCGATCAGGTCCTTCCCCGCCATTTCGTAATCGACACCGAGCGCAACCCAGCGCGCCGCCCAGTCCACCTTCCATTGCAGCTTGGCCGAACCGCCGAACGCCGATTGCTGGATGCGGCCGTCCTCGTCGTCGAAGGCAATGAGGCCGGCCTCCGCGTCGACCACTTCAACTGGCACCTGAAGCACGCGCCCGCTGGTTGGTGACACGGGGAGGATCGGCGAGTAGGTCTTGCGCCGGTCCTCGCGGAGCGTCGGCAGCATGACGCCCATGATCGCGTCCCAGCGTTGTAGAACCTTGCGGATGATGTCGTCGAACCGGCCCGACGCGTAGCAGTCTGTCGCGGACAGGAACTCGTAATCAAAGCCGTACCGGTCGAGGAAGCGCCGAAGCATTGCATTATTGTGATGCGCAAAGCTCTCAAACTGCTCAAACGGGTCGGGAATCTGCGTCAGGGGCTTGCCGAGATTGGCCGCGAGCAGCCCTTGGTTCGGCACATTGTCCGGGACCTTGCGAAGCCCGTCCATGTCGTCGCTGAAGGCGATCAGCCGGGTTGGATTCCCGGTCAATTCCTCATAGGCTTGGCGGACAAAGGTCGTTCGCGCGACCTCGTTGAAAGTGCCGATGTGCGGCAGGCCCGACGGGCCGTAACCCGTCTCAAAGATCATCGGCGCGCCGGCGGGCTTCCCCTCGGGCCAACGCTTCAGCAGCTTGCGCGCTTCCTCGTAGGGCCAGGCCTTGGAGGTCATCGCGGCGGATCGAAGCGTTTCGGCGTCCAAATTCGTTGCTCTTCTGTTCTGCAGTCGGCAGGGTCGCGGGGATGGGCGCTCCTTTGCCTCTTCCCGCGCTGCACGCAACCCACGCAGGCATCTGGCTGGCTGACCGGGACGGCCAGGTCCGGGAGGCAAGCCGCGGCGAGGCGATCGTACGCGCTGCGGAGACGCCCCACATCATTCTCAATGCCCCGCTCGTGGGGCAGCGGCTCGGCTATCCCGAGCTGAGCGGGCTCGACCTGCTCGAACTGTTCGCATTTATCCACCCGGCGAGCTTCACGGTACCCACTGTCGCCGGACTGGGCCGAGCCCTCGACCTCGCCCCGCTATCCATGGAGTCCGATGCGGCAGCCGCAGCGGCATTACGGAATATCGCAGGAAAGCTGCTCGACCTGCTCGGCGACCCCCAGTGGCGCGAGCGTGAGGGTGCGTGGACGTCGAATTCGACGCTGCACCGGCTCGGCTGGGGGTGGGCGCCGCTCATCGGAGCGCGGCTCCAGCGTCCTGAACACGGCGAACGCATGCTCTTCTCCCGGTTGAAGCAATGGGACGAAGCGGGCGAGCAGCCGCCGCCTCGCCCGGTGATGGTCTCGCCTACAGACGCTCGTGACCGGCTTGATCGGCTGACTGGACGGGCCGAATCGCGCGATGGACAGCGCCTCATGGCTGAAGCGGTGACGCAGGTGTTCGCGCCCAAGCCCGCCAAGGGAGCACCAAATCTGCTGCTCGCCGAAGCTGGAACGGGGATCGGGAAGACGCTCGCCTATCTCGCACCAGCCTCGCTTTGGGCCGAAGAGTCTGGTGGAACGGTGTGGGTCTCAACCTTTACCAAGGCGCTGCAACGGCAGCTCGACGCCGAGGGGCCCAAGCTGTTTTCGGAGCCGGAGGAGCGTGCTCGCCGAATCGTCGTCCGCAAGGGCCGCGAGAACTATCTTTGCCTCCTCAACCTCGAGGATGCGCTGCAGGGTGCATTCAGCGGTCGCGCAGCCGTCCTGGCTCAGCTTGTCGGCCGCTGGGCGGCCTATACCAAGGATGGCGACATGGTCGGCGGCGACTTGCCGGGATGGCTGCCGAGCCTGTTTCGCCGTGCCGGCGCGACAGCCCTGACCGACCGTCGCGGCGAGTGCGTCTATGCCGGCTGTCCCCATTATCGCCGCTGCTTCATCGAGCGCGCCGAGCGCGCGAGCCGCGAAGCCGACATCGTCATCGCCAACCATGCGCTGGTGATGATCAATGCTGCCCGCGCCCGGGAGGATGCGCCGGGCCGGATCATGTTCGATGAGGGCCACCACCTCTTTGAGGCCGCCGATTCTACTTTCGCAGTCGCATTTAGTGGTCAGGAGGCCATCGAACTCAGGCGCTGGATCGTCGGCCCCGAAGGCCGTTCACGGGGGCGGCGCCGCGGTCTCGCAGCGCGCCTGATCGATGTCGCGTCGTACGACGATGAAGGCGCGCGAGCGCTGGACGCAGCGGTCGAGGCGGCAAGGGCACTGCCGTCCGACGCCTGGCAGCAGCGGCTGGTCGAAGGTGCACCGTTTGGTCCGATCGAGGCGCTGCTCGCTGAGGTTCGGGAGACCGTATATGCGCGCTCCAGAGCGCAGGAAGCGGGCTTTGGTCTTGAAACCGAGCTAGCGGAGCCGGACGGCGCGCTGGTGTCGGCCGCGGCCGCGGCGGCCGAGATTCTCGAGAGCCTGACCAAGCCGTTCGCTGCACTGGCACGGCGGCTGGAGGCCGTGATTGAAGATGGACCCGACTGGCTGGACAGCCAGGCACGTGCGCGCGTCGAGGGCGCGATTCGCGGTCTCGCCTGGCGGCGCGAAACCTTGGCCGCGTGGACCGCCTTGCTGGCGCGCGTCGGCGGCGAAGCCGACCCGGAGTTCGTCGATTGGCTGGCAGTGGAGCGAGTCGACGGCCGCGAATATGACGTCGCGATCCATCGCCGCTGGCTCGACCCCACCAAGCCGCTCGCTTCTGCCGTGCTGGCGCCAGCCGATGGAGTGCTCGTCACATCGGCGACGCTGCGCGGCGGCGAAGACTGGGGCGCTGCCGACGCTCGCACCGGCGCCCTGCATCTGCCAAACCCTGCCGCACATTTCGAGGCGCAAAGCCCATTCGACTATGCTGGCTGCTCCGAAGTGCTGATAGTCACCGATGTGAAACAGGGAGATATCGCCTCGCTCGCGGGTGCCTATGCGCGGCTGATCGCCGCGGCCGACGGGGGCACGCTCGGGCTGTTCACCGCGATCCAGCGCCTGAAGGCGGTGCACGCGCGGATCGCCGATCGCCTCGCCCGTGACGGACTTCCCCTTCTTGCACAGCACGTCGATCCGATCGACGCGGGAACGCTCGTCGACATCTTCCGCGATGATCCGCGTGCCTCGCTGCTGGGCACCGACGCGCTTCGCGACGGCGTCGACGTGCCCGGCCATTCGTTGAGGCTCGTCGTGATGGAACGCGTGCCATGGCCACGGCCGACGGTGCTTCACGCGGCCCGGCGAATGGCTGGCGGTGGCAGCGCCTATGACGATCGCGTCGTTCGCGCGCGCCTTGCCCAGGCGTTCGGCCGCCTCATCCGGCGACAGGGCGATTGCGGCGTGTTCGTCATCCTGTCCGCAGCCATGCCGTCGCGTCTGCTTGCGGCGTTCCCGGCCGGTGTCCCGATCCGCCGCTTGCCCCTCGACCAGGCGATTGCCTGCGTCGAGGAGCGGCTGGCGACAGGCGCCGTCGTGCAAGCCGAGCGGGTGAGTTGAAGCGCCTCGCGCTCCTCCGTCATGCGAAATCGAGTTGGGAGGACCCCGGCCTCGACGACTACGACAGGCGATTGAACGATCGGGGATTGAAGGCGGCGCGTTGCATCGGCCACGAAATGAAGCGCCGACGCCTGCGCTTCGACGTGGTTCTCGCAAGCACCGCCGCCCGCGTCCGCGAGACCATCGACGGCGTTGAGAAGGACTTTGATTTCGACGCTCCCGTCCGCTTTGAACAGGCGATCTACCTCGCGAGTCCCGAGACTCTTCTCGAGCTGATCCGCGCCCTTCCGGAAACCGTCGAGGCAGCACTATTGGTGGGGCACAACCCCGGTCTCGAGCGTCTCATTCTCGAGCTGACGCGCGACGATGCTGTTGGCTTTCGCCAGCGAGTAGCTACGAAATATCCGACCGCCGCGCTCGCGCTCCTCGAACTGGCGGGCGATCACTGGACTGGGATTGGTCGGGGAAGCGGCGAGATCGTCGACCTCATCTTCCCGAAAGATCTTGCCTAGCCGTCGAGCGCCGCCGCGAGGCGATTACGCAGGGCAATCAGCCGGAACACGTCCACTCCGCGCTCGTGGTCGGACGCTTCCACAGCCGCCGTTGCTGTCTCGGCAGGTAGTGCAGCAGGCATGACCGAAAGCGGCTCATCTTCCGGCTGGCCGCGGTCGCGCAGGAGCTTCTGCACGCCGCGCACCGTATAGCCTTCCTGGTTGAGCAACCGGTGGATTCGACGCGCAAGCTCCACGTCACCGGGGCGATAGTATCGCCGATTGCCGGCGCGCTGCATCGGCCTCAATTGCGGAAAACGCGTCTCCCAATAACGCAGGATGTGCTGGGGCACGCCCAGCTCCTGCGACAGTTCGCCAATCGTCAGGAGAGCGCCGGGGTCCTTTTGACCGGCCGTCGCCAAGGTCAGTCTTTCGCGATCCGGTCGCGCATGATCTGGCTGGCGCGGAAGGTCATGACCCGGCGCGGGGCGATCGGCACTTCGACGCCCGTCTTCGGGTTACGGCCGATACGCTGGCCCTTATCGCGCAGGATGAAAGTCCCGAAGCCCGAAACCTTGACGTTCTCGCCCTCGGACAATGCGTGGCACATATGGTGCAGCACACGCTCGACAACGCCGGCAGATTCGGCCCGCGACAGCCCGAGGCGGCGATGGACGACGTCGGAAAGGTCCGCGCGTGTCAGGGTATTTGCTGCGTCCGCGTCTTTGGTGACTCGCGCGATGCCTAGATCGGCCATCATATTCTCCCCGCCTGGAGCGGCGTGCCCCCCGCCGTCTCGGTTTCACTTTCGTAACGGAATTCCGCTCCGTCGGCAATTCGACTAATCTGCTGAAATTCCAAATTTTTCAATACCTGAGCGCTGCCGCACCCCATGTAAATCCACCACCCATTGCTTCCAGAACGACAACATCGCCGCGCTTGATTCGTCCGTCCTTTATTGCCGTATCGAACGCCAGCGGAACAGAGGCTGCCGATGTATTGGCATGTTGGTCGACGGTGACCACCACCTTTTGGGACGGAAGGCCCAATTTCTTAGCCGTAGCGTCAAGGATCCGCTGGTTCGCCTGGTGCGGAACGACCCAATCGACGTCCGCGGCCGTCAGTCCTGCATCGGCGAGCACCTCGTTGAGGACATCTGCAAGGTTGACGACTGCATGGCGGAACACCTCGCGGCCCTTCATCCGAAGCTTGCCGACCGTTCCGGTGCTCGAGGGACCACCGTCCACGAACAACAGGTCGTTATGCCGCCCGTCGGCGTGCAGCTTGGTTGCAAGGATGCCGCCGTCTGTCATTTCCGCGCTCAGCACGAGCGCGCCGGCCCCGTCGCCGAAAAGCACGCAGGTGGTGCGGTCTTCCCAGTCGAGAATCCGGCTGAAGGTTTCGGCGCCAATCACCAATGCCTTGTTCGCATTGCCGGAGCGAAGCATCGAATCTGCCACGGATACCGCGTAGAGGAAGCCGGTGCACACGGCGTGGACATCGAAGGCGATGCAATCGTCGATGCCGAGGGCCGCCTGCACCTTTGTCGCCGTCGATGGGAACGTCTGGTCCGGGGTTGCGGTGGCAAGCACGATGAGGTCGATGTCGCCCGCTTCGGCTTTCGCATGCTCAAGTGCTGCTCGGGCCGCTTTTGTCGCGAGGCTGCCGGTCGTTTCGCCATCGCCGGCTATATAACGGCTGCGAATGCCCGTGCGCTCGACGATCCACTCGTCGGACGTGTCGACGGTCGCTGCAAGCTCCTCATTCGTAACCTTCCGCTCGGGAAGCGCGCTGCCGACGCCAATAACAACCGAACGTAGATTCACTGAGCAGCCCCATTGGCGAATGCGTGGGCGCGGAAATTGTCGAGATCTTCCCCGATCTTCCGCGTGATGTCGTTGCGTACCATGCTCGCGGCGACCCGGATGGCATTGGCGACGCCTTTCGGGTTGGCACTGCCGTGGCTTTTCACGACGAGGCCGTTGAGACCGAGGAAGACAGCGCCATTGTGATTGTTCGGATCAAGATGGACTTTCAGGAGGTTCAGTGCCGGCCGCGACAGCGCGAAGCCAGCCTTCGAGCGTAGTGAGCTCTTGAACGCGCGGCGGAGGAGATCGGTGACGAACCTCGCGGTGCCTTCCGCAGTCTTGAGTGCGATGTTCCCGGAAAAACCGTCCGTCACGACAACGTCCACGCCACCGCGCGACAACTGGTCGCCTTCGGTGAACCCGTCGAAGCTGAAAGGCAGATAATCGGCGTCCCGCAGCAGGGCCGCCGCGTCCTTGAGTTCGTCGGTGCCCTTCAATTCCTCGGTACCGATGTTCAGAAGCTTCACGCGCGGCTTCGGGATCCCGAGCACGCAGCGCGCATAGGCGGCGCCCATTACCGCGAACTGGACCAGGTTCTGCGCGTCGCACTCGGTGTTCGCGCCGAGATCAAGCATCACGCAGTCGGTTTCGGCGAGCGTCGGCAACAGGGCCGCAAGCGCCGGCCGATCGATGCCCGGCATTGTCCGGAGCGCAAGTTTAGACATTGCCATCAATGCGCCGGTGTTGCCGCCGGACAGAGCAGCGTCGGCGATGCCTTCTTTGACGGCATTGATCGCCATCCCCATCGAGGTGGTGCGGGCGCGGCGGATTGCCTGGCTCGGCTTTTCGCTCGCAGCAATCGCCTCGGGCGAATGGATAACCTGGGAATGACCCGCGAGATTCGTGTGCGCGCCGATCTGCACCTCGACCTGCCGCTCGTCACCATAGAAGGTGAACTGCAGCGACGAATCCTTGCGCAGTGCGCGCGAGGCGCCCGCGATCATCGCCGCTGGGCCGGCGTCACCGCCCATGGCGTCGATGGCGATGCGTGGGCCCATACTCATTGGGCCTCGGCTTGGGCTTACGCCTCGGTCGAGACGATTTCGCGGCCGTTATAGTGGCCGCATGCCGAACACAGGTTGTGCGGCAGCTTCAGCTCGCCGCAGTTCGGGCACTCCTGGAACTGAGTCGCCTTCAGCGCATGATGGCTGCGGCGCATGTTCCGCTTCGACGGCGAGGTTTTTCTCTTGGGGACAGCCATTGCGGCACCTTCACATGCAAGTCGGACAACAATAAAAATTGCGACGATCTGCGCCTCATCTCAGCGGGCTTCCCAAATGGTCAGCACCGCGGGCGGCGGCCGGATCGTCGCGAACCGCGGCTCCTATAGCGGAACGAGCCGTTCTTGCAAGGGCAGGGTGCGGAGCGGCCTGGAAGGAAGGAATATGGGCACCCATTCCGGTTACGCTTGGCTGTGCGGCCGCCTGCACGTTGCTGAACGACCGGCTCGGCATGCGCACCAGGGCCTTGCGGAAGGAGTTCAGGGCCAGCATCGGCGACGGCGGGTACGAGCCTCTTCTCCGGCGCATGCGGGCGCAAGCCAACTATATCGGACACGCACCGTTCTTGTCCTTCTGGCAGGGCTGGAGATTTCGGGTCTCAACCTTCTTGGCCTCGCGTCGATTGCCGCCGCCTTTCTCGTCGCACGTCTCGTTCATGGCCTCGGGATGGACAGCAGGGAGCGGCAGAAGGTCCGTGCCTTCGGCATGATTGGGATCGAGCGTCGCCATGCTCGCTCTGAGCGTGTCGGCGCTCGCTTGCGCCCTCGGGTTGGTTCTAGGCGGTTAGCGCGGCGTCGCCCACGAAAGGATTGGTCTGCCGCTCGTGGCCGAACGTCGACATCGGGCCGTGCCCGGGTACGAACGACGTTTCGTCGCCCATCGGCCAAAGCCGTTTGACGATCGAGTTGATCAGCTGCTCCTGATCGCCAAGCGGGAAATCCCATCGTCCGACCGAGCCGCGGAAGAGCACGTCGCCGACCAATGCGATTTTCGATTCCGGATGATGGAAGACGACATGTCCTGGCGTGTGCCCCGGACAGTGGCGAACACCGAAGGTGAGGTTCCCGACGGTCACCTGGTCGCCATCAACAAGCCAGCGCGACGGCTCAAATGAGCGGCCCGGGATGCCATATTTCGCGCCGTCTTCGGCGAGCCGGTCGATCCAGTAGCGGTCGGCCTCGTGCGGCCCCTCGATCGGTACGCCCAGCTCTCGCGCGAGGAGACCTGCGCTGCCGCAATGGTCGATATGGCCGTGCGTCAGCAGGATCTTCTCGATCGTAACGCCGAACTTCTCGGCGGCGGTCTTCAGGCGCGGCAGGTCGCCTCCGGGATCGCAAAAGGCGCCACGCATGGTCGCCGTGCACCACAGCAACGTGCAATTCTGCTGCAGCGGCGTGACCGGAATGATCGAGGCACGAAGTGGCGGCTCGCTCATGGCTTCAGCAACGTCTCCTTTCAGAACTCCGGCGCGGTCCATAACTGCCAGGCTCCGGCACCGTTGGACCGCGGCGCAGCTGGATGAATGCTACGGCTTGCCCTCGTCGAGCGGCGACAGCGCAGCCGGCTCGTTTTTCATGGACGTTGCGACGTCACGTGCGCGGCGCATCACGCGCAGCACATTCGCGCCAGCAAGCTTGGCGAGATTCTGGTCGGACCAGCCGCGGCGGATCAGCTCGGCGAACAGCGCGGGATAGTCGCTGACCCCTTCAAGGCCCCGCGGAGTTGACGTGATCCCGTCGAAATCTCCGCCGATGCCGACATGGTCGTAACCCGCCACCTTGGCGACATGCTCAACATGATCCGCGACGGTGGAGACCGTCACTACTGGCCTCGGATGCGCGGCCTCCCACGTTTTCAATCCGGCTTCGACTGCCGCCTTGCTGGCGCGGTTGAAGGCCTTCAGGCGGGCTTCCTCCGCATTGCGGTCGGCTCCCCACCGGTACGCTGCATCGGAGATGAATTCCGGGACGAAGTTGATCATCACGATACCCCCATTTGAGGGAAGCAGTCTGAGCACTTCATCCGGAACGTTGCGCGGGTGGTCGACGAGTGCGCGAGCGGAGGAGTGCGAAAAGATGACCGGCGCACGGCTCGCGGCGATTGCATCCTTCATTGTGTCGGGCGACACGTGGCTCAAGTCGACCAGAATGCCAATGCGGTTCATCTCGTGCACGACCCGCACGCCGAACGGGCTGAGGCCGCCGTATTTGGGCTCGTCAGTCGCGCTGTCGGCCCACTCGGTCGTCTGATTGTGGGTCAGCGTCATATAGCGCGCGCCAAGGTTGTAATACTGTCGAAGCGCCGCAAGCGACCCGCCGATCTGCCGGCCGCCTTCGACGCCGATCATCGAAGCGATGCGGCCGCCCTTGTGGATTCGCACGACATCATCGGCGCTCGAGGCAAGCTCAAGGTCGTTGGGATAGCCCTCGATCATCCTGCGAACGATGTCGATCTGCTGGATCGTCTCACGGATTGCAGCATCGCCGGTGATCGTGCCGTCGATATAAACCGACCAAAACTGCCCCCCCACGCGCCCGCGATGCAGACGTGCCATGTCGGTCATCAGCGGCTTCGGCCGCTTGTCCGTGTCGCTCGAAAGTCCCCCGATGCTCCGTCTGTAATTATCGGCGAGCTGCTCGGCGATGTCGTTGTGACCGTCGATCAGCGGAGTCGCTTGGAGGATCCGGTAGATTCGCGCCTGGATCTTGGAGTCGATCGGCTGTGCCCAGGCGGGTGAGGCAACGAGAAGCGACGCGAGCAGGATGGCGGGTTTGGCAATCATGCCGTCGGTTTAGGAACAGCCATAGCTACGCGCAACGCACGGCGTCCCGGGGGCTTGTCCTTTATGGTTTCCCCGACGATGAATGGCCCGATGAGCGATCTCGAAGAAACGATGCATTTCGATCCGGATGACGGGATTGCCGACCTCGACCAGCATCTCGACCGGCTCAAGGATGCCGCAGAGGCGCAAGGCTTCAAGTTCGACCGCCACGCAGCACGCAACGAGCTCCAGGCCGCGACCTTCGGTAAGCGGCGGCCCGTCAAGGCGCGTTTGGTCCTGTCGCCGACCGGCACAATGGCGATCGAGATCAGGAGCGACTAGGCCGCGAGCGGAAAGCGCAGCAGGCGATCGGAAACGGGCACCAGCGCGGCTGCCTTGCCGCCAACCGATCCGAGGATCTCCGGGTGGTGCGCGTCGAGCCCACCGGTCAGCGATCCGAATGCCGGCATGATGATCTTGGTCGGCGAGGCGACGAAGCACCGCCGCGAAACGCGCCTGCCCTTAAGGTTGACGCGCAGTTTCGGGTGGAAATGGCCGGAGATTTCCGGGCGTGTCTCGTCGCGCAGAGCTTCGTGGCGGAGAATGATTCCGCCAATCTCGACCTCATCCTCGATGCGGCCGCCGCAATGGTCGGCGAATCCCGGGTCATGATTGCCGATGATCCAGGTCCAGTCGAGACGAGAGGTCAGCTGCGTGAGCAGCTCGCGTGCATTCCCGGGCAGTCGCTCGCAGCCAAAGCGGTCGTGAAAGCTGTCGCCGAGGCAATAAAGGCGCGTAGCGCCCGTTCTTGCAACTTCACCCGCCGCCGCCGTCAGGGTCGCGAGCGAATCATATGGCGGCAGGAATTGGCCGAGCCGCGCGAACCAGCTCGCCTTCTCAAGATGCAGGTCGGCGACAAGTAGCGCCCGGCGCGCGCGCCAGAACAGTGCGCCGTCCGGTGTCGCCTCGAATGTTTCGCCTGCGAACGAAAAGGGAACCATGCGGCCGGTCTAACTGCCGGCCGACCGTCAATCCAGTCTCAAATTACTCGTAATCGCCGCCCGACGGGGTCGGACGCGGCGGCGCAGCAGCGGTCAGCCGGAGTGCCTCGGCCGCCTCGCTCAGCGATGCCAGCTCTTCCGTCTCGTCTTCTTCGTCGATCCGCACCTTCTGGAGGTTGGTGACGATCGATTCCTCGAGCTCGCGGGGACGAACCATCTCGTCGGCGATTTCGCGCAGCGCGACGACCGGATTCTTGTCGCGGTCGCGATCGATGGTCAGGTCCGCGCCGCCCGAGATCTGGCGTGCGCGCTGAGCCGCGAGCAGGACAAGATCGAACCTGTTCGGGATCTTGTCGACACAATCTTCAACCGTAACGCGCGCCATTAATCGCTCCGCAAAGCCTATCCGGATCAGGATATGGGATGTCAGGAAGGCTGCGCCAATAGCTTGCGGGGTTCCGAAAAGTCAAGGAAAGCGGAACGATGGCCGACCATTCTGCCGAACCGATCGACAGGCCGCCGATCCGGGCAGAGATCGCCGGCAACCTGCTTGAGTTGATTGAGAGCGGCGAGGCGCGCCTCAAGACGCTGCTCGATCTCATTGCCGGCGCCGAGCAGTGCATCAAAATGCTGATGTACATGTTCAACCCCGACGAGGCTGGAGAGCAGGTGCGCGATGCGCTGATCGCCGCCGCGGCACGCGGCGTCGAGGTGAGGCTGCTCATCGACGGCTTTGGATCCGACGCGCCGGCCGACTACTTCGATGCGCTCAGCGAGGCGGGCGGCGAGGAGTGCGTGTTCAACCCCAGCTATGGACGGCGTTACCTGCTGAGGAATCACCAAAAGCTGGTGGTGATCGACGATCGCATCGCAATCATCGGCGGAGCGAATATCGACTGCACCTACATGAGTGACCACGGCGCCGGGCACTGGCGCGACCTCTGGCTGCGAATCGAAGGGCCTGAAGTGGCAATGCCGAGCCGCTACTTCGACACCCTGTTCCGCTGGTCGCGGCGTACGCACCATGGTTTCAACTACCTGCGCCGACAGCTAGCCGAGTTCAGCGAGTGGCGAGGGCCGCTCCAATGGAAGTTCAGCGGTCCGCTGAGCATGCGCAACAGTTGGTGGAGAACCATCGGCCGCGACATTCGAGGCGCGAAGCGACTGGACATGGTTTTCGCCTATTTCGCGCCACCTGGCGCGATGGTGCGGCGGATCGGGCGCGTCGGGCGGCGCGGCCGAGCACGAATCATCACCGCAGCAAGGTCAGACAACAATGCGACCATCGCGGCCGCGCGGCACAGTTACAGTCGCCTGCTTCGTCGGCATGTCGAGATGTACGAATATCAGCCGGCGAAGCTGCACACGAAGCTCGCGATCATCGACGACACCGTGCACATCGGCTCGTCGAACTTCGATTACCGCAGCCTCTACATCAACCTCGAGATCATGCTGCGCATCAAGGACGCAGGCTTTGCATCGGCCATGCGCCGCTACTTCGAGCGGGAGCTTGAAGACTCGAAGTGGATCACCCCGGCGCTGCACAAGAAAAGGTCGAACCCATGGCGGCGGCTGAAGTGGGCGATCTCCCACTTCATGGTGAACGTTATGGATTATACCGTCACCCGCCGGCTGAACTTCCGGCCCGAGCGCTAGACTTTCGGCTCGCCTTTATAGGCCCAGAACAGGGTCGCGGGCGGAACGTTGATCCATTCGAAGCCCCGCTTGATCGGCTTGAAGTAGGGCTTGATGAAATCGAGCACCTTCGGGTTGAACTGGTAGACAAGGAACGCGCCGCCAGGTCGGATGACGTTTGATGTCGCCTCGCCAATGGCATCGCCCACGCCCGGTGGCAGGGTCGAAAATGGCAGGCCGGAAAGAACGTAGTCCGCCGAGCCGAGGTTGCGGTCCGCGAGGATCTTCTCGACGTCCGCCGCGGAACCGGTGACCGCGACGAGCCGAGGATCGTCGATGAGTTCCTTGAGGTAGCGGGTGAAGTCCGCGTTGGTATCGATCGTCACCAGCGTCGCGTCGGGCGCAAGTCGCTCGAGAACAGGCTTCGTGAAGGTGCCCACCCCGGGCCCATATTCGACGAAGAGCTTGGTGTTCGCCCAGTCGACCGGGTCAAGCATCTTGTCGATGAGCACTCGGCTCGACGGGATGATCGACCCAACCATGACCGGGTTTTTGATAAACCCGCGTAGGAACTGCCAGTGCGGGCTCGGGCTGCGACGGTCGCGACGGCGCTGAAGTCGGCGGGGGCTTTTCAGCGTACGCGCGGAAGAGGACGGCATGAATGCTCCGTAACGGGGCCAGTGAAGGGCCGGAGCGTTGGCAAATGCGCCGCCGCTTGGCAAGGTTCCCCAACGCCGTAATTGCAAGACAGCCCCGGCGCCGTTCCGCGAAATGCACAGTTTGTGCGACGAAGTGGTTCCTCTTCGCCGGCGCGCTGCCTATGCGCCGGCTGTGGCTTCACTCGCGAGTAACCGCGGCGTCGGCTCCACGGCGCTAACCAATATCCATTTCCTGCTGCTCTATGCGGCGATGCTCGTCGCTGCGGCAGGCAACACCGCGCTTCAATCCGTCATGCCGGCCATCGGCCGCGAGATCGGCATCGACGACTTTTATGTCGCGGTCGCGTATACTTGGTCCGCCGTGCTGTGGGTGCTGCTCGCTCCCTTCTGGGCGGAAAAGAGCGACCATCACGGTCGCAAGACGCTGACGATGATGGGCGTCAGCGGATTCATCTTCTCGATGACGTTGTGCGGAATCGTCCTGTTCGCCGGCCTTCATGGCTGGATCAGCGGCGCGCTGACTTTCGGCCTCTTCGCGTTGTTCCGCGCAATTTACGGCGGGTTGGGCTGCGCGACGCCGTCCGCAACCCAGGCTTATCTTGCTTCCAAGACGCGCCGCAGCGGGCGCGTTTCCGCGCTTTCGGCGCTCTCTTCCTCATTCGGCCTTGGCACGATCATCGGGCCGGCAGTGGCGCCTTTGTTCGTACTCCCGATCGCCGGCCTTGCTGGACCCCTATTCGCCTTCGCGCTGATTGCTGCAGCAGTCTTCATATGCATCGCCTTGTGGCTACCCAATGACCGAGCGGGTCGCCGCCTCGGCCATGGCGCGGCGATGAGCTATCCCTCACTTGCCTCGACGCCGACGGGCGCCAGCGTGACTGCGGCGACGTCCCCGCGTCGCTACAAACGCCTGAGCTGGAAGGATCCGCGCGTGCGCCCGTGGATCATCGCTGGAGTCGTCGCGGGCCATGCCCAGGCAGCGACGCTCACCTGCATTGGATTCTTCGTGATCGACCGCTTGCATCTACCCGCGTCCGGTTCCGAAGGGCCGATCGCCATCGTCATGATGGCGGGCGCAGTGGCGACGCTCGGCGCTCAGTGGGGTCTCATTCCCCGTCTTGCCTTGAGCCCTCGCGCGCTGATCCTCTGGGGCGCGGGTATCGCTGCAGCAGGGCTCATGGGCACGATGGTCGCCAATGACCTTTATGGGATCACGCTTGGATTCGCGCTTGCCTCACTCGGTTTCGGATTCACGCGTCCTGGGTTCACCGCCGGCGCCTCCCTCGCCGTATCGCTTGCCGAGCAAGGCGCTGTCGCGGGCGTGATCACCTCGGCGAACGGCATCAGCTACGTGCTCGCTCCGGCCCTCGGCATCAGCCTCTACGGTCGGCAGCACGACCTGCCATTCACCGCCTTCGCCGTTCTGCTCCTGCTCCTCGCGCTGGTCGGCCGCCGGCGTCTCGCGGTCTAGTCCTTCCCGCCTGCCTTGGGGCGCAACATGCCGGGCAGTACGAAGCCGATGCCGCCCATGGGGCGCGTCGCCTCGCTCTTCAGAGTCTCTTGGATGCGATCATATTCCTCGAGCATATCGGCAGTGACGGACGCGCGGGTTTCAGAGATTGCCACCTCAAAGTCCGCCATGGTGACCCTGGCCGTGTCGAGGCCACGCCGAAGCGCCGTGAGGCCCGCGCGTCGGACCAGGTCCTCAAGATCGGCGCCAGTGAAACGCTCGGTCCGCTGCGCGATCTTCTCGAGGTCTACGTCGTCGGCCAACGGCATGCCCTCGGTATGGATGGCAAGGATCCTCCGCCGCCCCGCCGTATCGGGCACGCCGACATAGATCAGCTCGTCGAAGCGCCCGGGCCGCAGCAGCGCCGGATCGATCAGCGTCGGCCGGTTCGTTGCGCCGATTACGACGACGTTCTGCAGCTCCTCGAGCCCGTCCATCTCGGCAAGGATCGTGTTGACCACGCGTTCGGTGACCTGCGGTTCGCCCAGCCCGCCGCCGCGCGCGGGCACCAGGCTGTCGAGCTCGTCGATAAAGATGATGGTCGGCGCGACCTGACGGGCCCGGTTGAACAGCCGGGCGATCTGCTGCTCACTCTCGCCATACCATTTGCTGAGCAGGTCGGACGACTTGGTTGCGATGAAGTTCGCTTCCGCCTCTCGTGCCGCCGCCTTGGCAAGTAGGGTCTTGCCCGTGCCCGGAGGTCCGTAAAGAAGGAAGCCCTTCGCCGGACGGATTCCGAGCCGCCGGAACGCTTCGGGGTGCTTCAGCGGCAGCTCCACGCCCTCGCGGAGGCGATCACGCGCTGCATCGAGGCCACCGACATCGTCCCAGCGGATCGTCGGCGCCTCGACCATCACTTCGCGCATCGCCGAAGGCTGAACGCGCTTCAACGCATTCTCGAAGTCGTGCAAGCCGACCGACAAAGCATCAAGAATCTCGGGCGGGATGACTTCCTCCGAGAGGTTAAGCTTCGGCATGATCCGTCGCACTGCTTCCAGCGCCGCTTCCCGGCAAAGTGCCGCAATGTCTGCGCCAACGAACCCGAATGTGCGCCTCGCGAGCTCATCGAGATTGACGTCGGAAGCGAGCGGCATTCCGCGCGTATGGATTCCAAGGATTTCGCGCCGCCCAGGCTGATCGGGCACGCCAACGACGATCTCGCGATCGAACCGGCCCGGCCGCCGAAGTGCTTCGTCAATCGCCTCCGGGCGATTGGTCGCAGCGATAACGACGGTATTCTGCCGTGGCTCCATACCGTCAAGCAGGGTGAGAAGCTGTGCAACGAGCCGCTTTTCAGCTTCGCCCGTAACCTGGCCGCGCTTCGGTGCAATCGAATCGATTTCGTCGATGAAAATGATCGACGGCGCGTTCTGGGCGGCTTCCTCGAAAATCTCCCGAAGGCGTCGTTCGCTCTCTCCGTACGCAGACCCCATGATCTCGGGACCGGCAATGTGGAAGAATTTGGCGGCGCTCTCGTTCGCAACCGCACGCGCCAAAAGCGTCTTGCCTGTGCCGGGAGGGCCGTGGAGCAGAACGCCCCTGGGCGGATCGACGCCAAGGCGCTGGAATAATTCCGGATGGCGGAGCGGCAGTTCGACCATCTCGCGCAATCCATCAATCGTATCGCGCATGCCCCCGAGGTCGTCATAAGTGACATCCGCGCGTCGCTCGCCGTCCGCCGCTGTATATTCCGGCAAAAGCTCGACCGCGGTCTTGCTGTCGATGTGGACAATGCCTTTTGGCGCCGTGGAGGCGACGACCAGTCGCAGCTCCTGCAGAGCGAAAGCAGGGGCGTTGAGCAGCTGCCGGATGTGCTCCGGCATGTCGGCGTTGATGCGCTGGTGACCAGCGGTTGCTACAGTATCGCCTTCGACCAAGGGCCGGCCGGCAAAGGTCCGCTTCAGAGCCTCGGCCGAGCCCTGCAGCCTGACGTTCGGCTGCGCAGGGGCAAAGACAACGCGGGTGGCGGGCTTCGACTCGGTCTTGCGAACATCGACGAAATCACCTGAGCCAACCCCGGCATTGGCGCGCTGCAGACCGTCGAGCCGGATGATGTCGATGCCTTCGTCTTCGCCGTAGGGCCGGATTGCGCGGGCTGCTGTCGAGCGCTTGCCGACGATCTCGATCACGTCGCCTTCGTTGAGGCCCAGCTCGTCCATCAGGCGGTCGGGAAGGCGTGCGAAGCCGCGTCCGCTGTCCGCCGGAGGCAGGCTGGCCACCTGCACCTTGCGTGACGTCACGCGATCGATCGTATCTGTATCGGGCATTTGTTCTCCTGGCCCACGCTCTTGTACCGGTTACGCAACGGCGGCGCATGAGGCGCGGTTTCAATTACTGATCAATATTTGATTGCCCCCGCGATTTTGCGAACAACGCTGCGCGGCGCGAAACGGCCACTGCTGGCGGTGACTTTGTTGACGAGCCCGGGGACCACGACCGCCTTGTTCCTCGCCAAACCGTCCAGCCCCGCCGCGACGACTTCGGGCGAATTCATCGCTACCTTGTCGAACAGGCCATTGCCGCCAAATCCCGCGACCTCCCCGAATTCGGTCCGCGTCGGCCCCGGGCAGAGGCATGTTACATGCACGCCGTGCGGCTTCAGCTCTTCGTGCAGCGCCTCGCTGAGTGACAGGACGAACGCCTTGGTCGCGAAATATACGGCCATCTTCGGACCCGCCTGGAAGGCCGCAGTCGAGGCAACGTTGATGATGCCGCCCGATCTGCGCGCGATCATCCGAGGGGCAACTGTCCGGCACAGATCCGTGAGCGTGCTGACGTTGAGGTCAATCATCTGCCGCAATCGTCTCGCATCGAGCTCGGCAAAGCGGCCGATCAGCCCAAAGCCGGCGTTATTGACCAAGAGGTCAACGGCCTCGTCGTTCGCCTCGATGTCGGCAATGAGCTTGGCCGCCGCGTTGTTCTTCGAGAGGTCAATCGCCACGGCGCGCGCGTCACCGAGCTCCGTTGCCAGCTCTTCCAGGCGCTCCTTGCGGCGAGCAGCGAGGACGACGCGATAGCCGCGCTTCGACAATTGCCGGGCGAACTCAACGCCGAGCCCCGCCGACGCTCCGGTGACGAGCGCGATTTTCCTCAAGCCTTGGACACCGTCGCTTTGACGATCTTGCCCGGTTCGCGCGGCGGCTCGCCGACGGGCAGCGCATCGACATATTCCATGCCGCTCTCGACTTCGCCCCACACGGTGTACTGCTTGTCGAGGAAGGGCGAATCCTCCGTAACGATGAAGAACTGGCTGTTAGCGCTGTCCGGGTTCTGAGCGCGCGCCATGGACGCGATTCCTCGCGTGTGTGATTGTCCGGAAAATTCGGCCTTGAGGTTCGGCAGGTCGGATCCGTGATAGCCGGTACCGGTGGGATCGCCGCCCTGCGCCATGAAGCCGGGGATTACGCGGTGGAACGCGACGCCATCGTAGAAACCGCTGTTCGCAAGGTCGGTGATGCGCTCGACGTGGCCGGGCGCAAGATCGCGCCTGAGCTTGATGACGACATCGCCGCCGGTGGAGAGGGAAAGGGTCAGGCGGTCGGCGTCGGCCATGGGATGAACTCCGGATGAAAGCTTCGAAGGATGCGCGATTTAGGAGCGCAACGGTGGTTGCGCCAGAGCGGGCACGACCATAGGAGGGCCGCACCGGGTCCAATCGAGGGGAGCATCACGTGAGCGAGAGCGAGCAGATCGCCGCCGCTGCCCCTCAGGATTTGGCATCGCCGGTCGATGGCGAAGATCGCCTCAGGTCGAAGTTCGTCGACAAGGTGCTCGACGCTGTCGACGCCGGCGATGACGAAACCGCCCGACGTCTCGTCGAGCCGCTTCACCCCGCCGACGTTGCCGACCTGATCGAGCTGGCGGCGAGCGACGAGCGCGAAGGCTTGGTCAAGGCGCTCGCAGGGATCGTCAGTCCCGACGTGCTCGCGGAAATGAACGAATATGTCCGCGAGGGCCTGCTCGACGAGCTCGAGCCGCAGCAGGTCGCCGATATCGCCGGGCAACTCGAGACTGACGACGCGGTCGCACTGATCGAGGACCTCGACCGCGACGAGCAGCAAGCGGTGCTCCGCGCGATGGAGCCCGACGACCGTGCCGCGGTCGAGGAAGCGCTGAGCTATCCTGAAGAATCGGCCGGCCGTCTCATGCAGCGCGAGCTGTGCGCCGTGCCCGAGCATTGGAGGGTCGGTCAGGTCATCGACTATCTGCGCTCGACTGCGGACCTCCCGAATGATTTCTGGGAAGTCTTCGTCGTCAGCCCCGATCATCATCCGGTCGGTACGTGCAAGCTTTCGACCATCCTTCGCACGCCGCGCACGAAACCTGTCAGCGAGATCATGGCCCGCGAGCAGACGTTGATCCCGGTCGACATGGACCAGGAAGACGTTGCCCTGCGTTTTCAGAAATACGCGCTCGTGTCCGCGGCTGTTGTCGACGATGCCGGCCGACTGGTCGGCATGATCACTGTCGACGACATCGTTCACATCATCCAGGAAGAGGCCGGCGAGGACGTCCTCCTGCTGTCCGGTGCCGGCGAAGGCGACATCAACGAGCCGATCCGGATGACGGTGCGCCGGCGGCTTTTCTGGCTTGTCATCAATCTCGGCACCGCGATCGTTGCCGCAAGTGTGGTGAGCCTCTTCCAAGGAGAAATCGGCAAATATGCGGTGCTTGCAGTGCTGATGCCGATCGTCGCCGGGATGGGAGGAAATGCGGGTACTCAAACGCTCGCCGTCGCGGTGCGCGCGCTTGCCACGAATCAGCTGACTGAATCGAACACGATCCGCGCGTTCGGACGCGAGCTGACAATCGCTCTCGCCAACGGCATCTCTCTCGCAGTCCTGATCGGAACCGGGGTGACCCTGATCTTCCATAACCCGCTGCTGGGCGCCGTGATGGCGGCCGCGATGGTCATCAACAACCTTGCCGCGGGCCTGGGAGGGATCCTCGTGCCGGTGACGCTCGACCGCTTCCGTGTCGACCCGGCGGTCTCCTCTGCCGTTTTCGTGACGACGATCACGGACGTCACCGGCTTCTTCAGCTTCCTCGGTCTTGCTGCGCTGGTTGGGCTTGGCCGCTAAGCCATTGCGAATCATGGGTTAGCTCGCCAGTGATGAGCGCGTGCCAACAGTCCATCTGACCAAGGTCGCATTTGCCTGCCGCGACCTCGAAGCGCTTCAGGTGCGGATCGCCAACCGGGCTGACGCCGGGGAAGTCCGGGTCGTTACCCGCATGCGGCCCAAGCGCGCTGCCGAGCTGATCGGCGGTTCGCTTTACTGGATCGTCAAGCACCGGCTCGTCGCGTGCCAGGAAATATTGAGCTTCGAGGATCGTCAGGATGGACGCATCGACATCGTCTGTTCGGCAGAGCTCGTCACGGTATCGCCGACGTACCGTCGCGCGCACCAGGGATGGCGGTACCTCGAAAGCGCCGATGCTCCTTCGGCAAATCGCGATGAAACAGGGGTCGCGGAGCTGCCGCCGCAACTCTACGGCCGCCTCTCCGCGCTTGCCCTCGTGTAAGAATTTATCCGCGTTTACCTGAAGAGAATGATCAGGACGATGATCAACAGGATCAGGCCGCCAATACCGAGATACATGGCTTCTCTCCCTCGTAGTCTTATGTGCCGCTGAAACGAACGCGAACGGCATTCGGTTGCTTCAATTGCCTAAAGTCGACTTGCCGACGGAACAGCCGGAAACTATCGCGGCGCGAAGCATCAACAGGGAGACTCGGCATGGCCCACACCGTTTCAGCTTCGATCGACGAGAAGGTCGCCGAGCGGGCCATGCTCAGCCATCCCTTCTACCAAGCGTGGACGGAGGGCCGGCTGCCGGTCGACGCGCTTCGTTCCTACGCGCGCCAGTATTTTCACCACGTCGAGACCTTCCCGCGCGCCGTCAGCGCCGTGCACAGCGCCTGTCCCGACCGCGGCGGCCGCCGCATGCTCGCCGAGAACCTTGCTGAGGAAGAAGGCATTGCTGCCGGAAAGCAGGACCATGCAGCGCTTTGGCTGATGTTCGCCTGCGGCCTCGGCGAGAGCGAGGCCAACGTCCGCGCGCAGCAACTCAATGCCGAGACGCAGGCGCTGATCGAAACCTTCCGCAGGCTGTCGCACCAATCCTACGCCGCAGGCCTTGGTGCACTATATGCTTACGAGAGCCAGTTCCCGGCCGTCGCAAGCGCGAAGATCGAAGGACTGATCGACCGCTACGGAATCAAGGACGAGGAGACGCTCCGCTTCTTTCGTGTCCACGAAAGCGCAGATGTCGAGCACAGCGCCGTCTGCCGCGCGCTCCTCGATGGCCTGCCCGACGGCGATAGGGCGCAAGCCATCGCGGCAGGCGAGGAACTCGCCGATGCGCTGTGGAACTTCCTGTCGGGAGTTGAGGCCCGCTCGAGCCTGAACTAGCGGCAGCCGCTGATGGTCGCCGACCCGCTGACCTTGAGGTCGCAGGCGGGCCGGCCCGCGAAGCGGATCGTCGCCGGCCCGGAACTCCTGAGCCGCGCGGTATCGGTCACCGTTGCGTTGACCGTCGCCGTTCCCTCGGCGCTGATGTCGGCGCTCGGCGTGCTCAACGCCGAGGCATCCAGTGCCGACATCCCGCGGACCAGCGCAATCAGCTTGCCCGCCTTGCCGGCGATCTTGGCGTTGGCCGTGCCTTCCAGCGAAACATCGAGGCGGTCTGAAGCGACGCTTCCGACCTGCCCGATGCCGGAACCCTGCACCACGAGCGAGAAACTCTGGCTCTTCACCTTGTCGATCGCCATGGCGCCCGAGCCGATTAGCGAAGCGCTCGTCAGGTCATGCGTGCCGATGGTGATTTCTACCGGGCCGGGGTCGCGTCCGGGATAGCCGCCCCACGAGGGATCGGCCTGAAGAACCAGCGTGTCTCCGCGCACCTCGACTGCAACGCGGTCGGTTGCAGCAGGAGAACCGATGGCGCGAACGAACGGCGGCACGCCCGTCTGGATATTGACCTTGTACGGGCCACTCACCCGGATCTTGGTAAAGCCGGTGATTCCGAAGTTGCGGGTGGCGGCGTCAGCTCGTGCGGCAGTCGCTGTCAGGAGTGCAACAGCAATAAGGAAGGTGCGCATCGGCCCACCTTCCACGCACATGGTTAACGTTGACCTAAGCGGTCCTACGAGCAGCGAACGTTTCCGGAACCAGCTTTGCTGATGCTGCACTTGGCCCCGCCGGCAATTTCGACGTCGCCTGAGCCCATGATGCTGACGTCGGCCGTTCCGCTCGAATGCGCCCGCACATCGCCCGATCCGGCGATCGAGACCTTGACGTCGCGCGTCTGAATTGCACCGGCATCCACACCGCCCGAGCCGGCGATGTTATACTGCGCTGATTGTGCCCGGCCCGAGCCCTTTACGCCGCCCGAGCCTGCAATCTCCAGCTTCAGGGTCTGCACATCCATATTCCCGATGATGATGCCGCCTGAGCCCGCGACCGTTCCGTTGAAGCTCTGGCCGCTGATCTTGTCGACGCGGACGTCGCCCGAGCCGGCGATTGTTGCCCCGGTTAGCTGGGGTACGGTCACGGTGAAGGTCGCCTTGCCGCGGTTCGACCAGCCGACGTGGAAGAATCCGTGGTTGTTCTCGGTATGGATGACGAGCTTGTCGCCCTTCACCTCGACGACCGTCTTTTCGAGGAGCTTCTGAGACCCCTTCGCCGAGACCGACGGGCTGACACCGGTGCGAACCTCGACATCGTAGGGGCCGGCGACTTCAACCTGCTGGAAATTGCCGATCTGATAGGTACGTGAGACGGTCGGCCCCGCGCCGCCTTCCTGCGCATGAACTTGGCAGCCTCCGAGGGCGGAAGCGGCGATCACCGCCGCGAGGGACTTGCGCATGCTGACCTCTCCTGTCGTGTGTATTAGCGTTGCAATACACCGGCGCCAATACAGCCGCAAGCGCAAAAAGAAAGGGCGCCCGCTACGGACGCCCTTTCTCCTGTCGACCGGAAGCGACGGCAGCGCCGTCACTACGCGGACTGCCCCCGGCAGCCCTAGGCGACGACTTCCTTGGCCTTGTTGTGGATCGGCCAGGCCTTGTTGAGAATATCGAGGATCTTCGCGAGCGCAGCCTTCTCGTCGGTCTGCTCCATTGCGCCGAGCTCGCGAGCCAAGCGCGACGAGGCCGCCTCAAAGATCTGCCGCTCCGAATAGCTCTGCTCCGGCGCATCGTCGGGACGGAACAGGTCGCGGGTCACTTCGGCGATCGACGTCAGATCGCCCGAGTTGATTTTCGCTTCATATTCCTGGGCACGGCGCGACCACATGGTGCGCTTCACCTTCGGCTTGCCCTTCAGCGTCTCGAGCGCATCCTTCATCGTCTTGTCCGACGACAGTTTGCGCATGCCAACCGAGTCCGCCTTGTTGACCGGAACGCGGAGCGTCATCTTCTCTTTCTCGAAGCGGAGAACGTAGAGATCGAGACGGGTCCCGGCGATTTCGGTGCTTTGCAGCTCGACAACCCGGCCCACGCCATGCTTGGGGTACACGACATAATCGCCGACGTCGAAGCTAAGCGCCTTTGTAGCCATTGCTCACCTTTCCAATTGCGGCAGAGAGAGCCGGCGCGTCTCGCATCGTCCCCCAAAACGACCCGGCGGTCGTGGCCCTGCTGCCTGTTTCGTGGCTTCCCTTAGAGTTAAGGGCCACTGCTGAATCGCGGCGGCCCCTATGTGACAATTTTATATCACAACTGATCTCAAATTGCGAGTCCGAGCTGCGTCGGACTCTCTCTATTGATCTCCGTTAAGTTGTGTAGCCCCATGCCGAGCAACCTTATACCTTTGGATAAGGGGTGCAATGCGGCCAATAGTCCCTGGCCGGCGGTGGTAAACGCCCCGAGGTCCGGGACGGTTCCGGTGAAGCTCTTGGAGCGGGTGATGATCGTGAAGTCCGCGAATTTTACCTTGAGGGTGACTGTCCGACCGACGACTTCGGCGCGTTTGACGCGGTCCCACGCATAGCCTGCGATTCGTTCCAACTCGGCTGCCAATCGCGCCGGATCTCGCAAATCGTCGTCGAAGGTCCGTTCGGCGCTGACCGACTTGTATGGCCGGTCGGGCTTCACCTCGCGCTCGTCAATGCCTCGGCAGATCCGCCAGTACCACTCGGCTGAGCTGCCGAAATGGGCCTGAAGCGCCGGCATGCTCCAGTCACGAAGATCAGCGCCCGTGTGGATCCCGAGCAGCTCCATCTTCTTTGCCGTCACGGGTCCCACCCCGTGGAAGCGCGCGACAGGAAGCGAGGCGATAAAATCTGCACCCCTCTCCGGAGTGATCACGCAAAGCCCGTCGGGCTTACGGTGATCGGAGGCGAGCTTGGCGATGAACTTGCAGTAAGAAACGCCCGCCGAGGCGGTAAGCCCTGTCTCCTCGCGGATCCTGCGCCGGATGTCTTGGGCGATCGCGCGTGCGCTTCCAAGAAGCATCCGGTCCTCGGTCACGTCGAGATAGGCCTCGTCCAGGCTCAGCGGCTCGATCACGTCCGTGTAGTCGGCGAAGATTGCGCGGATCTGGTGCGACACCGCGCGATAGACATCGAAGCGCGGCTTGACGAAGACGATCTCGGGACAGCGCCGCCTTGCGGTGACCGATGGCATGGCCGAGCGGACCCCGAACTTGCGCGCTTCATAACTTGCCGCGGCAACGACACCGCGGTGCCCGCCGCCGACCGCGACTGGCTTGCCTTTGAGGCTCGGGTCGTCACGCTGCTCAACCGACGCGTAAAAAGCGTCCATGTCGACGTGAATGATCTTGCGCAGGGGGCGGTCGGCGTCAGCCACGGTATCCAGTCTGTCCCAGAGGCGGGCTGCGAGTCTAGGGAAGTAAGCGATGCTAAGGGAGCGATCGCGCGGGCTCCAAATGAGCGCTAAAAGTCGAAGACACGTCGGTTAACCTGCCCGAGGGTGACAGCAACTGACTGAGGAAAGCGAACCTTTTGCATCCCCGGCAGCATTCTGCTTAAGGGCGCCCCATCATGAACATCCACGAATATCAGGCCAAAGAGCTGCTCGCGAAGCACGGCGTCCCCGTTCCCGCCGGTCACGCGGCGATGAGCGTCGAGGAGGCGGTCGAGGCTGCCAAGCGGCTTCCGGGACCTCTCTGGGTCGTGAAGTCGCAGATCCATGCGGGCGGCCGTGGCAAGGGTCGCTTCAAGGAGCTCGGCGAGTCGGCTAAGGGCGGCGTCCGCCTCGCGCACTCGATCGACGAAGTCCGCGAGCATGCCGCCGAAATGCTCGGCAAGACACTTGTGACGATTCAGACAGGACCGCAGGGGAAGCAGGTCCAGCGTCTGTACATCACTGACGGCGTCGATATCTCCAAGGAGTTCTACCTCGCCCTGCTGGTGGATCGCGAGACGGGCCGCATCGCCATTGTCGCCTCGACCGAGGGCGGCATGGAAATCGAGAAGGTCGCCCACGACACGCCCGAGAAGATCACGACGATCACCGTCGATCCGGCAACGGGCCTGATGCCGCATCACGGCCGTGAAGTCGCCGCGGCCCTTGGGCTCAGCGGCGATCTCTCCAAGCAAGCGAACAAGCTGCTCGGCAGTCTCTACGAAGCGTTCACTGGTACCGACGCCTCTCAGATCGAGATCAATCCGCTGGCCATCGATGACAAGGGCCGGCTTCTGGTCCTCGATGCCAAGGTCGGTTTCGACAACAATGCCGAGTTCCGCCACCCGAACCTCGAACAGCTGCGCGACCTCACGGAAGAGGATCCGATGGAGATCGAGGCGTCGAAGTACGACCTCAGCTACATCAAGCTCGACGGCTCCATCGGCTGCATGGTCAACGGGGCCGGCCTCGCCATGGCGACGATGGACATCATCAAGCTCGAAGGCGGCGAGCCTGCCAACTTCCTCGACGTCGGCGGTGGCGCTTCAAAGGAGAAGGTCACGGCGGCGTTCAAGATCATCCTCAGCGACCCCGCCGTTAAGGGCATCCTCGTCAACATTTTCGGCGGGATCATGCGGTGTGACATCATTGCGGAAGGAATTGTCGCCGCAGCACGAGAAGTTGATTTGCACGTTCCGCTAGTCGTCCGGCTCGAAGGCACCAACGTCCAGCAGGGGAAGGACATCCTGTCGGAAAGCGGCCTGCCGATCATCGCGGCAAACGACCTGGGGGATGCTGCAAAGAAAATCGTGGCTGAGGTGAAAGCGCCGGTCGCCGCATAGCCTTCTGGGTTCCTGCTCCGGCGGGAGACCAGACCCTTTTTCTTTGGACTGGGTCCCTGACTTCTCGGGGATGCAAGGAGAGCCGAATGAAAGTGCTGATCGCCGTCAAGCGGGTGATCGACTACAATGTCAAACCGCGCGTCAAGATGGACGGCTCGGGCGTCGATCTCGCCAACGTGAAGATGAGCATGAACCCCTTCGACGAGATTGCCGTCGAGGAAGCGATCCGCCTGAAGGAAAAGGGCGTCGCCACCGAGCTCGTCGCGGTGTCGATCGGTCCGGCCAAGGCGCAGGAGACGCTCCGTACCGCCCTCGCCATGGGTGCCGACCGTGCGATCCTCGTTCAGACGGACGAAGAGGTCGAGCCTCTGGCCGTCGCCAAGATCCTTGCCAGGATCGCGGAAGAGGAGCAGCCGCAGCTCATCATCCTCGGCAAGCAGGCAATCGACGACGACAATAATGCGACCGGTCAGATGCTCGCCGCGCTGCTCGGCTGGCCGCAAGGCACATTCGCATCAAAGGTCGAACTCTCCGAGGGTGCGACGGTCACCCGTGAAGTCGACGGCGGCCTCGAGACCGTGAAGTTGAATCTACCTGCGGTCGTCACCACCGACCTGCGGCTGAATGAGCCACGCTACGCTTCGCTTCCGAACATCATGAAGGCGAAGTCGAAACCGCTCGCGACCAAGTCGCCGGCCGACTATGACGTCGACACCGCGCGGCGCCTCGAGACGCTGAAGGTGTCGGAGCCGGCAAAGCGCCAGGCCGGGATCAAAGTTGGTAGTGTCGACGAACTGATCGAGCGCTTGCACGGTCTGGGGATTGCGAAATGAGCGTTCTTGTCCTCGTCGAACATGACGGAAGCAACATCAAGGACGCGACGCTTGCGACCGTAACCGCCGCCTCGAAGCTCGGTGACGTCAACGCGCTCGTCGTCGGCAACAATGTCGACGCGGTCGCAAACGCGACTGCGAAGATCGCCGGCGTCGGCACGGTCTACGTGGCAAGTTCCGCCGCGCTCGAGCACCAGCTCGCGGAGGCCGTCGCGCCGGTCGCAGCGAAGCTCATGGAAAGCCACGACTGCTTCCTCGCGCCGGCAACCACCACCGGGAAGAATATCGCGCCACGCGTTGCGGCGCTGCTCGACGTGATGCAGGTCAGCGATATCCTGTCGGTCGAGAGCGCTGACACGTTCACCCGCCCGATTTATGCGGGGAACGCGATCGCGACGGTGAAATCGAAGGACGCGAAGAAGGTCATCACCGTTCGCACCACGGCGTTCGAAAAGGCCGCTGCCGAGGGCGGTTCCGGTTCGGTCGAGCAGGTGGACGCGGGCGGCGATCCGGGCAACAGCAGCTTTGTCGGCCTTGAAGCATCGCAGAGCGAACGCCCCGAGCTCACCAGCGCCAAGGTCATCGTCTCAGGCGGTCGCGCGTTCGGTTCATCCGAGCAGTTTCATTCGCTCCTCGATCCGCTCGCCGACAAACTCGGTGCCGGTGTCGGCGCGAGCCGCGCTGCGGTCGATGCGGGCTACGCACCAAACGACTACCAGGTCGGGCAGACGGGCAAGATCGTCGCTCCGAACGTCTATATCGCCATCGGCATTTCCGGCGCGATCCAGCACCTCGCCGGAATGAAGGATTCGAAGACGATCGTCGCGATCAACAAGGATGAGGAAGCGCCGATCTTCCAAGTCGCGGACATCGGCCTCGTCGGGGACCTGTTCAAGATCGTCCCGGAACTGACCGGAAAGCTCTAGGCTAACCACTCCGGCAGATTGCACGCCGCGAGCTCGTCAAGATCGAC
>JBJMUN010000028.1:0-56143 GCA_045811185.1 Sphingomicrobium sp.
TCGAGCACGGCGTTCAGGTCCACGATCGAGACGTTTGGCGTCGGCACGCGCATCGCGAAGCCATCGAGCTTGCCTTTGAGCTCGGGAATCACTTCGCCGATCGCCGAGGCCGCGCCGGTCGTCGTCGGAATCATCGACATCGCCGCTGCACGGGCCCTGCGCAGGTCGGAGTGGATCTGATCGAGAATCTTCTGATCGTTGGTGTAGGCGTGAACCGTGGTCATCAGCCCTCGCTCGATGCCAAGCGCGTCGTTCAGCACCTTGGCGACGGGCGCGAGGCAGTTGGTGGTGCACGAAGCGTTCGACACAATGGTCATGTCCGAAGTGAGCTTGTCGTCGTTCACACCGTAGACGACCGTGAGGTCGACGCCCTTCGCGGGGGCCGAGATCAGCACGCGCCTCGCGCCTGCGTCGATGTGCTTCTGGGCGCTGGCGCGGTCGGTGAAGAAGCCAGTGCATTCGAGCACAAGCTCAACCCCCTGATCGCGGTGCGGCAGGTTTGCGGGATCCTTTTCAGCCGTCACATGAATGCGCTTGCCATCGACGACAATGTCGCCGCCGTCCGCTTTCACCTCGCCGGGAAACTTCCCGTGGACGCTGTCGTGCTTGAACAGCCAGGCGTTGGCCTTCGCATCGGCAAGGTCGTTGACGCTCACCAGATCGAGGCCGCAATCCGGCCGCTCGAGGATCGCGCGGGCGACCAGGCGGCCAATTCGGCCGAATCCGTTGATAGCGACTTTGGTCATTGGATTCCTCGTTGTTTCATGAAGTCGGCGATACGGGCGGCGACCTTTTCAGGGGTCAGGCCGAAATAATCATATGCATCGGACGCGGGTGCTGAGACGCCGAAGCGATCGATTCCGATCTTGAGGCCGTGGAGGCCGACGTAGCGCTCCCAGCCGTAGGTGGCGCCGGCCTCGATCGAGACGCGCAGGATTTCGCGATTGCTGACGTCCGGCAGGATATCCTCCCGATAATCCCAGGGCTGGGCGTCGAACCGTTCAGTGCATGGCATGGAGACGACGTCGGCGCCGATGCCCTGCACTTCAAGCCGCTCTGCGGCGTCGAGGGCAATCTCGACTTCGGAACCGGTCGCGATGATGATGACCTTTCGCGCATGACCTGCCGTCCTGACCCGGTAAGCGCCGCGCGAGCACAGGTTCTCCTCCGACCTCTCGGTACGCACCGGTCGCAGGTTCTGGCGTGTGAGCGCAAGGATGCTCGGATCGTCGCTGGTCAGAGCGAGCGCCCAGCATTCCGCAGTCTCAACGGCGTCCGCCGGTCGATAGACATCGAGCTGCGGCATTGCCCGCAAGCTCTGCAGGTGCTCGATCGGCTGGTGCGTGGGCCCGTCTTCGCCAAGGCCGATCGAGTCATGGGTCATGACATAAACGACGCGCGCTTCCTGGAGCGCGGAGAGACGGATGGCCGGCCGCGCGTAATCGGTGAAGACGAGGAAAGTGCCGCCGTAGGGGATGACTCCGCCATGCAGGGCCATGCCGTTCATCGCCGCGGCCATCCCGAATTCACGAATGCCGTAATAGATGTACCGGCCTGCGTAATTCTCGGCGGTCAACGCGTCGATGTTCTTCGTCTTCGTATTGTTCGACCCGGTGAGGTCGGCCGAGCCACCGATAGTCGAGGGAATTGCGGCATTGATTGCCTCCAGCGCCATTTCGGACGCTTTACGGGTCGCAACGGGCTTCAGCTCGGCAAGCAGATTGTCGAGATAGGGCCTGAGCCATGCATCGCTGACCTTGCCGTTGATCTGAGCCAGGAACTCGTCCTTGCGCGAGCTACCCTCCAGGCGTTCCTTCCACAGCGCATGCTCCAGCGATCCACGCTTGCCTGCAGCCCGCCACGCGGTGAGAACGTCGTCCGGGACCGAGAATTCCTCAGGCTCGAGACCGAGTTCGGCGCGAGCCGCCTCGACCTCGTCCTTGCCGAGCGCAGCGCCGTGCGTCGCCGCCGTGCCCTGCTTGTTCGGGGCTCCGTAGCCGATGACCGTCCGGCAGCGTATGAGGCTCGGGCGCGGGTCGGCGAGTGCCTCCTCAATCGCCCGGCTCACGTCATCGGCGTTGAGGCCGTCGCACTCGCAGGTGTGCCACTGCGCCGCCTGGTGGCGCGCGACCACGTCCTCGTTGCGAGACAGATCGGTCGAGCCGTCAATCGTGATGCTGTTATCGTCCCAAAGGACGATGAGCCTGCCGAGCTTGAGATTGCCGGCGAGGCCGATTGCCTCGTGGTTCACGCCTTCCATGAGGTCGCCGTCGCCAGCGATCACGAAGGTGCGATGATCGACCAGGTCATCGCCGTAGGCGGCGTTGAGGTGCCGTTCGGCGATTGCCATGCCGACCGCCATTGCGACGCCCTGCCCGAGCGGACCGGTCGTCACCTCGATGCCGGGAAGCTCGAAGTTTTCGGGATGCCCGGCGGTCGGCGAGCCCAGCTGGCGGAACCGCTTGATGTCGTCGAGGGTCGGCCGCTCGTACCCTGTGAGATAGAGGAGCGCGTAAAGAAGCATCGAGCCATGGCCCGCCGACAGAATGAACCGGTCGCGGTCCGGCCAACGCGGGTAGGCGGCATCGAACTTCAGATGACGCGTAAACAGCGCGGTCGCGGCATCTGCCATTCCCATCGGCATTCCGGGATGGCCGCTGTTGGCGGCCTCCACCGCATCCATCGCGAGAGCGCGAATGGCGTTGGCGAGACGGCGGTCGGTCGGCTGCATAGGCTCCGCTTATGGGGTTCGGCTTAGCCCAGGAGTCCGGGCGTTTGTTGCGGCCCCATTAGCCGCCCTGCCCGCCGCGTCAAATCGCATGGTCTGTGCTTGCCCGAAATTGCCAACTTGCGTAGTCCAGCTGCAATGGACGACAGCGAAATTTCCTCGGCGCTGGAACGGGCGGAACGCGCGCTCCAGCGCATCGAGCGCGCAATATCGAACCGGCAGCCAGCGCCTGCCCGCGACGAAGAGCTGCGGGCGAAAGTCCGCGAGGTCGTCGAAGAGCTTGATGAGCTGATCCGGGAGGCTGCAGCCTGATGGCAACGATGGTCGACCTGACGATCGCGGGGCGGACGTACCAAGTCGCCTGCCGCGAGGGAGAGGAAGAGAATCTTCGATCGGCGGCTCGCCTCGTCGACGGGAAGAGCCGTGAGGCGCTCGCGGGCCTCGGCACTTTGAGCGAAGCCCGCCAGTTTCTTTTCGCGTCTCTGCTGCTGGCCGACCAGCTGATCGACAAGGCGCCAGAGGCTGCCGCGCCGCCAGCGGCAGCCCCGCCGCCGCCTGCCCGTTTCGACCCGGCTCTCGCCCAGCGCGCCGAATCGCTCGCCGATCGGCTTGAGTCGCTCGCTCTGGTTCTTGAGAACGACGGCGCGAATCCCTAGAATAGTATCCGACGGGCACTACCCGGTGCGAGCCTTCGGAAAATCCCTGAGGCGATATAATCCATCTGGGAGCTGTCCCTGCCCGGACCCTGGTCCGGATCATACGGCGCCCACCTGACGTTTTGGCGTCAGAGGATTTTAGGGCAAACGGCCATGGTGGTCCCGTCACCTCCCTTTTTCCGCGGTCCGCCGCCTGAGATGGAGCCGCTCGGCAAGGAAACCCTGCGGCGTGCGGCCCTTGATGCGCGCAAGGCGTTCGTGCGAACGCTTTCGGACGCTGATCGCGCGCTTCTCGAGCGGCGACTCGCCGAGCATCTTACATCGCTGTTTGCCGGCGTAGCCGTGGTCGGAGGCTATTGTCCGCTGGGCAGCGAAATCAGCCCGCTGCCCGCCACCGAGGAAGCGCGGGCCGTAGGGGCAATCGTGGCCTACCCCTGCTTCAAGAACCCGGCCAAGCCGTTCCGCTTCCTGGCGGGCGATCCGCTCGAGCCCGGCCCATTCGGAATCATGCAACCCGCCATGCGCCACCCGGTTGTCGAACCGGATCTCGTCCTCGTCCCCCTCATCGCAATCGACGGAAACGGTACTCGGCTCGGGCGAGGCAAAGGCCATTACGATCGGGCCCTTGCCGGCCTGAAGAAACGTGGTGCCCGACTTGTCGGCATTGGCTGGGAGCTTCAGCGGCTGATCGAAACCATTCCGGCGGACGAGTGGGATGTCCCCCTCGACGCCTTCGCATCGCCTGATGGCCTGGAGCTGTTTTCGCACTGAAGCCCGCCCGCGGCGCGTGGCTAAAAGGCAACATCGCCGGGAAACCCGACGAGCCGTTGGCCCATGGCAGCCAGTTCGACGAAACTCCCCTTCGTTTACCGATAGTTGAATGTTAGGCGTCAAATGGCTTCGAGCGTGAGAATCTCGTGGCCAGGGGTGCTGCCATGCGTGTGAAAGCGATTGGAATTCTCGTGGTGCTGGTTCTCAGCGTCGCGCTGTTTTCCGCGATCCGGAACAACAATCGCGCGGATGCCGCTGCCGGCAATTGCTACACGGACGCCAAAGGCCCTTCATCACCGACTATCTGCCAGTAAACGCGGAAAGACTTCCTTCCAATTCGCTGGTATGGGCGCTCTCTCATGGAGCCTGCGCATCCAACTCCCCGCACACTGGTCGGAATCGGCCTGATTCTGCTGTTGATCGGCGTCTGGGCGGCGTTCGTCGCAAGCATGGCCCAGATCGTCGGCAGCTGGCCTGTTCTGGTTCAGGCCCCTTTCTATCTAGTCATGGGATTAGCGTGGATCATCCCGCTAAAACCGCTGGTTAGATGGATTCAAACCGGTTCGTTTCGGGACGGATCAAGAGCGTAAGTTGTCGGGACTGTATTAGCTGGCTATATCACTGATTGAATGACTCAGGCCGTGGCCCTTTCTCGCCCCTTTGACGGGATGCGTCGCAAGACGGTGCTCATTCAGCATCGGGCGGCGAAGCTGTGGCGCGCGCACCCGCGTGGTGCGATCGCGCTTGGCCTTTTCGCGCTGGTAGCCGGCTCGGCACTAGCGTCCGTAGCTATAACGCCTTCAGCTCAGCCCCAAGCACATGCCGCTCCCCCCGCTCCCCCGCCGATGCTCGTCCGGCCAATCGCACCCGACGAAGCGGTCAAGGTCAATGCGGAAATCCCGGTTGCCTCCGGGCCGAACCCCGTCGCATTGCCGTTCGCATTCAAAGGCGATGCGCCAGCTCGCGCGCAGGCGCTGAACTGCCTTGCGAGCGCCGTCTACTACGAAGCCGGCAACCAGGATGAGAATGGCGAGCGCGCGGTCGCGCAGGTAGTGTTGAACAGAGTTCGGCATCCCGCCTTTCCCGGCAGTGTTTGCGGTGTTGTCTATGAAGGCTCGACCCGTCCCACCGGGTGCCAGTTCACGTTCACCTGCGACGGCTCGCTGAACCGGCAGCCCGACGCCGCTGGCTGGCGCCGCGCGATGAGTATCGCGCAGCAGGCACTCACCGGCGCAGTTTACGCGCCCATCGGCTGGGCCACCCACTATCACGCAGATTATGTCGTTCCTTACTGGGCTGCGACCATGGCGAAGAACGCTGTAGTTGGCGCACACCTCTTCTACCGCTGGGCGGGCGGCTGGGGTCAGCCGGCTGTCTTCAGCAAAACCTATGCCGGGCGCGAGCCGAATGCTGCTGCACTGCGCACGGCAGCATTGTCCGTGCCGCACATCACACCGGTCTATGGCCACAGCCAGGTCGCCCAGGCGATTAGGGAAATCCCGGGCGCCGAGCCGCTGAAGCTCGCTCCTTCACTGCGAGGCGACAAGCGCGTCGCCGTCCGCTTCAACCTTGAAGCGCGCAAGGCATCTGACGAGGTCGTCCACGAGGACTATTCCAAGAAGTTCGAGGCATCGGACAATCTCAAATGGTCCCTGTCGGGAGACACGGTTGCCGAGAACCAGCAGCCGCTCGGGAAGTCTGCCGCTGCGGCGACGCCGGCCACCGGCGCAACGGGAGCTGCGGCACAGCGCTGACCTAAGCGCGAGCGACAGGCGGCACCGCCGGGTCGAGCGCCGTTTCGACGTGTAATTGATACCTGAAATTGAAGGCACGATCGCAGAAAAGGCGATGTGACGGCCGCAATTTGCCGGCCGCGGAATCCACTTCGATTGCACGTGAGAGGTGGCGCGAGTGACGGGGCTCGAACCCGCGACCTCCGGCGTGACAGGCCGGCGCTCTAACCAACTGAGCTACACCCGCGTTTTTGGCGTGGCGGCGACCTAGGAGGGGCGCTTGGAGGTGTCAACCATTGCCGGCTGCATTTCCCGGCGTTCGTCTTCTTCTTCCTCATTGGGGTCGCCGACATGAGTCAGCGTTCCATGCTCGAAGAGGAATCCGGCGATGTCCGGCGTCCCCGCTGCCGAGAAGATCGTCTTCATGATGATGAGCAGCGGGACGGCGAGCAGTGCGCCGGTCGTGCCCCACACCCACGCCCAGAAGGATAGCGAAACCAGGATGGAGAGAGGGCTGATAGTGAGCCGGTGCCCGACCACCATCGGCGTGAAGAAGTTCGCCTCGATGAGGTGCAAACCGATGAAGGCAGCGGGCGGTGCCATCGCTCCCCAGATATCTGGATAAGTCATGAGGCCGCCGAAGAACAGCAGCAGGGCGCATACGATGGGGCCAAGGTAGGGGATGTAATTGGCGACGGCGACGATGCCGCCCCACATGACCGGCGACGGCATGCCCAGCCACCAGAGCACCGAAGCTGTCAGAGCTCCCAGTGCGATGTTGATGAGCGTGATTGTACCAAGATAGGTCGAAGTCGCGTCGACAACCTGCTGGATCACTCGAGCCGTGGTCAGCGCGCCTTCAAAGCTGCCGCGGCTGACGATTGTCTTCTTGCGCATGGCGGTCCAGCCAGCGAGGAAAAAGAAGATCACCAACAACGAAAAGAACAGCTGGATCAGCAGGTGCGGCGCCGAGCTCGTCAAGAGACCGAGCATCGAATTTGGCGTTTCGATCCGTACCGCGCGAGTCTGCGACTGTGCGCCTGCTACCTCGATCTGCGACACGGTCTTGTCGATGAAACGGTCGAGATTCTTGTAGAGATCGAACACCGGCTCGAGCGCGGAACGGACCTTCGTGATCTTGGTCGGGACCTGCGCGACCCAGTCGGTCGCCGGGACGACGATGGACCCAATTGCGAAGAGCGCGAGCATCAGGAACAAAAGGACGCAAAGCGCAGCCGATAGCTTTGACGGAATGCCCCGCCGCTCGAACCACTCCAGCAGCGGCACGAGGGCGACGGCGACGACGAGGGCGGCGGTCACCGGCATGAAGAATTCGGCGCCCGCACGAAGCGCGAAAGGCACCACGAGGATAAGACCAAGGCCGGCGATGAGGGTCAGCGACGCAAGCAGACGGTCCCGCTTGGCGGCGATCGTTTCCGCCAGGAGCCTCGCCTCGTCGACGGTATCTTCGATCTGGTCGTGTTTGCGGGTCCGCGCATCCATGCAGGTGAGCATATCGCGCGCCCTGCACACTCGCCACCAAATTGAACTCGAGCATCCGCGGAATCGGCCTGCTCTTCACTGATGCCGTCCTACCCGGCGGAAAACACCCGCGCGGACCTCGCGTGCGAGGCGAGCAAGCTCCAGGCCGGTCTCAAGGTATTCTTCACCACCGGCAGGCAAGGAGCGCGCTCGATCGGGAGCAACGCGGCGACAAGTCGAGATCCTGCTGAAGCTGTTCAGCGTTGACGAGCTCGCTGCGAAATTCCGCGAAATGCAGGGGTAGCGCCAGAGGACCTTCGAACTTCCGCCCCGCGATCGAAGAATTGCTCGGCAGCAATGGGTTGCAGGGGTCGTTGCCTGCTTTAATGACCCGAAGCGTGAGTGCTTCAGTCGTTATGGGCTCCGCTCCGGGCGGGGCCGAAATTGGCATCGATATCGAGGAATTGCTGGCCACGCGCCTTCTCGTGCAGGGCAACAGCGGGTCGGGAAAATCCCACCTGCTGCGCCGCCTGCTCGAGGAAAGCGCGGCGCTGGTCCAGCAGGTTGTGATCGATCCCGAAGGCGACTTCGTCACCCTGGCCGAGCCGTTCGGGCATGCAATCGTAGACGGCGCCGCCTACAGCGGAACTGAGGTTGGCCACCTCGCGGCGCGCGTCCGGCAGCACCGCGCGTCTGTAGTACTCGCGCTCGACGGACTCGAAGTGGAAGCGCAGATGCGCTGCGCGGCACAATTCCTAGGTGCGCTGTTCGATGCACCGCGAGAGCAATGGTATCCGGCCTTGGTCGTCGTCGACGAGGCGCAGGTCTTCGCACCGGCGGCAGCCGGCGAAGTCAGCGACGAAACACGCAGGCTGTCACTTGCTGCGATGACGAACCTCATGTGCCGCGGCCGAAAGCGCGGCCTCGCGGGCGTGATCGCTACGCAACGGCTCGCAAAGCTTGCAAAGAATGTGGCCGCGGAAGCTTCGAACTTCCTGATGGGCCGGACCTTTCTCGACATTGACATGGCGCGCGCGGCCGACTTGCTCGGGATGGAGCGCCGACAGGCGGAGCAGATCCGCGACCTCGAGCGTGGCCATTTCCTCGCGCTTGGGCCGGCGATCAGCCGCCGCCCCGTAGCCGTGAAGATCGGAACAGTCCGCACCTCCTCGCGCGGAGCATCGCATGGCTTGTTGCCGCTTCCCGGCACTCCCGCCGAGGACTTGCACGCGCTGCTGCATGCTCAATGGCGCGAGAATGAAGCGCGCGGCCCCCTTGAACCCGAGCCGGTCGAAGCGGAGGTGCTGATCGAGCAGATCGCCGGTCACGGTGCGAACCGCGACAAGCAAGGGGAACCGGATTCGCAAGAGACCGAGACCGGCACTGACGTCGAGCAGGCCCTGTCCGAGATCCTGGCCGAAATGGCCGCGGAGGAAGGAAGCACATTCCAGCAGACAGCCGTGCTTTACCAGGATTTCTCGGTGCGCTGCCGAATGCGCAGGATTCCTGCCAACCGCCTCGACCTAACGAGCTTTCGTCGTCGCTTTGCGATGGCAGCGGCCGGGATCACGGACCTGGCCAGCCATCGATGGACCGACGTCCTGCGCATTGCGCGCGGCGTGCCCGATGACCTGCTCGGCCCCTTCCTGCTACTCGCCACGGCGGCGCAGGAAGGTGCACCTTGCCCTGACGACCAAATGCTCGCGCGTGTCTACGGAACGACCTCTCTTGGACGGATACGCCGCCTGATCGACCACCTCGAGAGAAGCGGCCTCATCGTCGTTCGAACCAACTACGGGGGAAGGCGCTCGGTCGGAATCCCCGACCTCGGCCTATCGACCGCACCGATGGAAGCCTGAGCAACGGCCCGGGGGTGGCTCTGGTGAGAATCTCGGGCAAGTGGGTGGCCGGCGCAGTTGCGCCGGCCACCAACGGTTAACCGCGTTCGCCAGAACGCCGCACCGGAGGCGGCGGTGCTGGGGGCGGCGGCGGGATTGGACAGGTCGCCCCGGCCGGAACCGTGGATCCGTCCGGACAAGTGGTCATCGGCGGCGGCGGCGGGGGCGGTGGTGGTGGTGGCGGCGGACAGGGCGCAGTCGTCGCGACGACGGTTCCGTCCGGGCAGGTCTGAGTCGTGGGCGTAGTCGCGCATGCCGAAACGGCGACCGTCGCCACGACAACTAGTGCAAAGCGTATCATTTGCCTCTCCCTCTCACGTTATTCCGCCCAGACAACGATGTCCCTGCAGCTGTGTTCCCACGAAATGGAGCGGAGACTTCCTCGGCGGGCTTGGACAAGCGATCGGCCGCTATGCGCTGCGTCGAGCGCAATGGCGTTTTTCTGGATCGCTGGTGCCCCTGGTCCGACTCGAACGGACACTCCGGTGAAGGAACTCGATTTTGAGTCGAGCGCGTCTACCATTCCGCCACAGGGGCACGCTCGACCTTAGCTAGCGGCGGCTTCTCGTGGTTGCAAACGGTTCACGGAGCATCGACCGCTGATCGGGCGTTGGTGCTCCGAATCGCAAAGCATCGGGTCACCCATGAACACCGCCGACTTCCTCGTCGATCGCCTGAAAACGTGGAGTGTCAAAAGGATCTTCGGCTACTCCGGCGACGGGATCAACGGCGTCATTGGCGCCATTCAACGCGACGGAAGCATCGACTTCATCCAGCCTCGGCACGAGGAGATGGGTGCCTTCATGGCCGTCGCCCACGCGAAGTTCACTGGCGAGCTTGGCGTCTGCCTTGCGACTGGCGGTCCCGGGGCAACCCACCTGATCACCGGTCTTTATGATGCGAAGCTCGACCATATGCCGGTGCTCGCAATCTGCGGCCAGGCTGAAAGTACAGTTCGTGGTGCCAGTTACCAGCAGGAGCTGAACCTTGACCGCATGTTCGCCGACGTCGCCGAATATGTGCAGGAGGTGACCCATCCCGCGCAATTGCCGCACGTTATCGACCGGGCGATCCGGCTCGCCCTCGCCCGTCGCGGCCCGTCAGTCATCGTCATTCCCAAGGACGTGCAGGAGCGGCCATTCGAAGCGCCCCGCCGCGCTCATGGCTTCACGCGCTCGGGCCCCGGCTACACGCGGCCGGTGCTGGTGCCGCCGGAAGCGGAGCTGGAGAAGGCTGCGGACATTCTCAACGCCGGCGAGAAAGTTGCGATATTGATCGGCGCCGGGGCGATCGGTGCTGCCCACGAAGTCACTGCGGTTGCCGAGAAGCTCCGCGCCGGAGTGGCCAAGGCACTGCTCGGGAAGAGCGCCCTGCCTGACGACCTCTCCTTCGTCACGGGCTGTATTGGACTTCTCGGGACACGCCCAAGCTCGGACCTGATGAATGGCTGCGATACGCTGCTGATCGTTGGCAGTGGCTTTCCCTGGTCCGAGTTCCTGCCGAAGGACGGTGCAGCACGCGCCATTCAGATCGACGTCGACGCGGCAATGCTTTCCCTGCGCTATCCCTGCGAGGTAAACCTTCACGGCACGGCCGCCGAGACGCTGCGGCTGCTGCTTCCGCTGCTGAACGAGAAAAGCGACCGAAGTTGGCGCGAAGAGATCGAAAGTGGGATGAAGTCGTGGTGGAAGACGCTCGAGTCCCGCGCCAGGACCAAGGCTCACCCGGTGAACCCGCAGCGGGTCATTTGGGAAATGTCCGACCGCCTTCCCGACAATGCGATCGTCACCAGCGATAGCGGGTCGTGCGCCAACTGGTACGCGCGCGACTATCGCGTAAAGCGCGGACAGATGGCCTCGCTGTCGGGCGGACTGGCATCCATGGGCGCTGCGGTGCCCTATGCGATCGGCGCCAAGCTCGCGCATCCCGACCGCCCAGTGATCGCGCTCGTTGGCGATGGCGCCATGCAGATGAACAACATGGCCGAGCTCATCACCATCGCCAAGTACATGGACCGCTGGCCTGACAAGAGGCTCGTCACTTGCGTCTTCAACAATCAGGACCTCAACGAGGTGACGTGGGAGCAAAGGGTCATGAACGGCAATCCCCGGTTCGATGCGAGCCAGGACATTCCGGATGTCCGCTACTCGCAGTTCGCGGAGCTCGTCGGGTTGAAGGGGATCTACGTCGACAAGCCCGAAGACCTCGCCAATGGGTGGGACGAGGCGCTCTCCGCCGCTCAACCGGTGGTGTTGGAAGTGAAAACCGATCCGGAGATCGCCCCGCTGCCACCGCACATCAGCTTGAAGGAAGCCAAGCAGTTCATGCTGTCGGTGGCGAGGGAACAGAATGCCGGTCACGTCATCCGCGACACCGCGCGGCAGGTCATCAACGCGGCCCTTCGGAAGGAGGACGAGGACTAGTTTAGTTCTGGCCGAGGCGAGCGCCCCCCCCCCGCCCCCCCGGCGCTTGCAGCGCCAGGCTGGGGGGTCAAAGCTCACGTCTCCCTGACCATTCCGTTGAGCGGGTTGCAGGAACGGCATGACGTGGCCACATCAGCTCGAATGATGACGCGTGATCAGTGGCGTAAGTTCATGGACCAGCCCTGGGTGGAGTGGGGCCTGTTCGCCGTCGGTCTCCTTCTGATCCTAGCAGGAGTTTTGATCGCACCTCTGCCGGGGCCCGGCGGAGTATTCCTTATCGCACCCGGCGCGGCGCTAATCCTCAAGACCAGCATGTGGGCCAAGCGCCGATACGTGAAATTCAAGCGGTGGCAGCCAAAAGCCGGCCGTTGGACCGACTGGGCCCTTCAGCGGCGTTCTGCAAAACGGCGGGAAGCCATCCGGAAGGCACAGGAAACCGGGGGCGGCAATTGACTTGCCCGTCCTCCTCTACTATCGGCGCGCACGACAGCGGCTGCCTCGTAGGCGGCCCTTTTTCTTTGAATTCGAACTAAAGGCATGAGCGATGAAGCGCACCTTCCAGCCGAGCAACCTCGTCCGCAAGCGGCGTCACGGGTTCCGCAGCCGCATGGCGACTGTGGGCGGTCGCAAGGTGCTGAATGCCCGCCGCGCCCGCGGTCGCAAGAAGCTGAGCGCCTAACCTCGATCAACAAGCGCGCGGATTTCCTGGCCGCGAACGGCGGGCTGCGCACGACAACACCGGGTTTCATCCTGCTCGTTCGCGATCGCAAGGATCGGGACGCGGCGATGCGCGTCGGATTCACGGTTACTAAGAAGATTGGTGGCGCCGTCGTGCGGAACCGGATGAAGCGCCGCTTCCGTGCGCTTGCTCGGGAAATCGTTCCCATACGAGGCTTCCCCGGTGCCGATCACGTCATGATCGGCCGCGCCAAGGGCATCGAACGCGACTTCGGGCTGCTTCGCTCGGAGCTTGCCGGCGCTCTCGACAGGCTGCGCAAGTCATGATCGCGAAAGCGATGATCATGATCGCGAAGGCGTGGCAGAAGGGGCCGTCGCAAATCCTTCCGCCGAGCTGCCGCTATCAGCCGAGCTGCTCGGCCTATGCGATCACCGCATTAGAGCGCTATGGCGCCGCGCGCGGGGGCTGGATGGCCTTGAAGCGCATACTCCGCTGCCACCCCTGGGGTGGGCAAGGTTACGACCCGGTACCGTGAGGATTCAAATTCAGTGAACGACAGCAAGAACCTGATCCTCGCAGTGGTGCTGAGCGCGCTCGTGCTGCTTGGCTGGACATGGGCGGCGAACAAGTTTTTTCCAACGGCCAACCCGCCGAGCACGAAGGTCGAGGCCGGCAAACAGCAGCCTTTGCCTCAACCGCAAATCCAGCCGAGCGGACCAGCGACGGCGCAGAAGCGACAGACGATCGCCCAGGTACTGGCATCGGGGCCGCGCGTCAGCATCCGTACGCCGTCGCTCCTCGGCTCGATCAACCTCAAGGGCGCGCAGATCGACGACCTGCTGCTGCTCAATCAGAAGCAGACGATCTCCAAGCTTTCGCCGCCGGTACGGCTGCTTTCGCCGCTGGGAGCACCGGGCGCCTATATCGCGCAGTTCGGCTGGACCGCGCCGGGAGGCCAGGCCCCCGCCCTCGACGCAATGTGGACGACCGACAGCCAGGTGCTGTCTCCGGGCCACCCGGTGACGTTGTCGACGCAAACGGCGGACGGCAGTCGCTATGAGATCAAGATTGCTGTCGACGAGGGCTATCTGTTCACCATTCGGCAGAGTGTGGCCAATGCTTCTGCCCAGCCCATTACAGTTCGGCCGATTGGCCTCGTCAGCCGCTCGGCTCAATCGGCCGATCCGTCTAGTTGGACGAACCATGTCGGACCCATCGGCCTGTTCGACGGCAAGGCCAATTACGACGTCAACTGGAAGGATCTCGACGAAGGCAAGACGGAGACGTTCAACAACGTTCCGGGCTGGCTCGGCTTCACCGACAAATACTGGCTGACGGCGCTGGTTCCGCAGGGCGCGATGAACGGTGAGTTCCGGAAATCGCCGAACGGGGGTTATCAGGCGGATTACGCCGTTGCTCCGAGCGCGATCGCTCCAGGCCAGACCGTCACCACCCAGACACGACTATTCGCCGGTGCGAAAGAGAAGGCATGGCTGGACCGCTATGAGGATGCCGGGATCACCAAGCTCTCCAAGTCGATCGACTGGGGCTGGTTCGAGTTCTTCATGCGGCCGATCTTCGACCTTTTGATGTTCCTGTTCCACACTGTCGGCAACTTCGGCGTGGCGATCATCTGTCTGACGCTGATCGTCCGCGCCATCATGTTCCCGATCGCTCACAAACAGTTCCAGTCGATGGCTGCGATGCGGAAGGTGCAGCCGAAGCTTAAAGCGATCCAGGAGCGCTTCAAGGACGACAAGCAGCGGCAGCAGCAGGAAATTCTGAAGCTTTACCAGGCCGAGAAGATCAATCCGGCGGCGGGTTGCCTGCCGATCCTTCTGCAGATCCCCGTCTTCTACGCACTGTACAAGGTGCTACTGGTCAGCGTCGAAATGCGGCACCAGCCCTTCGCGCTCTGGATCAAGGACCTCTCAGCGGCGGACCCACTGACGCCCGTCAACCTGTTCGGCCTGCTGCACTTCACGCCTCCGGCATTCCTCGCCATCGGCGTGCTACCGATCCTGGTCGGCGCGACACAGTGGATGTCGATGAAGTTGAACCCCCAGCCGATGGACCCGGCACAGGCGCAAGTGTTCGCAATCATGCCGTGGTTCCTGGTATTCATCATGGCGCCGTTCGCAGCCGGACTGCAGCTCTACTGGATCACCAACAACGTGCTGACCATGGCGCAGCAGTGGTTCCTCTACAGGAAATACGGACTCCACTTCAGCGACACGCACCCGGTCCACACATGACCACGCAAGCGGACGAGGAACTGGCGGAACGTGCCCGGAAGCTCTTTTCCGGGCCGATCGAGTTCCTGAAGTCTGCGCCAGGGCTCAAGTTCCTGCCCGATGCAGATGCGCCGGAAATTGCCTTTGCCGGTCGTTCAAACGTCGGCAAAAGCTCGCTTCTGAACGCGCTCACGAACCGCAAGGGCCTGGCGCGAACCTCGAACACGCCGGGGCGCACGCAGGAGCTCAATTTCTTTGACGTCGGCGAGCCGCTCCAGTTTCGCCTCGTCGACATGCCGGGCTACGGGTTCGCCGACGCGCCGAAGGACCTGGTGAAACGCTGGCGCCACCTGGTGATCGACTATCTGCGCGGCCGCCCGGTGTTGAAACGGGCCCTCGTCCTCGTCGACTCGCGTCATGGCCTTAAAGACGTCGACCGCGAGATGATGCGGATGCTCGACGACGCCGCCGTCGGCTATCACCTCGTGCTGACGAAAGGGGACAAGGTGAAGCCGTCCGCGCTTGGTTCGCTTTACGAAACGACCGCGATGGAAGCGGCGAAACATCCAGCCGCGCACCCGTCCATCTTCACCACGTCGAGCGAAACCGGGAGCGGCATCGCCGAGTTACGAACCGCAATCTTCGATGCTGCAACGTCCTGAGGGAGGGGCACGTGTTCAAGCTGATCATCGGCAACCGAGCCTATTCGAGCTGGTCGATGCGCGGCTGGATCGCTTGCAAGCAGTCGGGTGAGGAGTTCGAGGAGCTGGTCGTGCCGATGTTCGATGCGGAGTGGGAGAAGCGCCGCGAAGGCGACGAATTCGCTCCGTCCCTCGGCAAGGTGCCGATCCTGTGGGATGGGGACATCGTCGTCTGGGACAGCCTTGCGATCATCGAGTTCCTTGCCGACCGCCATGGCAGCGCGCTCTACTGGCCCGAGGATGAAGGTGCCCGCGCGGTCGCGCGCTCAATGTCGGCGGAGATGCACTCGGGATTTTCCAATTTGCGCCGCGAACTGCCGATGAACGTGCGCAAGAGCTTCCCTTCGACGAGTTTGAGCGAACCGGTGCGCGAGGAGATCGACCGCATCCTTCAGCTGTGGGCCCAGGCACGCGCCCGATTCGGCGGTACGGGGGACTTCCTGTTCGGCGATTGGTGCGCGGCGGACATGATGTATGCGCCCGTCGTCACCCGTTTCATCACCCACGGCGTCGCCGTCCCGAGCTTCGCCGGCGTTTACATGAAGGCCGTGCTCTCGCACCCCGATGTCGCCGAATGGATCGACAAGGCGCAGGACGAGCCTTGGGTCATCGACGAGTACGAAACCGGCAGGGCCGCTTAGGCGGGCCTCGTCGTCTCGCCGTAAGGCGTGCCGTCCTTGCGGACGTATTTCCCCTCCGGCGTGAATGCCAAATCTATATCGGAATATCCGCCGCCGGTATTGGTACCGCCTCCGACCACGACGAAGGCGCAGTCGCGATCGGATTCGTTGCAGAGATGATGGCCGTTGGTGCTGCCCTTGGGCCATGCGGCGCAATCGCCAGGGCGTAGGACCGTGCGACCGTCGTCCTCGACAAGCACCGCCTCGCCTTCAACCATCACGAGGAATTCGTCCTCGCCATTGTGCCAGTGGCGCTGGGACGACCATGCGCCGGGCTTGAGTACCACATGACTTGCACCGAAATCGGCCAGGCCGGTCGCCGGACCGAGTCGGCGGTACCAGCGACCCGCCACTGCTTCATTGAAGGGCGGCGGGTATCCTGTTCGGTTCACCTGCTCGATTGCTTCAAGATCGATCTTCGGCATGGGCGTTCCCCTATCGGCGAACGGCAATAGCAGAAGTTCGAAGCCGCCTAGAAGGTGCCTTTGACCGACAGGTTGAACAAGGGACCGACCAGCTGGTCATGCTTCTCGACGAAGTTGATCGGGTTGCGGTCGCGGAAGCCTGTATAAACCGTGCGGTCGAGCAGGTGACGCCCGTTGAAGACATTGTTCACGGTTGCGCGGACAGTAAGGCCGAACAGGTTCTTGTGCTCGACGTAGAAGCCGGCGATCCACGGGAGATCCAGCGAACGATAGACCTCCGTAAGGAAGTAATTCTTCGCGTAATTGTTGTACTCGACGAAAGCGCTCCATGCCCATGGCGTAGCCGGGACATCATGCCGAATCTGGGCACTGGCCCATTTGTCATGGATTCCGCTGATCGGCCGCTTGTCCCCGGTGAGTGGATCGCGCACTGACGTCCACTCCCGGCCGATCGTCACGTCGAGCTTCGCGCCCTTGATGCCGAGTGGAGCGAGTTCGAATGTGCTTACGCTTTCAGCGCCATAGCGATCGGCACGAGGTAAGTTGCCGATGCCTTCCCCGTTCTCGCCGATCGGGATCACGTCGACGATATCCTCGACGCGGTAGTACCAGAGGCGCAGCCGCGTTTTCCCCCACGGGCCAAGGTCATGGGCGAATTCGGTCTCAGCCTCCCAGCTCTGTGGCGGGACAAGGTCCGGATTGCCCGCATTCTCGCGGTCAGAGCTAAGCTGCGGCTGGGCGAGGAAGTCGTAGAAGCTGATCTGGCCGACGCGTCGGCGAAGCTTCAGGCTGACGTCCCAGCCCTTTGCGGGACGCCAGCCAAACGTGACGCTGCCCTTGGGACGGAAGAACTTGCGCGCCGGCTCGTCGTCGGGCGTGCGGTCGAGGCGTGAGATCTCCGCGCCCGCCGCCACCTGCAGGTCAAGGTTGGACGTGACCGGCCTGCTGAACGTCGCGATGCTCTCGTAGCGGACTTCGGTGACTTTGCCGGTACCCTCGGGGAAGGGAACCTGGATGAAGTCGCCATCGGAATTCAGCTGGAAGAGGCCGCCCTTCTGGTCGAGCGAGTTGAAGGCCCGCTCCAACGATAGCTGGAAGTCATTCTTCCCGGATTTCCAGTGATATTCGCCCCGAGCGATCGTCTCGCCAATGTGCGTATCACGGCTGAAGCGCGTGCCGTTGGGATCCTCGCCGCTGCTGTCGAACCGCAGGATCTGGGTCGTGACGAGCGGTTCGTGTTCCCAGTGGCGAAGACCGATCAGCTTCAAGCGTCCGGGGCCGAGCGCAAATTCGTAGTCTCCGTTGATGTCCGCAAAATATCCGTCGAGGGTTGTATGGTTCGTGCGGCTCCGGAGCTCGCCCGTGACGAGCTCGCGCGTGTCACGGCGGTCGGCCGGGTTCCAGTAAGGCACGTAACCGAGCGTCAGATTGCCGGCGGACGAGCCGGGACCATCGATGCCGAGCCGCGCCTTCATGTTCAGCTGCTCATATTCGGAGCTGTACACCTCGTGCCGCGTCTCTCGCAGATTGCCGCTGGCGTCGGAAATCCAGATCGGCCCACCAAATCCGCCGCGCCCGTAATCGTTCTTGACCGACAAGGTATAGTCGACCGGCCCCGCCCTATCCGAGTAACTGATCGAGCCGCCGAGGGGCTCAGGCATCGCGTAATGGGCGCGGAAGCTCGGTTTCCATTCGTACTGGCCCGATCCGGCCCGCGAGGCCCTGAGGATGATATTGGCGATTTGACCCGAAAGGCCGGCAATGCCGAGGCTCGCAGCGTCAACAATCTCGATCCTGTCGACGCTCGCAGCGGACGTACGCTGCAACTCGTCGATCGCCCCGCCCGATTTGTTGGCAATCCGCTGGCCGTTGATCAGAACATTTTCCGAGGCTTGGCCGAGGCCGCGTTCCTGGTCGGCGCTCCGGATCGAAAAGCTCGGCACCTGTGTCAGCATGTCGTAGGCAGTTTTCGGAGCGAATCTCGCAAAGTCTGCGGGCGTGTAGACGCGCTTTGCGGTAGCGGGTTTGGCGGGAGCCTCGGCTGCAGATTGAGCCAGCACCGGCGTCGACGCGAGCATGGAAATGCCAGCGAGCAGCGATAGTCGAACAAATTGCGCGGCCACCAGCCACTCCCCTCTTACGCACACCAGTGTATGCTACATTTGTAGCGTGCTACATTTGTAGCGCAGACGCAACCCCCAAATCGACGAACCGTCTGCCGGAGTGGCTTGGCGTAACCAGCCTTGCCAGCGTTTGAATGGCCGCTAGGGCTTGCCCAATGCCTGACCCGATCGATCCAGTCGAGCTAGCTTCAGCACTGATCCGCTGCGCCAGTGTCACGCCTGCGCGCGGCGAAGTGTTCGACGTACTGGAGGAGGCGCTGACGCCGCTCGGGTTCGCAGTCCACCGCTGGGTGATGGGGGAAGCGCCCGACGGCCCGACCGAGAATATGGTCGCAATCCGGGGAGAAGGCAGACCCCACTTCGGATTCGCGGGCCATCTCGACGTCGTTCCTCCGGGCGAAGGCTGGCAGGGCGACCCCTTTGCCGCCGAGATCGTCGACGGCCTGTTGGTCGGCCGCGGTGCCAATGACATGAAGAGCGCAATCGCCGCCTATGTGGCGGCCCTCTCTCGGCTGGATACGTCATCAGGCACCCTGTCGCTCCTCATAACCGGCGACGAGGAAGGCTATGCGACATACGGCACGCCGCGGATCATCGACTGGCTGAATGAGCGTCAGATCCGACCAGACATGATCCTGATCGGCGAGCCGACCTCGGTCGACCGTCTCGGCGACACGGTGAAGATCGGACGCCGCGGCTCCGTGAACATGTGGATCGAGGTGCCCGGCGTCCAGGGCCACGTCGCCTACCCGCACCGTACTACCAACCCGGTCCCTCCCCTCGCCCGAGTGATTTCCGCGCTCGATGCGCTGCTCCTCGACGAGGGGACGGAACAATTCCCGCCCTCAAACCTCGAGTTTACGGCGATTTCGACGCCGACCAGTGCCAGCAACCTCATCCCGGGCACTGCGACCGCTCAGCTGAACATCCGCTTCAACAATCTCCAGCGGGGTAACGACCTCGTGAAACTCGTAGAGGAGATCGCCGAGCGCGAGGCGCCGGGCTCGAAAGTCACGGCGCGAATCTCGGGCGAAGCGTTCCTCACTCCCCCTGGTCAGCTTTACGACGTGATCGTTGAGGCAATCGAGGAGCAAACAGGGCAAAAGCCCGAGCTATCGACGAGCGGCGGGACCTCGGATGGGCGGTTCCTCATCCAGCTCTGCCCCGTCGTCGATTTCGGCTTACCCAATGCCACCATGCACAAGGTCGGGGAATGCGCTCTGGTCGAGGATATCCGCGCCCTGTCGAAGATCTACGAGCGCATAGTAAGAAAGGTACTCGCCTAGGCGACGGACTTCGCTTCGCGACCACCGGCGTTGGTCGTCCACGCGACGAATTCATGCTCGAACATCGGTTCGGCGAAGACGAAGCCCTGGACGATGTCGCAACCCATGGCCCGGAGGATATCGGCTTGGGCGACCGTCTCGACCGCTTCGGCGACGATTTCGCATTCGACGCCCTTGATCAACTGGATCACGGCCTGGACGATCACGCGCGCCTTCTCGCTCGTCTCGATGTCGGCAATCAGCGACGGATCGAGCTTTACGCGATCGAGCGGCATCGACCGCAGCCGGGCGAGATTCGAATAGCCGGTGCCGAAATCGTCGATCGCAATCTTCGCGCCGTCGCCACGAAGCTCCGCGATTTCCTTCAGGACCGTTGCGCTCACTTCCATTGCCGCGCTCTCGGTAAATTCCAGCTCAACGAGGGAAAGCGGAACTCCGGCATCCGAGAATGCCTGGCGCAGTCTCAGGAAGAAGTCGGGACGTTCGACCTGCCGTGGGCTGATATTGAAGGCGAGACGGCCACGGAAACCGTCGCGTTGCCAGCCGGCGAGGGTCGAAGCGACCTCGCCGATGACCCAATCTCCAAGCTCGCTGATGAGACCGGTGCGCTCGGCAATGGGAATGAAAGTTGCCGGAAGTCTGATGCCGTCACGCGGATGGTTCCAGCGAAGGAGAGCCTCGGCGCCCGCAACCTCGCCGGTGATGAGGCTCATCTGTGGTTGAAAGGCGAGGAGGAAGTCGTCGCGCTGGATCGCTTCAGTCAACGCCTTCTCGACGTCGATCTTCTGCTGGTGCTCGGCAGCGAGCTGCGCATCGAACAGGCAGTGCTGGCCGCCGCCCAATGATTTCGCCCGGTACATGGCGATGTCCGCTGCACGCATCAGCGCCTCGATGCTCGTCCCGTGATCCGGAGAGACTGCGATGCCGATGGACGCGCCGATATCGACGCTGTGGGAACAAAGTTCAAACGGCTCGGAAATCGCCAGCACGATCCGCCGCGCAACACGCTGGATCTCTCCGGCGGATTCGATGTCGGGAAAAAAGATCGTGAACTCGTCTCCGGCGAGACGAGCGAGCAGCGGCCGCACGCGGGCATTGCCAGTGAACTCGGCATTCACGACGACCCGGAGGCGGTTCGCAACCATGATCAGAAGCTGGTCGCCCCGGGCATGGCCAAGGCTGTCGTTGACCATCTTGAAGCGATCGAGATCGACGAACAGCATCGCAGAGCAGGTTCCGTCGGGGACCTCGCTGATCAACCTGTCCGCTTCGGAGCGGAAGTGAAGCCTGTTCGGGAGCGAGGTTACGGGATCGTACATGCCGAGCGCGTGCGCATTCTCGATCGACGCCCGCACTTCGGCGAACAGACTGTCTACGGCAGCGGCGAGCTTCGGCATATTTTGTTGGACGCTCGGCGGAGCAGGCGACACCAGATCGCCGTCTTCGACGGCAAGAAGGCGTTCGCTAAGCGCCGACAGGGCCCGAGCACTCTCGCTGTTTGGTCGCTCTGCAGCGACATAGCTGATCAACAGGCAAAAGGCGCCGGCGACGAGAGCGGCGAGGATCTTCTCGTCAAACTCCGTCAGGTACAGGAGCGCCGCGAGTGAAAAGAGGAAGGAAGCCGCGCCTGCGGTGCACGACAGGATCGCGTTGCTGATCTTCTGGGCCGTGCCTGCAGTCATTCGCCTGATGCGCCTCGCGCGGCGGAAAGTCTCCGCCTACGCACTCGCGGTAATGAATCGAGGTTAAGAAACTGTCAGCGCGCCGCCGACTTCTGTCGTCTCAAAATGAGATAGAGACTGCCACCGCCACCATGACTCCGGTGGGCGCTCCTGACGGCAGCAATATCCGGGGCATGGCGCGATGCCGCCAGCCAGTCGTGAATGGCAGCGCGGATACGCCCGCGCTGCACCGGCGGGTCGCCGCGGCGATGATGGCCGGTGATGAGCAATAGAACGCGATCGCCCCGGTTGATTGCCCGTTCGAGCGCCCGATCGATCGCTCCCCAGGCAGTATCGAGATTCATGCCATGAAGATCGAGGACGCAGTCCGGATCGACATCGCCCGCTCTCAGCCGCTTGTCCCAGCTTCCGTCGAGAGTCCGGTCGGCAATGGAATTCCGCCGCGCGGGCACTGCCGGCGCCTGCCTCGGAGCCGGTGCGCGTCCGAGTGGCTTAACGACGATTTCGCGTGACTTCTCGGCGACCGGCAATGGTGCTGGCCTGTCTCGGGACAGTGGCCGGATCGTGGAAGCGACGCGCTGCCACAGCTCCTTTTCTTCAGGGCTGAGCGAGCGCACGGGCAGCAGTGCCCTTCGGCACCAGGATCAGCGCTTCCCCTGTCGCGGACATGCCGCCAGCCGTCGCGACGGCATCCGCGCCCGCTCCCCAGAACGTATCGAAGCGGTTCGGGCCCTTGATGGCCCCGCCCGTATCCTGTGCAACCCACAAGCCGACGATCTCGGGCCGGTCGGCCCGCGACACGTAGATGGGCGCACCCAACGGTACATAGTTCGGGTCTGCCGCCACCGTCGTTCGCGGTGTGACCGGCACGTTGAGGGCTCCTAGCGGACCCGGACCGGTCAACTCCTTGAAGAACACATAGGACAGATTCTCGCGCATAAGGGCGCGGCCCTGATCGGGATTCGCGCGAATCCAGTCCTTGATTGACTGCATGTTCGCGCCGCCCGGCGGCAGGATTCCACGATCGCGCAGCAGCCTTCCAATCGCAACATAATCGCGACCGTTCTGCCCCGCGTAGCCGACCCGCATAACCGAGCCGTCATCGAAGCGAATGCGCCCCGAACCCTGGATTTCGAGGAAGAACAGTTCGACGGGGTCCTTCGCCCAGGCAAGTTCCAGCCCCTTGCCCGCCAGAGCACCATCCTCGATCTCGGCGCGCGTGAAATAGAGCACGCACGTGCCGGCCTCGTCGATCCTGCCGCGACCGGTCGTCCCATCGGGCTTGGTGCAGCGGACGAGGTCCGCCGGCAGCCTGTAGATCGGGGTGTAACCGGGCAGCGGAGTCCTCGATCCTTCGATCTCTGGCTCATAGTAGCCGGTTGCGAAGGCACGGCCATCGCCGACCTTTACCCAGTCGAAGCCGTAGTAGAAAAAACCGGGAGCGAAGCCCGGATCGAGGCTCGCCGCTTGCGAACATAGCGGCTGCCAGTCAGCGGCCTGCGTCAGGCCTGACGCATCTTTCCGGTTCGTGACTGCGGGGCAACTGGTCCTGAACGCCGCCAGCGCTTTGGCCGCATCCTCCTGTTTGAGCGTTCGCGGCTGCTCGATCTTTACTCCGGTCTCGACCGCATTGCGACCGACCGGCGCAGCCGGAGGCACTATCGGCCGGGTTGTCGGAGGCGCAGGCACGGTCGCTGGGGCGGCAGGAACCTCAGGCGAAGTGACCGGCCTTGTGGCGCACGCAGCGACAAGCGAGAGGGAAGCGAGCGCGAACGCTCGTGCGGCAAACCTCACTCTTCCTCGTCGGTCTCGACGAGCAGCCAGTTGGGATCGCGTGAGTTCGTGTCGCGGCGGAAGGTCCACAGGTCGCGGGTCTGCACGGCATCGCTGAGTGATCCGGCAACGACCTGTCCTTCGGCATTGCGCGTTACCGCGGCAATGTCAGCCTCGAAGCGCACGGTGACCATCGCCACGCCTCGCTCCAGCGTGGCTTCGGAAATGACAGCCTGGTCGATCGTGACCAGTCGGTTGTCGAGCTTGAGCCCGTCGCTCTTGCGCTGCTCGACCGCGCCGGCGAACGCATCATAGACGTGTGCGTCGACGTGAGCGCGAAGCGTATCGACGTCGCCCTTCCAGAACGCCTCGAGGATCATCCGATAAGCGGATTTCGCACCCTCGAGAAAACGTGCCACGTCGAAGCTGGAATCGGCCGCCAGGATCGCTCGAACTCCCGGTCCGGCAGTTGGCACAAAGGCCATGTCGCCGGTCTCCGTCGGCGCGGGCTGAGTCACTGCCGGTTGCGTCACCTGGGGTGCGGCGCGAGCATCGGATTCCGCTGGCTTGAGGATCGGCTGCTGCTCATGCCCGGTGCGTTCGCCAAGCACGCTGTAGAGGCGCAGGCCGATGAACAAGGCAACCAGGGCAAGTATGACGATTACGGTCAACGTTCGATCCTATGTGTCTTCGGGCCTCAACATAGTGCTTCTATCGTAAATATTCCAACACCGCCCAACGCACGACGGCGGCATTGCGCCCCATAATTGCGACTGCTAGGCGCGCAGGCCTGAAATGCCGCTATACTCCAGCGGCTCCGGCTCAGCACAACATTTTGTAAGGACAGCATTAAATGGCGGACCAGGAAACCAACGCGGGCGGCAACGGGGCCGACAACAGTGCTCAGCCGCAGGTTTCGATTCTCGCGCAATATGTGAAGGACCTCTCGGTCGAGAACCCCAGCGCTCCGCAGGTCTACTCCTGGCAGGTCCAGCCGCAGCTCGACGTCCAGTTCAACATCAACATCGACGCCGCCGGCGAGCATCATGAGGTGACCCTCAAGTTCGACATTTCTGCGCGTTCCGACAATGGCGTCCATTTCGTCGTCGATCTCAGCTATGCCGGGCTCTTCTCAATCCGGAATGTCCCGCAGGAAGCCATGGCGCCGTTCCTGCTGATCGAGGCGCCGCGGCTGCTTTTCCCGTTCGCACGCCAGGTAATTTCGGAGGCCGTTTCCAACACCGGCTTCCCGCCGCTGATGCTCGATCCCATCGATTTCGCCTCGGCCTACATGGCGCAGGTTGAAGCGGCGCAGGCCACTGGCGGCGGAAGCGACGAGCAGGCCCCTTCCGAAGCCTGACACCGCTCGACGCGGAACGGCAATGAACCTCATCAAATCGACGGGAACGATCGGCGGGCTGACACTGGTCAGCCGAGTGGCCGGATTTGCGCGCGAGATGCTGATGTCCCGCATACTCGGCGCGGGCGTCTACACGGACGCGTTCTACGTCGCGTTCCGGCTGCCGAACACGTTCCGGCGGTTGTTCGGTGAAGGCGCCTTTTCGGCGGGTTTTGTGCCGCTCTACAGCCAGCGCCTGCAATCGGGCGGCGAAGGCGAAGCGAAGACGTTTTCGGAGGAGGTACTCGCGGTATTCCTGCCGACGCTCGTTCTTTTCACGATCGTGTTCGAGCTGGCGATGCCGCTGTTCATCTGGGCCATCACCGGCTGGCACGGAGACCAGCTCGAATTCGGCACCTTCCTGACGCGGATTACCTTCCCGTACCTGCTGCTGATCAGCCTCGTCTCGCTCTTCTCCGGAATCCTCAACAGCATTGCAAGGTTCACCGCCGCTGCCTTCGCACCGGCGCTTCTCAACCTCGCGATGCTGACGGCATTGCTGATCTTCCGCCAGGGCGGCACGATCAGTGCAACCGCAGTGTCGGCAGCCGTCACCGCTGGCGGCATCCTTCAGCTCGGTCTGCTCCTTGCCGCCTGCAGGCGTGCCGGCATTGTTCTGAAGATCCGCCGGCCACGACTAACCCCCGGAGTTCGTCAGTTCGTCCGGGTGGTCATTCCAGCGACCCTTGGCGCGGGCGTCTACCAGGTGAGCGTGTTCATCGACACCTTCTTCCTGACCCGCATCGGCACCGGTGCGGTCAGCTGGTTCAATTACGCTGACCGACTCAACCAGCTTCCGCTCGGGGTGATCGGCGCAGCAATAGGCACCGCGATCCTGCCGCAGGTCAGCAGGCACGTTGACATCGGCGAAGCCGACAAGGCGGCGAGGGTTCAGGGACAGGCGGCCGAGCTTGCGATGCTGCTGTGCCTGCCGGCGGCGCTTGCGCTGGCGGTGAGCGCCCTACCCTTGGTGTCTGCTATTTTCGAAGCAGGCCGGTTCAACGCCCGCGACGCACATTATACGGCGCTCACACTCTCGCTAATGGCGCTTGGGCTGCCTGCTTACGTCCTCGTGAAAGTGTTGACGCCTGGCTTCTACGCGCGGCGCGACACGGCGACGCCGGTGAAGATCGCCGTCGTCGTCCTCGTCGCCAACGTGATCCTCAACTACGTGCTGATCTGGGGTTTCGATCTTGGCATTGGCGGCCTCGCTGCAGCCGTTGCAATCAGCTCGTGGCTCAACTGCGGCATCCTCTATGCCATCCTGCACCGCCGGGGACATTTCCGTATCGAGGGATGGCTTGCCTCGCGTCTGCTCCGGCAGCTGCTTGCGGCGGCAGGAATGGCCGTGGCGCTGCTCGCCGTTCGCACAGTGCTTGGCGGCTGGTTCACAGGATCGCTCGGGCATCGGCTCGCCGGTGTCGTTGCAATCGTCGGCGCCGGCCTCATCGTCTACTTCCCGCTCGTCTGGGTACTCGGCGGCACGGACCGCGAAGAACTGAAATCGCTGCTTCGCCGCAGGAGACCTTATACCGATGCCGGCTGAAGCCTCCTCCATGCGCGTCGTCTCTGGCATCCAGCCGACCGGCGGATTGCACCTCGGCAATTTGCTTGGCGCGATCCTGCGGTGGGTCCGGATGCAGGACGAGGCGCAGTGCCTGTTCTTCCTCGCCGATCTTCATGCGCTGACCGTTGACGTCGATCCCAAGGAGCTTGGCGATAACGTTCGGGAAATGGCGGCAGCACTGATCGCCAGCGGAATCGATCCCGGCAGGTCGATCCTGTTTCGCCAGAGCGCAATTCCCGCTCACGCCGAGCTAGCCTGGATTCTTCAGGGGACGGCGCGCATGGGCTGGCTCAACCGGATGACCCAGTTCAAAGAGAAGTCGGGGAAGAACAAGGAAGGCGCCTCGGTCGGCCTGTTCACTTACCCGGTGCTCCAGGCTGCCGACATCCTGCTTTACAGGGCGACACACGTCCCGGTCGGGGAAGACCAGAAGCAGCATATTGAGCTGACGCGAGACATCGCGCTGAAATTCAACACCGATTTCGACGTCGACCTGTTCGTGCCGCCCGAGCCGTTCATCGGCGGAGGCACTGCGGCCCGTGTGATGAGCCTTCGTGACGGACAGTCGAAAATGTCGAAAACGGATCCGTCGGACATGAGCCGGATCCAGCTTACCGACACAAACGACGAGATTGCGCAGAAGATTCGCAAGGCGCGGACCGACCCGGAACCGCTGCCGGACAATGCCGCAGACCTCGACGGACGAGCCGAAGCCAGAAATCTCGTCGGGATTTACGCTGCAGTGACTGGGGAGACAGTCGAGCAGGTCCTGCAGCGCTTTGCAGGCCAAGGGTTCGGCGTCTTCAAGCCCGCACTAGGAGATGCCCTTGTCGGGCTTCTCGAACCGCTTCGGTCCCGCCTTGACGAGTTCCGCCGGGACCCCGCCGAACTGGACCGCCTGTTGGCCGAAGGGTCGGCGCGCGCGGCGGAGCTCGGCGCGCCAACCCTGGCTCAGGCGTATGCTGCCGTAGGCCTCGCGCGCTAAATCAACTCGTCGGCAGCACTGCACGCGTCATCGACGGTTCAGAGCGGTTGGTGCTATGACGCCCCCGTATCGAACCTCATTCACCCGTCCGGGGGAGTAATCATGCGTAGCCGAAAACTTGCAGCAGCCATTGCGCTGGGCGCCTCCGCCATTGCGCTATCTGCCTGCGCGCAGTCCATCACGAGCACTGTCTCGCGTTATCAAGCGATGCCCGCGCCGCAAGGCCAGACCTTCTTCGTAGTGCCCGCCGGCGGGATGGCGAACAACGGCGGCCTCGAGTTCCAACGCTATGCCGGACTTGTCGCCCAACAGCTCCAGACCCGTGGCTACGCGCCCGCGACGAACGCGCAGAGCGCAAACATGATCGTACAGTTTGGTTATGGCACGGACGGCGGCGAGGTCCGCTATGTCGACGATCCGTTCTATCGCGGGCCGTACTTCGGCGGACCTTACAGCCCCTTCTATCGCCCTCGATTCGGCTTTGGTCGTGGCCGAGGCTGGGGCTGGGGCAGCGGCTACTACTGGGGGTGGAACGATCCGTTCTGGTATGCCGGAGGGATCGACAGCTATGTTGAGTATCACAGCCAGATCGATCTTCACATTCGCCAGGCCGGCACAAATGCTCCCTTGTTCGACGGCCGGGCACAGGCACGCTCGGAGACGAACCGCCTCGACGTCGTGATCCCGAGCCTGGTCGACGCGATGTTTACCGGCTTCCCGGGGCAGAACGGAGAGACGGTAAAAATCACGATACCGACGCAGCCGCGCCCGAAAGGCTAAGGCCGCGATTTCTCAGGGGAAATGGAAAGGCCCGCCGGATCTCGTCCGCGGGCCTTTTTTCATGTTCAGGCTAAAGCGATCAGCCTTCCAGCTGCCTCGTCAGCAATCGGATGTCGGCATCGAGCTCGGCGTCACTGGCACGCAGCTTCTCAATCTGGCGCACCGCGTGAATTACGGTCGTGTGATCACGCCCGCCAAAGCGGCGACCGATGTCGGGCAGCGACTTGGGCGTCAGCTGCTTTGACAGGTACATTGCCACTTGGCGCGGACGAGCAACTTCGCGAGCGCGGCGAGCCGACGTCATCTCCGCCTTGCGGATGCGGTAATGCTCTGCGACCTGGGTCTGGATCTCGTCGATCGAAATCCGGCGCTGGTTCGCGCGAAGAACGTTTGCGAGAACTTCCTCGACGAATGCGACATCGATCGTCCGACCCGTCATCATCGCATAAGCGCCGATGCGATTGAGCGCACCTTCGAGCTCGCGGACCGAGCTGGTAACGCGGCGTGCCAGGAAGTCGATCACGGGCCGCGACATCTCGACGCCTGGAAGAGCTTCGAGTTTCGACACGATGATGTTGAACCGGAGCTCGTAGTCGGCCGAGTTGATGTCGGCGACGAGACCCCACGACAGTCGCGACAGAATGCGCGGTGCAATGCCGTCGAGATCCTGCGGCGCGCGATCGGACGTGATCACCAGCCGGCGGCCGGCTGTGATGATCTCGTTCATCGTGTGGAAGAATTCTTCCTGCGTCGAGTCCTTGCCGGCGATAAACTGCACGTCGTCGATCAGGAGCAGGTCCGCGTTTCGCAAGCGCTGCTTGAAGCCGATCGTGTCGTTTTCCTTCAGCGCGCGAATGAACTCGACCATGAACTTCTCGGCCGACATCGACACAACGCGCGCCCCGCGGTTGCGGGCGAGAAAGGCATGGCCAATTGCATGCAGCAAGTGCGTTTTGCCGCGACCCGTGCCGCCATGGATGAAGAGAGGGTTGAAGTTGACGGCGGGCGACGTCGCGAGCGTCCGGGCAGCGGTGGCGGCCACTTCGTTGGCCTTGCCGACCACGAAGGTTTCGAATCGATAGCGCGGATCGAAGGTCGGCGCGATCGGATCGCGCTCGGCGGGCGGAGGTGTTTCTTCAAGGATCAGGAGCGGGGCCGGCCGCGGCGCATCGGCAGCAGCAATCACGCGGACGTCGCGCACGACGGGGAGCACCGTCTTCCAGGCAAGCGTCAACCGTTCGCCGAAATGCGAACGCACCCAGTCGGCCATGAACTGGCTCGGCATGACAATATCGAGCATGCCACTGTCCGGCTCGAACGAACCGAGCTCGGCCGGCTTCAGCCAGCCGTCAAACGTGCGTGCGCCAAGATCGCGGCGAAGTCCGGTACGGATCGATTCCCAGGCCGCCTCGAGCGGCGCTGCAACTGGCGCATCAGCCAATTCAGCAGACGAATTCGTCCTACCCGCTTGCACTGGTCCGCGCCTCCCTCACCCAAGCCCCCGGCAACAGGCAAAGCGGTCCTCTTGCACGCGACCGAGTCGCGCGCCCTGGATCTCTTTTCTCTCTTGCCCCCGGCGCGGATTCGCGCCCGGAAAGCCCTTTCTGTGACTGTCCGTGGCGGCATGCAAGTGCCGTTTTTTCACACAAGTGAAATAATACGGCTTGACATAGGATAATGGCCGAAAGTTTTAGAAAATGGCAGAAAACCGCCATTTCTATGGTTTGCGATGCGTTAACGGCCGTGCGAATCGCGGGAATTACTGCATTTTTTTGACGGTCCAAAAACGGGACGGGCCGCCGGTTTCCCGACGGCCCGCACTATAGCTGATTTTCGACGGCGCTTTAGCCGAGCGACGCAACCCGTTTGGACAAGCGGGAAAATTTCCGAGCCGCCGTATTTTTGTGGATAACACCGCGAGCAACGCCGCGCGCGATCTCCGGCTGCATCTTCTTCAGGGCTTCGGCGGCATCCGCCTTCTTTCCCGACGCAATCGCCGACTCGACGGCCTTGATGAAGGTCCGGATGCGGCTCACGCGCGAATGGTTGATCGTCTGGCGGGTCGCATTGCGACGGATGCGCTTCTTGGCCTGTGGCGTGTTCGCCATTGTCTTCCTCTAGCTCAATGAAAAACGGCGCGGCCAACAGGCTCGCACCGAAGCGCGCGTCCCCTACCGCGAAGAGCGCCGAAGGTCAACGCTGGCACTTGGGACAATAGAAGGTTGAGCGGCCACCCTGGACGATCCGCCTGACGGTGCCCCCGCATGCACATGCCTGACCCTCTTTGTCGTAGACAGAAAAGCTCTTCGAAAAGTAGCCGAGCTCGCCGTCCGGCGAAGCGAAATCGCGAAGCGTCGAGCCGCCCGCCGCAATCGCTTCGGCCAGGACGTCCCGAATGGCCGGCACCAATCGTCGCAACCGCGCCAGAGAAATCGAACCTCCTGCTCGCCTCGGGTGGATGCCTGATCGGTACAGAGCCTCACACACATAGATGTTGCCCAGTCCCGCAATGATGCTTTGATCGAGGAGAAGGAGCTTGATCGAAGCGCTTCGGCCCGCCAGCCGGCGTTTCAGCGCTTCGGGAGTGATCTCGAGCGGTTCGGGTCCGAGCGCCCTGAACGGAGCCCATTGGGGAAGCTCCGCGGTTCGCACCAGATCGAGCGAGCCGAAACGGCGCGCATCGTTGAGCGCCAAGCGCCTCCCCTCGTCAGTTTCGATGAGCAGGTGGTCGTGCTTTTCGATTGCTGTCGGATCAATGCGCCAGCGACCTGACATGCCCAGATGGAACACCAGAGTGTCGTTACGGTCGGTATCGATTAGTCCGTACTTTGCCCGCCTGCCGAGCCCGGTCACCCGTGCGCCAGTCAGCCGCTGCCCGAGGTCGACCGGCAGGGCGCGCCTGAGATCCGGGCGCCGGGCCTCGACGCGGACAATGCGGCGACCCCGCAGCACCCGCTCAAGGCCGCGGACGGTGGTCTCGACTTCGGGAAGCTCCGGCATAGTCGCTCGATATGGCGGAGGTCGTGTAACCCCGCTAGAGGCGCTGACCCATGGTGAAGCAGGTCAATTTCGGCGACGAGCTGGTCAGCCCGGAAGAGAAGACGCGGCGCGTTGGCGCGGTGTTCAGCTCGGTCGCGCGCCGGTATGACATGATGAACGACCTCATGTCGGGAGGCCTGCACCGCCTGTGGAAGGACCGGTTCGTGGCGCGCGTGAAGCCGCGTCGAGGTGAAGACATCCTCGACATGGCCGGTGGAACCGGCGATGTCGCCTTCAGGATGGCCGGCCGCGGAGCTCGGGTGATGGTGTCCGATATCAACGCGGATATGCTCGAGGTCGGCAAGCAACGCGCACGGCGGCGCGGTCTCGAGGACTTGAGCTGGAAGGTAGAAAATGCCGAACAGCTCAGCTTTGAGAACGGCAGCTTCGACGCGTACACCATCGTCTTCGGTATCCGAAACGTGACCGACATCCCAGCGGCGCTCGGCGAGGCGCACAGGGTACTCAAGCGCGGCGGGCGCTTCTACTGCATGGAATTCTCGTCGAGCGACTGGCCCGGCTTTTCAAATGTGTATGAAGCCTATTCGTCGACCGTCATTCCCAGGGTCGGCAAGTTCGTGACGAATGACGAAGAGAGCTACCGCTACCTCGTCGAGAGCATCCGGCGCTTTCCGCGACCCCAGGCGTTCAGGTCGATGGTGGCGGAAGCCGGCTTCGTCCGCGCGGCGGCCGAACCGATGCTCGGCGGCCTCGTGACAATCCATTCGGGCTGGAAGATTTGACCACCTCCGTCACCCACTTGTGGCGTTTGTTGAAATGGGGGCGGACGCTGGCCCGTCACGGCGCGCTGCGCGGTATCGAGGAAGATCCGATGACGCCGCCACAAGTGCGGCGCCTCGTCCGAATTGCCCGGTTCGGGGCACGGGTACCGCCAGTGCCGGAATATGCGGGTGCACTGGTCGCGATCGGCCCCGCGGCCGTCAAGCTCGGTCAGGCGCTGTCCACGCGACCCGATTTGGTGGGAGAGAAGGCGGCCGCGAACTTGTCGCAGTTGCAGGACGACCTTCCACCGGCACCGTTCGCCAAGATCAAGAGAACCATCGAAACCTCGTTCAATGCCCCCCTCGAATCACTCTTTTCCGAGTTCGATGAAGTGCCGGTGGGCGCAGCGTCCATCGCACAGGTCCACCGTGCCATCACAGCCGAGGGCCGGAAGGTCGCCGTCAAAGTTCTTCGCCCGGGGATCGAGGAAGACCTCTCCGAGGCGATCGAAACCTATGAATGGGCTGCCGCGCATGCCGAGCGCTATGGCGGCGAGCTTGAACGGCTGCGGCCGCGCCTGGTCGTTGCCCAGTTCCGCCAGTGGACGGCACGAGAACTCGATCTCCAGCGCGAGGCAGCATCGGCGTCGGAGCTGCGCGAGAACATGGTTGCGGAGCCTGGCTTTTATGTTCCGGAAATCGACTGGCGCCGGACAGCGCGGCGGGTTCTGACGCTCGAGTGGCTGGACGGTATCAAGCTCAATGACCGCGAGACGCTCATCGCGGCCGGGCAGAACTGCAACAAGCTTGCGTCGACGCTCGTCCGCGCGTTCCTCCGGCAGGCTGTCGTCGACGGCTTTTTCCACGCCGACCTCCATCACGGGAACCTCTTTGCCCTGCACGACGGGCGCATCGCGGCGATCGACTTCGGAATCATGGGGCGGATCGATCGCCGGGCGCGAATGTGGCTGGCCGAGATTCTCTACGGGCTGATTACCGGCGACTACCGCCGCGTCGCCGAAATCCACTTCGAAGCGCAATATGTGCCGCCGCACCACAGCGTTGAGGAGTTTGCGACTGCTCTTCGCGCCGCGGGCGAACCCATTCGGGGGCTACCGGTAAAGGACATCTCGATCGGACGGATGCTCGAGACCTTGTTCTCGATCACCCGCGACTTCGACATGCAAACGCAGCCTCACCTACTGCTTTTGCAAAAGACGATGGTGATGAACGAGGGCGTAGCGACCGCGCTCGATCCGGACATCAACATGTGGGAGACGGCCGAGCCGTTCCTCAAGGACTGGATGCGTTCCGAGCTCGGACCCGAGGCTTATTACGCCGACCGGGTCATCGACCTGGTGCGTGCCTTCAAGAAGATTCCCGCGCTCATCGACCGGCTTGATGAATATTATCCGCCCCGTGGCGCAGCGCCGCCGCCGCCGCCACTGCCGGACATCGCGATCATCGAGCAACGGGCGTGGTGGGGCTACGCCTTGGCTGGCGCCGCAGGTGCGATATTCGGTGCGCTACTGCTGTTTGTGCTAGGCTAGTTCCATGGCTCGTGTCCTCCTTATCGTCGGCGGCGGCATCGCAGCATACAAGTCGCTCGAGATCGTTCGGCTGCTCAAGAAGGCCGGGCATCAGGTGACGCCGGTGCTCACGAATGGCGGCGAGCATTTCGTAACTGCGATGAGCCTCGGCACGCTCTCGGAAAGCCAGGTCCACACCTCGCTGTGGGAGCTCAAGGACGAGGTGGAGATCGGCCACATCCAGCTGAGCCGCGCTGCCGACTTCGTGCTGGTGTGCCCGGCGACTGCGGATCTCCTTGCGAAAATGGCCGCAGGCATTGCAGACGACCTTGCGACAACGCTCCTGCTCGCAACCGACAAGCCCGTCGTCGTCGCACCCGCGATGAACGTGCGCATGTGGCTTCACGCAGCGACGAGGCGTAATGTCGCCCAGATTAAAGCCGACGGCGTTCGGGTAATCGAACCCGCGGAAGGCGAGATGGCATGCGGCGAATTCGGCCCCGGCCGCCTTCCCGAGCCGCAGGAAATCATGGACCAGCTCGCAGATCTCCTGAAGTGACGCTCGCCGGCAAGCACGTTCTCGTCACTGCGGGCCCGACGCACGAACCGATCGACCCGGTTCGCATCATCGCCAATCGCTCGTCGGGTCGGCAGGGCTTCGCGATCGCTGCCGCTGCCGCTGAGGCAGGCGCAAGAGTCACGCTGATCGCCGGTCCGGTGGCGCTTGAAACACCGTCGAATGTGAACCGGATCGACGTGGAAACAGCGGAACAGATGGCACAGGCGGTCTTCGCAGCCCTGCCCGCCGACGCGGCCGTTCTCGTTGCTGCTGTCGCCGACTGGCGCGTCGAGGCGTCCTCTACCAAACTGAAAAAGGGCGATGGCCCGCCGCTGCTGGACTTCGTTCCGACCCGCGACATTCTGGCGGAGCTTGGATCGAGCTCACAGCGTCCCCGGCTTCTCGTCGGTTTTGCCGCCGAGACGGACGATGTCGTTCAGCACGCAATCGCCAAGCGACAGGCCAAAAATGCGGACTGGATCGTTGCGAACGACGTTTCGGGCGACGTGATGGGCGGCCAGCACAATCGCGTTCATCTCATCACTGGCGATGACGTCGAGCATTGGCCGGAGGCACTGAAAGATGAGGTCGCACGACGTTTGGTGAAGCGGATCGGCGAGATGTTGGGCAGCGCGGCGGACGATTGACGCCGTCCACCAGGCGGCAGGCGCGGCTGCGAGTTGACGTTTGATTGCGAGCGTTGACGGCTAGTTGCCGCAGGCGCGGCAGTTCGCATCGGCCGGAATTCCGATCGAGCGCCACTCGAGCTTCAGTCCGTCGAAAATGTGAAGCCTGCCGACCTGGTCGCTTCCCGCTCCGACAATGCGGTTGAGAGCGAGCAAGCCGGCAAAGCTGCCGACCGTCGCCGCCAGCGCACCAAGGACGCCAAGATCTGCGCAATTGTCGCAGTCGTCGGCATCGAATGCGTCACCCACGAAGCATCGATAGCAAGGCTTCGATCGGAACAGCCCGACCTGGCCTTGAAACTGCACCGCTGCCGCGGAAAGGAGCGGAACTCCGATCGCCACACAGGCATCGCTGACGGCAAGGCGCGTTGCGAAATTGTCGCTGCCGTCGATTACGAGATCATGATCGGCGAGCATCGATTGCGCATTCCCGGCATCAATTCTCGCCTGAATCGGCTTCGCCTTCACGAAACGATTGAGCCGCTGCACGAACTGCAGTGCGAGGTCAGCCTTGGAGTAGCCGATGTCGCGTTCGCGAAAGAGCGGCTGACGCTGAAGATTGGATTCCTCCACGACATCGCAGTCAATAATCGACAGAGTCCCGACGCCGGCGCTCGCCAGTGCCGGAATGACGGCGCTGCCGATGCCGCCGGCACCGATGACAGCGATCCGAGCTTCCTTGAGGCGGCGCTGGCCCAGCCCGCCCACCTGCGGCAGGACGATGTGCCGCGAATAGCGCTCCAGCTCGGCGTCCGTAAGGCTCACTGGCCGGTCGAGCCAAAGCCTCCGGCGCCACGGCTGGTCTCGCCGAGCACCTCGACTTCGCGGAACGCGGCCTTGAGCACGGGAGCTGGAACGAGCTGCGCTATCCTCTCGCCGCGACGGACTTCAAACGGTTCACTGCCAAGATTGGCGAGGATCACTTTTACCTCACCTCGGTAATCGTGGTCGATCGTGCCTGGCGTATTGAGGCAGGTGATGCCGTGCTTGAGAGCGAGGCCCGAACGCGGCCGGACCTGCACTTCATATCCCTCCGGAATTGCGATCGCAAAGCCGGTCGCGACGGCGTGCCGCTGTAGGGGCGCAAGCGTCACGTTCTCGGCAGCGACGACGTCGAGGCCAGCAGCTCCTTCGGTTGCATAGGCGGGTACCGGAAGTCCCTCGCCGTGGGGCAATCGCTGCAGTTCGATGTCGATCACTTCGCCTTCTTTCTTGCCGCCTTGCGACCACCCTTCTTCTTGGGTGGACTCTTTGCGGCGCGCTCATCGATGAGCCGGACGGCTTCGTCCAGAGCCACTGCGCTCGGCTCCATGCCCTTTGGCAAAGTCGCATTGGTCGTACCGTCCGTGACATAAGGACCAAAGCGGCCGGCCATCACCTTGATGTCGCTCCCGCTTGCGGGGTGCTTACCAAGGACGGCGAGCGGTTCGCGGGACGCGCCGCGCTGCCGACCGGCACCGGCGGCGGCGTCGGCGAGTTTGGCGACGGCCGCATTCATGCCGGTCTCGAACACCTCGGCAGTCGAGCCGAGCTTCGCATATTTGCCGTCGTGCGCGAGGTACGGTCCGTAACGGCCGATCGAAGCAGTAATCGGCTTTCCCGTCTCCGGGTGGGCGCCGATCTCGCGAGGCAGCGACAAGAGCCGCTGCGCGACGTCGACCGTCACGTCCTCCAGCGGCACGTCCTTTGGGATCGAAGCGCGCTTTTCGCCCTGCTCCACATAGGGGCCGAAGCGGCCGCTCTTGAGCAGGATGCCCTCGCCAAGGTCGGTCGGGCCTTCGCCTTGCGCATGCTCGCCACCCTGACCAAACTTTTGAGTGTACTTGCACTCTGGATAGTTTGAGCAGGCAACGAACGCACCGAAGCGTCCGCCGCGCAGCGACAGTCGTCCGTTGCCGCACTGCGGGCACGCGCGCGGGTCGCTACCGTCGGCGCGAGGCGGATAGAGCCACGGCGCGAGAAACTCGTCGAGCGCTTGCGTAATTTCGGAAGGTTTCTGGTCCATGACCTCGCCGGCCTTCGGCTTGAAGTCCCGCCAGAAATCATCGAGCAGCTTTTGCCAATGGAGGCGTCCGCCAGAGACGTCGTCGAGCTCCTCTTCCAGCTCGGCGGTGTAGTCATAGTTAACATACCGCTCAAAGAAGCGTTCGAGGAATGCCGTCACGAGGCGGCCGCTCTCCTCGGGCACGAAGCGCCCCTTGTCGACGCCGACATACTCGCGATCCTTCAGGGTCTGGAGGGTTGCAGCGTAAGTGGAGGGACGACCGATCCCGAGCTCTTCCAGGCGTTTGACAAGGCTTGCCTCCGAGTAGCGCGGCGGCGGCTGGGTGAAAGACTGGGTGGCGTCGACGCCTGTCTTGGCAGGCGCATCGCCTTCGCGCAGGGCTGGCATGCGAGCGCCCTCCTCCTCGTCCGCTTTCTCATCGCGGCCTTCTTCGTAAAGGGCGAGGAATCCGGGAAACAGCACGACCTGGCCGGTTGCGCGCAGAACCGCGGTCCCCGCGCCATCGCGTAGCTCGACTGTCGTGCGTTCGAGCCGCGCCGATGCCATCTGGCTGGCAAGGGCGCGATTGTAGACCAGCTCATAAAGGCGCGCGTAATCGCCCGAGGCGGCACGCGACTTGTCGAAGTCGGTCGGGCGGATCGCCTCGTGCGCTTCCTGCGCGTTCTTGACCTTGCTCTGATATTGGCGCGGCCGGTCGGGGACGAATCCCGCATCGTAGCGGCTCGCGATGGCTCTTCGGGCCGCGCTGATCGCCTCAGGCGCCATGTCGACGCCGTCAGTTCGCATGTAGGTGATGAGGCCGTCCTCATAGAGTCCCTGAGCTACCCGCATGGTGTGACTTGCCGAAAAGCCGAGCTTGCGCGCCGCCTCCTGCTGCAGTGTCGAAGTCGTGAAGGGAGGCGGCGGGTTTTTCGAGAATGGCTTGGTCTCGACCGAGGAGACAGTGAATCGGCCTGCTTCGACGACGGCCTTCGCCGCATCAGCGTCGCCGCGGTTGCCGATCGTCAGCCGCTCGATCTTCTTGCCGTTGAGCTGGACCAGCCTCCCTGTGAATCGCTGGCCGTCGGCTTCGAAGCTCGCGCTGACCTGCCAATATTCCTGCGGCTTGAAGATCTCGATCTCGCGCTCGCGGTCGACGATCAGGCGAAGTGCAACGGACTGGACTCGCCCAGCGGACTTGGCTCCAGGAAGCTTGCGCCAAAGGATCGGCGAGAGCGTGAAGCCGACCAGATAATCCAGTGCGCGGCGCGCCTTGTAGGCGTCGATCAGATCCTCATCGAGGCCTCGCGGCTTTCCCATCGCCTCGGTCACGGCGGAATTCGTGATCGCGTTGAAGGTGACTCGCTGAACGATCTTAGGCAGCGCCTTTTTCTGCCGGAGCACTTCCTGAACATGCCAGCTGATGGCCTCGCCCTCGCGGTCAGGGTCGGTGGCGAGGATCAGCGTGTCGGCCTTCTTCGCCTCGTCCGCGATGGCCTTGAGTTGCTTGGAGCGGTCGGGCGAGACCTGCCACTGCATGTCAAATCCCTGCTCCGGATCAACCGAACCATCCTTCGGCGGGAGGTCGCGCACATGACCGAAGGACGCGAGCACGCGATGCCCGCTTCCGAGATATTTTTCGATGGTCTTCGCCTTGGCCGGCGATTCAACGACGACCAGCTTCATGAATTCCCCTCACGCATACGCGTAAGGGTGGAGCCCCGGGATTCACGTCGTCAAGCGGGCGTTCGACGCCGGCCAATGAAGAACCCGGCACCGAGGAGCAGATCCCAGGATCGCAAACGGGACGACGATTACTGGCGCCCGCTCCTGCATGACCAGCAGGAGCGCGGAAACGGCGTAAACAAGCCGGGTCTTCGATCAGGCTTTCGATCTTCCAATGCGTGGCTCTGTCCCCCTCCTCAATCGGGCGATGTTCTCCCGGTGCTTCCAAAGCACCAGCAACGCGAAACCGAGCAGCATCGGGAAGAGTGCGGAGTGAAGAATAGCCGCAGCGATCGGTGCGCTGATTGCCCCAGCCATCCCCGCAACCGACGAGATTCTGAGCGTCAGCAGCAGGAGAATCCAGACGAGGGCGTAAAGGCCCGCGGCGATCGGCAGCAGCGGGATGAGTATTCCGAGCAAGGTCGCGACTCCCTTGCCGCCGCGGAACTTGAGCCAGACCGGGTAGAGATGTCCGACCAGTGCACCTGCCGCTGCGAACGCCGCGGTCTCGCTGCCAAAAAGACGCTCGGCCAGAAGGATAGCAGCGGTCGCCTTCAGGCAATCGAGGACGAGCGTCAGACCCGCGAGGAGCTTGCTCCCGGTTCTCAGCACGTTGGTTGCTCCGATGTTCCCGGAACCCACCCGACGAATGTCGCCCTTGCCGGCGAGCCGGGTGAGCAAAAGTCCGAAGGGGATAGACCCGAACAAATAGCCAAGCGCCAGGGCGTAGAGCATCTCGCGGGTCATCGTCGCGCTGAGTAGCAAACCGGAAGGGTCACGCAACTTGCGAGTGCCGGCGCTCCACGCCACAGAGCCTGTGTGGATACTGCGGCCCCGATACTCTTCTTTGATTCAGGCGTCGGCGGGCTGTCGGTGCTTGGTCCGACGCTGAAGCTCCTGCCCAATGCGCCAATCGTCTATGCCGCCGATAGCGCAGGATTTCCCTACGGCCGGCGCAGCGAAGCGGAGATCGCGAGCCGCGTGCCCGCGCTACTCGGCAGGCTTGTGGAACGCTTCCGCCCGCGGCTTGCCGTTATCGCCTGCAACACCGCGTCCACCATCGCGCTGGACCACGTCCGCTCGGCACTCGACCTGCCCGTCGTCGGAACCGTGCCGGCAATCAAGCCCGGTGCCGAAATGTCCAGAAGCCGTGTCATCGGCGTACTGGGCACCGAAGCAACCGTACGCCAGCCCTATGTCGACGACCTCGCGGCGAAGTTCGCGAGCGACTGTACGATCATCCGCCACGGCTCGCCCGAGCTCGTGGAACTGGCCGAAACCAAGCTTGCCGGAGAAAGCGTCAGCGTCGATGCTGTCCGGTCGGCAGTGCAGCCGATGTTCGACGTTCCCAACGGCGACAGGATCGATACCGTCGTTCTGGCCTGCACCCACTTTCCGCTCCTCGCCGACGAGCTGCGCGCTGCATTCCCGAACCCCAACTACGTTGACGGCGGGCCTGGCATTGCCAGGCGCATCGCTTACCTCACCCGCAGTCACGCCTGGCCCGGAGAGCCGTCACAGGGGTTGATGGTGTTCACGTCCGCGACGCGAACGCCGTCGCTGGAATCTCTTGCGCGGTTCGGCATCGGCGAGATTAAAACACTGTAATGCCCGTCAGTTGCGAGTCGTTCGCAATGGCGTTGAAGCTGAGGCAAAGCTAAAGGGCGGCCAACGAGAGCCAAAGCCTTGGATTACGAGAGCATCTTCCGGTCCGCCATCGAGCGCCTTCATGACGAAGGCCGCTATCGCGTGTTCATCGATATCCTGCGTACGAAGGGGCAGTTCCCCAATGCGCACTGCTTCGGTGGCAATGGCCCCAAGCCGATCACCGTCTGGTGCTCCAACGACTATCTGTGCATGGGCCAGCACTCGTCAGTCGTCAGCGCGATGGAAGAAGCCCTGCACGATGTCGGCGCTGGCTCGGGCGGTACGCGCAACATCAGCGGCAATACCCATTATCACACCGAGCTCGAGGCGGAGCTCGCGAGCCTTCATGGAAAGGACGGCGCGCTGCTGTTCACCAGCGGCTACGTTTCGAACGAGGCCGCGCTGTCTACTCTCGGCAAGCTTCTGCCTGGCTGCGTGATCTTTTCCGATGAGCTCAATCACGCCTCGATGATCGCCGGGATCAAGAATTCCGGGTGCGAAAAGCGCGTCTTCCGACACAATGACCTTGAGCATCTCGAGGATTTGCTCGCCGCTGAAGAAGCTGAAACGCCCAAGCTGATCGCCTTCGAAAGCGTCTACTCCATGGACGCAGACATCTCGCCGATCGCGGCGATCTGCGACCTCGCCGACAAGTACAATGCCCTGACCTACCTCGATGAGGTCCACGCGGTCGGAATGTACGGCGACCAAGGCGGCGGAATTTCCGAGCGCGACTCCGTGGCCGAGCGCCTGACCATCATCGAGGGCACGCTCGGAAAGGCGTTCGGTGTGATGGGCGGCTATATCGCGGCCAGCCAGACGATCGTGGACTGCATTCGCAGCTATGCGCCGGGCTTCATTTTCACGACCTCGCTCTCGCCGGTACTCGTCGCGGGAGCACTCGCAAGCGTGCGCCATCTCAAGACCTCCTCGGAGGAACGCCGTGCGCAACAGGAAGCAGCGGCGATGCTCAAGGCCAAGTTCGCTGCCGCCGGTCTACCCGCGATGCCGAGCGTCACGCATATCGTGCCGCTGCTCGTCGGCTGCCCCGTCAAGGCCAAGCAGATCAGCGACATCCTGCTCGCCGAGTACGGGCTGTACGTGCAGCCGATTAATTTCCCGACGGTCCCGCGTGGCACCGAGCGGCTGCGCTTCACCCCGGGCCCGCACCATAGTGCCGAGATGATGGACGAGCTGGTCGAGGCGCTGGTCGAGATCTGGGGCCGGCTGGAGCTCAAAAAAGCGGCCTGAGCCGTAACCCTCGATGCAATCGTCGAGCGTGAAGCCGTTTCGGCATCGATCGAGCGTCAGATGCTGCTGTCGTCGAGCGAAGGCCCTGCTGGCATCCATTCAGACCGTTGACCGGCTACGGACTGGCGAATCCGGCGCACCTGCCCTAGTCAGCTCCCATGCGCATAGCCGTCGCCGCCGATCATGCCGGATACCTGCTCAAGGACGAACTCGCCCACTGGCTGCGTGAGCAGGGCCACGACGTGGACGACCTCGGCACCAACGGGCCCGAAAGCGTCGACTATCCGGAATATGGCGCCCGGCTCGCTCGCGCGGTCGCCTCCGGAGACGCCGACCGCGGCGTTGCAGTCTGCGGATCGGGGATTGGTATTTCCATCGCCATCAATCGCGAGCCGAAATGCCGCTGTGCCCGTGTCGACGATCCAGTCTCCGCCCAGCTTGCCCGCGAACATAATGACGCCAATGTGCTTGCGCTCGGCGCTCGCCTCATCGGTACCGACATGGCGAAAGCCTGTGTCGCCGCTTTCATCGGCACCACTTTCGCAGGCGGGCGCCACCAGCGCCGCGTCGACCAACTCTCCCAGCTCCTACAGGAATCCGACTGATGGCCACTGCCGCCGATCTTGAGCAAGGCTCCCGCTACAGCGTGCCGCATGGCTTCTTCACCAGCGGCCTGGCTGAAATCGATCCGGCGGTGGAGGAAGCAGTCCGCGCCGAGCTCCGCCGCGAGCAGAGCCAGATCGAGCTGATCGCCTCCGAGAATATCGTCAGCAAGGCCGTGCTCGAGGCGCAGGGCTCAGTGCTTACGAACAAGTATGCAGAGGGCTATCCGGGCCGCCGTTACTATCAGGGCTGCGCCCCGTCCGACGCGGTCGAGACGCTGGCGATCGAGCGTGCGAAGAAGCTGTTCGGCTGCCAGTTCGCCAATGTTCAGCCACACTCGGGCGCGCAGGCGAACGGTGCGGTGATGATGGCTCTGCTGAAACCCGGCGACACGATCATGGGGCTCAGCCTCGCCGCCGGCGGCCACCTCACCCATGGCGCGCCGCCAGCGCAGTCAGGCAAGTGGTTCAATGCGGTCCAGTACGGTGTGCGCCAGGACGACCACCTTGTCGATTTCGACGAGGTCGAGCTTTTGGCAAAAGAGCACCGGCCAAAAATGATCATTGCGGGCGGCTCGGCCTATCCGCGGCATTTCGACTTCGCGCGGTTCCGTGAAATCTGCGACGAGGTCGGAGCGCTGCTGCTCGTCGACATGGCCCACTTCGCCGGTCTCGTCGCTGCCGGAGAGCATCCGACACCGTTCGGGCACGCCCATGTCGTCACAACCACGACGCACAAGACGCTGCGTGGCCCTCGCGGCGGTATGGTCCTGACCGATGATGAGACCATCGCCAAGAAGATCAACTCGGCCGTGTTCCCGGGACTTCAGGGCGGACCGTTGATGCACGTCATCGCCGCCAAGGCGGTGGCATTCGGGGAAGCGTTGCAACCCGAATTCAAAGACTATGCGAGGGCGGTGATCGCTAATGCGAAAACACTCGCGAAGCGCCTCAAGGAGCGCGGCGCCGACCTCGTCGCCGGCGGAACGGACACCCATCTCGCGCTCGTCGACCTGCGGCCGCTTGGCCTGACCGGCAAGGACGCCGACGAGAGCCTCGAGCATGCAGGCATTACCTGCAACAAGAACGGCGTTCCATTCGACCCGCTGCCTCCTGTGAAGACAAGCGGCATCCGCGTCGGTTCTCCGGCGGGCACAACGAGGGGCTTCGGCGCAGCCGAGTTCCGCGACATCGGCGACATGGTCGCGGACGTGCTCGACGGACTGGCCAAGAATGGCCCCGAGAACAATGGCTCGGTGGAACGTGAAGTGAACAGTCGAGTGCGTGAGCTTTGCGCGCGCTTCCCTATCTATAGCTGATGCGTTGTCCCTTCTGCGCCCATGAAGACAGCCAGGTGAAGGATAGCCGCCCGTCCGAGGACGGCGCGGCAATCCGGCGACGGCGGCAGTGCGAAGCTTGTGGGGCGCGTTTTACGACATTTGAGCGCGTCCAGTTGCGCGATCTCACGGTCATCAAGAAGGACGGCAAGCGCGAGCCGTTCGACCGCGACAAGCTGGCCCGCGCTATCGGCCACGCCTGCCGCAAGCGCGATATTGATTCGCCGCGCATCGACCGGCTGGTGAGCGGCGTGCAGCGGCAGATGGAAACGTTGGGCGACGAAGTCAAAACCGCTCGGATCGGCGAGGCGGTGATGGCGGGGCTCAAGGCCCTCGATCATGTCGCCTACATCCGCTTTGCGAGCATCTACAAGGACTTCAGCGATCCTGGCGATTTTGCGGAGATCGCCGAACGGGTGGAGAAGGAAGCGACTCCGCCACCCGGTCACGACAAGCTATTGTGAGCGCGCCCACCAAACCAATCATCGTTCTCGTCCGCCCGCAGCTCGGCCAGAATATCGGCAAGGCGGCTCGTGCGATGCTCAACTTCGGCCTCACGGAAATGCGGCTGGTCGCGCCACGCGACGGCTGGCCAAATCCGGAAGCCGGACCGGCGGCCAGCGGCGCGGATGTCGTGCTCGAACAAGCGCAGGTCTTTAAATCCGTCGAGGAGGCCATCGCCGATTGTGCACTGGTCTTCGCCTCCACGGTACGTCGCCGTGATCTCGTCATGCCTGTTGTCGGACCCGAGGAGATGGCGGACACGGTGGCGGCGAGCGCGCAGAGATGCGCAATCCTGTTCGGCCCCGAGCGGTCAGGTCTAGAGACGGACGACGTCGCACTTGCCAACGCGATCGTTACGGTACCGATCAACCCGGATTTCGGATCGCTCAATCTTGCTCAGGCCGTAATCCTGCTCGCCTACGAATGGTCGAAGCGCGCCGAATTGACACTCCCGACGGTCAAGGAAGTCGAGCCACCCGCGGCCCACAGCGAACTTGAAGGCCTGATCTGCCAGGTCAATCAAGAGCTCGAGGCCAAAGGCTATTTCTATCCGCCGTCACGGACCACCGCGACGAAGAACACACTTCGCACGATTTTTACCAAGACTAGCTGGTCGTCGCGCGAGGTCAAAGCAATCCGCGGTGTAATCCGCGCCCTCGTTTCGCCCGCGCGCCATCGCTCCTAGTTCAGGCAGCACAATCTATTTCCAATTTGCGCCATGGATGATTGTTGGTGGTTCCTCGGGCTCTGAGAAGACGCTCAGAGTCGACGTCGTGATCTGACCGCGCTCGAAGCCGAAAATGCGGCGAAGGTATAGCCGCAGTAAGGTCGCAGTTGACGCATCACGGACCATTAACGATAGTAAAGCCATTCCAAGAGGGGAGCGTATGATCCTGACCATTCTCGCAAGCTGGGCGCTAGCCAGTGATCCTTCCGCTGTGCAGGCCGCGCCTGCCACGCCGCCGGCGAAGAAGGAGAGGATGGTTTGCCGAACGATGGAAATGACCGGGACACGCCTGGGCGGCGGCCGCGTGTGCAAGTCGGAATCGGATTGGCAAAAAGACAAGGAAGACGCAGAGCGCGTCCTTAACGGCCGCCGCGACCTGCTCGACGCCGCTCCGGCACGACCCGCCGGCTAAATCTCGCATCCTTTCTCGAACCTTGCATTTGGGCGCCTCGTCGCCTAGGTGCGCCGCTCGCAATTGGCTCCGCACTCCCGGTGAAGCGGTGGCCCTGCCCTCCTGAGCGCATCAGGAGCCAGCAGCGCGGCTCCGGGACAACATCGAACGCAATTGAAGGACAGACAAAGACGAAGCGCACCAGCGCCAAATACAAGCTCGACCGCCGCATGGGCGAGAACGTCTTCGGACGGCCCAAAAGTCCGGTCAACCGCCGCGAGTATGGCCCCGGCCAGCACGGCCAGCGTCGCAAGAGCAAGATCAGCGACTACGGCATTCAGCTGCGCGCCAAGCAGAAACTCAAGGGCTATTACGGCGACATCACCGAGAAGCAGTTCAAGAAGAACTATGTCGAAGCGACCCGTATGAAGGGCGACGCTTCCCAGAATCTGATCGGCCTGCTCGAGCGCCGCCTCGACATGGTCGTCTACCGCGCCAAGTTCGCACCGACGATCTGGGCCGCGCGCCAGCTGGTCAGCCACGGCCACGTTCGCGTCAACGGCGTGAAGTGCAACATTGCGTCACGCAAGGTAAACGTCGGTGACGTGGTTGAGCTTGGCTCGAAGGCTCAGGAGATGGCGCTGGTGATCGAGGCGCAGGGCCTCGCCGAGCGCGACATCCCCGATTACGTCGTTCCGGACGGTACGTCGAAGATCAGCTTCACCCGCGTGCCGAAGTTGGACGAGGTTCCCTATCCGGTGCGGATGGAGCCGAACCTCGTGATCGAGTTCTACTCGCGCTAAATCCGAAAACGGACTTACCTATGAGGAAGGGCGGCTCAGCAGAGCCGCCCTTGTCGTATCTACCCTCCAATCGTGTGCTGCAGGAGAGCGCCGATCTTGGCCAGCATCTCGGTTCGCGCAGCGCTGTCGTCGAGCTGGTGATCGAGTGACTTGTAATGAAGGAACTCGACGGGCGTGCCAGCAGCGCGCAATGCCGCGTCCATTTTCTCGGACTCCAGAACACCCACGTTGAGGTCCATGTCGCCATGGACCAGGAGGACGGGCACCTTGATCGCCGCCGCATGCCTGAGCGGCGAACCCTCAACCAAGTGCGGCCCGGAACCTACGAACTCGGCGACGAGGCGCGAGTTCGTATAACTCTCGGCTTCCTGCTTCAGAAGCGAGAGGTCGGTCACGGGGGCAATCGCCGCAACGGCCTTGAACAGCGACGGTTCGGTGACCGCGGATTGAAGCGCTGCGTAGCCGCCATATGACCAGCCCACGACGGCGAGTCGGTTCGGATCGGCAATGCCTTGCGAAACCAGCCAGTGCGCCGACGCGGTGATGTCGCCGATCGACGTTCGCCAGCTCTTGAAGCCGTTCTGCACCAGCCAGCTGTCGCCGAAACCCGCCGATCCGCGATAGTTAGGCTGGAGGACGGCGTAGCCTTTTGCCGCGAGATACTGGGCAAGCCAGTCGAAGCCCCATTCGTCACGGGAACTTGGCCCGCCGTGAGGAAGCACAACGGCCGGAAGATTCTTGGCATCCTTGCCGGGCGGAACCGTGAGATACGCGGGGATTGCAGCACCATCGGAGGTAGCGACACTCACCGGCTTTACGGTCGCGAGCTTGAATTGCTCCAGCTCGGGCCTCACCAACAGGATCTCGGCGAGATGGCGAGTTTGCTTGTCGAACACGAAGTAACGGCCGGGATCATTGTCGCTCGCGGCGAAGATCAGAACCTTGCTGCCATCCGCGCTTGCGCCTCCAAAGTCGATCAACGGAAGGTTTGGTAACGCCTTGGCCAGCGACGCCGCGAGCTGCTTGTATTCGGGATCGAAATATTCGACGTCGCGCTTCTCGGTTGCGTAGGTGTAGCCGATCACTCTCTGGCCGTTCGCCGATCGGACGATGTCGTCGATATCGACCTTCGAGTTGGAAGCGACCAAGTCACTCGACAAGGCTGCTCCGAGCTTGATCCTGTAAAGAGCCTTCCGGCCGTTGAGCGGCTTTAGCGCGTAGAGCGAATCGCTTCCGGCATCGACCGCGAGCGGAACGAAATCGTCGTCATCGACATAATCCGTCAGGGATTTCCAGTCTCGAGAGCCGCTCGTCCGGTAGTAATATTTGGTCGTTCCGTTCAACCGGTCGTTACTGTCGACGCCCGTCATCGCCATGATGCGGACGTTACCCTGACCATCGCTCATATAGTCGCCGACATTTCTGCGAGGCTCTTCGACCCTGATCGTGTTCAGCGTTCGGGTATCGACTCGATCGACGCCCATACCGTCCTCGCTGTGGACCATTCGACTTCCCGTCCGGCCCGCTTCAGGGACATACTCCCGTGCCATCAGCACGGAACCGCCACCTCCCGGGAGCCAGTCGATGATCGAGCCGTCGAACTGGCGAATTCCCGCATCGTAGAACGAGGATCTTTGGCCCAGCTGCTGAATTCCGGAGCCATCGCTGTTGACCGCGATTAGTCGACCGAAGCTGAGCAATACGCCAGTGTTGTCGAGGATCGCGGTGTAGCGGCAAATGAGCCGCTGGTCCGTGACGAAGGCGCACCAGCGAATCTTCTCACCGCCCTTGCCGCTGCTCAAGAATGGTTTGGTCTCGCCTGAGACGACGTTGGCGATGAAGGCGACGGTGCCACCCCCTTGCGCCGGCGCGATGTACGAAACCAGATTCCCATTGGGTGAAAGGTGCAGGCCAACTGCGCTTTCCCTGACGCCAAACAATGCGGCATCATGATCCCCCGCTGGTACCTGGCCGAGAGCGCAACTCGCCCATCCCGCGGCGGCGGCCGCGAGCAATGCATATTTTCGACGCAACATGTCTCCCCCTTCTTCGGCTCGACCATGATGCATGGTCCGGTGGCTCGCGCAAGTCGCCGACTTGGCGGTGGCACATGCGCCTGTTACCCGCCTGGCGATGACTGTCCCTCCTCTTCCTGAATGGGCTCCGCACGAAGCGGTTTGGATCGGCTTTCCGAGCGACCCGGAACTCTGGCTGGGCGACCTTAAGCGGGCTGAACAGGAAGTCGCTGCATTCGCAGAGGCCGTCTACAGCGCCGGCAAGGGAGAGAAGGTCTGGCTCGTCGCCGCGCACGAGGGCGCAGCCGAGAGCGCCCGCAGGCTCGCGCCCTTCGCTGAGGTCGTCGTCGAGCCGTTCGGCGATATCTGGCTGCGCGACACCGGTCCAATCATCGTCGGCAGCGGCAAGCAGCGACGGGCACACGCATTCGGCTTCAACGGTTGGGGCGGTAAGTACGATCTCGACGGCGACCAGGACATAGGAGAGCGGCTTGCCGGACGCGCGTCCCTACCTTTCGTCAAATCGCCGTGGATTCTCGAAGGCGGCGCGATCGACGGCGACGGCTCCGGCACTGTGGTGACGACCGAACAGTGCCTGCTCAATCCCAACAGGAACCGCCTGACTCGCGAAGAAACCGAACGGCGACTGTTTGAAGATCTCGCCGTCGAGCGCGTCGTCTGGCTCGGGTCAGGGTTGATGAACGATCATACTGATGGCCACGTCGACAATCTGGCGCGCTTCGTCGCGCCGGGGCGGGTCGCAATTCCGACCGCAGCGAACGGCGACCCCAACGAGGCTGTCTACAAGGACGCAGCCCGCAGGCTCGGAGACGCCCACCTCGACATCGTCACCCTGCCCTCGCCCGGCCGGATCACCGACCAAGAGGGAGACGTCATTCCGGCGAGCTACATGAACTTCTATATCGGCAATGCGGCCATCGTCGTGCCGCAGTACGGTGCGCCGAACGACGAGGCCGCGGTCGATGCCGTGCAGGCCCTCTTTCCCGATCGCGTTGCAATCGGACTTCGCGCCGACCACATCCTCACCGGAGGCGGCAGCTTCCACTGCATTTCCCAACAGGTCCCGAAATGACCAAGCTGACCGTCGCTGCGCTGCAGCTCGCCTTCACTGACGATACTGGCTCAAACATTCGCGCCGTTAGTGAACTGGTGCGCGAGGCCGCGGCCAAGGGCGCCGAAGTCGTCCTGCCGCCCGAGCTTTTCGAGGGACCTTATTTCTGCCGTGTCGAGGACGAAATCCTGTTCGCTACCGCCCGGCCGACAGCGGAGCATCCCTCGGTGCTCGCGATGCAGCAGCTCGCGGAGGAGCTGAAGATCTGGATCCCGACGAGCTTCTTTGAGGAGGATGGGCCACACCACTACAACTCGCTCGCGATGATCGGGCCGGACGGCAAGGTTTCCGGCGTTTATCGGAAGAGCCACATCCCCGATGGTCCGGGCTACGAGGAGAAGTTCTACTTCCGCCCGGGCAACACCGGTTTCAAAGTATGGTCTGGGCCGCGCCGTGCGACGCTCGGCGTCGGCGTCTGCTGGGATCAGTGGTACCCCGAGACCGCCCGCGCCATGATGCTGATGGGAGCTGACATCCTCTTCTATCCGACCGCGATCGGGTCTGAACCGCACGACCCTGAGCTAGACACCAGCCGACTTTGGCGCCGGGCGATGATCGGCCACGCCGTCTCGAACGTCGTTCCGGTTGTCGCCGCGAACCGGATTGGCACGGAATGCGGGCAGCGCTTCTACGGTCACAGCTTCATCTGCGACGAACGCGGCGACATGCTTGCAGAATTTGGCGCTGAGGAGACGGGCGTGCTGATCGCGACGCTCGACCTTGCCCAGGCGAAGAAGCACCGCGCCGCCTTCGGCTTCTTCAGGGATCGCCGTCCCGAGCTTTACGGCCGCCTCACCGAGGACATTTGAGCTCCAGCGCCCGAACAAATACGTTCTCGAACATCTGAGCGCTTAATCGTCCCGTGTTCTGATTGTAGCGGGAGCAGTGGTAGCTCGACAGCAGTATGCGACCATCGGGGGCCCGGGCCTCCGCGCCATGACCGAACTTCGTTGAAGCCGGCGGAAGTCCCATGGCTCGCGCCGCGGCGACGTGCGCAATTTGTCCCAGTGCGACAATGACGCTCACGTCGGGCAGAGACGCGAGCGCCGCTTCGAAATAGTTGCGGCAGGTGGCGATTTCGCGCGGTTCCGGTTTATTTGCGGGCGGCAGGCATTTGACGGCGTTCACAATGACAGAGCCCTTGAGAGTGAGACCGTCCGTCGGATCGGCACCATATTCGCCTTCAGCCAGGCCAAACCTGAGCAGCGTCGCATAAAGCAGCTCTCCTGCATAATCGCCCGTGAAGGGACGCCCGGTCCGGTTTGCTCCATGCTTACCCGGCGCAAGGCCAACGATCGCCAGCCATGCGCCAGGGTCGCCGAAAGCCGGCACCGGCGCGTTCCACCAGCCGGGGTGCTCATCACGGCATTCCTCGCGGAACCGGACGAGTCGAGGGCACAGCGGGCAATCACGCGGTGCCTCGGCCTGCGGGATGGGCGACAGCTCGGCGGGGGTAGCGAAGCGCATGGCCATGACCTAGGCGAGCAGCCGTGGCACGCGCAACGCACCTCTATGCCGTGGGAATCGGGTCGAACCGGCCGCACGGGCGCTTCGGACGGCCGGCCGGCGTTGTGGAGGCTGCGATTGCACGGCTCGACCAGGAGTTCGGACTGTTCGACGCTTCGCCGATCGTCCTCAATGCAGCACATGGAGGCGCCGGACGCGAGTTCGCAAATGCTGTGGCCCTGATCGAGAGCCACCACGAACCACCCGAGATGCTCAAGCGCATGAAGATGTTGGAGCGTGCATTCGGCCGTCGGCCCGGCCGGCGGTGGGGCCCACGCGTGCTTGACCTTGACCTCGTCCTGTGGAGCGGTGGCAAGTTCCGTTCGCGGAACCTCACCATCCCGCATCCGGAATTGAAACGCCGTAGCTTCGTGCTTCAGCCGCTGGCTGCTGTCGCGCCGCGCTGGCGCACGGAAACACTGAGCATCCGTCACCTTGCGTGTCGGCTCGCGCGAAGGAGACCACGCTAGACTGGCACCTCCCGCCGGAAGACGCCTGCCAAGTCATCCGTGAAAGTCGTACGCGGCCACATTCGCGCACCACGGATTCGCGCTCAGACCTCGACCAAGTTCACTTGCAGAGAGATCTGCACAACTGCAAAGCGGCGACAACTCGACATTGAATGGCCATCGCGGCGCTTGTGCGCGGGCGAGGAGGCGGTTAACCGCCGCTGGCTGTGGGCCCATAGCTCAGTCGGTAGAGCAACTGACTTTTAATCAGTAGGTCGCTGGTTCGAATCCAGCTGGGCTCACCACTAGTTAGCTGCAAATTCGCTGCTGATTGAGTGGTGTTGGTTGCCTACCAACCGCCGCGCTGCGCAGCGCACGGCTGATCCTTACTGATTCTAGCACCCTTTTCCATAGCCGAAGGTCTCGCGGTCATGGGTAGGCACAAAGGCTAGTCGTGCGTGTCGAGGAACCAGCGATCGGTGCCTTCTATGGCGAGCGCCGTGAGAATGCCTGTCCTGTAAGCGCCCGTGTCGATCCCGATCCGATTAGGCAGTTCCTCGACTTGCGGTGAGATCGTATGGCCGTGGACGACGACGACGCCATGGTCGCGGTCGTCATAAAGAAAGGGTTCGCGGATCCAGCGAAGGTCCGTCTGAGTCTGCTGCTCAAGCTTTACCCCTGGCCTGATTCCCGCGTGGACGAAGAGATAGTCGCCAAAGCGGCAGCTGTTGGCAAAGCTCTCGACGAACCGGACATGCTCGCCAGGGATTGCTTCGCGGACAATTCTCAGGGAATCGTCGTCGCTGATGTTGTCGAGCCGAGCAGGCTCGATCCCGTAGCTTTGAAGGCACTCGGTGCCACCGAAGCAGCGCCATCTGGTGATCAGCTCCGCATCACCATTCAGGATGCGGAGCAGGACCTCCTCGTGGTTGCCCAGAAGGAAAATCGGCCGGACTCCCGGGCGATCGTAGGTGCGCAATCGCTCGAGGACTTGCGCGGAGCTTGGCCCGCGATCGATCAGGTCGCCAAGGAACACCAGCAGCAGTTTGTCCAGTGCCTGCTTCTCCTGCTCCGCGTGGATCTTGGCGAGGAGCTTTTCGAGGAGATCGAGGCGTCCATGTACGTCGCCGACGACATAGGCACGGTAACCCGGCGCACCGGCAGGTTCCGTCCGTCGTTTCCGCGAGAAATTGAACATCAAGACCTCGCTCGGGCCCATGCAGGTTGCGTCAGCGCGTCGACATAAACGACTAAGTCCAACTTCTTGCTAGACTCCTCTTGGACCTTTGCCGAGTTATCTTGCGTATCGAGCGCCATTTATCAGGCGTCGCTTTCCAGAAGTTGGCACTGAGCCGGGCAACATTGGCGGACAGGCTGACCTTCGGTCATCCCTGCGAATCAATCGTGACGTTCACGCGCTAAGCAGCTGGAACCGCGGTATTTCCACGTCGAACGCCGAGCCATGTTCATCAACCATGCGATAGCTGCCGCTCATGGCGCCCGTCGGTGTGTCGAGCGGGCAACCTGACACATAGTCGAAACTCGCGCCCGGAGCGATCAGCGGCATTTCGCCGACCACCCCCTCGCCCACGACCTCATGAACCGTCCCTCGGCCGTCGATGATGGTCCAGCTGCGCGACAGGAGCTGGACTGCAACTTCTGATCCGTTCTCGATGCGGACATGGTAGGACCAGAACCAGCGATTGGTGGATGGGTCCGATTGCTCGACGAGATAGCTGACGGCCACGCGAACCGCGATCCCACGGGTCACAGTGACATTGGGGAAGAGCATGGCGAGCGCGTCGGTAGTCACAAGCGCAAGCCTAGGCGAGTCCACCGGCGCGGCGCAACCGGTCGACAAGCCTTTCGCGTGCTTCCGATACGGGCCGGGAGCGGTCCGTGAGCACATCGCGCAAGAGGAAGTGGCCCGTGAGGTCGAGGCCGTCCGCGATCTCCTTCCAGCTGGCGCCTCCGCCTTCGCGAACGAAGTTCGGCAGCGGCAAAAGCTTTCCGGCATAGGGTTCCGCCTCGGCAGAACTCACTGCTCGTCCGGATTTCGGACTAACGGCGACGAGATTCTGATTCCCTCCCGTCACGGCGCACCGATCGAGATCGAGCCCGAAGCCGAGCTCAGCCAGAAGCAGCAGTTCATAGCGCACGAGCGCGGTCCCCCATCCATTGGCCGAGGGTGCGACTTCAACCGCATCGAGCAGTCCCTCGAGGCCTTGGTAGAGCGCCGGAAAAGGCTGCCCCTCAGGCAATGCGGTTGCAGTGAGCACCGTTGCCCATTCGATTGCCGCAGCCGGCAGGGGTTCGGACAGCAGGGGGCCGCGGCTGTGCATCAACTCGACGGTTGCCTGCGGCAGCTGCGCCTCAGTCCGCGCGGACAGCTGCGCCTGGACGACATTGCCCGCGATAAGGACCGGCCGCACGCGCCGTGAGCGTGCACCGCGGACGTAGGCGGCGACGAGCCCCTGCTCGGGCGTCATCAACCGAACGATCGCGCCATGCTCCCCATGGTTTCGGAGCGCGCAAACGATTGCGGGAGTCTCGCTCCTCATCCGCGCGGATGGAAATAGTCGTAGACCTGCTGTGCGGTCGCTCGGCTGATCCCGGGCGCCTTCTCGAGGTCCTCGAGCGCGGCACCCTTCACGGCTCTTGCCGTTCCGAAATGCATCAGCAACGCCCGCTTGCGGGTAGGGCCGATCCCCGGGACTTCGTCGAGCGTAGACGTCGTCAGGCTCTTCGCTCGCTTCGCGCGATGAGTTCCGATTGCGAACCTGTGAGCTTCGTCGCGCAAGCGCTGCAGATAGAACAGGATTGCCGAGTTCGGCTGGAAGGTTATCTCGCGCCCGCCCGGCAGGTGAAAGACTTCGCGGCCTTCGCGCCCGTGGTGCGGCCCTTTTGCAACTCCCACCACCGGCACGTCATGAACGCCCAAATCCTCCATGACCTCGCACACGGCAGAGAGTTGACCCTTGCCCCCGTCGATCAGGATGAGGTCCGGCCATTCGCCGCTTTGGCGATCGGGGTCTTCCTTCTCCAGACGCGCGAAGCGCCGTTCCAGCACTTCGCGCATCATCGCGAAGTCATCGCCTGGCTGTATTTCCGGACGCTTGATGTTGAACTTGCGGTAATTGTTCTTTCGAAACCCCTCGGGCCCGGCGACGATCATCGCGCCAGTCGCGTTGGTGCCCATGATATGGCTGTTGTCATAGACTTCGATGCGCTTCGGAACGTCGCCGAGCTCGAAAGTGTCGGCAAGCTCGCGAAGGACCTTGCCCTGCGTGGTCGTCTCGGCCAGCCGCCGGTCGAGTGCCTCTTCCGCGTTACGCCCCGCTTGCTCGATCAGCCTGCGTCGGGCGCCTCGCTGTGGGATCTCGATCACGACCCTGCGCTCGGCGCGCTCGGATAGGGCTTCTTCGAGCAGCTCGCGGTCGCCTAGCTGCCTATCCACGAGGATGCGCCGCGGCGGCGGCATGTCCTCGTAGAACTGGACAAGAAAGCTGGACATCACCTCGGCTTCGGGGACGTCGTTCGTATGCGCCGGGAAGAAAGCGCGATGGCCCCAGTTCTGCCCGCCGCGGATGAAGAAGGCTTGGACGGACACCGTTCCCGCCTTGCAGGCGAGCGCAAAAATATCGGCGTCGCCGAGGCCTTCCGCATGAACCGTCTGGCTGCCTTGGATGTAGGTGAGCGCGCGCAGCCGGTCGCGATAAACCGCGGCAAGCTCATAATCCTGCTTCTCGGCCGCTGCTGCCATGAGCTTTGAAAGGCGCGACTGGACCCCCGTCGACTTGCCGGCGAGGAATTCCTTGGCCTCGTCAACCAGCTCGCCATAGTCCGCGTCGTTTATTCGCCCGACGCAAGGCGCCGAGCACCGCTTGATCTGATAGAGGAGGCAAGGCCGCGATCGGTTGGCAAAAAAGCTGTCCGAACAGCTTCTCAAGAGAAACAGTTTCTGGAGGGCGTTAAGGGTGCGAGTGACCGATCCGGCGCTCGCGAAGGGTCCGTAATATTGTCCCTTTATCCGTCGCGCGCCGCGGTGTTTCTGAATGCGCGGAAACTGATGATCCTCGCGCAACAGGATGAAAGGAAAGCTTTTGTCGTCGCGCAGCAGCACATTGTAGGGGGGACGGAAGCGCTTGATCAGCTGCGCTTCAAGGAGCAGCGCCTCGGCTTCGGTCCGCGTCGTAATGATCGTCATTGAACGCGTCTGCGCAACCATGCGCTGCAATCGCTTCGGCAGCCTCGCGACCTGCGTGTAATTGGTCACGCGGTTCTTCAGCGTGCGCGCCTTGCCGACGTAGAGAACTTCGCCGCGAGAGTCCTGCATCCTGTAAACGCCAGGCCGCGCGGGAAGGGTCTTTAGAACCTCGCGGATCGCGGCAACCCCGACTTCCAGGTCCGGCGCCCCTTCACCACGAACGGCGGAGGTGGCCTGCTCCTCGTTGAAGCGCTCGGCGGCTCCCGGATGGTGCGGACGATCGGCCGGAGTGCGGTCCATGCCTCGTATCTAGGCGGGGGATGCCCGCCTATCCAGCACTACGCAGCAGCGCGGGCCTGCTCTTCCTTGGCAAGCATCCATTCAACACAGGTGCGAGCATGAATCGCCGTCGTGTCGTAGACCGGGAGCACGTTGGCGCGCACGTCGACCGCCAGCACCAGCTCGGTGCAGCCCAGCACCACTGCCTGCACGCGCTGCTTGGCCAACTCCGTGATCAACGTCTTCAGCTTGCGCTGGCTGTCGCGAACGACGCGGCCGGCCGCGAGCTCCTCGAAGATGATTCGGTCAACTTCCTTTATCCAGACATCTTCGATGGGGACCAGGGTGATGCCGCGTCCTTCCAGACGGCCACGGACGTGCGGCTCGAGCATCGTGAAACGGGTGCCCAGAAGCGCAACTTTCTTGCGGCCCTCGGCGACGAGCTGGTCAGCTGCCGCATCGCCGATGTGGAGCATCGGCACGTCGACATTGGCTGCCACGGCATCGTACACCTTGTGGCCGGTGTTCGACGTAATGATAATCCCGTCCGCCCCAGCTGCCTGAAGCCGCTGCGCGGCCTCAATTGTGACCTGCGCGGCGCCGTCCCAATCACCTGACAGCTCCATCTCCGCATAAGGCGCGAGGTCAAGACTCTCGATCACCAGCCGAGCGCTGTGAAGCCCGCCAAGTCGTCGCGCGATGCCACGGTTGATATGATCGTAATAGAGCGCCGTCGACGACCAGCTCGTCCCGCCGATGATGCCCAGCTTTCGCAATCTTGTACCCTTTCCCGGTGAATGTGCAGCTTGTCCGCGAACTCACCAATCCGGACAAGCACTAAACTGACGATTTACCGCAAGACGAATCGCGTTTGCGACGAGCGGTTCAGCCGAGTGCCTTGACGATCTCCTCGACCATCTTCTTGGCGTCGGCGAGCAGCATCATGGTGTTGTCGCGGTAGAATAGCTCATTGTCGACGCCGGCATAGCCGACGCCGCCCATCGACCTTTTCACGAACAGCACCGTGCGTGCTTTTTCGACGTC
>JBJMUN010000029.1:0-6033 GCA_045811185.1 Sphingomicrobium sp.
TTTCGATGTTCAGCCCGTCGGTATTGGGCCTGCGGCCGATCGACACGAGCACGGTGTCGGCTTCGATCGTCTCCGCCGATCCACCCTTGGCTGGCTCAACGGTGAGCGTGGCCTTGCCGCCGTTCACCTTCACCCCCGTCACCTTGGTGCCGAGCCTGAATTGGATGCCCTGCTTCTTGAAGATCTTGTTCGCCTCCTTGCGGACGTCGTCGTCGAAGCCAGGCAGGATCTGGTCGAGGAATTCGACGCAGGTCACCTTTGCACCGACCCGCCGCCAGACGCTTCCGAGCTCGAGCCCGATGACGCCCCCGCCGATCACGACGAGGTGAGCCGGGACCTTCTCAAGCTCCAGCGCACCGGTCGAGGAGACGACGGTCTTTTCGTCTATCTCGACGGCCGGAAGCGGCGTGACCGACGAACCAGTAGCGATGACGATGTTCTTCGCGCGCACGGGGCGATCACCGACCTTGACCGTATCGGCGCTTTCAAAGCTGGCATGGCCCTTCAGCCATTCGATCTTGTTCTTCTTGAACAGGAACTCGATGCCGCCGGTCAGGCCCTTCACGGCGTCCTCGCGCTGCGCGTGCATCGCGTCGAGGTCCAGCTCCGGCGTCACCTTGATGCCCATCTTGGCCATTGCTCCGCTCGCGGCCGCTTCGAAATATTCCGACGCGTGAAGGAGCGCCTTCGACGGGATGCAGCCGACGTTGAGGCAGGTGCCGCCAAGCGTCTCGCGGCTCTCCGCGCAGGCAGTTTTCAAGCCGAGCTGCGCGGCTCGGATAGCCGCGACGTAGCCGCCCGGACCGGCGCCAATCACCAGGACGTCGAAATCGTAATCAGCCATTGAATATCCTTAGAGATCGATCAGGAGCCGCGTCGGGTCCTCGATCGCTTCCTTGACGCGCACGAGGAAGGTCACCGCCTCGCGGCCGTCGATCAGCCGGTGGTCGTAAGACAAGGCGAGATACATCATCGGCCGGGCAACGATCTGGCCGCTGACGACTACCGGCCGCTCCTCGATCCGGTGCATGCCGAGCACCGCCGACTGCGGCGGGTTGATGATCGGAGTCGAGAGCAGCGAGCCGAACACGCCGCCGTTCGAGATGGTGAAGGTGCCGCCTGCCATGTCCTCGGCGGTCAGCGAGCCTTCTTTGGCGCGCCTTCCGAAGTCGGCAATGCTCTTCTCGATCTCGGCGAAGCTCATGCGATCGGCATTGCGGACTACCGGAACGACGAGCCCCTTCGGCGCCGACACCGCCACCGAGACGTCGAGATAGTCATGATAGACGATCTCGTCGCCTTCGATGCTCGCGTTGACGGAGGGGACGTCCTTGGCGGCGAGGGCGCAGGCTTTGACGAAAAAGCCCATGAATCCGAGGCGGATGCCGTGCTTCTTCTCGAACAGATCCTTGTAGCGTCCACGGGCGTCGATCACCGCGCTCATGTCGACGTCGTTGAACGTCGTCAGCATGGCCGCCGTGTTTTGCGCTTCTTTGAGGCGGCGCGCGATCGTCTGGCGGAGCCGCGTCATCTTCACGCGCTCCTCGTGGCGTTCGTTAGTCGCGCTCGCCGGCCGGGCCTGAGGCGGAGGCGCGGAGGGAGCGGGCGCAGCGGGTGCTTTTGCTTGCGGCGCCTGGCTCTTCTGGGCCTGGGCGGCTGCGATGACATCGTCCTTGGTCAGTCGGCCGTCCTTGCCGCTGCCGCGGATACTGCTGGGGTCCACATGATATTCGAGGACCGCGCGGCGAACCGCAGGAGAGAGCGTCGTCACGTTCTCGCCCTCGTCATGCTCGGCTTCGGCGACAGGAGCGGCCGAGTCGCCGCGCAGCGCAGGCGTTTCGCCGGCGCCGGCCGGGTTGGTCGTGGCGGCCGCTGCGGCCTGCGCCGGGCTCGGCGCGGCAGCGGCTCCGGCAGTCGCCTTCTCGTCGATACGGGCAATCACCGCGCCGACGGCGACATTGTCGCCTTCCTTCGCAAGCTGCTCGGTCAACACGCCCGCTATTGGAGAAGGAACTTCGACGCTGACCTTGTCGGTCTCGAGGCTCGCGATCGGCTCGTCGGCAGCAACAGCCTCGCCAGGCTTTTTCAGCCACTGCGCCAGCGTTCCTTCGGTGATCGACTCCCCGAGCGCGGGGACTTCAACGTCAGTGGCCATTTCTTTCCTTTATTCCGCGGCGACTGTTCCGGGCTGCTCAGTGGCCGCCCGGCCGCCGCTTGTCGAGTTGTGTCCGAGGGCGGCGGCAATGAGCGCCGCCTGCTCTGCCGCGTGCCGCTTCGCGAGCCCCGTCGCCGGCGAGGCGCTCGCGTCGCGGCCTGCATATTGCGGACGCACGCCCTTGAACCCGGCGTCGGCGAGGCACTGTTCAAGCAGGCCCTCGACGAAGAACCAGGCGCCATTGTTCTTCGGCTCTTCCTGCGCCCAGATCAGATCCTGGAGCTTCGGCATCGCCGTGAGACGCTTGACCAACGGCTCACAAGGGAACGGATAGAGCTGCTCGATCCGAATGATCTCGACCCCGAGATCGCCGGCCGCGTCGCGCGCTTCCATCAGCTCGTAGGAAAGCTTGCCCGAGCAGAGCACCAGCCGCCGGGTCTCGCCTTCAGCAGGCGGATTGAGATCGGAGAGAATGCGACGGAAATGACTGTCACCGGTGAAGTCCGCAAGGCTCGACACCGCAAGCTTGTGCCGCAGCAGCGACTTTGGGGTCATCATCACGAGCGGCTTGCGGAAATCCCGTCGCATCTGCCGGCGAAGGATATGAAAATAGTTCGCCGGAGTGGTGCAGTTCGCGACCTGGATGTTGTCCTCGGCGCAAAGCTGGAGGTAGCGCTCGAGCCGAGCGGAGCTGTGCTCCGGTCCTTGCCCCTCGAAGCCGTGCGGCAGCAACATGACGAGACCGCTTGCGCGTAGCCACTTGGCTTCGCCGGCTGCAACGAACTGGTCGATGATGCTCTGCGCGCCGTTGGCAAAGTCACCGAACTGCGCCTCCCAGAGAACCAGCGTCTTGGGGTCGGCGAGCGAATAGCCATATTCGAAGCCGAGCACGCCGAACTCCGACAGGGGGCTGTCGCGAACCTCGAAGCGGCCGCCCTCGACGCTCGTCAGCGGGATGTATTTCTGTCCCGTCAGCTGGTCGACCCAAACGGCGTGACGCTGGCTGAAGGTGCCGCGACCGCTATCCTGGCCGGACAGCCGGACGCCCTGTCCCTCGGCAATCAGGCTCCCGAATGCCAGCGCCTCGGCCGTCGCCCAGTCGAGACCCTCGCCGCTCTCGAACATCGCCTTCTTGGCGTCGAGGATACGCTGGAGCGTCTTGTGGACTGCAAAGCCGTCGGGAACGGTCGTGAGAATGCCGGCGAGGTAGCGGATTTCCTCGTCACTGATGGCGGTCGGCGTGTTGCGGCGGCCGAGCACGGGCTCGTCGGGGCGGCCAAGTCCCGCCCAGCGTCCCTCGAACCAGTCTGCCTTGTTCGGCAGATAGGAAACGGCGCTCGCGAAATCCTTCTCGAGGTGCGCGACATAGTCCCTGGTCGCGGAATCGATCCACGCCTGATCGACCACCCCCTCGGCGAGCAGGCGCTTGCCGTAGATTTCGCTGATCGGCGGATGCTTCTTGATCGCCGCATACATCTGCGGCTGGGTGAAGCTCGGCTCGTCGCCCTCGTTGTGACCGAAGCGACGGTAGCACCACATGTCGATGACGATGTCCCGACCAAATGTCTGGCGGAACTCGGTGGCGAGCTTGCAGCAGAAGGTGACTGCTTCCGGGTCGTCGCCATTCACGTGGAGGATCGGCGCCTGAATGCCCTTGGCGACGTCTGACGGATAGGGCGATGAACGCGCAAATTGCGGGCTGGTCGTGAAGCCGACCTGGTTGTTGATGATGAAATGGATCGTGCCACCGGTGCCGTAGCCAGGAAGGCCGGAGAAGCTGAGGCATTCCCAGACTACCCCCTGGCCGGCGAAAGCCGCGTCGCCGTGGAGCAGGATCGGCAGCACGGTCTTGCCCTGCTTGTCGTCGCGGATGGTCTGCGAAGCGCGCGCCTTGCCAAGAACAACAGGATCGACCGCTTCGAGGTGCGACGGGTTTGGCAGCAACGACAGGTGAACCCTGTTGCCGTCGAATTCGCGGTCCGACGAGGTGCCGAGGTGATATTTCACGTCGCCGGAGCCGCCGACGTCGGCCGGGTTGGTGGCGCCGCCGGCGAATTCGTGGAAAATCGCCTGTGCCGTCTTCCCCATGACGTTGGTGAGGACGTTGAGGCGGCCGCGGTGGGCCATGCCGACATCGATCTCACTGACGCCCATGAGACCGCCGTACTTGATTACCGCTTCGAGGGCCGGAACCGCGCCTTCGCCGCCGTCGAGGCCGAACCGCTTCGTACCCACATATTTGCGGGCGAGGAATTTCTCCCATTGCTCGGCGTGAATGACCTTGGCGAGGATCGACTGCTTGCCCTCGGGCGTGAAATGGATCTCGGCGTCCTTGCCCTCCATCCGGTCCTGCAGGAAGCGGCGCTCCGCGACCTCGTTGATGTGCATGTACTCGAGCCCGACGTGGCCGCAGTAATTGCGCTGCAGCACCTTCACGATTTCGCGGACGGTGGCCTGCTCGAAGCCGAGCACGCCGCACAGGAAGATCGGCCGGTCGAGATCCTCGTCTCCAAAGCCGTGATATTCGGCGGTAAGGTCAGCGGGCACTTCCCGGCGGGTCAGCCGGAGCGGGTCGAGATCGGCAGCGAGATGGCCACGCACCCGGTAGGTGCGGATCAGCATCATCGCGCGAATACTATCCTCGGCGGCGCGGCGGATTGCGACCGGATCGCTGGTGGTCTGCGCGGCTTTCTCGGCGACGGCAGACTTCACCTTGTCGATCGTCGCCTCGGTCGGATCGAGACCGAGGTTTATCTCGTCGAGTTCGGAAAGCGGCCAGTTTGACCGCTGCCAGCTGGGCCCCGTCTCGCGTTCCGTAAATCCGACCGCTTCGTTCAACTCACTCTCCTCGGCGCCGCGTGCTCCGCGGGTAACTAGGCCGAAACCAGCAACTCCTTGAGCGTCTTGCCCAACTCAGATGGGCTCGGGCTCACCGTGATTCCAGCGGCTTCCATGGCCGCAATCTTGCTCTCGGCGTCGCCCTTGCCACCGGATACGATCGCGCCGGCATGCCCCATTCGACGTCCCGGAGGAGCCGTACGTCCAGCAATGAAGCCGACGACCGGCTTCCTTCGGCCGCGCCTCGCTTCGTCCGCCAGGAACTGGGCGGCATCTTCTTCGGCGCTGCCCCCGATCTCGCCGATCATGATGATCGACTGGGTCTCGTCGTCGCCAAGGAACATCTCGAGCATGTCGATGAACTCGGTGCCCTTAACCGGGTCGCCGCCGATCCCGACAGCAGTCGTCTGACCGAGCCCCTCGTTCGAGGTCTGGAAGACTGCCTCGTAGGTGAGCGTTCCGGACCGGCTGACGACGCCGACGCTGCCCTTCTTGAAGATGTTGCCGGGCATGATGCCGATCTTGCACTCGTTCGGCGTCAGCACGCCGGGGCAGTTGGGCCCGATCAGGCGCGATTTGGATGCCGTGAGCGCGCGTTTCACCTTGACCATGTCGAGCACCGGGATGCCTTCAGTGATGGTGACGATCAACGGCACTTGGGCGTCGATCGCTTCGAGAATGGAGTCCGCTGCGAATGGCGGCGGAACGTAGATCACCGACGCCGTCGCGCCGGTCTTCTGAACCGCCTCGGCAACGGTTTCGAATACCGGCAGGTTGAGGTGCGTCGTCCCGCCCTTGCCGGGCGTCACGCCGCCAACCATCTGGGTCCCGTAATCGAGCGCCTGCCGAGTGTGGAACGTGCCGGTTTCGCCGGTCATTCCCTGGGTGATGACCTTGGTGTTGCGGTCGACGAGAATGCTCACGCCACCGCCTCTTCGGCGAGGCTGTTGTCGATCTGCTTGCAGGCTTCGAGCAGCTCTTTCACCGCATCGACGCTGACCTGGAAGTTCTCTTTCGCTTCGTCCTTGAGCGAGATCTCC
>JBJMUN010000030.1:0-42343 GCA_045811185.1 Sphingomicrobium sp.
GCTTCGTCGCCGCGGTCGTCGGCGCGTTCATCATCCTGCTGCTCTACCGGCTGATCCGGCGCGGTCGTCCTTGATCGGCGACGAGTCGCCCGACGAACAGTCGTTCAGCTAACAGCCATAGGCCGGGGGCGAGGCTCGCCCCGGCTTTATGGCAACAAGGACGACAAGCATGAAAACGAAGGTCCTTCTCGCGGCGTTGATGCTCGGCGCTGCGGCACTTCCTGTCGCCGCCGGGGCGCAGCAGTCCACGATCACGCAGACGATCGCGGCGAGGAAGCCCGCGCCTTCGTTCTGGCCGTACCAGCCGATCGCATGGCCGATCCATCCGGCGAGCAGCGCGCCGATGATGCCAAGGATGACGGTGACGATGCAGCCGCCTGGATCGCGTCCCGGCATCAGCAGCTTCGCCAATCCGCCGGCGAGCCCGCCGATCACGATCCAGCCGATGATTCCGTAATTTTCCATCTGCCGTTCCCCTTTCGCCGCGGGTTCATACCCCGGTCACCAAGCCACGCTAACGCTCGTTTGCGGCGCAAGTGCCCTCATTGGTCGAAAAGCGGTGGCGGCCGCCAAATCGAAGGCGTCTGTTGCGGTCGGTGAGTTATTAGGGTAATACAGTTCGGCCATGGAGTGGCTGAACCGAGAATCTGGGCAGGGAAGAATGAACCGGGAGACCTCTATCCATTCGTCGGACACGCTGGTGGTGACCGATCGGTCGCGCCGGCGGCGCATGATCGTCATCGCTGCCGCGGCCGCGGTTATCGTCATCCTCGTCGTCGCCGCACTCATCATGAGCCGCGCATCCGACAAGGCCGCGCAACAGGCAGCCGCGGGCGCCGGCCAGGTGCCGACCGTCACAGTGGTCGTGCCGGGACAAAGCCAGGTCGGGAAGACGATCAGCTCGAGCGGCCCGCTCGCCGCCAAGCGCGACCAGCCGATCGGAATCGCCGGCTCCGGCGGCCGCGTTGTCCGAGTGCTGGTCGATGCGGGAAGCTGGGTCAACGCCGGCCAGGTGCTCGCCATCGTCGACCGCTCGGTTCAGGCGCAGCAGGCGGCGCAGCTCGCCGCCCAGGTCCAGGCCGCGCGCGCCAACGCCGCGCTCGCTCAGTCGAACTACGATCGTGCGATCGCGCTTCAGGGCCGCGGCTTCGTCTCCAAGGCCGAGATCGATTCCAAGAGGGCGGCGCGCGATGCCGCCAACGCGCAGGTCCGCGTCGCCGCGGCACAGCTCGCCGGAACCCGCGCGGAAATCGGTCGACTCAACGTCACTGCCCCTGCATCCGGATTGATCCTCGCCCGCAGCGTTGAGGTCGGGCAGATCGTCAGCCCTGGTTCTGGTCCACTGTTCCGGCTCGCCGAGGGCGGCCAGATGGAGATGCGCGCGCAGTTGTCGCAGCAGGACCTTGCTCAGGTCCATGTCGGAATGCCGGCGACCGTGATCCCCGTCGGCTCCGACCGTACCTATTCGGGCACCGTCTGGCAGGTCGCGCCGGTGATCGACCCGCAGTCGCGCCTCGGCGACGTGAGGATCGCAGTTCCCTACGATGCGTCCATGCGTCCGGGCGGCTTCGCGGAAGCGCGGATCACCGCCGGGACGACGACTGCCCCGATGCTCCCGCAGAGCGCGGTGCTCAGCGACGATCGCGGCAATTACGTCTACATCATCAACGGCAAGAACGAAGTCGAACGGCGCGACATCAAGATCGGCACCGTTGAGGACAGCGGCGTCACGGTCGCCACCGGCCTTTCCGGCAGCGAGGCGGTCGTGCTCTCGGCCGGTCCGTTCCTCAATCCGGGACAGAAGGTAAATCCGAGGCGGCAGGCGGCACGCTGAGGCTCAAGACGAAAACGAAAGCAGTAAACCCATGAATTTCCGCAACATCTCGTCCTGGTGCATCCGCAACCCGGTTGGCCCCATCGTGCTGTTCGTCGGGCTGATGCTCGCGGGAATCATCGCGTTCGCCCGCATGCAGGTGAATAACGCGCCGGACATCGATTTCCCGGCCGCGATCGTCTCCGTGTCGCAACCTGGTGCAGCGCCGGGCGAAATGGAGACGCAGGTCACGCAGCGGATCGAATCGGCAGTGCGCGGCATCACCGGCGTCGAGGAGATCAGCAGCACGGTCGTCGAAGGCAACAGCACGACCTTCGTGCAGTTCCAGCTCGGCACGCCGACCGACCGCGCGGTCAACGACGTTCGCAACGTCGTCTCGCAGATCCGCAGCAATCTTCCCGACGGGATCCTGGAGCCGCAGGTCCAGCGCGTGGACGCCGAGGACGAGCCTTTCTCCTATATCGGCGCCCAGACCACCGACATGACGCTGGAGCAGCTCAGCTGGTACATCGACAATACGGTCGCCAAGCGGCTCCTAGGCCTCGAGGGCGTCGCCGCCGTCTCCCGGGTCGGCGGCGTGAACCGCAACATCCGCGTCATCCTCAACCCCGCGGCTCTGCAGTCGCAGGGCATCACCGCGGCGCAGGTCAACCTGCAGCTTCGCCAAAGCAACATGAACGGCGCCGGCGGACGGGCGGAGGTTGCCGGATCCGAGCAGTCGGTCCGAGTGCTCGGCAACGCGCAGGACGCGTACGAGCTCTCGCAGACCCAGATCTCGCTTCCCGGTGGACGGTTCGTGAAGCTTGCCGATCTCGGCGAGGTGAAGGACAGCAATTCCGAGCAGCGCTCGATCGCCAAGATGAACGGCCGCCAGGTGGTGACGTTCATGATCCAGCGGGCGAAGGGCTCGTCCGAGGTGACGGCCTACGACAACAGCTGGAAGGAACTGAAGAAGCTCGAGAAGGAGAACCCGAAGGTCCACTTCTCGGAAGTCTTCAACACCGTCGATTATACCAAGTCGCAATACCGCTCGGCGATGGAGGGCCTGATCGAAGGCGCCGTGCTCGCGGTTCTCGTCGTCCTCATCTTCCTTCGCGACATCCGCGCCACCGCCATCTCTGCGCTCGCCATTCCGCTCTCCGCGATCCCGGCATTCTGGTTCATGAGCATGATGGGCATCACGATGAACTTCATGTCGACGATGGCCATGGGTCTCGTCGCAGGCGTTCTCGTCGATGACGCGATCGTGGAGATCGAGAACATCGTTCGGCACATGCGCATGGGCAAATCGGCCTATCAGGCCTCGCTCGACGCCGCCGACGAGATCGGTCTTGCCGTGCTCGCGACGACGATGGCGATCGTCGCAGTTTTCTTCCCGGTCGCGCTGATGCCGGGGATCGCGGGCCAGTACTTCAAGGCGTTCGGCTTTACCGTCGTCCTCTCGGTGCTGATGAGCCTGTTCGTCGCGCGCATGATCACGCCGCTGATCGCCGCCTACTTCCTTCGCTCGCACGGTGCGCAGCCGCACGCGGCATGGAAGTGGATGGATTTCTACCTCAAGGTTCTCAACTGGAGCCTCGACACCTCCCGCGCGAATGCGCTCCTCGCCAAGCTGCCCAGGCCGGCCCGGAGCATCGCTTATTACGCGCTCGGAGCCCTTCTGCTTCTGCCCGTCATCGCGGTCTTCTTCGCCGTCACCGGCGCAGTAATGATGCCGCTCGGCAAGCTCGGTGTCCCTGGCGCGATCGGCTTCACAATTGCCGTCCTCGTCGCCGCCGCTGCAACCTATGGCGCCGCCAAGCTCGTTTCATTCCTCGTCCAGCTGCTTGGCCGCGGCCGTTTCGCCGAGTGGCACGGCATCATGTCGGCACGCTGGAACGCGCGCATGCATGACCATCGGCTTGCAATGGTCGCAGCGGGCTTTGGCACGCTGCTCCTCAGCGTGATCCTGTTCGGCACGCTGTCGATGTCGTTCTTTCCGCCCCAGAACTCGGACTATTCGCGGGTGAACATCACGCTGCCCCCGGGCAGCACGCTCAAGCAGACCGAGGCCGCAACCGACCGCGTGGCGGCGCTCGTGCAAAAGGATCCGACGGTCGAGCGCGTTTTCGAGCGCGTCAACGTCGGCACAGGCCGCGTCAACATCGTCCTCAAGAAGAACCGTGAGCTCACCAGCACGGAGTTCGAGCGGCACCTCTCGCCGACGCTCTCCGCGTTCCCGGACGCGCGGGTCAGCTTCATGAGCCAGAACGGCGGCGGCCCCGATGCCGACCAGCGCGACATCATGCTCTATCTCGGGGGCGATGACCCCGTGCAGCTCACCGCTGTCGCCAACCGGATCGCCAAGGAGATGGAGACTGTTCCGGGCTTGAGGGCGCCGCGCGTCGGCAGCCAGCTCGCGCAGCCTGAAATCACCATCAAACCGCGGTTCGATCTCGCGGCGGACCTCGGCGTCACGACTGCGGCGCTCAGCCAGACGATCCGGATCGCGACGCTTGGCGACATCGAGCAGAACAGCGCGAAATTCTCGCTGTCCGACCGACAGGTACCGATCCAGGTGTCGCTCTCCGAGAACGCTCGGCGGGACCTTGGTACGCTCGAGAACCTGCCGGTGCCGACCTCCAGCGGAGGCTCGGTGCCGCTCAAGTCGGTTGCCGAGATCGGCTTTGGCTCCGGTCCGACGACGATCCAGCGCTCGAACCAGCTCCGCCGGCTTGCGATCGGCGCTGACCTCGCGCCAGGCGTTGTCGAAGGCGACGTGTGGGCAAAGGTAAACCTGCTCCCGTCGGTCAAGAACCTCCCGCAGGGCGTTCAGAAGATGAACCTCGGCAACCAGAAGTGGCAGTCGGAGCTGCTCTTCAATTTCGCCGTCGCCTTGATCTCAGGCGTGCTGCTCGTCTTCGCAGTGCTCGTGCTGCTCTACCGTCGCTTCCTCGCGCCATTCGTGAACATGGGCTCGCTGGTCCTTGCTCCGCTTGGGGCGGCGATCGCCCTGCACATCGCCGGCCAGCCGATTTCACTGTTCGTGCTTATCGGCATCCTGATGCTCTTCGGCATCGTCGCCAAGAACTCGATCCTGCTCGTCGACTTCGCCGTCGAGATGATGAACCACGGAATGGCGAAGAACGCGGCGATCTGGGAAGCGGGCCACAAGCGCGCGCAGCCAATCGTCATGACGACGGTCGCGATGGTCGCGGGCATGCTCCCGACGGCGGTGTCGATCAGCGGCGACAATAGCTGGCGCGCGCCGATGGGCATCACCGTGATCGGAGGCCTCATCTTCTCGACGCTTCTCACGCTAGTGCTGGTTCCGGCCTACTTCTCGATCGCCATCTCGATCGAAAGCCGCATCGGCAAGCTGTTCCACAAGCTGATTGGCAGCGATGCGCATGCTGCCGGCACGCCTGTTCCGGCGGAGTGACACGCCGGGGCTTGTGAACCTGAGCGCCGGCTCGTTTATTGAGCCGGCATGAGAGCGATGACCAACGGCGCTCTGTCCCGCTTCAACCCTGCGCAGCCCGGCGCGCAGGGCATGAAGGTCGTCGCTACGGGACTATTGGTCGTAATGGCGGCGGTGTTCTTTGCAGCCCGCGCCTTTGAGCTCCAATATCCGGGCCTTGGTTATCTGAAGTCCTTTGCGGAGGCGGCAATGGTCGGCGGGCTTGCCGACTGGTTCGCCGTCACTGCGCTGTTCCGGCATCCGCTCGGAGTGCCGATCCCGCATACCGCGATCATCCCGAGGAACAAGGACCGGATCGGAGAAACGCTGGCCCGTTTCCTCCAGGAGAATTTCCTAATCCCGTCGGTCGTCGCGCGGCGCATGCAGCGGCTGAACGTCGCCGGTGCCGCCGGCCGCTTTCTCCAGACTCCCGCAGGCCAGGGGACACGAATCCGGGTCGGCGCATCGCGGCTGATCGCGGATGTCTTCGAGAGCCTCGACGACGAGCGCCTCGGCGGCATCGTCAAGGGCGCGATCTCGACGCGGCTGCGCAGGATGGAGATTTCGCCCCTCCTTGGCCATGCGCTCGCGTCGGCGATCAACGAGGAGCGCCATGTCCCGATGCTCGAGGCAGCGATCCGCTGGATGGCGCGCGCGCTCGATGCGAACGAGCCGCTGATCCGGGAAATGGTGCACAAGAAGGCAAACTGGGTCCTCAAGCTCGCCGGTCTCGACGAGAAGCTTGCCGACGCGATCGTCGATGGACTGAGGAAGCTCACCGTCGAGATGTCGACCGATCCAGCGCATCCCGTTCGCATCAAGGTCGAGGAAGCGCTCGCCCAGCTCGCCAACGATCTCCAGACCCGCGACGAGACGCGCGAGCGGGTCGAGAGCATCAAGGAGCAGCTTCTCGACAACAAGTCGGTGAGCCTCTGGCTGGATGCGCTCTGGCAAAGAGGTCGCGAGGCGATCATCCAGGCCGCGCGCAACCCTGACGCCGTCCTTGCCGGCAAGCTCGGCGAGATCCTGAAGTCGATGGGCGGAACGCTGGAAAAGGACGCTCGCATTCGCGCCGCCATCAACCAGTTCGCGCGCCGCGCCGTCGTCGGCATGGCGGCAAGCTATGGCGGATCGATCGTCAAGCTGGTCTCGGAGACGATCCGCGGCTGGGACGCGCAGACGGTCACCAATCGCCTCGAAGCAGCCGTCGGCCGCGATCTCCAGTACATCCGCATCAATGGAACCCTGGTTGGCGGCCTCGTCGGGCTGCTCCTGCATCTGATCGACAGCCTGTGAGCGATCCCCGTCTCGACGAGCTTGCCGAAAGCGCTCGCAATCGCGGCCTCAAGCTCGTGCGGTCGCGGGTGCGCACGCCCGGCAAAAGGCGTTTCGGAAAGGTCGGACTAACGGACGCGACCGGCACCGCGGTATTCGGGATGGACACGAAGGGGCCGACAGCCAACCCTGACGACGTCGAGGACTATCTCCGGAATCTCGGTGCGAAGGACTGGGGCGCGTCGCTCGACGTCGCCGTTCTGCCAAGGAAAAGGAAGCCGAGGCGAGCAGCCGCGAATGATGCTGAACCGGTGCGTGAACCCCGGAAAGCTCCGGCTCATCCACCCCCTGCTCCTCCTGCTCCTCCTCCTCCTCCGCCACCACCTGCCAAGCCAAAGTCGCCGAAGATTCGCGAGGCGAAGCCGTCGGACGCGGCACGCCTCGCCGAGCTCATCGGAACACTGGAACACGACATCGACGAGAAGACTGTCGGCAAGAACCTCGTCCGCTTGAAAAAGGCCGGCGAGCTGCCGCTCGTTGCGACCCTCGACAAACAGGTCGTCGGCTTTTGCGGCGTTCACAGGATGGTGGCCATCCATCGACCGACGCCGGTCGGGCGTATCCCAATCCTTGTGATAGCCGCCGAGGCGCGGCGCCGCGGCATCGGCCGGATGCTCGTCGAGGCTGCCGAGAAGTGGTGCCGGGAAGCCGGTTGCCAGATGATCGAGGTTACGAGCAACGACCGGCTCACCGCCGCCCACGCCTTTTATCGGCACATGGGTTATGAGCGGAGCAGCATTCGCTTCTTCAAGAAGCTCTAGCCGGCGCTCCGCCGTTCGATGGTTGCGCCGACGGCGCTGAGCTTCTCCTCGAGCCGCTCATAGCCACGGTCGAGGTGATAGACGCGGAGCACCTCGGTCTCGCCCTCCGCCGCAAGTCCTGCGAGGACGAGGCTCATGGAAGCGCGAAGATCGGTTGCCATCACGCTCGCGCCGGTCAGATTTTCGACACCTCGAACGATTGCCGATCGACCATGGATGTCGACGTCGGCACCCATGCGCCGAAGCTCGGGCACGTGCATGTAGCGGTTCTCGAAGATCGTTTCCTCGAGGAAGCTGTCGCCCTCGGCCCTCGCCAGCATGGCCATGAACTGCGCCTGCATGTCGGTCGCGAAGCCCGGGAAGGGCGCCGTCGACAGCGCGAGCGGCCTCAAGCCGCCATCCGCGCTGACCTTGATCCCGCGATTGTGGAACTCGACCATCAACCCGGCCTGCGCGAGGGCATTGAGAATGGCCCGCATGTCGTCGGGACGGGCGCCGATGAGGTCGATCGATCCCCCGGTGATACCGGCCGCACAGGCATAGCTGCCCGCCTCGATCCGGTCCGGCATGACTTCATATTCGGCGCCATGCAGCGCTTCGACCCCGTCAATGATGAGGTGCGACGACCCGATCCCGCTGATCTTTGCGCCCATTGCGATGAGCAGGTTGCAAAGGTCGACGATCTCAGGTTCGCGCGCTGCGTTGAAGAGCTGGGTCCGGCCCTTGGCGAGCACCGCGGCCATGACGGCATTCTCGGTTGCGCCGACCGATACTACGGGGAAGCTGAAATCGCCGCCGGCAAGGCGACCTTTGGGCGCGCTCGCCTTCACATAGCCCGCGGCCAGCTCGATCTCGGCGCCCATGGCCTCGAGCGCCTTCAAGTGCAGGTCGATCGGCCTGTCGCCAATTGCGCAGCCGCCAGGGAGCGAGACCGTAGATTCTCCGGCCCGGGCAAGCATCGGCCCGAGCACCAGCACCGAAGCGCGCATCTTGCGCACCATGTCGTAGGGCGCGACGGTCGAGGCGATTTCCCCCGCCTGGAGCGTCATTCGCCGTCCGATCTCGCCCTTCTTGACGCCGGCTACGTGGGTCGAGACACCGAGCTGGTTCAAAAGGTGGCTGAACGTGTCGACATCGGCGAGCCGGGGTAAGTTTCGGAGCGTCAGCTTCTCCTCGGTGAGGAGGGCACAGGGCAACAGCGTCAGCGCCGCGTTTTTCGCGCCGCTGATCGGGATTTCGCCTTGAAGCTTGTTGCCGCCCTTGATCCAGATGCTGTCCACGCCGCGCGCTTTAGCGCGTGACGGCGCCGTTACAAGCTGGGGGCCTCACGCCTTCTCGAGCGTGCACTGGAGCGGGTGCTGGTTCTCTCGGGCAAAGTCGATGACCTGCGTCACCTTTGTCTCAGCGACCTCGTAGGTGAAGACACCGCAGACGGCGACGCCCTGCTGGTGGACTTGGAGCATGACGCGGGTCGCGTCCTCGATGCCCATTGCAAAGAATCGCTGCAGAACGAGCACGACGAACTCCATCGGCGTGTAATCGTCATTGAGCATCAGCACTTTATAATTGGACGGCTTCTTCGTCTTGGGCCGCGTGCGCGTTGCGACGCCAGTCTCGATTTCCTCGAGGCCGTCATCGCCATCCGGGCCGGTCGCCATCCTGATCAGGTTCGAAATCATCAGACTCTAAAATATGGCAGCCCGCGGAAACGCGGCAAGTCGGCAGTTTGCAGCATATCGGTAAAAAAATGGCGGCCGCCCCGTTACTGGAGCGGCCGCCGACAGTCGTTGCACTGACTTTTGGAGGGGAGAGGGTCAGGCAACGAGGGTGTTGAAGCGCTCGGCATTGGCCGATGCGCGGTTCGAAAGCGGCTGGAACGCCTCGCCGGCGAGCTTCACCAGCGACTCGGTCAGCTTCGAGCTCTCGGCAACCGCGCGGTCGAACGATGCGCGGGCGAAATCGCTCTGCAGCTGCAGATACTCGGTCGGGCTCTTGGCCTCGGCGAGCGAGCGGATCGCGTCAGCGGCCTGCTCGAAGCTGTCGCGCTGCTTGGCGACGATTTCCTGGCCGATCGAGCGGGCGCCCTCGCTGGCAACGCGGCCGGCTTCGACAACCGCCTCGACGTTGGCGCGGGCGAGGTCGGCAAGCTCTTCGGCAACCTTCTGGCTGCGCTTCGCAAGATCCTGGCTGCGCTCGTTGGCATCGGTCAGGATGTTCTGGAACGGAGCGAACGCCGGAATGGCGTCGACGCTGGTGAAGATATTCTTGGTCACGGTGTTGGTCCTTTCCTGGGCCGCAGCGGCAGTCTTGCGCGCGGCGGTGCGGCTCTTTCGAGCAGTGCGGCGGGTTGCGGCCTTCGCGGCCGTCTTCTGGACGACGGCCTCGCGCTTCACACGACGCGCCGTAGCGGTACGAGTGCGCTTGGCAGCCTTGGCGCTCTCCTTGACGGCCGTCTCGACCGTCTCGGCAATCGCTTCGGCGACCTTGGCCGGAGCTCCAGCCGCCGCTTCTGCAATGGCCTGCGCTTCAACCTTGGTTTCGTCTGCCATCAGTAATTCCTCCGAATATGTTGCAGTGCACAATAAACATTGCGCCGCACCATTTCAAGTGTCTTTTTGTGCACTGCACCATCCCGTCGCTTGACGCGCACGGCTCGCCCGAAGCAAGAGCGGCCATGGACCCATCGCCAAGCCAGCCGACCCGCCATCGCCGCGGCCTCCTGATCGTCCTTTCTTCCCCGTCAGGGGCCGGCAAATCGACGATTGCGCGGATGTTGCTGGAGGCGGACGAGGAGGTGACCATGTCGATCTCGGCGACGACCCGGCCACGGCGCCCGGGCGAGGTCGAGGACGAGGACTATCACTTCGTCGATGACGATGGCTTCGACGCCATGATCGACGACAATGAGTTCGTCGAATGGGCACCGGTGTTCGGCTTTCGCTACGGCACACCCAAGGCGCCCGTGAAGCAGGCGCTGCGGCAAGGGCGCGACATCCTGTTCGACATTGACTGGCAGGGCACGCAGCAGCTTCAGGCGGCGATGGGCGAGGACCTCGTCTCCATCTTCATCCTGCCGCCTTCGATGGAAGAGCTGGAACGCCGCCTCAGGAACCGCAATACCGACAGCGACCAGGTGATCGCCGACCGGATGTCACGGGCCGCCGGGGAGATCAGCCACTGGCCTGAATATGAATATGTGCTGGTCAATCGCGACATGGAGCAGTGCCTTGCTCAGGTGCGCTCGATCGTCGCGACCGAGCGTTTGAAGCGCACTCGCCAAATCGGCCTCGTCACCTTCGTGCGCGACCTGATCGGCCCGGCACACTAGTCGAGCAGTTCGAGAAACCTCGCCGCGGCCATGAAGTCGCGGCGGCGGTTCTCGAGCAAAGCCTCGGCTTCGGCGTCCGAGCCCCATTGCTCGAGCTGCCAGCGCTCATCGATAGTGACCGCCTCCCACGCTCGTTCGGGCAGAATCGCCTTCTCCAGCACAGCCAGCCCAGCGACGAGCGAGCCGCCGATGGTCACGAGCGGCGAAAGGCCGGCAAGCCGAAACGAATCCAGCGAGGCGACGGCATGGCCGAGCTGCTCGATTGTAGAAGATGGCTGCGAGACATGCATGAGCCCGGATGTCGTCGCGAAATCGACATCATAGCGCCGTCGCGCCCAGCCAAGGAGCCTGTCCCACTCCTGCTCCTGTCGCTCGACGAGACCCGGTGGGCCTTCGGCGCGGTAGCAGGCGAGATCGGCTTGCGCATAATTCGCGAGGCTGTCGGCAAAAAGCCGCCGATCCGCGCCGACACGATCGATTGCCGCATTGGCGAGACCCGTGAGCGGCATGGCGCGAGGATCGATCTTCTCGCCCATGTCGCGCCATTCCTCGCCGATCGCCTCCGCGAGTGCTTGAGCGGGAACGACAAGCGGCGCTCGGGCAGGCGTCTTCACGGGCCGATCATCGAGCGTGACGGTCCAGCCATCCGAGACGGCGTCGACCGCAACGTCCTTCCAGAATCGTTTCACGGGCGTGCGCGGTCCCGCTCGTCCCACGCCTTCTTCAGCAGGCGCGGAGCGAAGAACCCGTCAATGACGCCCATGATCGCGACGATCGCCCCGACCTGCGGCCAGCCACCCGGGCGCAGCAGGTCCGTGTAGATGATGGCGATGCCGAACAGGAAAACGGCGAGGCCCACGAAGCGAACCAGCGAGTAGATCAGCAGCCGTCGCTTGGCGACTTGTTCATCCATCGATATGCTCCCGAATGAGTGCGAGGACGTCGAGTGGTCGCTGGGCGACGGCGACCGCGCCGGCTTCGATGAGTTCCATCGCCTCGTGATAGCCCCAGCCCGCCCCGATCCCTGCAGCTCCGGCGTTTGCGGCCATCGCCATATCGAAGCTCGTATCGCCGACGACGACGGTCGTTTCGGGCAGTGCTCCGGCATCAACAATCGCCTGCTCGACCATCGAGGGGTGCGGCTTTGACGGATGCCGGTCTGCAGTCTGGAGCGAGACGAAGCGGGCATGGATGTCGTGCAACTCGAGGCAGTGCTTCAGCCCACGATCCGATTTCCCGGTCGCTACGGCCAGGAGCCAGCCGTCCTCCTCAAGCGCGTCGAGGAGCTCGATCACGCCATCGAACAGCGGCTCCTCAACCTCTCCTGCCGACCGAAGCGCCTTGAATGCCTCTTTATAGTCCTCGGCAAGCCGCGAATGCTGCTCCGCCATTGCGTCGGGGAGCAACGCGGCCATCGCTTCCGTGAGGTTGAGGCCGATTACGCGTCTCGATACCTCGGGAGGAGGAACAGCAAACCCGTTCCTCTCGAAGCTCGCCTTCAGCGCCGCGTAGATGGGCGCGCCGCTATCGACGAGCGTGCCGTCGCAATCGAAGATCGCAAGCCGGTTCACCGCCGCTTCGTGTTGGCTTGCGATCCCCGCGAGCGCCGTTCGCCCCGCCGCGCCTGGCGGCGGGCCTTCCCCGCCGCTGCGGCCTTGCGCGAGGTGGACTGCGCCGTTGCCGGTTGCTCGGGGGCGCGATCGCCTGCCGATTGCTCGAAACCGAGCATCGCAAGGCTCTCCGCGAAATGCGGCGACAGCTCCGCGGTCACGTCGATCTTGCCGCCATCGGGCGCGTCGATGCGGATCCGGCGCGCGTGGAGGTGAAGCTTGCGGCTGATCCCGCCAGTCAGAAACGCTTCAGCGCCGCCATATTTGGCGTCGCCGACAATTGGATACCCAATCGCGGCCATGTGCGCGCGCAGCTGGTGCGTGCGCCCCGTGAGCGGCTGCAACTCGACCCAGGCCGAGCGATTGCCGGCACGATCGATGACTCTCCAGCGCGTCTTGGCGGGCAGCCCGTGCTCAGGATCGACATGCATCTTCTCCCCGCCAGTGCCGGGTTGCTTGGCAAGCGGCGCGTCGATCACGCCCTCATCCCGGTCAGGAACACCGACCACGATCGCCCAATAGACCTTCTTTGCCGTGCGACCGGAAAAAGCCTTCGCAAAGTGACCTGCCGAACGCGCGCTCCGCGCGACCAGCAGCGCACCCGACGTATCCTTGTCGAGGCGATGCACGAGCTTTGGTCGCGCGGCTTCTCCAGGCAGGCCGTCGAGCAATCGGTCGAGATGCTGGTGGGTCTTCGTTCCGCCCTGTGTCGCGAGGCCCGGCGGCTTGTTGAGCACGAAGGCGCCCGGGTCCTCGTAGATTACCATGTCGCGGACGAACTGTTCCTCGTCCTCGGTCAAGGCTTCGCGCTTTCGCTCCGGCCGGCCGGTCCGCGCCGGTGCGCGCTCCAGCGGCGGCACGCGGATCTCCTGCCCTGCCTCAACGCGGTCGCCCGGCACGGCGCGCTTCCCCGCAAGCCGCAGCTGTCCCGTCCGCGACCAGCGCGACACGGTGTTGAAGCTGACGTCCGGCAGGTGCCGCTTGAACCAGCGGTCCAGACGGATTCCGTCGTCGTCTTCGCTGACGATAAAGGTGCGGACGTCGGTCACGATGGCGCGCTTAGCGAATGCTAGCCGTCGCGTCCCGCCCAATAATTGAAGGTCTCGCGCTGGATCTTGCGGACCAGCCTGGCCGCCCCGGGGCCCTCCCACAGACCTTTGTAGCCGTGCTTCTTCGCGCCGCCCACCCACCAACCCTGGCCGGGAAGCCCGTCCGACTGGCGAACGACCAGAACCGCGAGCTCCGGTTCGCCGCGCTCGTCGGCTTCGTCATCGACATAGGCGAGCACCTTGCACAAGGCACGCATCTTGGGCCGCGTGAAATGGTGCCCGAGCAGGCCAAGGACTTCCGCATAGCTGATCGCCTGTCCCGCCTGCGCCGAAGCGACCAGGATTGCGCGCACCTCGGCCGGATCGGCAAGCAGCCCCGCGCCCTCGCTCATCCGGTCGGCTGCAGCGCCACCGGAGTCAGCTCGAACACGTCCAGCTTCGACGTGCTTTGCGGCCACGGAATCACGAGCCGCCAAACGAACGGACCGATCCGTTCGAATACGCCTGCCATGTCGCGCCTGGGATCATCGCCGTAAGCAATCGGCGAGGTCTCGTCCCCGAGCGCAAGGCTTCCAAGGAAAACCAGCCGTGACGGCTCGTCATCCTGCCAAAGGCGACCGGCGGGGCGCTGGCTGCCAGTCTGCTTGACGATGGTCAGCAGATCGCCCTCGACCTCGACATAGCAGAAGAAGGGCTTGAAGGTTTCGTAGGATTTGCCTTTCGCCGTGGCTTTTCCAAGCTTGATCAGCCGGCAGTAATAGCTGCCGGGTGTCGGCTCGGGCCGCGGCAATGCAGAGCGCGGCAACAGGAGCTTGCCCTCCCGCCGAATGTCCGCGGCGTTGGTCTTGCGGGCGTCATCGAGCGCTTCCTGCCACGCGAGGCCCAGGCGAGCGAGGCGATCCTCGTCGGCCGCGGTCGCGACCGACTTCCACGTTTCCGACTTGAGAGGCGGGCCAACCTCGACGCTTGGTCGGACGCCCGGAGGAAGCGCGGGCTTGGTCGCGCAAGCCGCCAACGCAGCGGCTGCAGCGGTGATCATTGCTGCACTGATCTTGCTTCGCGTCACGGAAATATCGGCCCTCCCCCACTCGAGACCGTGAATGACAGACTGACAGTCGTGTTCTCCAGATTCAACCAACGCAACGCTCACCATTTCCTTTCACCGGACGAACACCGCGGCTAGGCGCATCGGCAATGAACGCGAACCGGGCGCATCCTCGCACAGGTTTCCTGCTCGGCTTCGCCGCTTACGCCCTTTGGGGTGTGCTCCCGCTCTACTTCAAGGCGCTCTCGTCAGTGCCGCCCGTCGACATCGTCGCTCATCGCGTGCTCTGGTCGCTGCCGCTCCTGGCGCTGCTGATTGTCGCTGTCGGGCTCGGGCCCGATCTGCGCTTGGCGATTGCCCGGCCGCGCACCCTCGGCATGCTTGTGCTCACGGCATTACTGATCGCCGGCAACTGGCTGCTCTACGTGTGGGCAGTCACCAATGGGCACATTCTCGCGGCGAGCTTTGGCTATTATCTCAATCCGCTCGCCAACGTCCTCCTTGGCCGCTTCGTCCTCCACGAAAGGCTCAGCCGAATGCAGTGGGTCGCGGTGGCGATCGCCGCCGCCGGTATCTCCGTGCTCGCGGCCGGCGCGCTCAGCCAGCTATGGATCAGCCTCGCCCTATGCGCGAGCTTCGCGCTCTACGGGCTGCTGCGCAAAGTCGTGCCAGCCGATGCCGTCACTGGTCTCTCGATCGAGACTGCAATCCTTTTCCCGCTCGCACTGTTGTGGCTCGGAGCCGGGGCCCGGGCCGGAAATCCGGTGATGGGCGGGAATCTCACCCTCACGATCCTGCTCCTCCTCGCCGGCATCGTTTCCACGACGCCGCTGCTATTGTTCGCAGCAGCAGCGAGGCAGCTTCCCTATTCGACGATGGGCATGCTGCAGTTCATCGCGCCGACGCTCCAGTTCCTGATTGCCGTTTATTACGGCGAGCCGCTGACGGCGGCGCACATTGTCGCTTTCGCGGCGATCTGGATCGCGCTCGCGATTTATGTCGCGGCCATGCTTGGCTCGCCGCGTCTGCCGCAACCGCCGGAATGATGCTACGCCTGACGCCATGTTCAACATCGCGTCACTGATCATTGGTTTCGTCGCGCTCGTCTTCGCGATCATCGCGTTCCTGCCGCTCCTCGGCTGGGCGAACTGGCTGATCATCCCGCTCGCCGTCATCGGCGCGGGTATCGGGCTGCTCTCGCGCGGCACTGCCGGGCGCAACCTCAACCTCCTGGTCATCGTCATCGGCGTTGTCCGGCTGATGCTTGGAGGAGGAATCCTATGAGCCGCGAGCCGCGCATCGACGCCTATATCGAGAAGGCGCAGCCCTTCGCGCGTCCGATCCTCGAGATGGTTCGCGAGCGCGTTCACGCCCTCGTACCCGACATCGAAGAAGCGATGAAGTGGAGCCACCCGACCTTCTGCCGGGGCGGCAAGATCGTCCTTGGTACAGCCGCCTTCAAAGAGCATGCCGTGATCAATTTCTGGCGCGGACAGGAGCTGGGCTTCGAGACGAAAGACGGCGCGATGGGCCAGCTCGGCAAGCTCACCAGCGTCGAGGATCTGCCAGCCGATCTCGATGCAATGATCGCAAGGGCAGCCGAACTCGCGTCGACACCCGTCCCTCGCAAGACCAAGCATCCACCAAAGCCAGCGGTTGAGATGCATCCCGAGTTTGCCGCGGCGCTCGCAAAGGCGCCTAAAGCCAAGGCAACGCTGGATTCCTTCCCGCCCTCGGCCCAACGCGACTATCTCGAGTGGATCGCCGAGGCGAAGCAAGATGCGACGCGCCACAAGCGCATTGCCAACGCTGTCGAGTGGCTGAGCGAAGGGAAGCGCCGCAACTGGCGCTATGAGAATTGCTGAACGCTATTTCGTCATCCTGATCGCGGGACCGAAGCGCGTCTGCGCTTCTCCCTCGACGGAAAATCCGCAACTCTCGTAGAATCGCCTGACGCTTGGATTGGCGATGACGCTGAGCGCAAGCCCGCGCTTCCGCGCCTCATGGGCCGCCGCGTCGACCAGCGCTCGTCCGATGCCGCGCCCCCAAAGGTCAGGTTCGACGAACAGTCCGTCGAGCTCACCGCCGACGACTGCGGCAAAGCCGGCGATCGCTCCATCCATCTCGGCAACGATCACCTGTCCGTTTGCAATTTGTGCCGGCGGTAGGTGGACCGCGTCCGGGTTGGCGATCAGTTGCCTGCGATAATCCGGCAGATCCAGCGAAGCGCGCCACTGCAGGTCCTCGAGCGCCAGCCGTTCCTCGGGGCGCGCCCGTCGCAGGTTCAGTGTGTCAGCGCGCTTTGACATAGCTGCCGGGGGCCTCTTCGATGGGCTTCAGCTTGCCCCCGCCCGGAACACGCGCGCCTTCGGCCTCGACCGTCTCGCCATCGAGGCGCCTGATCCAGTCGAGCCAGTCCGGCCACCAGCTGCCCTTGTGCTCCTCCGCCCCCTCGACGAAGTCGTCGAGCGTGCCGCACGGACGGTCGTTGACCCAATATTGATACTTGTGCGCCGAGGGTGGGTTCACGACGCCCGCGATATGGCCTGAGCCGGCGAGCAGGAACCGCTTGGGACCGGCGAAATGGTCCATGATCTTCCACACGCTCTGCGGCGGGGCGATATGGTCTTCCCTGCCCGCCTGGATGTAGGTCGGGGTCTTCACCGTATCGATGTCGACCGGAGTTCCGGCGATCCGGATCCCGCCTTTCTCGGCAAGCTTGTTCCCCTTGTAGAAGCTGTCGATGTAGTCGCGGTGCCAGAGCGCCGGCAGATTGGTCGTGTCGCTGTTCCAGTGGAGCAGGTCGAATGGAGCAGGCTCCTCTCCAAGGAGGTAGTTGTTGACCACATAGCTCCAGATGAGGTCCCGGCCGCGAAGCAGGTTGAAAGTCGCCGCCATGTAGCGACCGTCGAGGAATCCCTTGTCGGCAGTGAGCTGCTCCAGCAACGCCTGCGTCTCCGCACCGGTGAACAGCTTGAGATCGCCAGCTTCGGTGAAATCCACCTGCGCCGTGAAGAAGGTCGCCGACCTGACCTTTTGCGCCTCGTCCTTCGCGTGAAGGTAGGCGAGCGTTGCAGCGAGCGTGGTCCCCGCAACGCAATAACCTACAGTGTGGATGCTGGGCACGTCGAGCAGGTCGCGCACCGTGTCGATCGCGTCTATCTGGCCTCTCAACACATAGTCGTCGAGAGTCGCATCGGCGATGCTCTCGTCCGCGGACTTCCAGCTGACCATGAACAGGCTGATCCCGTTCTCGACGCACCATTTGACGAAGCTCTTCTGCGGCGTGAGGTCGAGAATGTAGAACCGGTTTATCCAGGGCGGAAAAATGATGACCGGAGTCTTCAGGACCCTGCCCGTCTCGGGCGTATACTGGATCAGCTGGTAAAGCGGCGTCTGCTTGACGACCTTTCCGGGCGTCATTGCGAGGTTGCGGCCGACTTCGAACACGCCGGGCTTGGTTTGCGTCAGCTGGCCCGCCGCAATGTCCTTCAGCATGTTGGCAAGGCCCTTGAGCAGGTTCTCGCCGCGCGTATCGAGCGTCCGCTTCAGGACCTGCGGATTGGTCAGGGCAAAATTGGACGGGCTCATCGCGTCGACGAAGCCCTTCGCTGCAAAGCGCAGCTTCTCGCGCGCCGAAGGGTCAAGTCCTTCGATCTCGTCGACGGTACCAAGGAGCTGGTCGGAGATCTGGAGATAGGTGCGACGGATCGTGTCGAAGAGTGGGTTCTCGCGCCACTCCGGCGCGGCGAAGCGGCGGTCCTTGCGCTCGGGCTCACCTGCAGCCGGAGCGGCCGTCACGCCGCCCAAGACCTTGCCCCAGGTCTCGAGCCCCTTCGCCCAGGCCTGCGCGCCCGCAGTCATCAGCTCCGCAGGATCGAGCATAGAGGCTGCGACCGTTTGCTCCGGAAACAGCGAGGGCATCGACCAGGCGTGTCCAAAGGCCGGCATCGGCTTTCCCTTGGCCATTTGGGCGGCCCAGAATTCCATCAGCATCTGTTGAACGCGGCCCATTACCAACGTCCAATGCTGCCAATCCTCGAGCGTCGGAATGGCACTTGCACTCGCCGTCTGATCGTTCATGCCTCGCCCTTACGCTTGCTTGCCATTGAAACGAAGCTCGAACGATAGTGTGTCGATGACGCGATTGATCGTTCTTACGATGGGTCTGGCCGTCGCGGCCTTTGCCTCGACGCCGGCCCAGCCTGCCGAGGCCGGCGTGGCGTTCGGGCGTCGAGGCGAAATCGCTAACTTTGCGAACGGCGTCGCCGATCCGCAGTCGGGCCGCCCTGTCACGGTCAATGACCCCGTGCGTGTCGCGTCGATCAGCAAGATGGTCACTGCGATCGGCGTCATGAAGCTGGTCGACGAGGGCAGGCTCGACCTCGACGCAGACGTGTCGCGCTGGCTTGGCTGGAAGCTGCGCAACCCGAGCTTCCCGGACCGGCCGATCACGCTCTCCATGCTATTGTCCCACACGTCCTCGGTGCGCGAGCATGATGACGATTATGTCGTTCCGCTCGGTCGCTCGCTGCAGACGCTGATGAAAGACCCGCAAAACTGGGACCGGCAGCATGCTCCCGGTGACGGCTATTTTTTCTACGCGAACCTCAACTACCCGATCGTCGGATCAATCATCGAGAAGGTCACCGGGGAACGGTTCGACAAATGGATGCGTCGACGCGTGCTCCGGCCGATGAAGCTCGATGCCTGCTTCAACTGGCCAACCTGCAGCGACACCGCGGTTTCAAGGGCTGTCGTGCTCGACGAACCTGGCGGGAAGCCCGTGAAGGACCAGCTCCACGGCCGGCGTCCCTCCTGCCCGGTCGTCGTCATGGACAACGAGCCTTGTGACCTTGGCCGCTGGCGCGCCGGCGAGAATGGCGCGTTGTTCGCTCCGCAGGGCGGCCTTCGCATTTCGGCGCGCGGGCTCGCCCGAATCGGGCGAATGCTTCTCAATGACGGCAGCCTCGAGGGCGTCCGAATTCTCTCGCCAGGGTCGGTGGACAGGCTGCTGACGCAGGTCTGGCGCTTCGACGGCAGCAACGGTGAGACGAACGGCGGCTTCTACTGCAGCGCCGGGAACGGCACTCACAAGATCCCGAACCGCGGGCGAGGCTGCGCGGACGACCTTAGTGCTGACGGCATGACGTTCGTCGGCCACGCCGGCGATGCCTACGGCATGAAGAGCGGGCTTTGGATCGACCGCACGCGTGGCCTCGGCATTGCGTATTTCGTCACCGGCGTGCCGGATCTTGCCTCCAGGGCGGAGGACAGCGCCTACACTGCCGCCGAGGTGCAAACGTTCAGGCGAACCTACGCGCTGCTTCCGAAATAGTCAGGGAGTGCAGCGCCAGCCCGCGCCGGAATACCACATGCGATCCTCGGTGCACCCCTGGTTGCGCCAAACCCAGCGCGGGAACGAGCGTTCGGGACGCTCGTGCCACCAGTCGTTCCACTTGTCAGGATCGAAGCTGCGATTGGCATCGTAATCGCCGTCATAATAGGCCGGGTAGTAGAAGCCGTCGTTGAAATCCCCCTGACCATCGAAACGCCCGTGACTGCGATGGACGCGAGGGAGCCGGTCTGCTGTCGGCCGTCCGCGCAGGCCCGGAGTCGCAACATGAACTCGGCCGCCCGAAGCGACACCAAAACCGCTCGAACGAGAGGGATCCAGCGCGAGTGCCGGAGAAGTCATCGTGAAGGCGGCAATTGCCGCAACGCCAAGCAACGCACGCATGTGGCTGCTCCTTTCGAAGTCCGTTTCGGACGCGCTACAAACGCGCTCGGACGGCCCTCGTTGCAATAGGTACGAATACCCACCGGCAATTACCCACGAGCCGGTTCATTGACCCGTAAGCTGCCGGGGCACAGGGTCTAATCCATGCCGCTTGCGCCGCTTGCCATGCTCCTTTTCGCACAATCGGCAGCGGCATCCCCTGCCGCTTACGGCCCGGCAGCAGCGGCGGCTGCGCCGACGTCCCGAACCGTCGAGCGGGAATGCGCACCACAGGCCGCACCGGCCAACCCGAACGAAATCGTCGTCTGTGCGGTCAAGCCACAGGGCTTCCGGATCGACCCCGACGTGATGACGGCGCGCAAGATGAAGAAGGAGGGTAGCTCCGGTCGTCCGCGCAATCCGCACGAGACCTTCGCGGACCATAGCTGCGCCAACGTCGGCCCGATGGGCTGCCGCGGCACGCCGGCCATCAACCTCGTCAATGTCGCGATGACCGCCGCGAATATCAGTGAGCGGCTCGCCAAGGGAGAGGAAGTCGGCAGCGTCTTCGTCACCGACCCGCACCCGACCGAGTACCAGCTCTACCAGGAGGCGAAGCGGCAGCGTCAGGCAAAGGAAGCGCAGGCCGCTGCAGCAAGAGTAAAAGCCGCTGCCGAGGCGAGAGAGGCTGCGCAGTCAGCGCGGCCCTAGAAGTTACGAAGGCCGATCCAGAAGCAATAGCCGAATACCAGGAGCATCAGCCCTGCAAGGACGAGCACGAAGGGATTGCGTTTGACCATGTGCCGTCTCTTGCCGGGCGAGGCCGGAAACGCTGCTCACCTGGGTTAAGCCATGCCTATTTCCACAACTGCAGCGAACGGATTGCCGAAGCGACCTCCGGCTTGTCGTCCGGGCGAGAGACGATTCGCTGCACGAGCTTCCAGCTGCGCCGGACGCGGCCCTTGCGCCAGACGTCGGTGACAAACAGCGTCCCGGACCAGTCGCGGCCGTCCATCGTTGCTTTCAGCTCAAGCGGCGCGGCGAAGATGGCTACCGTGCCGACGCTCCGGACGATGATGTCTCCAAACCGGTAGGAGGAGCAGTCCCAGCGCTTGGCCGCAGCTTCGAGGAAGCTCGGCCGGTCGAGGATGGCCGGCGGCTTCGACCCCGTCAGCAAGATGAAGTCCCGGGCTGTAAGGTTCTTGAGCGTCTTCGCGTCGCGATTGACCCACGCACGCATCCAGCTGTGCTCCATCGTCTCGATTACCGGCGTCAGGCTGCTCATCCCCTCACCTTATGAGGATCGAGGATAACGACAAGCCGCTCGATAAGCGTCAGGCGAGCTCAGTCGTTCTCGGCGCAGGTGCGGCGTGCGCGAACATTGCCCGGTCGTATTGCGCGCGGCTGCTGATCGCCATGCGGTTCCAGGCATTGATCATTACCGCTGCAAGGGTCAGCCAGCCGATCTCCTCTTCGCCGAAATGGGTCTTGAGCGCATCGAATGTTTCCTTGCTGGCGCCGCTGTCGGCGATCAGCGTCACTTCCTCGATCCAGGCGAGCGCGGCACGCTCTTTTTCCGAGTAAAGCGTACTCTCCTCCCACGCATCGAGCATGGTGAGCCGCTCGGTCGGCTCGGCGTCGCGCAGTGCTTCATCTGTGTGCATGGCAATGCAATAGGCGCAGCCGTTGATCTGCGAGGCGCGAAGCTTCAGCAGATGAAGGAGCTTGCGGTCGACATGCTGGCCGATGAGCCCTTCGAGCTGGAGGAAATGACGGTAGGCGTCGGGTGCGATCTTCGACAGGTCCATGCGGAGCGGTTCGGCGGCCATGCTATCCTCCTTTGTCGGGTGGTCGACGCTGCGGCTGAATTAGGCTCGCCCGCGGTCGGATCAAGCCCGCCTCGACAGCTAACTTCACAGTAAGCATCCCTCGTGTATCCAAGGCGCCATGAGCCGCATCATGATCGCCCGTTACGTGAACCCGTGGAAATACAAGCGCGAGCAGGCGGAGGCCGAGCGGATGAGCGCTCTGAGGGCACGCGACGGTGACAATTGCGCGCGCTGCCGCCGGCCGATGCGGTTCGACCTACCGGCAGGTTACGACCAGGGCGCGGCGGTCGAGGAAGTCGTACCGAACCCCGATGGCAGCGCCGAGGACCTCGGCAACCTCCGCCTCTGTCACCGCCGCTGCAACGCTTCCGGCGTCGACCATACCGACGAGGTCAGCGAGCGGATGCGGCGCAGGAACGAGGCCGCGCTGTTCGCGAACCACCGCAAGCGCGCCTGATCCGGGCGGCCACTGCCGCGGTTGAACTCGGCTGTCGCCGCGCTAGTCTTGCTCCTCCAGGGGAGGAAGTAAGAATGGAAAAGCGTCCGCTTTCACTGACCATCATCGCGTGGTTCCTCATCATCTTCAGCCTGTTCGGGCTCTATGGCGTAGCCACAATGGGGTCGAACCCGATCGCAATGAAGATGATCGAGCAGATGCATACGTCGGTGGTGTTCCAGCAGGTCTGGGGAACAATCGGAGCGCTCATCAATATCGCCTGCGCCTATGGGATCCTCAAAGGACAACCCTGGTCGCGCGTGCTCTACGTCGTCTGGGGAGCGATCGGTATCGTGGTCAGCTTCTTCATCGCTCCGATGAAGGCCGTGATCGTGCTCAGCATCGTCTTCTTCGTGGTGATCGCCGCTTTTCTCTACACCAACACGGCGAACGACTGGTTCCAGGCGCGCGGATTCATGCTGAAGCGCGAACGCAGTCGCTAAGAGGGCTCAGCGAAAAAGGAGCGGAGCGACGATGACCGTGAGGACGCCGGCGACGAAAGCGTGGACGCCGTAACGCTGGCTGGCCGTAGGCTGGTTGAGCATGGCCTTGCCTTGCGTGCCCGAAGCATGGCGCTCGGGTGCCGACGGCAAGCCGGTGCGAAGCTTCAAAGGAGAGATCGGCCGGACGCAGGGGAAGGTGCCGACCGATCCCACAATCCCGCCGACCATGCTGAGCCCGGGCGGGCGCGAGTGGCATGATTGTACCAGCACCACCGCTTCCCACATTCATGTGGGTTAGCGTCATGGAACAGGCGCTAACCGACCGCTAACCACGATCGATAAGCCGCGGTTGAGCCCCGCCGAGTAAACGGCGCGGCATGAAGAGCGAACCGAGAGACGAGCCGCGTCTTCGCGCTTTTGCGGCGGCAGCGCGGCGGTCGTGGCCCGAGGGCGCAACGGCGGGCATCCTCCTCGTCGCTGCTGCCTGCGTCGGCCTGTCCGTCACGCTCTATCAGCTCGCGGGCCCCCGCGATGTGTTCGCCGTCGAGGCCAGCCGATAAGGAGGAGGTCCCCGTTCGCGGGAGTTTCGCCGATGTCGCAGCGGCGGCCGATCAAAAAACACCTTGCTCTACCTTGAGCGCTGGCTCCTTGAGCAGATTGCTCGTGACCGCGGCTTGCCGCGATCGCGGTGCTGCGGTTCCTGCCAGCGTCGCATGCATGGTTTCGAAAGGAGCCGGCGGATGGAGAAACGATGCTAACCGAACGGTAACGGCGGCGCGCTTATGCTGGGGGCGTGAGCAAGACTTTTGGAACCGGTAAGCTGGGCAGCGCCCCCCGCCCCTCGCGCATCCGCCGCGAGCCACCGCCGCCGGAAAAACCGGCGAGCCTGGACAAGGCGCTGTGGCGATCGAGCGAGTGGGAAATCCGGCTTGCCATCGCCGGCATCATCGTCTTCGCGCTCGGAATCTGCGCGCTGATTTTCGACATCGGCGAAGCGCTCAGCCACTAAGGCCCGAGCGCAGGCGAACGACTTTGGCGACGATCGGGAGCCAGTGCGACGGCTCGATCATGCGGCGGGGACGATCTACGCCCCGCCCCGAGCCTACTCCGCCGCCACTCCCGCAGCCTCGAACATATCGGGTCCCTCGCCGCCTGACGTCGAATCGTTCGCAGCCGCGTCGGCCTTCGCTTTCATGCGGCGGTCGAAATTGTCCCACACCTCGTTCCAGTTCCCGCGGGTCGCGGCCTTCGAATATTCGGTCGCGCGCGTTTCGAAGAAGTTGGCGTGCTCGACTCCGTTGAGGAGCGGAGCAAGCCAGGGGAGCGGGTGCTCGTCGACCATGTAGATCGGAGCGAAGCCGAGTTGGCCGAGGCGCCAGTCCGCGATGTAGCGGATGTACTTCTTGATCTCCTTGGGACTCATTCCGTTGACCGGGCCCATCTCGAACGCGAGGTCGATGAACGCGTCCTCGAGCCGCACCGTCTTCTGGCACTGGTCGATGATCGCTTCCTTGACCGTCGGCGTCAGGCAGTCGCGTTCCTTCACGAAGGCATGGAACAGCTTGATGATGCCTTCGCAGTGAAGGCTCTCGTCCCGGACCGACCAGCTGACGATCTGTCCCATGCCCTTCATCTTATTGAAGCGCGGGAAGTTCATCAGCATCGCGAAGCTCGCGAACAGCTGCAGCCCCTCGGTGAACCCGCCGAACATTGCGAGCGTCTTGGCGATGTCCTCGTCGGTATCGACGCCGAAGGTGCTCAGGTAATCGTGCTTGTCCTTCATCTCCTTGTACTGGAGGAAGGCGGAATATTCGCTCTCCGGCATGCCGATGGTGTCGAGCAAATGCGAATAAGCGGCGATGTGCACCGTCTCCATGTTGGAGAAGGCGGTCAGCATCATCTTGATCTCGGTCGGCTTGAACACGCGGCCGTACTTTTCGTGGTAGCAATCCTGCACCTCGACATCGGCCTGGGTAAAGAAGCGGAAGATCTGGGTGAGCAGGTTGCGCTCGGTCTGGTCGAGCTTCTGTGCCCAGTCGCGGCAGTCCTCGCCGAGCGGCACTTCCTCCGGCATCCAGTGGATCTGCTGCTGGCGCTTCCAGTATTCGAAGGCCCAGGGATATTCGAAGGGCTTGTAGGACTTGGACGCGGATAGGAGGGACATGGCTTACGCTCCTTTGAAGCTGGATATGGTGATGAGGGGCGAGAAGGTCATCGGATCAGCCCCTCTGGCGCTCCGAAGCTGACGCATCAGTCGACCCTCCGCGCGCGGACATCGATGACGCGGTCGCGGTAGACGGTCTTGGTGCGGTTGGCGCCGACGCCGAACACGACAATGCCGAGGAAATAGCCGAAGTCGTACCAGCCGCCGTTGTTCGGGACTGCGTAGATGGCGACCTTCGGCATGAACAAGGAGACGATCCACGCGACCGGGAAGATGAAGCCATGCCAGACGCCGAGGAGAAAACCGGGCGCTGCCGGCGCGACGGCGTCGGGCTGCTGGGTGGCGGCGCAGGCGCTGAGCAGCACCGATGACAGGCAGAAGAAGCGCTTGGAGCCCGTCATCGCGCATCTCCCGTGTTGAGGTCGAGCGGTGCGGTTCGCTGGTAGGCGATGGCAAAGCCAGCGATGACGAGACCGAAGGCGGTCAGCATCATGCTGCCGATCAGCATCGCGGCATAACGCGGCTTCTGCTCGCCCTGGTGACGAATGGCAGTGACGAGCAGCGAAAGGCCGACCACGACCGCGAGGACGCCGATGAGGATGAACCAGGTCACCGCGCGCGCGCCTTTGCCGCTTCGATCTCGGAAGCGCTGGGCCGATATTCGAGGAGACCAAGTGCATGAATGGCCATGATCGCGCCGACCACGAGCAGCACGACCGCCCCCTGGCTGCCGTAGCCTTCATTCGCCTTGCGCTGGCTGCGGTACAGCCAGACGCTCGCCGCGAGGGCGACAATGGCGACGGCGAGCTCGATCATGCGGCCGTTGGTCATGAAGGTGGAGTTCCCATTGCTGCCGCCGCGTCGAGGCGGTTGGCATAGTCCTCGATCACCCTGGCAGTGCGGCCGACGTAGGTGCGCGCGTCGTCCCAGCGGCGTTGCTCGATCGCCTCGCGGACACCGGGCAGGGTCTTGGCCCCATAGCCGGTGAGCGTGCCCGGCGCGTAGATCAGGTTCTTGTACCAGGGCCGGCCGGGCAGACCCTGAGGATCGATCAGGAGCTGGTCAATCTGGGCAAGGCTGGCGTTGATCGCAGCCTGTTTCGCCGCCGGAAGCGAGCTCTCGCGGCCAAGCATGGTGTCGGCGGCGCTCGCGGCGCGCTTCAGATGATCGACTGCGTTCTGCAGCGGCAGCATGTCGATGAGGGGCGTGATCCCGTGATCGGCCGGTGCGACCATCGGATCGTAGGGGGCGGAAGCAAGCTTGAACGCGCCTTCACGACGAAGCTCGGCGAGCGTGCGGTCCTTCTCGCGCTGCGCGTCGGCGAGCTTCATCACCTCGTCGAGGTAGCGCGACACGGCCGACGCAAAGTCGCCGTAGCGAGCCGGGATCCGCGGCCCCGCCGAGGCCCGCATCACCAGCCGGCCGACGACCTTCGACAACGCGGTGCCGTACTGCAGGCCCGGATCGTCGAAGTGAGTGACGTGATAGTAGGTGTCGTAGACGGAATGGTAGCTGCCGCCTGCGAAATCCTCTCCTCCAAAGCTGACGTTCAGCGCCGGAATGCCGAGATGCTGGACGAACGGCGAATAGTCGGAGCCGGAGCCGAGCGCACCGAGCGGCAGGTCGCCGCTGGTCTTTGCCGCAGCGACGAGCTCGGGCCGGCCAGCCGCCGGATCCACGTAGTTCTCAGCGAGAATGTTGGCGCGGCTGCGTGCAGCGACCGCAATGCCGGTCTGCGGATCAGAGACTTCGGACGCGGCCTGGTTGAAAAAATGCTGCAGGTCGTGGCTGCCTTCAGCATTGAGGAAGCCGCGGCCGCTGTTGTCGGTGTTGATGTAGAGGAGCGCCTTGCGCTTCAGCTCGTCGGCGTGGGTTTCCACCCATTCGGTCGAACCGAGCAGGCTCGGCTCCTCCGCGTCCCAGCTAGCGTAGACGATCGTCCGCTCGGGCCGCCAGCCCTGCCGGTAAAGAGCCCCTAGCGCCTTCGCCTCGCTCATCAGCGCAACCTGTCCGCTCAATGGATCGGCGGCGCCGAAGACCCAGCCGTCGCGGTGATTGCCGCGCACAATCCACTGGTCGGGATAGGTCGAGCCCTTGAGGGTCGCGATCACATCATAGGCCGGTTTCAGCGACCAGTCCGACTTGACCGCGAGATGGACCTTGACCGCGTCGGTCCCGCCCCAGTGGTAGGCGAGCGGCAGGCCGCCGCGCGCCTTGCCGGTGACCACCGGGCCTTCCAGCGCAGCCATGATCTTTGCGGCGTCGGCATAGGAGATCGGCAGTGCCGGGATTTTGAGGATCGTCGGCGCCGTCGCCCGCGTCAGTCGCTTGGCGCCCGGCGTGGCGCCGATGCCCGGGGTCAGCGGATCGCCCGGGTACATCGTCATGTCGACGACCGACCCGCGCTGCACGCCGTTTGGCGGTCGCGAACCGCCCTTGGGGAACGGATCGCCTTCGGCGTAGCCGTCGTCCGCCGGGTCCGAATATATGAGACAGCCGATCGCGCCATGCTCCTGCGCAAGCTTCGGTTTCAGCCCTCGCCAGCCGGAGCCGTAGCGAGCGAGCACGATCTTGCCTTTGACGCTGATCCCGCGCTGCTCGAGCGCGTCGTAGTCGGCTGGCATGCCGTAATCGACATAGACGACCGGTGCGGTGACGTCGCCGTCGCCCTGGAACGCGACATAGGGCGGAAGCGCGCCCGCCATGTGCTTGGAGCTCGGGTCTTCGGGAACCATCGGCTCCTGGCCGCCCAAGGTGGCGCGTTCCGGCGCGATCAGCTCGAGCGTGGTCGAGATGGGCGTTGGATAGAGGACATCGAACTGCTCGATATGGGCGTCCCAGCCCCACTGCCTGAACAGCGCCAGCTGCATCTCGGCATTGGCCTTGTCGTGCGGCGAGCCGACATGGTTCGGCTCCGACGACATCTGTTGCAGCCACTGCTGCTGGTCCGCCGCGCTGATAAGCGAATCGAAGCTTTTCTCGAGAGACTGAGGCGGGGCGGACGGTTGCGCGGCGGCGGCCGTCGCAACGAGGGCAATCGAAAGGGCAGCAACGCTAACGGCCGAACGCAAATTCATCGTCTCAGGAACTCCGCTCCAACAGCCAGGGTGATGATGCTCGCGACGAGGTCGAGCGCGATCAGTCCCAGGACGACCGCGCCCGCGCCTTTGGCGAACTTTCGCAGGCGAACGCTTTTTACTGACATGCGAGGCACTCGTCGTAATCGGTCGTGGACGCGAGCTGGATTTCCTTGAGCTCGGGCGTGTTGTCCGCCTCGACGCCGCCAGCGAAACCGGCGCGCTGCACCGACTTGGAGCGGAGATAGTAAAGCGACTTGATGCCGAGCTCCCAGGCGCGGAAATGGAGCATCATCAGGTCCCACTTATCGACGTCGGCCGGAATGAAGAGGTTCAGCGACTGCGCCTGATCGATGAACGGCGTGCGGTCCGCTGCAAGCTCGATCAGCCAGCGCTGGTCGATCTCGAAGCTGGTCTTGTACACGTCCTTTTCTTCCTGTGTCAGGAAGTCGAGGTGCTGGACCGATCCGCCCAGCTCGAGGATCGAGTTCCACACCTTGTCGCTGTCCTTCGACTTGGTCGCGAGCAGCTTCTCAAGATATGGGTTCTTGATCGAGAAGGAGCCCGACAGCGTCTTGTGCGTGTAGATGTTGGCGGGGATCGGCTCGATGCACGCGGAAGTGCCGCCGGCGATGATCGAGATCGAAGCCGTCGGCGCGATCGCCATCTTGCAGCTGAAGCGCTCCATCACGCCCATGTCGGCAGCGTCGGGGCACGGCCCGCGCTCCTTTGCGAGCATCATCGACGCCTGGTCGACCTGCGCCCGGATATGCTTGAAGATCCTGAGGTTCCAGCTCTTGGCCATCGCACCCTCGAACGGAAGGCTGCGCGCCTGCAGGAAGGAGTGGAAGCCCATGACGCCAAGCCCGACCGAGCGCTCGCGTTCCGCGCTGTACTTGGCGCGCGCCATCTCGTCGGGTGCACGGGCGATGTAGTCGCTAAGGACGTTGTCGAGGAAGCGCATGACGTCCTCGATGAACTGCTTGTCCTTGTTCCACTCGTCCCAGGTTTCGAGGCTCAAGGAGCTGAGGCAGCACACTGCGGTGCGGTCGGCGCCGAGATGGTCGCGGCCGGTCGGCAGCGTGATTTCCGAGCAGAGGTTAGAGGTCGAGACCTTGAGGCCGAGGTCGCGGTGATGCTTCGGCATCGCCTTGTTCACCGCGTCGATGAAGATGATGTACGGCTCGCCGGTTGCGAGGCGGGTCTCGACGAGCTTCTGGAACAGCGAGCGGGCGTCGACCTTGCCGCGGACGCTTCCATCCTTGGGCGACTTCAAATCGAACTCGGCTCCATCGCGCACCGCTTCCATGAACTCGTCGGTGACAAGCACGCCGTGGTGAAGATTAAGCGCCTTGCGGTTGAAGTCGCCGCTCGGCTTCCGAATCTCCAGGAACTCCTCGATCTCCGGGTGCGAAACGTCGAGATAGCAGGCCGCCGAGCCGCGCCGCAGCGACCCTTGGCTGATCGCCAGGGTCAGGCTGTCCATCACGCGGACAAACGGGATGATGCCGCTGGTCTTGCCATTGAGGCCGACCGGCTCGCCGATCCCTCGGACCCGGCCCCAGTAGGTGCCGATGCCGCCACCCTTTGATGCGAGCCAGACGTTCTCGTTCCAGATTTCGGTGATCGCCTGCAGGCTGTCGTCGACGCTATTGAGATAGCAGCTGATCGGCAGCCCGCGTCCGGTGCCGCCGTTCGACAGCACCGGCGTCGCAGGCATGAACCAAAGCTTGGAAATGTAGTCGTAAACGCGCTGCGCGTGCTCCGCATCATCCGAGTAGGCGGCCGCAACTCGCGCGAACAGATCCTGATAGCCCTCGCCAGGAAGCAGGTAGCGGTCCTTCAGCGTCTCCTTGCCGAACTCGGTCAGCAGACCGTCGCGGCTGTTGTCGGTCTTGACGTCGAACCGCGGTGCATGGACCGCCTTCGAACCGGTTGCGGTGGTCGATACGTCGTCGCTCGTTACTTCTGAGCCGGTCGAGAAATCCATCGCGCTACCCCGTTCTTCATCGGCCCGGTCAAGGGCCGTTTGTTCCTGACTTGTTCGACTCGGAGCCATCAGGCCATCCTAGCCGCTTTCGGCGCTCTTCGGGGCTTTTTCACCCCCGCCTCCTGTGGAAAGCGGGGACGAGTTTTCCCATCGCCGGAATATAGTCATTCCGCCGACAGAACACCAGTTGTTGAGTGTTCCCCCTCGTTCGCTACTATCTATTGTGCCTCAACGGGCGGTGGACGCAAGCGGGTAAATCATCCGTCAACACAAAATCCTGTGGATTTGCCACAGCGCAACAGTGGAGAAGCCTCACGTGCGCTCTCCAGCCATTGCAGTCGTCAGCTGTGCAGCCAAGTGTCCGCCGCGTGGATCCAAGGAAACGCCGCTCCCTTGGGCGCCTATTGCGCGAAGCTTGTGAGCGTCATCCGTTCCTCAGCGCCCGGACGTTGCCGGTCGGAAACGCCGATGCGCCCCAATCGAGCGGAGCTCGTGTCCGTATCTCGACGAGTTTCCGGACAGTGGCGCTGGCCGGGGCTAGCTCGAAAGCTTCATCCGGCCTGCGCAAAAACACCCGCATAACGAACGCCAGGCGCCCGCGCCTTGCCCGGAATAACACGGTTGGCGTGCCGCACAGCACCGTTCTTTCGAACATGGGTGAGCCGAGCACGAATGTCTTGCTCCTCCTCCAACGAGAAGAAGTGCGGGTAGAGGGAGCGCCCGTTCGCATCATCAGCGGCGTGCCGGTCGATTTGCCGGCGGATTTCAGCGACATTGAGCCACATCAGCTGCGCCGGCGCGCCCACCTTGGCATTGTTCTTGACGCTGCCGATCGGACGGAAGCCGAGCATCACCTCGTAGAAGCGCTGGTGCCGGGGATTCACCTCGATGAGCAGGTCCGTGCAATTGTAGTGAGCCGAACCATAGATGAAGATCACGTGGAACAGTGCTGCAAGCCGCGGCCTCGATGGCCCGGACGCATCAAATGCGAACTTGGTGAGCTCGCAGAGCCTCGCGCCGGGTGCCTCGCGGAACGACTTCAACTCGTCGGCAAAGGTCTGATCGGCAGCGAGCCCATTTCCCGAGTCGACCGTCAGGGTGAGCGTGCCGACGACTCGCTCGTCGCTCGCTGCGGTAAACGTCACCGAATTCGAGGCCTGCGGCAGCTGATGATCGGAGCCGTAGCCCCGCCACGAATACATGCGGTTCAGCAACTTGTTTGCGCTGCTGCGCTGCGCACCACAATCGGCGAGGTGGATGGACATGCTCTCGCCGTCATCCGATAGCCTCAAAGTGTGCAGCGACGTCCCACTAGCGTTGCGCCAAGACCGTCTGGCGGAGCCAACAGGCTCCTGCCCTATTGCCGACATCAATCCCCACCCAAAATCGACTCGGCTGCCAATGAATCCGAGCCCTCCGCATTCCTGACTTATGGTGATGTCGGAAAAGGTTAATATGGAGCCGGAGAGCAACGGGGCGACCTGTGCAAGTCATGAGACAACCTGCGGATCTACAGACGTTTCTGAGGGTATGGACGGCGCGGCCCGGCAAAGATCGAGGATCAACGTGTCCCAAAAATGGATTCGGGAACTTTTGCTTCAGGTTGGGTTTTACGCTACATTGGTTAACTGCAATTAAACGAGTCTATTAAACGAGTCTTTCGCCAACGCGCACTTGGAGGCTGTTTTATGAAAAGGTTGCTGGCATCTTTGGCGGTCGTTTCCGTGGCTTCGCTGGCGCAACCGGCGAATGCGGTCGTCATCGTCCCGGGGGCTGGGGCTCCTGCAGTATTCGCGGTGAGCGGCAATCCCTTCACGGGTACAAGTCCTGTGACGGCAACCATCGGCAACACTCCGAACGTCGGCGGAACGGTCGCTACGCCGGTAAACTTCAGTGACGATTTCCAGTTCACGATCGGGCCGCCTGGTGGTGGCCTTATCGGCACCGGCAGCGGCTCGCTCGCGACGAGTACCTCCGTTCTCCTTTCGGCGACCGACCTCGATCTTACGTCGATCCTGGTCAACGGAACTCCGATCACGATCACAAGGACTGGCGGAACAGCGACCAACGGGCTCATTGAGACGGCTGGCACTGCCAACGTGCCGATTTTCAGCGGCCAGTTGAATCACATCGTCGTGAACGGCGTGTCACGCGGCTTCGGATCATATGGCGGCAACCTGACGTTCCTGCCTGTTCCTGAACCCGCGACCTGGATGATGATGCTTCTTGGTTTTGGCGCCATCGGGCTCTCCATTCGGAAGAGAAAGTCGGTGATTGCCCAATTGGCATAGCACCGGGCTTCAAACGAACTTGGGCAAAGGCGGCTGTTCGCAGCCGCCTTTTTCTTATTACTTAGCCATAACGGACGTGCGCTGCCCGAAAGTGCGTGCATTGGTCCGTCATGAAGGAAAATTCTGTTAATTCTGCGTTTACTGGACTAGAGCTGGTTTCGCCGGATTAAGGAAGACCTCCGAGTCCGGTAGGCCCGCTTTGTCTACGGCAGAGCGGGCCTTTGAGCTCTGCGGCGCAATGCCGTGAAACATCCCCGTCATCGACCGAAGCTCTTCCCGCGCAACATCGCGTCACCTTGGAAAAGCTGCAGCGCGAACCGGCGACCACGGCGAGGTGACTCGTTGTGCACCGCCCCGGGAGGGGCTAACCTGAATGGAAGGGCGGAACCTTGCGCGCCCCTCAATCGCTGCCGATGTCGTGCACGCGAAGCCCAATCCCCGTCGGCGCCGCGCCAGGCGAAGAGCGCAAAAGCCGATACCGATTGCGCTGTCGAAAAAGGACCTGTTGCTTTTGCGGATCGCCGAGTGAGGGTTAATCGACGATCGCTAACATGCCCTAGGATGCGGGCCGCCGAGGCCAAGGCCGGCGATGAGCGCATCTTCCAACTGTTGTTGGCGTTAGCCTGACATCGGTCCCGGAGCGTTGCATGTCCTTGCCAGCCGAACCATTGGCACATCCGTCCGTTCGAGATGGATCGGTTCGAGGGAGTGACGCAATGAAGACGAAGGTGATTGCGGCGCTCGCATCGCTATCGGCGACAGCGGCGGTGCCTCCGGGACATGTCGACATGAAGCGGATGTCCGACGTCACGCGCGTGCTTGCGTCAGACGAGTTCCAGGGCAGGTCGATGGGAACAGCCGGCGAGCAGCGCACGATCCCCTACCTGATCGAGCAATTCAAAGCGGCCGGGCTCCAGCCCGCCGGCGAAAACGGTGGCTGGACGCAAGACGTTCCGATGATCCGTACCAAGCTGCAGTCACCGATGAGCTTTTCCATCCGGCAGGGCAGCTCGACCGTCCCGCTTCAATTCCCCGACGACATTTACCTCAGCACCGTTCGGCCGGTCGACCGGGCCCGGATCGCCGACGCGCCCCTCGTCTTCGTCGGTTACGGGGTCACTGCGCCCGAGCGCGGCTGGGATGATTTCAAGGGGGTCGACCTTACGGGAAAGGTCGCCATCTTCCTCGTCAACGACCCTGATTTCGAAGCTGCCGCCGGCGAGGCGGTCGCAGGCAAGTTCGGCGGACCGACGATGACCTACTACGGGCGCTGGACCTACAAATTCGAAGAGGCTGCGCGGCGGGGCGCGATCGGCGCGCTGATTGTCCACGAGACCAATGCCGCCGGCTATGGCTGGAACGTCGTCCAAAGTCCCGCGGGCGAGAATTTCAACATCGTGCTTCCGGCCGGAGCACAACAGCCGATCCTTCTGCAGGGCTGGGTCCAGCAGCCGGTGGCCGAAGCATTGCTGCGGCGCGCGGGATACGATTACGCAACGCTGAAACGGCAGGCACGAACGACGGCGTTCAGGCCAGTGGACCTCAAGGCCACCTTTTCCGCCGACGCGCCCGTGGAGCTCACGCGCCTCACCAGTCACAACGTCCTCGGCAAGATCACGGGCTCCAAATATCCTGACGAGACGATCAGCTATGGAGGACATTGGGACGCGTACGGCATCGGCCCCGCCGACAAAGAGGGACGCACGATCCGCCCCGGCGCTTCAGACGACGCGCTCGGATTGGCGGCAATGATCGAGAATGCGCGATTGTTCTCGGCTGGGCCACGCCCGCAGCGGACGCTCGTGTTCGCGGCGTGGACCGGCGAGGAGCGCGGACTGCTCGGCTCCGAATATTATGCCCAGCACCCACTCTTCCCGATGGAGAAGATGGTCGCAAACCTGACCTTCGACACGCTGCAGTGGAACGGGCCGGTCAAGGACGCCGTACTGGTCGGCCGCGGGCAGAGCGAGATGGAGGATTATCTCGCCGCAGCCGCCAAGGCACAGGGCCGCTATGTGACGCCGGAGAACCATCCCGAGCGCGGGCTCTTCTACCGTGCCGACCATTTCTCCTTCGCCAAGCGCGGAGTGCCCGTGCTGCTCGATATGGCACTGGCGGGAGCCTACGACATGGTCGATGGAGGAAGGCCTGCCGGGGAACGGTGGCTGAGCTCGTTCACCACCAACTGCTACCATCAAACGTGCGACGCCTGGGCTCCGACCTGGAACCTCAAGGGAGCCGCGCAGGAAGCCGAGCTGTTCTACGCAATCGGCGCGCGGCTCGCGAACAGCCGGGACTGGCCGCAGTGGCGGCCGACATCGGAGTTTGCGAAGGTGCGAGCCCAAAGCACTTCAGCGCGCGGCGAAGGTCGCCCGGAACGGGGACGCTGAACCTTTCGTTGGAAACTGGTGACTATCGCAAGGGCGCAATCATGAGCGGCCCAGCGATAATGGAGCTTGGCTCGACGTGATGCACACGTGGTTTCGTAAGCGTTATCTCGATCTTCTTGGGTCGATCTACATCTACAACGAACATCGCGGCTACACCGCAATCGAGGGTCTGCTGGACGCCGTACGAATGCGCTGGCCAGACGACCTCGCGCTGATAGCCAGGATCACGAAACACCAGGCCGACGAGCATAAGCATTACATGATGTTCCGGCGCTGGTTCGAGCGGCGCGGGGTCATGCCCTTCGCGGTCGACAGCGCATGCGGCCATATCGACCGCTTCGTCGGGATCATGTTCGGGCGAAGGATCGAAGACCTCGACCGGCAAGCCGTCGTCAGGAACGATCAACTGTTCGGACGTCTATGTCGCGTCATCTCGCTGACCGAGCAGCGCGGGTACCGCCAAGTCGAGATCCTGCTGCGAAATCCGCATGTTCTGAGCGACCGCCAGCTAACCAAGATCTTTCGCATCATCGAGCAGGACGAGCCGAGCCATTGGGCACCCTATGAAGGGTGGCTGGAGGCGCACGGGATCCGAACTGCAAGCTGGTGGGAGCGCGTCGTCGACGGATTCATCCACTCCGAATTGCTGCTTCTGAAGCTGCCAGTGCTGTTCCTCTATCCCGGCCTCAAGCGGCGTCTCCGCTTCGCGGATGAGGAGGATGCACAAATCAGGACGGCGCCGTCGCTGGTCATAGCATAGGCATTATCGTTCGAAGCCGTGTTCACCATGCTGCTCGATGCAGGCAACGGCTCAGCGCTGACCGTTGCCTACGCGAGGGCCGCCGCTATGGACGCCTCGTGAGGCGGCACAGGCGAGCATCGGCGGGAGGGCGTTTGCTACTGGGCGCGCTTTCGGCCGTCTTGCTGGGGCTGCGACTCCTTAGCCCCGCTGGTTTCATGCCATCCTTTGAGGGTGGTGCGATCACCATCGTCCCATGTCCAGATTCCGATGCTCCGGTCGCCCCGATGGGGCATCATCACCAGGGCGGCAGCAAGAAGCTCCAGCAGTATTGTCCTTATGCCGCGGCATCTGGAGCCGCCGCACCGCTGGAGTTCGCCCTTTTTGCCGCATTGTTGCTGGCCGGCACGGCACTGCTGTCCGGGCGGCCTTTCCGCTTCATCGAGCGGCAGCGCTCGCGGGACCGGCCGCGCTCAAGAGGCCCTCCCACCCCCGCCGCAGCTTAATCGCAACGGTTACTAACGGGCGCGCGGCCTCGCGCGCAGACTGTTACGCGGGACATCATGATCAATCACGAAAATTTCGCGCCGCTTCTGCGGCGAACCTTGCTGCTTTTCACTTCCCTTCTTGCCGCTCCGGCGCACGCTGACCATCTCGGGCCGAGCGGCTTCGGCGCCGGCGGCGGCGCAACCATTTTCAGTCCCGACACGCTCGACGAAGGTCATTGGGCCGCATCTTTGCGGCTCACCTATACGCGGCCGCGGCAGCGGTCCGATGCCGATCTCGCCGCACTCGCCGGTCAGCACATCCACGCCCATAACACCGACGACAATCTGGTTGCCGGCATCGGCGCTGCCTTTGGCATCAGCCACCACCTCACGATCTCGGCGGAGCTGCCTTACGTCCGCCGCGACGACCTTCGCGAGGGAACGCATGCGCACAGCGGCGGAGTATCGATCAACGGGGTCGAGCAGCTCGGCAGCATTGCGGGTATCGGTGACGTGAACCTGCTTGCCAAGTACCGGCTGAGCGGCAGCGAGGGCGCCGGGTTCGCACTGATTGGCGGTGTCAAGCTGCCGACGGGAAGCACGCACAAGCTTAGCCTCGACGGCGAGCGGCTGGAAACCGAGCACCAGCCGGGCACCGGTAGCTGGGACCCGATCCTCGGCGCTTCCGCGTCTGCGCCGCTCGGAGGCGTCACGCTGACCGCAAGCGCGCTTTACCAGTTCTCTACTAAGGGCGCGCAGCGCACGACGCTCGGCGACCGGATGCAGGGGGGCATTTCGCTGTCGCATCGTTTCGGCGAACGGGCGCACCAGCATGGCGAAACCCATAACCACCATCATGGCGACGAACTCGATGAGCATCGTGATCCACCGCATTCGAGCTGGGACGCGTTCGTGGAACTTGCCGGTGAGTGGGAGGGACGGCAGACGATCGGCGGTGAAATCGAAGCCGAGAGCGGTGGCGAATGGGTGTGGGTCGCCCCTGGCGTGCGCTACAATGCCGCCTCGGGCTGGTCGGCATCAGCGGCGCTCGCGGTGCCGGCATGGCAACGCATCCGTGCTTCGCACCCGGACAACCGGTTCAGGCTGATGCTGTCGCTGGGACGCGCCTTCTAAGCGCCGACTCAGCCGGGAAACTGTGCGCCGGGAAGTGCCCGGGCGATCTCGTCCGGCGAGAGCTGCCGATAGAATTTGAGGGTCGCCTCATCGGCCTTGATGCCCGTGACGCGGACGGCGAGAAATAGTGACCCGCGCTTGAGGATTGCGTCGCATTCGGTCGGGATGCCGCGTGCCCCGGTGATGTGAGCGCTCGTTCGGGAGATGTCGCGGACGGTGACCTTCTGCGTGCAGGTCGGACAGAACAGCTCACAGGAGATGAGCACGCGCGTTGGCTTCGCGCGGCCCTTGCCGTCGACCGACGAATGCGCGGTCATGCGCGGTAGCCTTTTTTGCCTTGCAGACGCATTTCGAACCCCTGCCTCTGCCCCCGAAACGTGGTTTAGGTCGCAAAGGGTTTAGAAAGTCCAAATCGGATCGAACCCAAAGCGTTCGCATTTGGGACATGTGCCCGCTGCCCCGCAGCCCGCTCGATCCCAGCGTGATAAGCCGAGCGCAGAGCTAAAAAGGGAAACCAAGATGAGCTGCAAAACCTTCATCCGGCGTGCGGACCGGCGAGCCGTGGACATGCGTGGTTTCGCTCTGGGGCCGAATCGCGATTCAGACGTCGCAATCACGGACCTGTCGTACGGCGGGTGCCAGCTCCGTTCGAGCGACAAGTTCGCAACGGGCGAGGTCATCGAACTGAGGATCATCAAGGTCGGTACAGCAGCAGCGGAAATTCGCTGGTCCGGCGAAAGCTGCGCCGGCGCCAAGTTTCTCAACTGAGCCGCGAGAGTTGTCGTGAGCGGGCGTCGGCATAACGAGCTGAAGCGCGCCGCTGGCGCCATGGCCTTCTTCCTCCTTGGAGGAACGGCCGCCGCCGCGCTGTCGCTCGCAAGCCGTCCGCAGCATGCGGCAATCGCGCCAACGCGCCCTCAGGCCCTGGTTTCAACCAATCGCATCGAGGTTTCGGCTCCAGACCTTCGCCGGGCAATCGCGGCGGGTCTGATTAACCAGCCGATCAAATCGGTCCTCAACGTTCCCGGCCGCATGCGATATGGCGATTTTATTTGGGACGAGCGGGGCATTCCCGCCGGACGGACCTCGATCCGCGTGGACCTCAAGTCGCAGCTGATCTCGGTGTTCCGGTCAGGCCATGAAATCGGAACGGCGGTGATCCTCTACGGCGCTGACAGCGTGCCGACACCTGTCGGCAAGTTCCCGATTCTCGCCAAGCTCAAGAATCATCGATCGGCGACCTACGACGCGCCGATGCCTTACACGCTACGGCTGACGCCCGACGGAGTTTCGATCCACGCGAGCGACGTGCGCTGGGGTTTTGCAACTCACGGCTGCATCGGCGTGCCGAGGGACTTTGCAATGAAGCTGTTTGCCGCAACGTCCGTCGGCGACGAGGTCTTCATCGTCAGCCGCAGCTGACAATCAGACAATCGTTGGCGTGTTCAAGCAGGAAGCAGCTTTGCCGTGCGGCCGGCGCCGCGCCTTACGCGCCAGCCGATGAGCCCGAAGCCGAGGAGCATCGTCGCCCAGGTCCCAGGTTCTGGCACCGCGGACGGCAATCCCGGATTTTGAGGCGTCACGAGTGGCGGGCTTCCACCGCCCCCCGGTGAACCTCCGCCACCAGCCGGCGTGACAAGGAGGCCGCCACCCGGCCCTGGTCCGGCGATCGACTCGAAAGGCGCTGGAAGCTGTGTCAGCACGAGCGGTGAGCCGAGGGCGACCGGAAGCGGATTGTCGTTCGCGGGCGGCAAGAGAATCCTGGCGAGCTCCGTCGCTGAGGGCGCCGGGCCAGCGAGCGGCGGATTGATCACCGGCCTCGCCTTGGCAAGCGCTCGCTGCGAGCGCTTGGTCTTGGTGAGAACGCCCTGAGTGCGTTCGCCGGGCGAGCGCTGCCGGAGCAGCTCGACGAGGCTCCTGGCGTTATTGACTGCCGCCTCGAGAGGATCGCTGCCGACGAGGGCCTGGACCGTCAGTGCCGTGCCTCCGCCGAGCGCCAGAGTGGCAGCGACGATAATCGCGATGCGACGCCGCCTGCGGGACTGCATGGCGCTTCGAGCGGCGCTCGAGCGCCGGATCGCGCGTGCGATGTCGGGATTGTCGACTACGGTGTCCATGCCATGATCATTGGCCATTTTTCGCGGTTTGCGCGCAACCGCGCCGAACCCGCCGCCTCATTTTGGGGCAGGCGCTTTCAACGCCGTTGTCACCAGCCCGGCGGTCAACGAGCAATAAGGCGTGGGCTTTGTAAGTGCGGAGCGGAGATGCGTAGCCTAGGGGTAATCACACTGATCAGCGTTGTGGCCACGACGGCAGCGCCGAGCATGCAGCCTGCTCAAGGCAGTCCGTTGACAACCAGGAAGTCCGCGGAGGCTTTCGCCGCCTGCTTCGCGAAGGACCAGGACCGCAGGTCGGCCTCCTGGTGGTTCGTTCCCAAGGACGGCGGCGGCACGTTCTCGAACCTCGGGGCCTCGCGCGCCGGCAAGGCTTATTTCCTGGTGATCAGCGATCGCGGAGAGCGGCGCGAAATCACGATCGACGACGCGGCGCCGGGTAGCGCACCGCTAGAGGGGGTGGACCAATGCCTGTGACAAACGATCTTGCGCATCGACGCCTTCGCCGGGTCACCGGACGGGCCCGTGCGACCAGCGAAGCAGTCGAGACCAACCGGCCATTGACCGCGAATTCTCTGGTCAAGGTTGCAGTGATGGAATCCGAGACGCTAAATCCGCTCGTCGAGCGGCGCCGCGGCACCCGGCTGTCGCTGAAGGCCAATGTCATGGTCAGAAGGGTTGGCGGCTTCAATTTCGAGGTCACGCTCAAGGATGTGTCGCCTGGCGGCTGCAGGGTGGAGATGCTCGAGCCGTCCGAGGTTGGCGACCCGGTGATCACGCGCTTCCCGCAGCTCGAGCCGCTGGGCTCGCGCGTCTGCTGGGCGAACGGCACCACGACCGGCGTCCAGTTCCTGACCACGATGCATCCGGCGGTGTTCGATTCGCTGATGATGCGACTGGCTGGCGAGCAGGCGGCGTAAAGAAAGCATGTGAAAGACGCCCGTCGGCCCTCGACCGCGGGTGATCGCCGGCGCAAGTAAACTGCCGTGAGGGTGGCAATCATCTTGGCGGCATTGCTCGTGCCGCTCGCTAGCGCCGCGACGGCGCAAGGACAGCCGATCTGCCCTGACCGTCCGAGCAAGTCGACCGGCGCCTGCACGGCAGCCGCTGGCCACTGGCAGATCGAAACGGGGCTCCTGGACTGGGCCCATGGCCACCAGAATACAGCGAGAACCGACGTCACGCTCGTCGGCTCCTCACTGGTGAAATATGGTTTGAACGATCGCACCGATATCGAGCTCGGGGTGACCCCGCTTGAAATCCTGCGTGTGCATGGAGGCGGAACGAAGGAGCGCGCAAGCGGCTTCGGCGACACGCTCCTCCGCCTTAAGCACCGCCTGACCCCAGCGGGTGCGCCGTGGGAAGTCGCGCTCGACCCCTATTTGAAGGTTCCGACCGCCGGCCACCAGTTTGGGAACGGCAGGTTCGAAACTGGCCTCGTAGTGCCGATGAATGGATCGCTCGGGAGGTCCGGCCTGACCTTGTCGGTCGACCCCGAGCTCGACCTTCTGGCCGATGAGGACGGTCGGTGGCGCCACGCCGCGATGATCCAGGTCGTGAACCTCGGCGCGCCACTTAGCGAGAAGTTCAGCGTCTCCGCCGAACTCTGGGGGATGTGGAACTGGGATCCGGCAGGAACGGAAAAGCAAGCCTCGGTGGACGTGTCAGCCGCATATCAGGTCAACAATGACCTGCAGCTCGACGCTGGCGCCAACTTCGGCCTCAACCGCCAAACGCCTCTCGTGGAGTTCTACACCGGAGTGTCAGCGCGCTTTTAGGCGAAGCTGTTCGGCTTGACCCAAAAGAAACCGCGCCGGGCAGCGCCCGACGCGGCTCTTCCTCTATGGCAGAGTGTTTTACGCAATCTGCGGCAGCGTGATCCTGCGGCGGCGCATCGCGAAACCGATGCCGGCAAAGCCCACCAGCATCATTGCCCAAGTCGCTGCTTCCGGCACCGGCGTGCCCTGAACCAGGACGCCCCCCGAGAAGCCCTGCGTGTTGAATGCGACGCTCGTCGTCGGGCTGCCGAAATTGAATCTGTAGAAGACCGTGCGCGGCCCCAGCCCGGTCCCGGCATCGCCGAAGTTGGCGCCGATGATCACGTCGCCCGACAAAGCCGACTGGAAAGTGACCACCGCATTGGGATCATCCCCGCTGCCCGAGAAGAAGACCTTCGTCGGGTCGAGGTTCGAAAAGACCACGTCGGGAAAATTCCCGCCAACCAGCGCATCGAGCGCGAGGTTGATATCGGCGATGCTCGCGCTGTTCAGCAGATTGCCGGCATAAAATCCTGCGCAGGCCGTTGCGTCGGGGTTCGGTGTCGTCGAGCTGCAGGGCGCGACGATCGTGAGCGCAGCAAAGGACGGGGTGGCCGTCGCCATGGCGAGTACTGCAACTGCGGTTTTGAGAGCGAGCTTCATACGCATCCTCCACTGGGCGTACGTGAGCCTCCCCGCCCAACGACTCACGAACTTACAAATACTTGAAAATGTTCTGTAAAGCGATCTTTAATTAACTCTAAATTACTTACAGCCTTGCCGGCCGCGAGCGAGTCCGGATTTTCCCTGAGAATGGCCTCGCGGTCGCTTGGTTCCTGCGGCTCATCGCAGTTTTCAGACGCTCAGCATCTTCTTCACGCCCCGCGCGGCCTGCCGCAGTCGTTGCTCGTTTTCGACAAGGGCGATTCGCACGAAGCCCTCACCTTCCTCCCCGAACCCGACGCCGGGCGCGACAGCGACGTGGGCCTCGGTCAGCAGGCGCTTGGAGAATTCCATTGCACCAAGGCCTTGGAAGCGTTCGGGGATGGGCGCCCAGGCGAACATCGATGCCTGTGGCACCGGAATGGGCCAGCCGGCGCGGCCGAAGCTTTCGACCAGGACGTCGCGTCGCTTCCGATAAAGCGCGCGGTTGTATTCGACGATGTCCTGCTCTCCATTGAGCGCCGCGACGGCTGCGGCCTGGACCGGCGTGAAGGCGCCATAATCGAGGTAGGACTTGACCCGGGCCAGAGCGGCAATGAGGCGCTCATTGCCGACGGCAAAGCCGATCCGCCATCCCGCCATCGAATA
>JBJMUN010000031.1:0-21978 GCA_045811185.1 Sphingomicrobium sp.
GTTTGCCAAAGGGGCATAGCGGCAGCGATGAGGATTGGCAGCACAAGCCACCATCGACCGCCCCTCGCAGGAAAGCTGAGTTGCATTTGGTTGATCCTTTCCGAGCGGCCTCCAATCTTCTTACAAGGCGAATGGCTGCTTTCCACCCATTCCTGCCATTGGCTCGCCAAGTGTGCAGTAACTCACGGCATTTCGAAGCAGGCAAGAGGCGCACTGGATTGAACATCCAGTGCGTGCGGGCCTGCACGGATTTGTTCGCAAAATTAGGTCGGAAATCCGACTTTTCTCCGTACCCCACCTTCACACCCAGTGCGCCCCCCTTGAGGCGATCTCAAATGTAATAGAAAAATGGCGGTTTTCTGCGATTGGCGACTATCCCAACATGTCAAATGTCGACCATGTGGGAACTACCACCTAAACCAAGCGCGTCTACCAATTTCGCCACGCCCGCGCGGACGCCTGAAAGGAGCGCGGCCTATAACAGGCACGCGCCATTGGGCAAGCCGCCGCGCGCTCGGCAACCCTACACGCGCGACAGGCGTTCCTCTCGAGAGGAGACAATTCACCAGATGCAACAACCGCCCGCAACTCCCGAAGAGCCGCGCCCCGACATGCCGCAGCCCTCACAGCCCGGCCAGCCGACGCCAGTCCCCCCTGAAACGCCGACCCGTAGCCCGGATATCGACGTTCCGGCGCCCGGCACCCAGCCGCCGACGACGCCGATTTCGCCTGTCGGCTAGGCCCGCCTCAGCTGCGCCGAAGCGACGATCGCCTCGAAATCGGGCAGGGTTGCATCCCAGTAATGCATCTTCGCCGCGTCGAGCAGGATCATGTAGAGCTTGCCATTGACGACGGTGCCGACGACGCGGCCGCGCCGCCATAGCTCGTCGTCGTCGAGATGCTCGTAGTCGAGCTGGAAGCCGTTGGTGCCGAGGAACGGCCGCGGCTGCAGCGAGACGGTCCGAAAATCCACAGCCCCGCCGCGCACCCGATAGAGGCTCTCGATCATTGTCGCGATTTCCGGCGGAGTCATGTTCGACCGGAAGATCGGGACCTGCTGGCTGGCCGTGCGTCGCTGGCGGATGAGCGACTTGCCGTTCTGGAGTCCCGTTACGAAGCTCATCCCGTCGAGCAGCGGCCCGTTGAGCGTCCAGTCCTCGACTTGGCGGATGTCCTCGAAGAACACCGGCCGATGGCGATTCCACGGTCGCGGCGCCGAAACCGCGAGGCTGCCATCACCGACGTTGACGCGCTGCACGCGGACGAAGGAATAGTCGCTGATCCCGTACTCGCCTCCGCCCGTCGACGAGCAGGCCGAAAGCGCGAGGCCGGCGGCGAAAAGGACAATCCAGTTCTTTTTCACGTTCATCCCCCTCAGCCGGCCATCTGCCGCACCCAGGCGGCATCAGGAGCATCCGGCTTCATGTTCAGGTAGCGCGCGAACGCCGCCTTCGCTTCGCTCGTTCGGCCCTGCTTCAACAGCGCAATGCCATGCCAGCGCCAGGCGTCGGCAGGCGCATCCGGATACGCGATCGCGGCGGCATAGCTCTGGTTCGCCCGTTGCTCGTCTCCGGGCCGGTTCCTCAGCCGCCAGACCTCGCCCTCGTAGAAGCGCAGGAGCCCGTCCCAGCCGTCCCGCGCCAGCGTCTCGATGAGATACTGGCTCGCGCCGGGATCGTTAAGCTTGACCTGGTCATCGAGCAGCATCGGGCGAATGTGGCCGATGGTCGAAAGATAGCGGGCACGCTTGCTGTCATAGGGCTTGCCGGCAACCGTGATCTCCTGCGCATCGAGACGCAGGTCGACCATGCGCGAGCCTTCCGATGGGTGGGTGTCAAAGATGCCGCCCTTGCGGCGGTGCTTGCCGCGGTAGCGAGCGCTCGCATTCTCCTCGCCGATCAGCTGCTCCCAGATGTTCGCCATCTCGACGGGCGGGTAGCCGGTCTCGGCGATGAGCTTTGCGCCCATCGCGTCCGCCTCGGCCTCCATCGCGCGGCTGTACTGGAACAGCGACAGGATCGTGCCGAGCTGCGCCAGCTGGACATAATCCCCGAGATAAACGCCCGCGCCGGCACCACCGACACCTGCCAACATCGCACCGATCGCGAACAGGTCACTCTTGCGCTTCTGGTCTCGCCACGAGCGAATCATGTGGCGCCTCAGGAAGTGCCCGGATTCGTGAGCGATCACGCCGGCGAGCTGCGCCTCGTTGCGCATGCGCAGAAGGAGGCCCGAAAAAACGACAGCGAACCCGCTTGGGAACATCATCGCGTTGAAGTCCGGGATCCGCGCCAGATAGATGCGGAAATCCTTTGCCGCGGGCCCACCAACGCTACCGATGAGGTCCTGAAGATAACCCGTGATCTTCGGGTCGGTGATGAGGATGTTCGATCCCGCGATCTCCTCTTCGGCCCGCTCCATCTCCTTCCACAAGCCCTGCTCGTCGCGCTCGGTGGGCCGGTAACCCGGCCCGACCAGCGGGACCATCTCCTGTGGTCGAACGCGCGCCTCGGCGACGCCGGTATGGAAAGCCGCGGCAGCCGCCCCGCCGCCGACGAGCAGCGAGCGACGTGTCACCTCGAGGCAGCGGATGCACATCAGCGCTTCTCCGGCGGCTGCGGCGTCATCACCTTGCCTTTGGCCGCATCCTTGCCCGGCTTCATGCGCCCGAGCAGCCGGTCGATCATTTGCGCCGCGCCCTGGGGCGTTCGCAAGTCACCGAACTTGATCCCGGGGATCTCGCTCCCGGCCTGGACCACGTTGAACCAGACGACTTCGCCGGTCTTGAGATCAACAAGCGAGGCATAGTCGAGCTGCTGCTGTCCGCCGATGTTGGGCGCACAAAAGCCGACGAAGCAGCCAGCGAGGCCGAGGACACCAAGAGCGATCCGACCACCGGACGCGACCTGGTCCTCGGCGTGGAGGAACAATGCATAGTCGTATCCGGTCTTCTGGCCGAGCCGAACCGCGTCCGTCCCTAGCGTCCAGTCGAGGCCCTTGCCGCGTTTCGTCGGCAAGTAATCACCAAGATATTTGTGAAGGACGATCGACTGGTCGACGACGAAGTTGAGCCGCTCGATATCCGCCAGCTCCTGCGCCGTGATGCCCGGCACCTCGTTGCGATGTTCGACGAACGTCACCTTGCCGCCCAGCCCAGCCTGTTGAGCGCGCAGCGCCTCGACGACGCTGTGGCGAGCCTGGTCGGTCCAGTCGGCACGCGGCTCGACCATGCCTCCGGTCGTGAGCGAACCCACCGTCACATCAGGACGAAGGACGAGCAATTTGTAGTCGCCACTCGGCGGCGTAAACTGCACGTCCGCATACTGGCGCGTCTGAACACATCCGCCGAGCGCAACGCTCGTTGCCAGGATGGCTGCGATACCCCGTTTCAGCATCGATGACCCTCTCCAAAGGGCGCGAGGGCGCCCTTCCCCACTCTCCTAGTGGCGAATCATGCCTGAACGATTGATGAAAGAAAAGCCCGTGTTTTTAAGTGCTTAGTTGGCTTTGCAATGCGAGCCGGCGACTTCGCTCAGGCAGTGGCCATCTACCGAACCGTCCTGGACGGGAAGTCCGATCACACTCGCGAGCGTTGGCATGATGTCCGTGGTCTCGGCGCTCCGCTCGATATTGGCACTCGCCTGCCCTGGCCGCCAGAAGAGGATCGGCACCCGCCGGTCATAGTCCCATACCGAACCATGCGTCGCGATATAGCGCGTCGTATCGGCGATCGGCGTTACGTCCCGCTTCAAGACGACGAAGAAATCGCCCGAGCGGCCGGCACGATAGCTGGCGCGCACCTTCTGGATCGTGCTCCAGGTCTCCGGTGGGCTTGTCGGAACCGCTGTCCTCGCGATCTGCGGGGCGGTGAAAACGGCATCGACCTGCGGGTGCTCGCGATAGGCCTCCACCGCGGCCTTCAACAGCTTCGCGCGGTCGGCGGGCGCGAGATGCTTGTCGAGATACATGTCGCCAAAGCTGCCATCGCCGAACAATCCAGGGCCCTTGAGGCCCAGCCTTGCCACCAGCGCTTTACCCATATTGCCTGCGCTCAAGGCGGGATCGACACGTGAAGCGCGGATCCCGCCGAGAGATTCCCGCTCCGGAACGTCCTTTCCGCCATGATCGGCCGTCAAGGTCACCGCGTAATCGATGTGGCTATTGTCGAGCACCTTGAGGAAATCGCCGACTTCCCGGTCGAGCTCGGTCAGCTGCAGGCACATCTCCTCGCCCTCGGTCCCGTAAGTATGACCGACATAGTCCGTGGCCGACAGGCCGATGGCGATGATATCCGGAGATGAGCCGCGTCCAAGCTTCATCTCCTCGATGAGCGCTGCCGCGAGTGCGAGCGTGTTGCCGTCGAACTCCGGCGACGCCCGGAACGCCGATTGATCGCCCGGGGCGCGGGCGAGCCGGCCGGTGCCGACCGGCTTGCCGCCGCCGCTGATCGCGATCTCGCGCGCCTTGCCCTCGCAAAATGGCGTCGTCTCGAGCGGCTCGCGCGCCGTCGCGAGGCCGGTGCCGGCGAGCGCATTCACCTTCGGAACGACCGCCGGCACGGCGACGCCGGCAAGATCAGTCTCGTACCTGGAACCGGTCCAATACCAGCGCTGGTCAGGCCGCTGCCCGCTCATCATGACGGCGGCGCGGTCCTTGCCGGCGACTGCAACGCTTCGGCTGCCCGGCCATCGAGCCTTCATCCGCTCGCCGAGCGTCGTTGCGAGGAGGTGCTTCGGCGACACCTTGTAGGCCGTGGAGCTCGTCCCCGGCTGCGTCTCGTCCTCGGCGCAATAGACCGTGACGTCGGAGCGCCGCACCGACTGATCGATCCAGGTGTTCCCGATGATCCCGGTCCGCGCCGGATGGTCCCCGGTGAGGATCGTCGAGTGCCCAGGACAGGTCTCGGTCATCGCATGGCTCTGATAACCGTTCCGGAACACCGTTCCGGACGCGATCCGCGCCAGCCCTTGCGTAAAATGAGACCGGTATTCATCGAACAGGTTCGCCGAGAACTGGTCGACCGAAATGACGACCAGAAGCCGGGGCGGAGCCGGGGCCTGCGCTGCCGATTGCGACGCCAACATGGCCGCCGCAGCGGCAAGCAACTTAACGCGCATCGTTCGATATTCTCCCGTCACGAGGACTTGATCCCGGCCTCTGCCTGTCCCCGTGTTTACAGATCCAAGAAGAAGGCGAGATGCCGGTCAAGTCCGGCATCACGGCCAAGCTAGCCGAGCTTCGAGCGCAGCCGTTCGTTGACCAGCTGCGGATTGGCCTTGCCCTGCATGGCTTTCATCGTCTGGCCGACGAAAAAGCCGAACAGCTGCTGCTTGCCGCTTTTGTACTCGGCAACCTTCTCGGCGTTGGCGGCGAGCACCTTGTCGATCTCGGCATCGATCGCGCCGGTATCGCTGGTCTGCTTGAGCCCTCGCTCCTCGACGATTGCGGCAGCACTCCCGCCGCTCTCGAGCATGATTTCGAACACCTGCTTGGCGATCGTGCCCGAAATCGTGCCATCCGCCACCAAGCCGAGAAGCTCTGCAGCCTGCGCCGGCAAGACCGGGCTCTTCTCAATGCTCTCACCGCGGCGGTTCAGCGCACCGAACAACTCGGCAACGACCCAGTTCGCCCCCTGCTTCGGCTCCGCGCCCGCGTCCAGCAACGCATCGAACCAGCGCGCCGTCTCGACCTCGGCCGTCAGTACGCTTGCGTTGTAGGGCGTGATCCCCAGTCCCTCGAAGCGCTTGCGCTTTGCGTCCGGTAGCTCGGGCAGCGATGACCGGCACTCCTCCAGGAACGTATCGTCGAGCTCCAGCGGGAGGAGATCGGGATCGGGGAAGTAACGGTAATCGTGCGCGTCTTCCTTCGAGCGCAGCGAGCGCGTCACGTTCTTGTCGGGATCGTAAAGCCGGGTCTCCTGCGAGACCTTGCCGCCGCTTTCCAGGAGCTCGACCTGCCGCTTCGCCTCATGCTCGACGACGGCCATCACGAAGCGCACGGAATTGACGTTCTTCGTCTCGGTGCGAGTGCCGAACTCGGCGCCGGGCTTGCGAACGCTGACATTGACGTCGGCGCGCATCGAGCCCTCCTCCATGTTGCCGTCGCAGGATCCGACATAGCGAAGGATTGCCCGCAGCTTTCTAAGATAGGCCCCGGCTTCCGCCGGCGAACGCATGTCGGGCCGCGAGACGATCTCCATCAGGGCGACGCCGCAGCGATTGAGGTCGACATAGCTCATCGTCGGATGCTGATCGTGCATCAGCTTGCCCGCGTCCTGCTCGACATGGATTCGCTCGATGCCGATGCGCTTCGCGCTGCTCTCGTCCTTCTCGTCGAGCAGCACCTCGATCTCCCCCTCGCCGACGAGCGGGTGATAAAGCTGGCTGATCTGGTAGCCCTGCGGCAGATCCGCGTAGAAATAGTTCTTGCGGTCGAAGCGGCTCCAGCGGTTGATCCTGGCGTCGAGCGCCATGCCGGTGCGCACTGCCTGGCGAATGCACTCCCGGTTCGGCACCGGAAGCATCCCCGGCATCGCCGCATCGACGAGGCTCACCTGCGTATTGGGTTCCGCACCGAATGCCGTGGCCGCGCCCGAGAAGAGCTTGGCCTTGCTCGCCGTGACCTGCGCGTGAACCTCGAGGCCGACCACGACCTCCCAGTCGCCAGTTTCGCCCTTGATCCGGAAAGGTGCGCTTGCGTCTGCCATCGTTACCACCACTTCTCCGGCCGCGCCGCGAACCCGGCCCGCTCCTCGATCGCCAGGCCCACATTCAGGACGGTCTGCTCGTCGAGCTCATTGCCGATGAGGTGCAGCCCGAGCGGCAAGCCCTGCGCATCGAGCCCGCCCGGAACGCTCATCGCCGGCAGCCCGGCGAGGCTAGCGGGCACCGCGAACACGTCGTTGAGGTACATCGCCAAGGGATCGGTCGTCTCGCCAATCCCGAATGCCGCTGATGGCGCGGTTGGCGTCAGGATCACGTCACACTGCTGGAACGCGTTGGCGAAATCCTGCTTGATCAACGCTCGCACCTTCTGCGCCTTGGTGAAATAGGCGTCGTAGAAGCCCGCCGAAAGCACATAGGTGCCGATCATAATGCGCCTTTTGACCTCGGCGCCGAAGCCGGCCTCGCGCGTCGCGCAATACATTCCATCGAGGCCGTCGCTACCGCTCTCGCGAAGGCCGTAGCGAACGCCGTCGTATCGCGCGAGGTTCGACGAAGCCTCGGCCGGCGCGATGATGTAGTAGGTCGGCAGCGCATATTTGGTATGCGGAAGGCTGATCTCGACGGGCGTCGCCCCTGCATCCTTCAGCCACTCGATCCCGCGATCCCACAAGGCATTGATGTCGTCGGGGACGCCGTCGATCCGATACTCCTTAGGGATACCGACGCGCTTGCCGCGAAGGTCGCTCGACAGATTCTTCTCCCACTGCGGTACGGGAAGGTCGAGCGAGGTCGAATCCTTGGGGTCGAACCCGGCCATCGCCTCCAGCAGGATTGCGCAGTCGCGGACTGTCTTCGCCATTGGCCCCGCCTGGTCGAGCGAACTTGCGAACGCGACGATGCCCCAGCGGGAACAACGGCCGTAGGTCGGCTTGATCCCGCTGATGCCGACAAATGCCGCCGGCTGGCGAATCGATCCGCCGGTGTCGGTTCCCGTGACGCCCGGCGCGATCTCGGCGGCCACCGCAGCCGCCGACCCACCCGACGAACCGCCTGGTGTGAGGCTGACATTGCTGCCCTTGCGCCGCCATGGGCTGATTACCGGCCCGTAGGCACTGGTCTCATTGGACGAGCCCATCGCGAACTCGTCCATGTTGAGCTTGCCGAGCATCCCCGCGCCCGCCTTGCGGAGGTTTGCGGTGACGGTGCTCTCGTAAGGGGGTTTGAACCCCTTGAGGATGTTGCTTCCGGCAGTCGTGTCTACCCCGCGCGTCGCGAACAGGTCCTTGATGCCGAGCGGAATGCCCGCAAGCGAGGGAAGGTCTGCCTGTCCGCGTGCCTTGTCCGCTGCTTCTGCAGCCGCGAGCGCATCCTCCGGCGTCTCGACCGTATAGGCATTGAGGAGCTTCGCCCCAGCCACTGCGGCATTGTAAGCCTCGGCGATCTCGCGCGCACTGAACTCGCCGCCGCGCAAACCGTCGCGCAGCTCGGCGATCGTCTTTGACGTAATCTCGCTCACTCGATCACCTTCGGCACGGCGAAGAAGCCGTGCTGCGCCTCGGGCGCATTCGCGAGAACGTCGTCGCGGATGTCGCCATCGTTCACGACGTCGTCGCGAAGCCGTAGCTTCTGCTCGATTACCGCGGTCAGCGGCTCGACACCGTCCGTATTGACCTCGGAGAGCTGGTCGACCCAGCCAAGGATGTTGTTGAGTTCGGGCTCGAGCCGCGCGAGTTCCTCGTCGCTCATCGCGATCCGCGCGAGCTTGGCGATGTGCCGGACCTGCTGTGAAGTGACTGACATTGCGGCGGGCGCGATAGCGGCGGGGCCGCTAGGCGGCAAGCGGCGGGGCCATTCCCGTCAAACGCTTCGGCGATCAGTCTTCTCCGCCCTCCCAGCGTTTCACCATCCTGTTTTCCAACCACAGCTCGCATCGCTCGCCGCGGCATAGGCGATCGGCCCGTCCGATAGCCTGGGCGGCGTCACGCGCCTCGATTTCACGAACGCCGCTGAAGTGGCCGCCAGAATTGCGGAAATACAATCGGTAGAACGACATCCGACCCTCTCCCCACCCGCGATCTTAAATCGCTGACGGAACGCGAAGAATCCGGATTGATCTGTAGAGGCGGAAAGGCGGCGTCACCGGCCTCGTGCCGGTTCAGTCCATTTTCGAGGATGGCGGCGCGGCCAGCAATTTTTCCGCTTCATGGGCGTATCGTTCCGCCATCGCCAGATGGCGCTGCTTGGCCTGCTCTGAAATCGTCCAGGCAGCGGCCAGTCGTTCGCGCGTTGCCTGCCTGATCAGCGAATGGACGCTGGAGACCATCGTACAGCCCTCCTCCAGATTCCAACGGCTGCGCTCAAAAAACTTAACCGCTGTTGAACCCGGTGCTGAGTTTGAGAACGCCTGGGCTGTCCCGACGGCTGCTGAGTGAAATTCGGCGTCAGTCCGCGCGCTTTCACCTTCCTCGCGAGCTTCGCCAGGTTACAGCCGCTTGCTCCGCGCCCTGCGGCCCAATAGGGCCGCCGCCCATGTGCGCGCGCCGCTTCCTCATGATCGTCTTCATCCTCATTCTGCTCGTCGTCGGCGCCGCGTTCGCCATGTACCAGTGGGGCGGCCGCGTTCTCGTCGAGCAGGCCGTGCCGCACGGTCATTTCGAAGCTGCCAAGGCCGGCACCGGACCGGATTATTCGCTGCCATCCAACTGGATCGCGCGCCCCGGCAATGATGACGATCCCTCCGGCTGGACGCCCGATCCGAACGACGCGGCAGCCGATCCCAAGGCCGCGGTCTTCTTCATCCACCCGACTACCTATCTCCTCGCCGATCGGTGGAACGCGCCGCTCGAGGCAGGGGGCGATACCGAGTTCCGGACCCGCCTCTTCGTCCAGAGCCAGGCGAGCGCATTCAACGGCGCGGGGCAGATCTGGGCGCCGCGCTACCGCCAGGCCGCGTACGGTGCCTTTCTTCTCAAGAGCGACGATGCCCAACGAGCGCTGGACTTTGCCTACGCCGATATCGCAGCAGCGTTCGACGAGTTCGTCAGCCAAGCCGGCAATCGGCCAATCATCCTTGCCGGCCACAGCCAAGGCGCGCTGCACCTCGAACGGCTTCTTCGCGAGAAGGTCGCAGGCAAGCCGATCGCGAAGCGCCTCGTCGCCGCCTATGTTGCCGGCTGGCCAATCAGCACCACGGCCGACCTCCCGGCGCTCGGATTCCCGGCCTGCACCAATCCGAACGAGACAGGTTGCGTCCTGTCCTGGATGACGTTCGGGGACCCGCCCAATCCCGACTTCATTTTCCACGAGTGGACGAAGACCAAGGGCTTTACGGGCGGCAACCGGCGCCAGGAGGACACGCTCTGCGTAAACCCGATCAGTGGTGTAGAGGACGGCGCAGCGCGACCGAAGGACAATCCGGGTACGCTGATCCCGACACCGGACATGCGAAGCGCTTCGGTGCAGCGAGGGGTCGTCGGAGCGCATTGCGACAAGGGGCTCCTCATCCTTGACGGGGTCCCGCCGCAGCTCGGATCCTTCGTCCTTCCGGGCAACAACTATCACGTTTACGACTACGCTCTCTTCTGGGGGGCGATCCGCGCCGACGCCGAGCGGAGGCTCGCCGCATGGCATCGCTGATCACCACCCGTACGGCCGAGTTCGCGGCAGCGTTGCCAAATGGCGGCAAGCTCGCCGGCCTCGATGTCGGCACGAAGACCATCGGCCTGGCGATCTGCGATGCCGGCTGGCACTTTGCCGGCCCCGCCGAAACCATCCGGCGAACCAGGTTCACCAAGGACCTCGAGCAGCTCCGCGGCTTCATCGGCCGCGAGCACGTCACCGGACTCGTCGTGGGCCTCCCTCTCAACATGGACGGCACGGACTCGCCCCGCACCCAGTCGGTGCGCGCATTCACCCGCAACCTTGCTCCACTCGAGCTCCCGCTGTTGCTGTGGGACGAACGCTGGTCGACGCAGGCCGTCGAACGGGCAATGGTGGAAGCCGACGTCAGCCGCGCCAAGCGAGCGGAGAAAGTGGATGCGCTCGCCGCCGCGCACATCCTTCAGGGCGCGATCGATGCGCTGGCCAATCTTTCCGGACCTCAATAAGCGAGGCGCTCGTGGACATCCTCTCGATAGACTCGCTCAGCGACAAGGACATCGCTGCCATCCTCGACACCGCCGATCTCTATTTCTCCGGCAATCGCGGCCGTCGCTCGAGCGAGCGCCTTCACGGCCAGGTGGTGTTCAACCTCTTTTACGAGAACTCGACCCGCACTGCGATGTCCTTTGCGACTGCAGCCCACCGCCTCGGCGCTTCACCGATCACCCTCTCCGTCGAGCGGAGCTCGGTCGCCAAGGGCGAGACGCTCGAGGACACTGCCCGCACGCTCAACGCCATGCGCCCCGACGCGCTCGTCATTCGCCACCGGGAAAATGGCGCTCCGGCCGCTGTCGCACTGATCATGGATGCGCCCGTGCTCAACGCGGGCGATGGAACCAACGAGCATCCGACCCAGGCTCTCCTCGATGCCGCTACGCTCCGACACCACCTCGGAAGCCTCGAAGGCCTCAAGGTCGCGATCTGCGGCGACATCCGCCACAGCCGTGTCGCCCGGTCGAATGCAAAGCTATTGCCGCGTCTCGGCGCTGAAGTGCGCCTCGCCGGCCCGCCCCAGCTCATGCCGGACGGCGTTCCCAAGCTATCGATCGACGAAGCAATCGAGGGCGCGGACGTCGTGATGATGCTTCGAGTCCAGCGCGAGCGTCTCGAGGCCGAGCTCGGCGACGCGCCCGGAGAGTATCTGGCGCGCTATGGCCTCACCAGCGAGCGCCTCGCCGGTGCGTCACCGAAAGCGGTCGTGATGCACCCCGGCCCGATGAACCGGGGCGTCGAGATCGAGGACCGAATTGCCGACGATCCCGACCGTTCGCTAATCACGCTCCAGGTCGCGATGGGCGTCGCAGTTCGAATGGCCTGCCTCGAGCTCGTAATCGGCAGCGCCGCTTAGCGCGACGCGATCTGCACCGGCACGTCACCTGCGCTGTTGCGGACGAAGCAGGCGCCGCCCTGGCGGCGGAGCGAGTTGCAGAGCGCGCTGGCTTGACCGACGCTGTCGAAGCCGCGGACCGACAGACGGTAGAAAGTGCCTTTCGGGCTCGCGAACTTCGCGCTCATCGGGGCATAAGCCTTGAGCGCGCCGAACTTGTGGGCAGCACCGTTCCAGGCGGTAAGCACCCGTTCGGGCGAACCGTAGGAACCGAGCTGGACGACTGCCGGCGAACTGCCGCGGCGGGCCGCCGGCTGCTGAGCGCGCTGCGCCTTGGCGGCAGGCTTCGGCGCGGTAACGTCGCCGTGCGGCAGGATCGAGGCCAGCACCGACTTGGCTTCGGCAACGGCCGTCGCTGCGATGGTCGCCATGGTCACCTGAGCCGGCGGCGACGACGGCGCGACAGCGGCGATCGGCGCCGGAGCTGGAGCAACCGCGGCAGCCTCGACGACGGGTTTTTCGGGCTGCGGAGCAGGCGCTGCATCGGCAAGGCGGGTGGCGTTTGGATTGAGAGCGAGCTGGACAGGCTGGCCGGCGTCGGCGGCGGCCGGCGTCACGCCGACGAGCGCTGCGACCTGGTCGGACGCGTGCTTCGGCGTCGCGAGCTGCATCCACTGGTCGATACGCTGGTCGAGCTGGTTCGCTGGAACGTCCTGCGCCGCAATGATGCGGGCCTGGTCCCACTCTCCGGCAAGTGCATGGGCAAGCGCGAGGTTCTGGCGAACGGTGGAATCGGCGCCCCGCTGGCGAGCCGCGGGATCGAGCACCGCGACCGCATCAGCGGGCCGCCCGGCAAGCGCGAGGGCGAGCCCATAGTCAGAAGTTTCGAGAATGGGCCTGGCGTCGTTGAGCAAGGCGACCGCCTCGCGGTTCTTGCCCTGGGCAATCTCCACCAGTGCATATTTCAGCACGACTTGCGGCTGCACGGGCTGCAGCGTCAGCGAATCGTGGAAAGCCATTTCGGCGGACTTGAAGCGCCCGGCGGCGAAGTAGCAATTTCCGAGGAGAGCGCGAAGTTCGGCACTCTTGGGCGTCCTCTCGACGGCCTTCTCTGCGAATTCGATGGCGACCGGTACGTTGTTCGCGTTCAGAGCCATCAGGGCACGGGTCGCGTAACCGACCTCGCCGTCGCTCTTCCCGCTGACATGGGACGCCGCGCCGACATGGGCCTGAGGCGCCGCGCATCCGGCGATCATCGAGGCAAGCGCGACGAGCGAAGCGGCGGACGTTGTACGAAGCGGCTGATTCATTGGAACTTACCCCCTGCGTTTTGCCTTTGCGGCTAGCCCGTCGACTTCGGGCATGCGCTCGAGCAACTGGTCGAGCGCATCAGTCACCAGCTGCTGCGCCGACCTTCCGTCGACGGCGCAAGCAAGCCGGAGTTTCAAATGGCGATCCGGATCGAGGCGCAGCGTGAACGCTGCTTTGCCCTTCGAGCCGGGAGCGGAACGTGGACGCGGCGCACGGCGCGGCGCCGGTGCGGCAACCGCAACGGGAACCACGATGGCCGGAACCTTTTTGGCAACCGGAGCTTCCTCGGCTTCCGGCTCGTAGACCTCGGCAGTCTCGTCGAACTCCTCGTCCACTTCGTGCTCTTCAGCACCGTTCAGCCGCTCGACGATCTCGGCCTGCTGATGGTGGACCGGCGAATCGACCGGCGTCAGTCCCGTTGGATGGACACGCGGATGCTCGACAACATCGTCGCCAAAGGCGTCATGAGTAGAGTCACGCGCAACTTCGGCGGGCTTGGGCGCCTCGAACCCCATGTCGTTCCAGCCAAGGTCCTCCAGGCCGTTGCCGACCTGGCCGAACCCTTGCGGCCGCATCGCCGGGCGGGCTGCGCCCTTCCGGGCGAGAAGCCCCGAGGAGAGGGAAGCGAAAGGCTTGGCTTCAGTGGCCACCTAAAGCCTCCTTACTGACCGACAACGCGGCGGCCGAAGCCTCCGACGGGACGCGGACTTGCTGCAGCGATGCCGGGTGCAGCCCCTGGCGCCGCGAACACGGTGCGGCGGAAATTCTTTTCGAGACGGTCGGAGATATATTCCCACAGCTCGCCGACTTCCTTGGCCGAACGGCCCTGCGGGTCGATTTCCATCACCGTACGGCCGTCGATCATCGAGGCCGCGAAATCGGTGCGATGGTGAAGCGTGACCGGGGCCACGGTGCCGTGTTGCGACAAGGCAACAGCGGCCTCATAGGTGATCTTGGCCTTGGGCGTCGCCGCGTTGACGACGAAGATCAAAGGCTTTCCGGCGCGGTCGCAAAGATCAACGGTCGCGCCGACGGCACGAAGGTCGTGCGGGCTCGGACGCGTCGGGATGACGATCAGTTCGGCAACGGCAATGACGCTCTGGATCGCCATGGTGATTGCCGGCGGCGTGTCGACGACCGCAAGGCGGAAGCCCTGCTGGCGCAGCACTTCCAGATCGGACGCAAGCCTCGCGACGGTGGTCTGAGCGAAAGCGGGCATTTCGGCCTCACGCTCGTTCCACCAGTCGGCAAGGCTGCCCTGCGGATCGATGTCGATCAGGCAGACCGGACCCGCTCCAGAAAGCTGGGCCTGCACCGCAAGATGGCCAGACAAGGTAGTCTTGCCGGATCCCCCCTTCTGCGATGCCATTGCCAGGACGCGCATGCTTTTCCCCTCGCGTGAATAGACGTCAGTTCGGTGAGCGGAGTGACACCAGAGGCTCTAAAATCTGGTTAACATGCGCACGACACTGTTTGCGGTTGGCGCTGTGTCGGCTAATGTGCAGTGGGGGTGGTTTAGCGCATGAGTCCCAGACACTTAGTCGCTGCGGCGGCGTTTATCCTTCTCAGCTCGCCATTGTCCGCCCAGTCGGTGAAAGCCGGAATAGAGGCCTGGCAGCGCGCGGATTACAGCGCTGCGGTCGCCATCTGGCGCCCGCTCGCCGAGCGCGGCGATGCCGACGCACAGTTCAACCTTGGCCAGGCATATCGGCTCGGCCGCGGCGTTCCGATCAATCTTTCGCAGGCGAGGACGTGGTTCGAACGTGCCGCAGGGACCGGTCATCTCGACGCCGAGACCACCCTTGGCCTTCTCCTCTTTCAGAATGGCGATCAGGCGCAGGGCCTCAAATGGCTGAGACAGGCCGCGGAGCAAGGCGAACCGCGCGCCATGCTCGTTTACGGCACTGCACTTTATAATGGCGACGGCGTCACCCAGGACCGGGCTCTTGGCTATGCCTATGTCAGCCGTGCGGCCGGCATTGGCCTCGCGCCGGCAAAGGAAACGCTGGCACAGCTCGACGAGCTCGTAGCACCTGCCGACCGGCAGAAGGCGATGGCGCTGATCCGAGCGAACCGGGACAAGGAACCTGCCGCACCCAGGAATTCCACGAAGCCGAAGCGCGTGGCCGAGGCCGAACCGGCGACGCTGAAGCCCACGTCTCCGAAGCCGGCTCCCAAGGCCTCTCCTCCCACCGTTTCGAAACCCGCTCCGGTGCCGAGCGGCGCCTGGAGAATCCAGCTTGGCGCCTTCTCGCAGCGCTCTGCCGCCGAGGCGCTCTACCATCGGCTCTCGGGCAAGCCGGCGCTCGCCGGGCGCAGTCCTTCCTATGTCGCGGCAGGGAGCGTCACCCGGCTGCAGATCGGACCATATGCAAGCAAGGCAGCGGCGGCGGCGGCATGCGGGTCGCTCGGGACCGCCTGCTTCCCGATACCGGCAAAATAATCATCTCCTGAACCAGTCGCGGCGACGGACCCCCTGCACCCAGAGCAATGCGTCGAGGCCGTGATACCGAAGCTCGGCGTCGGCCACTTCGACGAGTGCGGGCTTCGCCCGGAACGCAACGCCGAGCCCGGCCTCCTCGACCATCATCCTGTCATTTGCGCCGTCGCCGACGGCGATCACGTCCTCGCGCTTGAGGCCAAGCTGCTCCCGCGCCTCTACCAGCGCTTCTCGCTTGGCGATTCCGTCGACGATCGGGTCGCCTACTTCACCGCTGAGCTTGCCACCGGCGAAGACCAGCCGGTTCGCCCGCACCCGGTCAAAGCCGACGACTCTCGCAACAGGCTCCGCGAATGAAAGAAAGCCGCCCGAGACCAGGAGGCAGCTGGCGCCGCCCGCGCGCATTGTCTGCACTAGCGTCTCCGCGCCGGCCGTCAGCTTTACGCGCTCGTCGAGACAGCGCCGCAGTTCGCGCTCATCAAGTCCCGCAAGCAGTCGCACGCGCTCCCGCAAGGCGGCCGGAAAATCGAGCTCTCCCTGCATTGCCCTTTCGGTGATCCGCGCAACCTTGTCCTTGAGACCTGCATAATCGGCGAGCTCGTCGATGCATTCCTGGCCAATGATGGTCGAATCCATGTCCGCGACGAACAGCCGTTTCCAGCGCGGCTCCTGGGGCTGGACGATGATATCCACGCCCTCGAGGCCCTCGAGTGCCCAACGTGCGTCTATAGCCTTCCCCGCAAACCGCAGGTCCGCCGCCTCGCCTTCGTCGATCCAGTGGAGGAAGGTCGCGGCCGGGTCGAGCTCGCGAAGAAGGCCAAGCGCTCGGTCGATCAGCCTGTCATCAAGCCGTCCCGCTGCTATCAGCGTCGCGATACCCATGCCTTTTTTGAAACCTCCTCTGGTCCTCATCGCCGGGCCGACCGCGACCGGCAAGTCGGCGCTTGCACTTGCCCTTGCTCAGCAAATTGGAGGCGTGATCGTCAACGCCGACAGTGCCCAGGTCTATCGCGACCTTCGAGTCTTGAGCGCCGCGCCGCCTGAAGATGAGCGGATCCAGGTCGAGCATCGGCTCTATGGCATCCAGGACGGCGCCCTTCCCTGCTCTGCAGCCGAATGGTCGGCAATGGCACGCCAGGAAATCCACGGCATCCACGAAAGCGGCCGCACTCCGATTCTCGTCGGTGGAACGGGGCTCTACATCCGGACACTCCTCAACGGCATTGCTCCTGTACCGGCGATTGCACCAGAAGTTCGCGCTCGCGTGCGCGACACGCCGCTTGAGGAAAACCGCGCCAAGCTGCAGGCGCTCGATCCCGCTGCCGCCGCTCGCCTCAAGCCCGCCGACACTGCCCGGATCAACCGCGCACTCGAGGTCATCCTCTCGACCGGCCGGACGCTCGGCGAATGGCAGCAGCAGCTGGAAGGCGGGATCGCGGACAAGGTCGAGCTATCGCCCCTCATCCTGCTCCCGCCGCGCAAGTGGCTGTACGCACGCTGCGACGAGCGATTCGCACACATGATCGACGAGGGCGCGGTGAGCGAGGTCGAGACGCTCATTGCCCGCAAGCTCAATCCGAACCTCCCTGTCATGCGCGCGATCGGAGTCCCGGAGCTTTCGGCCTACCTCCTTGGCGACAAGAGCCTCGACGAGGCCGTTGCCGCAGGGCAGCAGGCGACCCGCCGCTACGCCAAGCGCCAATATACCTGGTTTGCTCACCAGCCGCCGGCGGACTGGCCGCGGTTCAAGGAAGTCCTCGACGTCGAGCGCTTGGGCGAAGCGCTGGCCCTCCTGCGGCCGAACGGCTAGTCGGCCGCCATGGAGCTCCTTCGTGATGTCGACATCGATCCCGCTCCGCTCGCAGCAAAGCGGGTCGCCATTCTTGGCTACGGCAACCAGGGGCGAGCCCAGGCCCTGAACCTCAAGGACAGCGGCATCGACGTCGTCGTCGGCCTGCGGGGTGGCTCGGGCAGCACTCTCGAAGCGGAAGCGCACGGCCTTGAGACCGCCCTTCTCGAAAACGCCGTTCGCTCTGCAGACGTCGTGATGATGCTCTCGCCCGACGAAACGCACGCGGCGCTTTATCGCGAGATCGAGCCCTATCTCAGAAATGGTGCGGCGCTCGGCTTCAGCCACGGCCTTTCCGTACGCTTCGGATTCATCGAGCCCCGGCCTGACCTCGACGTGTTCCTGATCGCGCCCAAGGGGCCCGGAACAGCACTTCGCTCGCTCTACAGCGAAGGAAAGGGAATGATCGCGGTCTGGGCGGTGGCGCGGGACGCGACCGGCCAAGCGCGCGACATCGCTCTCGCCTACGGCCGGGCGATCGGCTCGGCGCGAGCAGGGCTTATTGCATCGAGTTTCGCGGAAGAAGCCGAGGCCGACCTGTTCAATGAACAAGCGGTGGTCTGGGGCGCGGTTCCAGAACTCCTGATTTCAGGATTCGAAACCTTGGTCGACGCCGGCTTCTCGCCCGAGCTCGCCTATCTCGAATGTGTCGGCGAACTAAAGCTGATCGCCGATCTCATCGAAGAGCGCGGGATCGCCGGAATGCGCGAGGCCATTTCAAATACGGCGGAGCTCGGCGCGCTTCTCGGCGGCCGGCGGATCGTCGACGACGGCGTTCGGCAGCGGATGGCCGAGGTGCTGCGTGAGGTGCAGGCCGGCAAGTTTGCGCGCGAACTGAGCCTTGAAGAGCAAGGTGGCTACCCCCGCCTCGAACGGGCTCGCAGGGACAATCGCGAAACCTTGCTTGAACAGACTTATCGCCGGCTTGGGCCCGCGAAGGACTGATCAGCCGATCGTATCGTGCGCGGTGCCCGGGCGGTCGCCGACACTGGCGCGCTCGAGGTAGGCGCGCTGCATCTTCCGGTGGGCCTCGGCGGCTTCGGGGTCCGGCGCTTGCGCAGCGAGCTCCTGCTCCTCGGCGGCGCGGCGTGCAAAATAGATGCGATCCTGGTTCGACATGGCGCGCCTCCTCCCTCTCGAAGCCGAAGGTCTATCATCCAGTTTCGAAAATGTCCCGCTTCAGACCGTTGCGGGCACCTTTTCCTTCGCTCGTTCGATCGATTCGAGGACAATGCGGCGTGCTTCCGCAGCATCTCCCCATTTCCCGACCCGCACCCACTTGTCGCTCTCGAGGTCCTTATAGTGGGTGAAGAAATGCTCGATCTGCTGGAGCACGATTGAGGGGAGGTCCTGCCGCTCGCCGACGTCCGAATAATAAGGGAAGGTCGTATCGACCGGCACGCAGATCAGTTTTTCGTCGCCGCCGTGCTCGTCCTCGAGATTGAGGACCCCGATCGGCCGTGCGCGAACGACGCAGCCCGGGACGAAGGGCGAGCGGGCAACGACGAGCGCGTCAAGCGGATCGCCGTCGGGCGAGAGCGTATGCGGCACGAAGCCGTAGTTCGCCGGATAGCGCATCGGCGTATGGAGAATACGATCGACGAACAACGCGCCGGACTTCTTGTCGAATTCGTACTTTACGGGCTCCCCGCCGACGGGGACCTCGATAACGACGTTGATATTTTCAGGCGGATTGTCGCCAGTCGGAATCAGATCGATGTTCACGGAATATGACCTTCAACTCGGTAGATGCTCATGCCGGCAAACAGCGCGATGACGCTTGCCGCGACCGAACCCGCTACATAAGCGGCGGCGACCCAATACGCGTGCCGCTCGATGAGTAAAGCCGTATCGAGGCTAAACGCCGAGAAAGTCGTAAAGCCGCCGAGGATGCCTGTCGTCAGGAAGAGCCGGAAATGCTGCGGAAGACCGGGCCGGAACAGGAAATAACCGGCGAGCAGGCCCATGATGAACGAACCGGCCACGTTCACGATGAGCGTCCCGAATGGAAAGCCATAGCCGAAAAGCCGTGCGGCACCGACGTTCACACCGTGGCGCAGCGCACCTCCAATCCCGGCCCCTAGGAAGACAATGAGATAGAGCATCGCGAGGTTGGCGTTACTTGCGGCCGAACAATTTTTCGATCTCGCCGTGCCCCAGCTTCACCCACGTCGGCCGTCCATGATTGCACTGTCCGGACCGCGGGGTGATCTCCATCTCGCGAAGAAGCGCATTCATCTCCGCGACCGAAAGGACGCGGCCCGCGCGCACCGAGCCGTGACATGCAATCGTTGCCGCAACGTGATCGAGCTTGTCGCGCAGGCTCATCGGCCCGCCGAGCTCGGCGATCTCGCCGGCAAGGTCGGCCAGCAACGCGGCCGGGTCCGTCTTTCCGAGCGCCGCCGGGACCGATCGGACCAGCATCGCGGTCGGGCCGAAGCGCTCGAGCTCGAGACCCATCGCGGAAAGCTCGCCCGCTGCCCCCTCCAGGCGATCGCAGTCGGGCTCCTCGAGCTCGACGACTTCGGGGATCAGGAGCGCCTGGCGGGCAACCGTTCCTCCATCGCGCGCCGCGCGCATTCGCTCGAGCACCAGGCGTTCATGTGCCGCGTGCTGATCGACGATGACCAGCCCGTCTTCGGCTTCCGCGACGATGTAGGTTGCGGCCACCTGACCCCGGGCAACGCCCAGAGGATAGGTTGGTACCGGTTCGATCGCCTTTTCGGCTCGAGCCTGCGGGACGAAGGTCACGGGCTGGAATTGACGTTGCTGTTGGCGAGTGCCCGGGATGCCGAGGCCGATACCGCGCTGAGGCTCGTAGCTGTCGCTTCTCGTCCACATCAGCGGGGCCGCGACCTGCTCACGAGCGGCGCTTCGCTGGCTCTCCTCGTCGAGCGCATGGCGAAGGCCACCGATGATGATGCCGCGGACGGCCGAGGGATCACGAAAGCGCACCTCGGTCTTTGCCGGATGCACGTTCACGTCAACCTCCTCGAGCGGAACGTCGACGAACAGAGCCGCGATCGGATGACGGTCCCTGGGAATAAGGTCGCGGTAAGCGGCACGGAGCGCTCCCACCAGCAGCCGGTCCTTCACGGGCCGCGAATTGACGAAGAGATATTGCTGGTCAGCCATTCCGCGATTGAACGTTGGAAGACTGATCACGCCCGTCAGCCTCAAGCCCTCGCGTGTGCAGTCGATGCCGATGCCGTGCCGGTCGAGTTCGTGAGTGAGGAGTTCGGCGACCCGCGAAGGAGCATCGGTCGGCTGAAGGGTCAGGATCCGCCTTCCGTCATGATCGAGAGTGAAGGCGACATCGCTCCTCGCCATTGCCAGTCGTTTCACGGCGTCGAGGCAGGCGGAATATTCCGCCCGGGGCGAGCGCAGGAACTTGCGCCTCGCGGGTACCTTCTCGAACAGTCCTTCGATCCGGATCCTTGTGCCGGGCGGAAGTGCTGCAGGACCCTCGCCGATCTCGTCGCCATGATCGAGGGCGATTCGCCACCCATCGGCCCCCCGAACCCTGCTTTCGAGCGCCAGGCGCGAGACGCTTGCGATCGAGGGCAGCGCTTCCCCGCGGAAACCGAAGCTCCTCACCTGGTCGATGGCGTCCCCTTGAAGCTTCGAGGTCGCGTGCCTCTCGAGTGCGAGGCGCATGTCGTCGCGGCTCATCCCGCAGCCGTCGTCGGCAACCTCGACAAGTTCGAGGCCGCCCGCCTGGAGGCGTACGGAGACGCTCGCCGCTCCGGCGTCGAGTGAATTTTCAACCAGCTCCTTGAGAGCGCTCGCGGGCCTTTCCACGACCTCGCCGGCAGCGATGCGATTGATGAGTTCGGGCGGCAGCCTTCTTATTGACATGTTAAGGGTCTTATCCCAATCCGAAGCGGCCGGCGAAGCACTGTTTTTTCCCTAAAATTCAGATCGCATTCAATGGCCTGAGATCAACCAGTTATTAAGCTCGCGCGGGCGCTCGGCGGCTGGCACAATCAACTCAAGAGGCGGGGAATCAATGTTCTGGAATCGCTGGTTTAAATGGATGTCGCACGACATGGCGATTGACCTTGGGACCGCCAACACGCTCGTGTACGTCCGCGGCCGCGGGATCGTTTTGAACGAGCCGTCGGTCGTCGCCATCGAGACCATCAACGGGGTCAAGAAGGTCAAGGCCGTCGGCGACGACGCCAAGTTGATGATGGGCAAGACTCCCGACCAGATCGAAGCGATCCGGCCACTGCGTGACGGCGTCATCGCCGACATCGACGTCGCCGAGCAGATGATCAAGCACTTCATCCACAAGGTGCACGGCGGCAAGATGCGCGCGTGGCGCTTTCCGGAGATTGTGATCTGCGTACCGTCTGGCTCGACCTCGGTCGAACGGCGCGCGATCCGCGACGCCGCTTCCAACGCCGGCGCCAGTGCCGTCTATCTGATCGAGGAACCGATGGCCGCGGCGATCGGCGCCGACATGCCGGTCACCCAGCCGATCGGCTCGATGGTCGTCGACATCGGCGGCGGAACCACCGAAGTCGCGGTGCTCTCGCTCCGCGGACTTGCCTATACCACCTCGGTCCGCGTCGGCGGCGATAAGATGGACGAAGCGATCAGCTCCTACGTCCGCCGCAATCACAATCTTCTCATCGGAGAAGCCACGGCTGAGCGGATCAAGAAGGAAGTCGGAATCGCCAAACCGCCGGTCGATGGCATCGGCAAGACAGTCCACATCAAG
>JBJMUN010000032.1:0-7458 GCA_045811185.1 Sphingomicrobium sp.
TCATCACCGTCAGGTAGCGAGTATATTGGTTGAGCTTTTTGCGCCCGGTCTCGCCTTCTTTGCGCAGTGCCTGCCACGGACCGTAGAGCGTCGCGCCAAGCTGAACGACGATCGACGCGGTGATGTAAGGCATGACTCCCAGCGCGACGATCGAGAAGCGTTCGAGTGCGCCGCCGGAAAAGGTGTTGAAGACGTCAAGGATGCCGCCGCTCTGCGTCTGGTAGAGCGCGTTCATCGCCACCGGATCGATGCCCGGCACGGGAACGAACGAGAGCAGACGGAACAGGATCAGCGCGCCGACCGTGAACCACAGCCGTTTCTTGAGCTCGGTCGCCTTCTGGAAATTCGCGAAGCTGATGCTGGAGGCGAGTTGTTCGGCTGCGGATGCCATTGTCTTGAATAATCCCCTAGGCTCTGCGGCTCATATAAGCGGCATTACCGTCATTGCGAGGAACGAAACGACGACGCAATCCAGTCAGCACCGCTGGATTGCTTCGCTTCGCTCGCAATGACAGCAACCGGTCCTATATGACGCGCAGCGCCTAGGGGAATTTCACAGAACATGGCATCCGCAGCCGAACACCTCGCCTCCAGCATTTCATTTGCGAATTTCCAGAAGGCGACCGAGCTCAAGAAAAGGCTGTGGTTCACGATCGGCGCGCTGATCCTGTTCCGGCTTCTCTCGTTCGTTCCGGTTCCCGGCATCGACCCCGTCGCCATGAATGCGCTCTACCAAACCCAGAGCGGCGGCATTCTCGACGTCTTCAACACGTTCTCGGGTGGCGCGCTCGAGCGCTTCTCGATCGTTGCGCTCGGCGTCATGCCGTACATCACGGCGTCGATCGTCATCCAGCTCGGCGCAACTCTTTACGGCCCGTGGCAGCAGCTCCGCAAAGAGGGCGAGACGGGTCGCAAGAAGCTCAACCAGTACACCCGCTACCTCACTGTGATGATCACGCTCGTGCAGGGTTATCTCGCCATCCGCGGTCTTGAATCGCAGTCGATCCGGCAGGGCATCAGCGCCGTCGTCACGCCCGGTCTGCTGTTCGAGATTGCCGGCACCGTCAGCCTCGTCGGAGGCACGTTGTTCCTGATGTGGATCGGCGAACAGATCACCAGCCGAGGCATCGGTAACGGCGTCTCGCTGATCATCATGGCGGGTATCGTTGCTCGCCTGCCGCAGGCAATCGCGCAGCTGCTCGAGGGCGGGCGCACGGGAACGACGAGCGGCATTCTCGTCGTCGGAATCGTCGTCCTCAGCATCGCGCTTATCCTCTTCATCTGCTTCATGGAGCGTGCTCAGCGGCGCGTCCTCATCCAGTATCCCAAGCGCCAGACCGCGCGCGGCATGCAGCAGGAGCGCTCGCACCTGCCGATCAAGCTCAACACCGCCGGCGTGATCCCGCCGATCTTCGCCTCGTCCCTGCTTCTGATGCCGCTGACGCTGCTTCAGTGGGCCGGCAACCAAGCGGCGCCGGAGGGCGGCGCGAGCGACTGGCTGATTACCATCAGCACCTTCCTGCAGCACGGGTCGCCCGCCTACATGGCGCTGTACGGTGTCGGTATCGCATTCTTCTGCTTCTTCTACACTGCAGTGCAGTTCAACAGCGAGGAAACGGCCGACAATCTGAAGCGCCACGGCGGCTTCATTCCAGGCGTTCGTCCGGGGAAGGCGACGGAATCCTATTTCGATTACCTGCTGAACCGCATCACGGTCGTCGGCGCTGCGTACCTGGTGCTGATCTGCCTGATCCCCGAGATCCTCTCGGCGCAGGCCGGCCTCAACTTCCGCCTAGGCGGCACCAGCCTGCTGATCGTGGTCAACGTGACGATGGATACTGTGAGCCAGATCCAGAGCCACCTCATCGCGCACCAGTATGGCGACCTCATCAAGAAGGCGAAGCTGAAGACCACGCCGCGACGGCGCTAACCTCCAATCGGCGAAACAGGGAGAAAGCGCCGAAATGCTGAACATCATCCTGTTGGGCCCGCCGGGGGCGGGAAAGGGCACGCAGGCCGCACGGCTGCAGGCGGAACGTGGCATGATCCAGCTGTCTACGGGCGACATGCTGCGCGAAGCGGTCGCAGCCGGAACGCCCGTCGGTCTCAAGGCCAAGGCAGTGATGGAGCGCGGGGAGCTCGTCAGCGACGCGATCGTAAGCGCGCTGATTGGCGAGCGGCTCGACGCATCCGTCGACATGGGCGCAATCTTCGACGGTTTTCCGCGAACGACGCATCAGGCCGAAGCGCTCGAGATCCTGCTTGCCGAGCGCGGCAGAAGGCTCGATCACGTGATCGAGCTCGCCGTCGACGAGGAGGCGCTCGTGACGCGCATCACCGGCCGCTTCACCTGCGCAAGGTGCGGCACAGGCTATCATGATCGCTTCCGTCCGACGAAGGTGCAGGGCGTTTGCGACGTTTGTGGCTCGACCGAGTTCAAGCGTCGCCCCGACGACAAGGAGCAGACGGTCCGGACGCGGTTGCAAGAATATCGGGCCAAGACCGCGCCGATTCTTCCCTTCTACGAGGCGAAGGGACTTGTCCGCCGGGTCGACGGCATGGCCTCGGTCGAAGAAGTCGGCGCCCAGATCGATGCTATTCTGGACGGAACGGCCTAGGCGAGGCATCCTCCTGCAAGGAGGGGCCATGAAGACCATCCTTGCGCTGACCCTTGCAACGCTCGCGACGCCCGCCGCGGCGGAGATCGTCTCGGCTGGCCCGAACGGCTTTGAGGTGCGCGAAACCGTGCAGCTCGTCGTGCCGCCCGACGTCGCCTTCGGCTCGTTCCGCGAGATCGCGTCCTGGTGGGATCCCGAGCATACCTATAGCGGCGATTCCAAGAACCTCAGCATCGCGCTTGTCCCCGGCGGCTGCTTTTGCGAGCGCATCCCCAAGACGGGGGGCGGTGTCGAGCACATGCGCGTGGCCTTCGTTGATCCGGGCAAGCGAATTCTCTTCACGGGCGCGCTTGGGCCGCTGCTCTACGAAGCCACGACCGGCGTCATGGACGTCCAGGTGAAGAAGCTTGCAGGGGGAGCCGAGGTCACGCTCGATTACAAGGTCGCCGGGTTCGCAAACGGCGGCGCAGACAAGCTTGCGGCGGCTGTCGACAGCGTTCTCGCCGCGCAACTGAAACGCTATCGCGCCTACGCAACCTCGCGACCCAAAGGCTAGGCGCGCTCAAGCGTCACGAAGCGGAATGCAGGGCGCCCGTCTTTCGCATCGTGCGCTTCGCTGAAGGTCGTGCGCCACGAGTGGTCCGCCCGCGGATCATCGATGAACGTGTCGCCGGCAACATTCTCCAGGAGCTCGGTGAGCTCGATCCTGTCCGCCAACGGCAGGAAGAGCTCGAAGATGTCCGCGCCGCCGATCACCGAGACTGGTTCGCCGCCAGCGAGCCGAAGCGCCTCGTCGACGTCGTGCGCGACCTCGGCGCCGTCCGCTTGCCAGTTGCGGTCGCGAGTGAGGACAAGGTGGCGTCGGCCGGGCAGCAGACCAGGGAGGCTCTCGAACGTCTTCCGGCCCATGACCATGACGCTTCCCATGGTCAGGCCCTTGAACCGCTTCAGGTCGGCCGGGAGATGCCAGGGCAACTTGCCGGCGCGCCCGATGACGCCGTTTTGCGCACGGGCGACAACAAGGGTGATCGATGGCCTCTCCATTGCCGACCCGTTTGGCGATGTCGCGCAGCCATGCCAAGCACGCTATTGCGCCCGGCATGACAGATGCGCAGGCGAGCCTCATAGAAACCGTGACGCAAAGGCTCGGTCCGAGGGCGGTCATCACCGATCCCCGCGAGATCGAGCCATGGGTTAACGACTGGCGCGGCCGGGTGCATGGGGCTGCGCCGGCTATCCTTGCACCCTCGTCCACCGCTGAAGTCGCGCAAATCGTGCGTCTCGCCGCCGAGCTCAAAATCCCCCTCGTCCCCCAGGGCGGGAATACCGGCATGGCTGCGGGAGCGACGCCGCCTGCCGACGGTTCGGCCTTGCTTCTGTCGACGAGGCGGATGAACCGAATTCGCTCGATCAGCGCCGAAAATGCCCTCGCGGTTGCCGAAGCGGGCGTTATCCTGGCGACGCTACACGATGCGGTGCACGAAGCCGCCATGCGCTTTCCGCTGACCCTTGGCGCACGTGGCAGCTGCACGATCGGGGGTCTCGTATCCACCAATGCCGGAGGCACGCAGGTGCTGAAGTTCGGCAACATGCGAGCCCTGGTCGCCGGGGTGGAAGCAGTCCTGCCCGACGGCTCCGTTCACAACGGCCTTTCGGGTCTCAAGAAGGATAATCGGGGCTACAGCCTCGACCAGCTGCTGATCGGCGCCGAGGGGACGCTCGGCATCGTCACTGCAGCAGCCCTCAAGCTTGTGCCCAAAGTAGCGATGCGGACGGTTGCCTGGGCCGGTCTCGAGAGCCCGCAGAAGGCGCTTCAGCTGCTGCGGTTCCTGGAGGCGCGAACCGCGGGAATCGAGGGATTCGAGCTCGTTCCGCAGGACTGTCTCGACCTCGTGCTGAAGCATGTTCCCAATACGCGCCCCCCGCTGGCCGGCAAGCATCGGTGGCACGTGCTCATCGAGGCGACGACGTCCGACGCGGACAAGGACATCGCGGCCGAGATCGAGGGGCTCCTCGGCGCGGCCCTTGAAGAGGGGGTCATCGACGATGCCGTGCTGGCGGCGAACGAGGGTCAAGCCGAGGCCTTCTGGAAAATCCGCGACAGCATCTCCGAGGCCGAGCGCACGGAGGGCCAGACGGTCGCGCACGACATCTCGGTTGCCGTTGCAGATATGCCGGCTTTCCTGACCGATGCGGCGCGAAAGGTGGAGGAAGCATTCCCCGGGGTTGTGGCGAGCGGCTTTGGCCACCTCGGCGACGGCAATATCCACTTCCACGTTCGGGCGGCCGGACGCGCCGCTCCCGACTGGTACGCGACAGAAGGGGTGACCATCACGCGCTACGTCGATGACCTCGTGACCGCCGCCGGAGGATCGATCTCGGCCGAGCATGGCATCGGGCAGCTCAAGCGCGACGAGCTTGCGCGGCTGGCGCCTCCTGGCCGTATTCACGCGCTTCGAGCGATCAAGCAGGCCCTTGATCCGCTTGGCATCATGAACCCGGGCAAGCTGGTTCCTTAAGGTTGCAGCTGGAGCCGGTCGCTTTCGGCGTCGCCCGGCTCGCCTGCTGTTGCGAGCGTCCTTCGCAACCTGTCGATGTCGACGGCGCCTTCCCATCGGCCGACGACGATCGTCGCGACGGCGTTGCCGATGAAGTTAGTCAGCGAACGGCACTCGCTCATGAAGCGGTCGACGCCAAGGATCAGCGCCATTCCGGCGACCGGAATTGCCGGAACGACCGACAATGTCGCCGCGAGCACGATGAAACCGGATCCGGTGACGCCGGCCGCGCCCTTCGAGCTCAGGATCGCGACGGCCATCAATAGCATTTCCTGCCCGAACGAAAGGTGCGTGTTCGTCGCCTGGGCGATGAAGAGGGCCGCGAGCGACATGTAGATGTTCGTTCCGTCGAGGTTGAACGAATAGCCCGCAGGCACGACAAGGCCGACAATCGGCTTGGGAACGCCGGCCGCCTCGAGCTTCTCCATCAAGAGCGGCATCGCGCTCTCCGAGCTCGAGGTGCCGAGCACGAGGAGAAGCTCATCCTTGATGTAGCGGATCAGCGAGAAGATCGAGAAACCGGCCGCCCAAGCGATCAGTCCAAGCACGATGAGAACGAACATGAGCGCGGTCGCGTAAAAGGTGGCGACCAGCGCTGCGAGGTTCGCAAGGGTGCCAATGCCATACTGGCCAATCGTGAAGGCCATCGCGCCGAACGCGCCGATGGGCGCGGCGTGCATGAGGATACGGACTACGCGGAAAACGACGGCAGTGATCGTCCTCAAGGTCTCGAGCAGGCGATCGCCGCGGTCACCCAGAAGTGCAAGCGCGACACCGAACAGGATCGACACCAGCAAAACCTGCAGGATCTCGCCCGACGTCAGCGCGCTGAACATCGTGTCGGGGATCATGTTCAGCAGGAATCCCGTGACCGTGGTTTCCCTCGCCTCTGAGACGTAGGTCGCGACCTTGCTCGTATCGAGGCTCGCCGGGTCGACGTTGAGACCGGCGCCGGGCTCGACAACATTCGCCACCACAAGACCGACCGCAAGCGCAAGCGTCGAAACAACGATGAAATAGCCGAGCGCCTTTGCCGCTATTCGCCCGAACGCGCCAAGGTCTCGCATCCCCGCTATGCCGGTAACGACAGTAAGGAAGATGACCGGTGTGATGATCATCTTCACGAGCCTGATGAATGCATCGCCAAGCGGCTTTAGCGATGCGCCGAGAGCGGGCCAGAGCCAACCGACCAGCACGCCAAGCGCCACGGCAATAAGAACCTGGAAGTACAGGCTTTTGTAGAGGGGGCGTCGCGCTTCACTCATGCGATTTTTGTCCAGTGGGAAATTGACGAAGGCGCGATTTTAAGGAAGCATCAATCTAATTCTCTGTTAAATAGAGGATTGCAGCCGGGGGGCTGCTTTGGATCAACCGGGGTGGGGGAGTAAAGCCACACGGAGAGTTGAGTTGAACATCCAGGCCTCGCGCGACTTCATCGATCGCCGCCAGCTCGTCAGCGCTCTTCGCGCGCTACGCCGCGGCGACTTTTCTGTTCGCCTGCCAGAAGATGTCGATGGCGCCGACGGCGAGATCGCCAGCCTCTTCAACGAGGTCGTCTCCCTCAACGAGGAGATGACACAGGAGTTCGAGCGGCTTTCGAAAGTCGTCGGCAAGGAAGGCAAGATCACCCAGCGCGGCCGCGTCAAGAATGCCCGCGGAGGCTGGGAGAGTGCCGTCCGTTCAGTGAATGAGCTCATCGAGGACATGGTCCAGCCGACGGCGGAGGTGGCCCGCGTCATCGGCGCGGTCGCCAAGGGCGATCTTTCCCAAAGCATGACCGTCGAAATCGACGGCCGACCACTGCGCGGCGAGTTCCTTCGCATCGGCAAGGTCGTGAACACGATGGTCGAGCAGCTCGCTAGCTTCGCTTCAGAAGTGACCCGTGTGGCCCGCGAAGTCGGCACCGAGGGCAAGCTCGGCGGCCAGGCCAAGGTGAAGGGTGTCGCCGGCACCTGGAAGGACCTCACCGACAACGTGAACGCGATGGCGACCAACCTCACGGGGCAGGTCCGCAACATTGCCGAAGTGACGACGGCCGTGGCGCGCGGCGACCTTTCCAAGAAGATCACCGTCGAGGTGAAGGGCGAGATCCTCGAATTGAAGAACACCATCAACACGATGGTGGACCAGCTCCGCTCCTTCGCCGCGGAAGTGACCCGGGTGGCCCGCGAGGTGGGGACCGAGGGCAAGCTCGGCGGCCAGGCCGTCGTGCTCGGGGTCGCCGGTACCTGGAAAGAGCTGACGGACAGCGTCAACCTGCTCGCGGCGAACCTGACGACCCA
>JBJMUN010000033.1:0-11604 GCA_045811185.1 Sphingomicrobium sp.
CAAAGATCTCTTTCGCGGCTTGCCGGAACGGGTGCCGGTGATCGATACCGGCAACTACTACCCGGGCATGCGCGACCCGCACATTCCGGAAATCGACGAAGGAATGACCGAGAGCGTCTGGGTCTCGCGGCAACTCGGCCGCCCCGTCATCAAGGCGTTCAACAACATACTCGCCTATTCGCTGGCGGAGCTTGGTCGCCCGCAAGGGTCAAGCGGACGACTGGCCATTGCCGTTGCCGGAGACAATGTCGAAGCGAAGGACGTGGCGATGCGCCTTGTCGATGAGGTGGGCTTCAACCCTGTAGATGCGGGCTCCCTAGCGGATTCATGGCGGCAGCAGCCTTCAACCCCTGCTTATTGCTGCGATTTCGATGCTGACGAGACGCGCAGGGCGCTCGCTGCCGCCAAACCCGGGAAGCGGCCCCAAAGCGCGACAGACTAATGGAGACATATTCCAAGATGGGGGCGAACCCGACGCACGCCGAGATGGTGGCGTCCAACCGCGCGACGAACGCGTCGCAGCCCTGACGATAGCCTCGTGACGGCTTGCGCTGAGTGCTGCACCCGAGTCTGCTTTCCACCCAAAGCTGCCGCCAGCTTTCGACCCAGCCCAGACGCTCACAAGCATTCAAGAGCGTACAGCTGCATTCGCGCATCTCAAAAGGGAAAGTAGATCGGAATAGCCACGATGCCGACGACCCACGTGATCAGGTTCAGCGGGAGGCCGACCTTCACGAAGTCGAGATAATTGTAGCCACCCATGCGGTAGACGATCACGTTCGTCTGGTAGCCGAATGGTGTCGCGAAGGCGGCGCTGCCGGCGATCATCACCGCAACCAGGAAAGGCCGGGCGCTTACGTGCAGGGCTTCGGCGAGCGACACGGCCACTGGCGTGAACAGTACTGCGACGGTCGCATTCGACAGGAGCTCGGTTGCGAACAGTGTCGCTCCATAAACGATGATCAGCGCAACTAGCGGGCTCAGGCCGTCGAGGCCGCCGATCAAAGCCGCCGTCGCGGTTTCGGCAACGCCCGATACCCTGAGCGCGATTCCCAGCACCAGCATTCCCGCGATGAGCATCAGAACGTCCGCCCGCAATCCGCTGTACGCCTCGTCCGCGGTGATCACCCGCAGGAGGATCAGCAGAACGGCTCCCGCGAAAGCGGCGGCCGCAATGGGGGCGATCTCGAGAGCGGCCAGGGCAATGACGCCGACGAATACGGCGAAAGAGGCGAGCGCCCTCAGCGGTCGGAGAGGGCGGCGCGCAGCGAACGCGCGGGCGGAGCCCACTTGTGCGCCGGCAAGGCCCGGCTCGCCTCGCCCCTCGAGTGCATCCTTCAACTGTTCGCTGTCGCTGCCGTCCCCCTTGATGAGGCGGCCACTGAACAACAGCAGGTACAGTCCACCTGAAACCGCGACCGCGATCCCAACCGGCGTGATCTCGAAGATCCCGAATTTCGGTTGCCCAGCGACGGCAGCCATGTCGTTGACCAGCAGGTTTGTCGACGTGCCGATGAGCGTGCAGCAGCCGCCGAGCACCGCCGCATAGGATAGCGGCATGAGGAAGCATTTAGGGGAGAGGCGCAGCGACTTCGCGGCATCTCGAACGACTGGCGCGCTCAGCACGACGATCGGGGTATTGTTCAGAAACGCGGAGGCGGCGCCCGCGAGCGCAATGACGAGCCACAGCCCGGCCCTGCCAATTCGGCCGCACAATCGAACAAGCCCGCTGATCGCGGTGTCGAGAAGCCCGGAGAGCTCCATAGCGTAAGCGATCACGAACAGGGACGCGAGTGCCAGGATGGCCGGACTGGCGAACGCACTTTGCACCTGGATCGGCCGGACCACACCGGTGATCAGGAGCACTGCCGCCCCGGCGAGCGCGACGACGTCCGAGCGCACCTTGTCCCAGATCATCGCGGCGACGACGGCAGCGAGGACTAGGAGCGTGATCGCCTGGGGAGACAGCTCGACCACGGGTTCAGCCGACCGGGAGCAACCAGATCGCCAGAGTCAGCGCCAACGCTCCAACAGAGACGGCTGACGCGATAAGCTGCAGGTTCATTTTTCGTGCGCTGACGACGACGTGGGGATTCAGTCGGCGTATCACTGCGGCGGCGCGCCTCGTCGCCAGCCAGACGATCACTCCGGCGAGCAGCAGGAAGAGCGTCGCGATCCCTCTCGGCACCCACGCTGGATGCATCTTTGCGAACAGGGCATGCAATCCCGCACCGAGCGCGATGCAGCCGATGCTTGTGCGAACCCAGCCGGCAAATGTTCGCTCACTGGCAAGCAGGGTGCGGTCTTCGGCCAAGTCGGTCGTTGAGACCTCAGACTGGTGCATCCCCTCGTTCACTCCCGACTAACGCCCGCAACCGCTCCTCGTGCCCGTCTAGGACGCTTCTGGGAGCTCTTCAGGATGGCGCCAGCCGAAAACCAAGAGCTGGACGCAAAAACCCGCCGAACCGAACGCGCACGAACGATCCTTCCCGATGCATTTTCCGGCTGTGGCGATCGTCTCTGCTTTCAATGCGATCCCGACAAGAGGCCGAGGCCGATCTTCGTGGGTCTCAATGGTTCGGTGTTGGATTGCCAGCCGAGCGCCAGCAACATCATACAAAAGCCCGCAACGTAAGCGAGTGGAACGAACCAGCCCTGTTTCACCCATCGCACGACCGAACGTCCCTCCGGATACAAGTTCGTGATGGCAACGCCCGCCGATGAGCCGAACCACACCATCGACCCCCCGAAGCCCACGGCGAATGAGAGTAGCCCCCAATCATAGCCGCCCTGCCGCAACGCCAAGGTTGTCAGCGGGATATTGTCGAAAACGGACGAAAGCAGGCCAAGGCTGAAGGCGCTTTGCCATGACGGCTCGGGAAGGCCTTTGAGGGGCATGAGCGAAGCCGCCGCCACCAGCGAGGCAAGGAATACGGCGCCCTTCGCACCGTGCCGGACCACGCTCCAGTCAGGCTTTGCGAACAGGCTGCTGAGAAGGATTGCAGCCCACAATGCCATGCCGAGCCAAGGCGCTGTTTCCTCGCCTTTGCTAAGGGAGGTCGCCAGAAGGTTCGCCGTGACCGCCGCCGTGAGGATGAATGCCACGATCCAGATGCGTCGCCAGGCGAGCGGATGCCCGGGCTCATCATTTGCGAGAATGGCTTGGTGCCGGTGCTGTGCTCGCGCGCCGAACACCGCCAGTATGGCAAAGGCCGGCACGGCTGCGACATAAGCGGGCATGAGGGTAAGCGGCGAAACCCCTTTGAGCCACATGATGGTCGTGGTGGTGTCCCCGATGACGCTGCCCGCGCCACCCGCGTTCGAAGCTGCGACCAGCGCCGCGACGAAACCGACGTTAACGCGTCCGTTGTAGAGGTGCCGCGCCATGACCCCGCCCAGCACCGCCGCCGCTATGTTATCGAGGAAGGCCGCCAAAACGAACACCACGCCGAGTAAGGCGACGCTTCCGGCGAACCCGTCCGGGAGGATGTTCGGCAGGTGATCGGAGATGTTGCTCTGCTCGAATTGGTTGGAGAGCACTTCGAAGCCGGTGAGTAGCAGGAGCAGATTGGTGATAATCACCCACTCGTGCCTCGCATGGGCCAGCAGCGCCTCGGGCCCAGGGCCGGTGGGGTATTGGGTGACGAGCGTTTCGAAGAGCAAGATAGCGGCAAAGCCGATGAGGCTGATTGAAAGCGCGCGCTTGTGGAACAGCGCTACGCCAAGAAGGATCGCGCCGAACAAGATGAACTCGATCGGCAGAGTGAACGACGTGAATGGAAGCTTGTTCATCAACGATTCTATAAGGATGGCGAACGCAGAAGTCTGCCCTGCTGCTGATCCTCACGAATGCCTGCTTTCCATCCAAGGCAGACGCTAGAATTGGGTACGTCACGCGCTATGAAGTCACGCAGGAAAATGTAGTTTTACTCTGCAGTGCGCCGTTGGCGTTCCTGATTGCACGCACTCATAACTGCGGCTCGCGCGCGCTTAGTCTCTCGTTGATACGGCGTGTTACTCGATAGAAAGGCGGCTTACCCGAGTTTGACCCGCTTGAGGACAACGAGATCGGCAGCGCTCAGGCCGCCGGGTGGAGCCTTTCGTCGAGGACGAACTGCTCTTGCAACCTCAAGGCGAACTTGCCGGCGGCCAGCTCTGGATTGAAGATCAGGTTCCAGCTGTGCCGCGAAACAGCACTCGGAATGACAATGAACGCGTGGGTGGAGATGAGATGATCGCCAAACTCGCGCTGACCCGCGCTGGGGATACCCGGCAACAGCCAGCGCGGATTAGGAACGTCTTCTGGCAGGACGACATGCACGAGCGAAGCATCGGTCACCTCGAACGACGTGAGCTTGTGCGCAACCTTGTCGAGCGTCCTGAAAGTTACGTAGACTGCGACCTCGAGAACGGCCGTCGAAGGATCGAGCGAGGCATAGACGACGCGAGTCCCACGGCTGTTCCACCGTCCGCCGTTCCTCTCCGCACCTAAGCCGCTGTCCCAAGTGGATGCATGCATGTTCTTGTCGAGGCGCCAGCCAAAAAGGCCGGCACCTCCGAGGGCAGCAGGAAGCGGGATCACACGTAGACGCCGTACTCGATCTGATCGAGGTAGGTGTCTACGAGCTCGGTGCCAGCGGTTGTGGACAACAGGTCAATCGGCCGCTCGCGATTGAGGCCGATGGCGGGTTCTTCCATCCAGTGCTCGGCCTCTTCCTTGGAACCGAAGATGCCGATCGCCTTGGCGAGGATCTCAGCGAAGCGCCAGGTGCGGCCGCTCTGCTCCTTGCTGAGGTTCTTGGCTGCATCGCCGCCTTGACGACGGTAGAGCGTGCGCTTGCTGATGCCGAGCGCTTTCTGGAGTGCCTCGTCGTCCTTGATCAGGGCGACATTCGAAACGAGCTTGCTCAGAACAGCCGACGGGAACCCCTTCTCAATGACATTATGTGCATCGAGGCGGTTGTTGATGCGAACCTTGAGGACGGCGGGACCGCCAAGGAGCGCAACCACCCTGCCGATGTCGCCTGGCGTTTCCTGACGTTTCTCGGCTGCGAGGCCCATTTCACTCTCCGACATTTGACAGTCAAATAAGTGTCAACTGTCACCACGAATGTCAAGGAACTGCCACCGGTCCTATGTCCCAGCCGATCATGACGCTGTCCGCGGGCATTGGCGAACCCAAGGCCTGTCTCGTCACAAAAGACGGGGAGTTTCCTGCTCCCCACGGGATTCCGTGCGGCTAATACGCGTCGGCAAGCTCGCGCAGTCGCTCGCGTGCAGCTTCGGCGAGAAACGCGGAACGGTTGGATGCCACACGGTCAATTCGGGCGACTAGGCCTTCGTCCATGGTGATGTTCAGCCGCACAGTCTTTCCGGGCAATTCGACGCGCGCGAGGAAGTAGCCCGCGACGTCGATGTCGTCGTCCACCGCCACTTCGGACGACGCTTCGGGAAGTTCTTCACCTTCACGGGCGAGTAATTCGAGATGAGCCGCGAGCGCCTGCTCGCCGTTTTCCATTGCCTCGAAAAGGCTATCCCCGGCAGACACGCAGCCGGGAACGTCCGGGAAAAACACGCCGAAGCTGTCTTCTTCGCGCTCGACCACGCCCAGGTAAGTCGCCATTGGCATGTCAATTCCTTCAATGTGTGTATAGATACACACTAGGTATGAACGTCAAGTTGAAAACCCGGCCGGCACCGAGAGCGGCTATCAGGTTCGGTAAGCTCGGGTGGATGCTGACAGCGAATTCTTCCGGCATTCACGGATCGACTGCCCTGCTCGGTCCCCGTAGCGCACGCTGCATCACGAATATGAGATGATGCGTTTAGGCGGACGATGTCGCCGGCACCTCCTATCTTCACCGTTGGCCATTCCACACGTTCGATTCCGGAGTTCGCCGATTTGCTCCAGCGCGGTTCAGTCGATTTCGTCGTCGACGTGCGCACGGTTCCACGTTCGAGGCGAAACCCGCAGTTCAACGAAGACGTTCTGGGCAGCGAACTCAGCCTCTTTCAAATAGGCTACGCTCATATCGCAGGTCTGGGTGGGCTAAGGGGCCGCTCACACGACGTCCCCGCAGACGTGAATGGCTTTTGGGAAAACCAAAGCTTTCACAATTATGCCGATTACGCATTGTCGCCGGAGTTCGCCGCCGCGCTCGCGCAATTGCTGGAACTCAGCTCAGTGCATCGATGCGCGATCATGTGCGCCGAAGCCGTGTGGTGGCGCTGTCATCGCCGGATCATCGCGGATTACTTGCTCGCAAGAGGCCGCTCCGTCCTCCACCTGATGGGAAACGAGCGAATGGTGCCGGCCCGGCTCACACGGGGGGCCAAGGTTCATGACGGCAAGATTACATACCCCGCCGAATGACTTAGCTTCGCGTCGCCAATCGGCGGATCAAGCAAATAGTCCGCAATGGCGTCGAAAGCCTTGTCTGAGCTGATTGCAGGAACTGTGCAACGAAAGACCATAGCCACGCGGGATGACCGCTTCAGGGGACCCCGAACAGTCCATCGACCTCGGAGGGCGGCATGACATAGGCTGAGATGACAATCGGCACCGGGGAAAGCGCGATCTGAACGCCACCTTCCTGGGCCTGGGCCGCCCACAGCGTGTGGTTGTGGATACCGCTCAATGTGAGCGAACCGCCCGTATAGGTCAGCGCATCGCCCGAGAAGCTGAAGCTGAAGCCGTCCAGGGTCACATCCGTGATGATAATCTTATCGCCGGTGCTGAAATCGGTGATCGTATCGCCGCTGAGGTTCGCGGCGCTGTCCTTGAAGCTGTCGTTGCCTGGACCGCCGGACAGAGTGTCGTTGCCAGCTCTGCCGGTGATGACATTATCGGCGGTGTTGCCGATGATCCTATCCGCCCCGCCCCCGCCAATAACGCTCTCGATCAGGACCCCGCGGGCGATCGAAACGTTCCCGACCGAGGCGCCGACATTCGAGAAAGTCTCGGGGTTGAGGTTGATGAGCTGGTTGTTGCCGAACCCGGAGTAATCGAGCGTGTCCACGCCGCCGGAATCGAAGATGGTGTAGGCAAAGTCGGGGTGGAGCGCGGCATCGAATACCTCTCGGCCGCTGCTATTGTTGAAGCCGTAGGTCGTGTTGCCCGTGCGGGTCGTGGTGGAGAAACCATAAAGCAGTCCAACCGCCGCGATGTCGGCGATCTGGGGCGTGACCACCAGCGCGTTGGAGAAGCCTTGGGATGCGTAGTAGCTGTTCTCGCCATTGTCGAAATAAGACATGATGCTGACAGCCGAGCCGTCATTGAGGAACGTGGCTTCGTACGGATAGCGCGAGAAGGCAGTTCCGCCGTTATAGTCGCCGGCGTGGCCGAGACCGAGCGCATGCCCGATCTCATGGATGTAGGTCTGGAGTCCCGCGCGGGCGATCCCGGTTCCAGTTCCGAAGCGCGAAACGGCGACGTTGACGGTGGCCGAGCTCGTGGTGCCGTTCGACCAGACGCCGTCGGAGAACGCGCCCGTTCCATTTTCGAGGTCGTCGAACTGGATCTGTCCGCCGACGCCGACCTCACTGAACGTGACGCCGATGACGTCGCTCCACAAATCCAGCGCGACGCGAGCGAGATTTTGCCCCTCGGCGGTGAGCCCCGTCAGGTTGACCGTGATCGTGCCGCCCTGGGTCACATCGAAGCGGTGCGCGTCGCCGTCCCAGAACCCGCTATCAAGCCAATTGGCGATCTGGTCGATCGTGCCAAGCGCCGGAGGTGAGTAAGGGCCAACGCTCAGCTGATATGTGCCCGGCTGATTGTTCTGCGCGGCTCCGACATCGATGAAATAGGGGCCGCTCGAAGCCGCGGTGAAGGCGAGAAGGGAATCCAGCCCGGGGCCGCCGTCGTCGTTCTGGTAGAGGATGGTGCCTGCAGAATTGCGGATGACGAGATGAGGGTCGCTAAGCGAGATGCCGTGCAGGGCCACGCTGATTGCCTGGCCTGCCGCCAGCTGGATCCGAAACCAGTCGCGGTCGCCGGCGACTTCCAGTGAATCGCTCGCCGTTCCTCCGACGAAGATAGTCCGTGTCGTCGCGGTGCTTGCGGGAATGTCCACCATGAGGCCACCCGTCTTCTACGCGCCTGCAGCACTCTCAGGCTGGCGCAGATAATGCGCTTAACCGCTCAAACACGCCAGTACTTGACGCCAGAAGCATGGCCCAGTTCCAGCGCAGTCATCGGCGAAGCGCCAGAGCGGTCGCGTCCGAGACCATCAGGACACATTCTCTTTGCTGGTCGTCCGGGTGGCCTCGAACAGCTTAGATCGACCGACGCGGGCTGTATGAGAACCCGCAATATCCGCTCTTTCAAATCAATAGCGCGCGTGCAGTGCCGCGTAGCCCAGACCAGTTGGCTAATGTCAGCTGTGGCTGGAAAGTGGATATTAGCCGGTTGAGGGCAGCCTAGGTCACCGCGACCATGCGAGCTTCGGCATCCGGAGTTCGCCTCTTTGCCTTGGCAAGCCGGACAAGCGGCTTCTCTATTGCCATGTACACGGCCAAACCGAAGGCAGTCGCGAGCGGAATGCTCATCGACCACGCTAAATCCAGCATCGCGATCGGAATAAGGTGGAAGAGGTAAATGGAGTAGGATGCGTCGCCAAGCGAGACTGCAACATTCCATCCAGGATGGCGCAGCCAGCTTTCTAGCGAAATCGTCCCGTAGAGAATCAACGCACACGGGATGCCCCAGAATAGCACTCGCAGCGGGGCTAATTGCGGATTCATCGCCAGCAAACGCGCGTTCTCGGCGTACACCGGAGCACTCACGAGCAACGCAACGCCAAGAACGAGGATCGCCAGGCCGCATCGCTTTAGGGTCGGCAATTTCGCGATCGCGAAGCCGAACAGAAACTCAAAAATCATCGGACTGCCGAGAAAGTCAAAGACGGGGTCAATCGAAACCGTCGAGCCGATCAGGCAGAGGCCAAAGATCGCGATCGGAACGGCGGGGCGCATCAACAATGCGAGCGCTAGTCCCGAATAGAACAGGATCTCGAAGGAAAGCGTCCAGCCCAGGGGTGGCACAGGAAGCACGTACTCACCCCACACGGGCCACAGCGTTAGACTGGCGAGGAGACGGGGAGCCGTCACGTCCGAGTGATTCACAAGTGCAAGCCGAACAAGCACTGCGATCCACCAGATCGGATAAATTCGAAAAAAGCGGCGACGGAGGAATTCCGAGGGCGCCACTGCGGAAGTAGCCGAGGCCATGATGAAACCGGAAATCACGAAGAAAAGATCGACGCCGGCCGCCCCAACCGAAAACCCCGGGCCGCTCTTCATGGTGGCATGCAGCGTCAAGACGCCAAGCGCCGCCACTGCCCGCAATATCTGGATTGATCGCAGCTGCACTGAACCCCCTCAAGCCTACGATCCTCGTGCGTCGGGTCTCTAACGCTACTTGGTTAATCATCCACGAAGTCCGCGGGGCGCGAGCTACTCTAGGCTCTGATGGATACAACGGTCGAAAGCGGATCCTAGCGAGCGAGACGGCGGTCCCAGCAAGGCCGAACGACTGCAGCCTTCCGGCCGTCCAGCCAAATCTCAGCGGTGAGGTGCGGGTGCCTTGACGAGGCGGTTTTCGCCGCCGTCACCAGGTCTACAGAAGCCAGCTCGTCCGTGGCTTCTAGAATACCTCCCCGAAAGTAGAGTATCCGGCAATCCGGCATGGGGAACTAGAACGCGGGTCGGGTGCCTCGGTTCATCGGAGGCGCGGGTCCAAAAGCTGGTCAGCGCGATATCGGCGGCTCGGGCCCACCCGGCGAGTTGGCTAGGACGCTGGGTTCGCGCCGTCAGAAGCCTCGCCGGGGTTGCTTCGCGCGGGCGGCGCGACTTCAATCCTGCTTGCGCCTGGCCACCTCTTCCAGCTTCTCGGCTTGCGCATCCAGCTCGGCCGCCATTTCGAGGAGCTGGCGGCGGTTGCGTTCATCTTCCACGACTGTGGCCAGACGTCGGAAGCGCTCGGCCATGTCCCATAATTCTTCGAGCTGGTCTGCCACGCGGCGTGCATAAAGTGCCCGGGCCCGCTTCAAGCAAGCTTTATTGTCCATTCGAAAAGGAGCGGAAGGGCGCAATTTTATGGGGAACCCGATTCACCTATGTTAGTTGGCATCCGCGTGCCGTTCGCCTCCCAACTTTTCGGCACATGTTGAAGCCAAGGGCGGCTCCTCCGCTGTGGGGCCGCCCCATTCTTGAGGGGGTGACGGCGTGGCGACGAGATTGGACGGGCGTTCGGAAGCAGAACGGATCAGAGAAGTCATCCGCCAGCTCAACCTCGCTCTCGAGCAGTGCCAAAAGCTCTTGGCCGAGGCCGAGGCCTCTGTTCGTCAGTCAAGGCAGGATAACGATCCGCCCTCGTGGAGGCTGAACTAGCTCGCTGCGGCGTCCGGCTCGTCACGGCGGAAATTCGCCGGCGCGGTCAATCGGACCTTTGACTAGAGTTTACCGTCCCGATCGGCGTGGAAATTGGCCGAAGCCGCTTTGGATCTTCGTGGCGTCCTCCAGCCGCGTCAGCGACGACATTCAGGCTTTGCTAGCGCACACGCGAGTTTCCCACGAACCACCGCGGTAGCGGCCAAAGTGTCACGTCGAATTTCAAGCATTAGCTGGTGAATCCGATAGGCACGCGCCAGCGCCGCGGCCGAGCTCGGGTTGGCGATGAGGCGTGGCCAATCGATGGTGCATCGTGTGCGCTCTTCCCCGTTGCGCAGCTCGTATCGATTGTAGGGTAGCGACGCCTCCAGCATCGCACTGGTAACCTGACGCGCATAGGCTAGCTGCCGCTCCCCCTCCGCCTGCTCGGCAGCGAGTTTTCGGACTGCACCGCGCAGTTCCGGATCACTGATTGAGCTTATACGTCCGGAGGCGACCAGTTCTTCGGAGGCAGTGTCATTGTACGCCGCAGTCGGAAGTGTGCCGATTACGCATCCAAATCCTTCGCGACGCGCGAATTCAGCAAGCTGGACTGGGTCGTGCTTCGCGCGAAGCACCGCGCCGAGCTCGGTAACGCCGCGCTGATGGACCCGGATTAGGTCCTGCAACTCGTACGTTCCTTCACCAGTTTCGCGATAAACGCGCTCCAGAAACTCGCGCTCATCGCGTTGGCGGCTGAGCCGCTCGCCAAATTGCTGCGCTTCGAAAGCGAGCAGGACGCCGACTGTGACTACTACCAGCTCGATCGCGATGGCGATCCAGTCGCGATTAACGATCGCGTTCCGCAGTCGGGCGACCCGCGGGGGAACCGCTGCAGCACTATCCCCATTGCTGGCCCCCGCCATAGACTCCATCGCCAACTTTTTAAGGCCATTGCGAACGTCTGCAATGGGTTGAAAAGGAGTCGCTTGTCGGCGGGCAGCTTTGGGTGGCAAGCTGCCATTAGGGTTACTCGCCGGCTGGCTTATTGAAGCCGTGCCACAACGTAATCGGTCCACCTGCGATCGTGCGAATGTCGAGGCGTTGCTGATGCAGCATTGCGGCACCGACATTGCCGCAAACGAACCACACGCAGCTTGCACCAAGGGTATACGGCTTCATAGTCACCTCTGCCCCACTCGGTTGGCGGCACTAGACTCGTCCATCGCGTTT
>JBJMUN010000034.1:0-7497 GCA_045811185.1 Sphingomicrobium sp.
CCAACTTGAAGCGCAGGGGGTTGGTACCGACGTGGTCTCCATGCCATGCACCGAGCGCTTCGACGCACAGAGCCCCGAGTATCGCGAGGACATCCTGCCCGACGTCAGCAACCGCGAGCTTCTGCGCGTCTCGATCGAGGCGGGCACGACCTTCGGCTGGGAGCGCTACACCGGCCTGCACGGGCTCAGGATCGGCATCGATCGCTTCGGCGTCTCCGCGCCTGCTCCCGACGCTTATGACTATTTCGGTCTGACCCCCGACAAGGTCGCCGCCCGGATCACCGAATTCATGAAAACAAGAGGAATCGAATGACCAAAGTTGCAATCAACGGATTCGGCCGCATCGGCCGGCTGGTCGCCCGCGCCATCCTCGAGCGACCCGATTGCGGGCTCGAGCTGATCAGCGTCAATGATCTCGCCGATGCGAAAGCGAACGCCTGGCTGTTCAAGCACGACAGCGTCCACGGCAAGTTTCCGGGCGAGGTCACGACCGACGGCAACGACATCGTCGTCGACGGCAAGCGGATCCAGGTCACCGCGGAGCGGGATCCGGCCAAGCTTCCGCATAGCGCCAACGGAATCGAACTGGCGCTCGAATGCACCGGCTTCTTCGCCGACCGCGCCGGCGGCGAGAAGCATCTTGCGGCGGGCGCGAAGCGGGTGCTGATCTCGGCCCCGGCCAAGGGCGCCGATTTGACCGTCGTTTACGGCGTCAACGACGACAAGCTGGCGGCTGAGCACACCATCGTCTCGAACGCCTCGTGCACGACGAATTGTCTCGCGCCGGTCGCCAAGGTCCTGAACGATGCGCTCGGCATCGAGCGCGGCCTGATGACCACGGTTCATGCCTACACCAATGACCAGAAGATCCTGGACCAGATTCACTCCGACCTGCGCCGGGCTCGCGCCGCGGCGATGTCGATCATCCCGACAACCACCGGCGCTGCGCGCGCGGTCGGCGAGGTGCTTCCGGAGTTGAAGGGCAAGCTCGACGGCTCGGCGATCCGCGTGCCGGTGCCCGACGTCAGCCTCGTCGACCTCACCTTTACGCCGGCGCGGGACACCACCCGCGACGAGGTTAATCAGATCCTGAAGGCTGCGAGCGAGAGCGGTCGCCTGAAGGGCATACTCGATTACACGGAAGAGCCGCTGGTTTCGATCGATCTCATGCACACGCCGGCGAGCTCGACGGTCGACAGCCTCGAAACGGCGGTCATCGACGGCAAGCTCGTGCGGGTTGTCAGCTGGTACGACAATGAATGGGGCTTCTCGAACCGCATGATCGACACGGCCTGTGCAATGGCGAAGCTCGGCTAGGCTATCGTGCAGGCGCATGCTCGCTCCATGGCACCTTCGATGATTGCCCGACCGATGCCGTTCGGTGCGTTCACCTCGCGCCGCCGTAACTTCGGCGGATTCGGCGAGCCGGGCCCGTGCGGCTGGAGCAGAGCATGAGTCGCTTTCGGACTCTCGACGATTTGCCGGAGGAGCTGACCGGCAAGCGTGTGCTGGTTCGCGTCGACCTCAACGTGCCGATGGATGGCGCGTCGGTCACGGACGATACACGGTTGCGTGCAATGCTACCCACCGTGCTCGAGCTCAGCGATCGCGGCGCGATCGTGCTGTTGTTGTCGCATTTCGGTCGTCCCAAAGGCGAGAAGCGGCCTGACATGTCGACGGCGCAGCTGGTCATGCCTGTGCACAGGCTCGCCGGCCGCTCCGTGCGATTTATCGAGGATTGCCAGGGGCCTGAGGCCCAGCGGGCGGTTACCACGATGTTGCCCGGCAATATTGGCATTCTCGAGAACACCCGGTTCCACTCTGGCGAAGAGAAGAACGACCCGCAGCTCGCGAAGGCCATGGCTGCGCTTGGCGATTATTACGTCAATGACGCCTTCTCCGCGGCACATCGGGCGCACGCGTCCACCGAAGGGATCACCCATTACGTGCCGTCCTTTGCCGGTCGAGCGATGGAAGCCGAGCTCAATGCGCTCGAGCGCGCTCTCGGCAATCCCGAGCGGCCGGTTGCCGCTGTCGTCGGCGGTGCAAAGGTTTCGACCAAGCTCGCCGTGCTCGGCCATCTCGTCGGCAGGGTCGACCACCTCGTCATCGGCGGCGGCATGGCTAACACCTTCCTCGCTGCGCGCGGCGTCAACGTTGGCAAGTCGCTGTGCGAGCACGAACTGGTTGGGGAGGCCGAGAGTATCTTCGACAGGGCTTACGAGGCCGGCTGCACGATTCACTTGCCGTACGACGTGGTGGTGGCCAAGGAGTTCGCGCCCAACCCGCCGAGCATGCGCACCTGCAATGTCCACGAGGTCGCGGCCGACGAAATGATTCTCGATATCGGTCCAGCTGCGGTCGAGGCACTCGCCGACGCGCTCAAGACCTGCCGAACGCTCGTCTGGAATGGCCCTCTCGGCGCCTTTGAGACGCCGCCCTTCGATGCAGCGACCGTCGCTCTGGCAAAGACTGCCGCGGCTCTGACGAAGGAAGGTTCACTGGTATCGGTCGCCGGCGGCGGGGACACGGTCGCAGCACTCAACCATGCCGGCGTGGCACAGGATTTCAGCTTCGTTTCCACGGCCGGCGGAGCATTTCTCGAATGGATGGAAGGGCGCTCGCTTCCTGGTGTCGCTGCTCTCGAGCGCGAGCGCCACGCCGTCGTGTCCTGAAATGAGCTCGCCCGAAATTCGGCTTCGTTTCGCAACGCCTTGTTCGTGGAAGCTTGGCGGGAGGCGGGGCGCTGGAATAAATCGCTTGGAGAGACGATGCTCGCCAACGGAGTTGAGTCTAGCAACGAGGCGCGGCAGCGTCGTTTGCTGACTTCAAATCTATTCGCGTTTCTTGCATCGGATCCAGCCGGTCCAAGCGACGCAGCATAACGCAGGGAATGAACCACATGAAGTTTTCGGAGATGGCCGAGAAGATCAAGCAGGGTGACGGCTTCATCGCCGCGCTCGACCAGTCGGGCGGCTCCACGCCAAAGGCGCTTAAGGGTTACGGCATCGAGGAAAATGCCTGGTCGAATGACGATGAGATGTTCGGCCTCATTCACCAGATGCGCTCGCGCATCATCACTGCACCGTGCTTCGGAAGCGGCAAGGTGATCGGTGCGATCCTCTTCGAACGAACCATGGACGGCACGGTCGATGGCAAGCCGACGCCGCAGGCGCTCATCGATCAGGGAATCGTGCCATTCATCAAGATCGACAAGGGTCTGGAGGCCGAGGAAAACGGCGTCCAGATGATGAAACCGATGCCCGAACTCGACGCGCTCCTGAGCCGCGCGAAGGGACTTGGCGTATTCGGCACCAAGGAGCGCTCGGTCATCAACCGGGCGAACGAGGCAGGGATCGCGGTCCTCGTTGCCCAGCAGTTCCAGGTCGCCAAGCAGGTGCTCGCCCACGGCATGATGCCGATCATCGAGCCCGAGGTGAACATCAGGAGTGCTGACCGCGCCGAAAGTGACGATCTTCTCCTATCGGCCATCCTTGAAGAGCTGGACGAGATCCCCGACGGACAGCAGGTCATGCTGAAACTGTCGATCCCCGCGAGGGCCGGCCTGTTCCAGCCGCTCGTCGACCATCCAAAGGTGCTCCGCGTCGTTGCGCTGTCCGGCGGCTTCACGCGGGAAGAGGCGTGTCGCGAACTCGCCAAGAACCCCGGAATGATTGCCAGCTTCAGCCGTGCGCTTCTTTCGGACCTTCGCGCCCAGCAGAGCGACGAGGAGTTCAACCAGACGCTCGGCACTGCAATCGACGAGATCTACGAAGCGTCGACGGCGCGGGTGCCCGCCTGATCTTGGACGAGGCCGAGTTCGATCCTATCGACTTCCCGCCGCCGCAGCGGACGGGTCCGGCGAAGCTGTACTTGATCAGCCCGCAGGACATTGGAGGCGCATTCCCTGACCGTCTGAAGGCAGCGCTGGAGCCGGGAATCGCAACCGCGTTCCAGTTGCGCGTGAAGAATGTCGACGAGCATCAGCTGGCGCGGCTCGCCGAGCCAGTGCAGCGCATCTGCGCCGACGCCGACGTCGCGTTCATCGTCAATGACAGCATTGGGCTTGCCAAGCGTCTCGGTTCGGATGGCGTGCATCTTGGTCAGGCGGATGGTGAAATCCGGGACGCCCGAGCCCTGCTCGGCCCTTCGGCGCAGATCGGCAAGACCTGCCATGACAGCCGCCATCTCGCGATGGAAGCGGGCGAGGCAGGTGCTGACTATGTCGCATTCGGAGCATTCTATCCGACGACGACGAAGCCGTCGGACTTTCGTCCAGAGCGATCGATCCTGAGCTGGTGGTCAACGTTGTTCGAGATCCCCTGCGTCGCGATCGGCGGAATCACGCCCCAAAATGCTCGGCCGCTGGTCGAAGCCGGAGCGGATTTTCTCGCTGTCTGCCAAGCCATCTGGGGCAAGGATGATCCGGCGGCGGCGGTGCGGGCGTTCGAGGAGGTGCTAGCCTAAACGAACTGCCTTTCGCGAAACCATTTGGTGACGATGTACTTCGTGCCGCTCTCGACCGGCATTCCCTCGTGCAGGGTCCACGGATTGGGGCTGCCGTCCAGCGCCATGTTGTTCCAGATGAGAATTCGCCCGATCCTTGGGGCAATAGCCGCATCGAGCAGCCTGAATCGTGTCGCGCCGCCGGCGTCCGGCTCGTTCAGATAGATCATTGCCGTCCAGGTCCGCTGGCCCCCGTGCGGCTCGTACTCCGCCCAGTATGGCTCGTCGATGTAGAAGAAGTCGGCGTGTTCCCGGAAATGCTGGCCTTCCTGGTAGCGCTGGCCCTGCAACGGTTCGCCGTGCACCCGATCAAGGCCGAGCAAATTGCAGATTCGGCTTTCTACGTTGGCGATCAGCGGATCGTAAACGTTGAGATTGCAGCTGTAGCTCGTGCGAACGTCTCCGTGCTTCTCCTTCTCGAAGAGCGGGGAGGGATAACTGCCCTCGTCGACCTTCTCGCACATCTGACGACAGGTCCCGGCATCGAGAAAACCGTCGCCAATATAAACCTGGATCGGTTGCCTCGGACTGCTGCACAGCCGCCACAGCCCCCGAGTCCCGTCCAGATTCTCGCCAATCCTGCGCCCGACGCCCGCGCGAAGGTCCGAGCGCTGCTGAGCGAAGGGTGTCGGGCCCTCGTAATAAGGTGGCGTTTCGCCGTCGGCCATGACCTGCAGTCTGCTTGAGATTGGCGCCCTTGCCAATCAGCGGCTCATCTTGCGAATCATCGACTTCAAGGCGCGTGCATCCTCGAGCGCGTGGCCGCCAATGTCGTTATTGAAATAGCACCACACGCTGCGACCCTGCCGCGATTGCTCGACGCACCAGTCGGTCCACTCCGCGAGGGCCTCGGCGGAATATCGTCCCCAATATTTGCCACCGGCGCCATGGAATCGCACGTAGGCAGTCCGGCCGCTTGCCCAGCGGGGCGACTCCAATCCCTTGAGATCGTGCGAAACGAAGCCGATCCCGTGCCGGTCGAGCACGGAAAGGACCTCTTCATCGTACCAGCTCCTGTGGCGGAACTCGAGGACGTGATCGAGATCTCTCGGCAGCTGCGAGAGAAAGGCATCCAACCGCTGGATATTCTTATGGAGGCTCGGGGGCAGCTGATAGAGTAGGGGGCCGAGCTTGTTTTCGAGCGGGCGCGCCAGTTCGATGAAGCGGTCCACTTCGGGGTCGCAGTCATGCAGCTTCTTCATGTGTGTAATGAAGCGGTTGACCTTTACCGCATAGCGGAAGCCGGGCGGCGCCCTCTCGCGCCACGCCTCGAATGTCGAGGCAAGCGGAAGGCGGTAGAAGCTCGCGTTGATCTCGACCGTGTCGAACTCTTGCGCGTAGTGTTCGAACCAGCGCTTTTGCGGAAGTCCGGCGGGATAGAAGATCCCGCGCCAGTGTCTGTAGACCCACCCCGAGCAGCCGACATGAACGCCGGTGGGGACGGTGGAAACAGTTGTGCGCTGCATCGTTGCAACTCAACAACGTTCACCGCCGGAGAGTTGCGAACCCATGCTCAAGGTCATCGGCACCGCGTTGCTCACCGCCTTCGCGACCAGCATGTTCTGGATCTGGTTCTACAATTTCATGCCGAGCTCGCGACCGCAGATCACGCGCAGCGGCCCCGTCGTCACGGTGAAACCGGAAAATGGGCCGCCGGTCGTTGTCGCGGAGCAAGTGCAGGTGAGGCCGTCCGGCCTTGCCGTACCGGTCGTCGGGATCAAGCCTGACCAGCTTGTCGATACCTACGATGCCGCACGCGGCGCAGGACGACGTCATGACGCCATCGACATCATGGCCGCCGAGGGGACCCCGGTAATCGCGTCCGCCGACGGGACAATCGAGAAACTGTTCAACAGTGTGCGCGGCGGAATGACGATTTACGAGCGCTCCGCCGACCAGAAGTGGATCTACTATTACGCGCACCTGTCGGCGTATGCGCCAGGCCTCGCGGAGGGTCAGTCAGTGAAGCGTGGCCAGGTGATCGCGCGTGTAGGCCATACCGGAGATGCTAGTCCCTCCGGCCCGCACCTCCATTTCGCGATCAACTCGATGGCGCCGGGCGAGCGCTGGTGGAATGGGACGCCGATCAATCCTTATCCGCTCCTTGCCGCGAAAAGGGCGAGCGGCTAGGAGCCGCGCCGGCTCTTTCCCAACACTTTCTCCGAGAGAAGACATGAAGATCAGCGGCGTGGACATCCGTCCCGGCAACATCATCGAATATGAGGGCGGCATCTGGCGCGCCGTGAAGATCCAGCACACCCAGCCGGGCAAGGGCGGCGCCTACATGCAGGTCGAGATGAAGAACCTCATCGACGGCCGCAAGACCAACGTCCGCTTCCGCTCCGCCGAGACGGTCGAGCGCGTCCGTCTCGACACCAAGGACTTCCAGTTCCTCTTCCACGACGGCGACATGCTGACCTTCATGGACAAGGACAATTACGAGCAGATCAGCCTGCCCGAGGATTTGCTCGGCGACGCCGCCGAGTTCCTCCAGGACGGGATGGACGTGGTCATGGAGCTCTACAACGAGCGGCCGATCAGCGTTCAGCTGCCCGACCAGATCGAAGCGACGATCGTCGAGGCCGACGCGGTCGTGAAGGGCCAGACAGCTTCATCCAGCTACAAGCCGGCGGTCCTCGACAATGGCGTCCGCGTGATGGTGCCGCCGCACATCGCCAGCGGAACCCGTATCGTGGTCGACACGTATAGCCGCGAATATGTTCGCCGCGCCGACTAAGGCAGACACGCTTTGGTATCCCATTCCGGCCTGATCACCGTCATGCAGCGCGCAGCGCGCAAGGCGGCGCCGCGCCTTCGCCGCGACTTCGGCGAGGTCGAGCAACTGCAGGTCAGCCGCAAGGGGCCGGCCGACTTCGAGTCAATGGCCGACAAGCGGTCGGAATCGACGATCGTCGACGAGCTCAGGTACGCTCGCCCCGACTGGGGCCTGCTCGTCGAGGAAGCCGGTGAGATCGCCGGCAATCCGGACAA
>JBJMUN010000035.1:0-18639 GCA_045811185.1 Sphingomicrobium sp.
TCGGATTCCTTCTGCGCGGCGCGGACCGCGGCGTCGCATTCGGCGGTCATCGTCGCGTGGCGCTCGTCGTCCCATTCGCCAAGCGCGATCAGATGCGTCTTGAGGCGCTCGATCGGGTCGCCGAGCGGCCACAGCCTCGCCTCGTTGATCGGGCGGTAGCCCGACGGATCGTCGGAGGTCGAATGGCCCTCGGCGCGATAGGTGAAGAACTCGATGAGCGTCGGGCCGCCGTTGGCGCGCGCGCGCTCGGCCGCCCATTGCACCGCAGCGTAAACCGCGAGCGCGTCATTGCCATCGACGCGCAAGCCGGCGATCCCGTAGCCCACGGCACGCTGGGCAAAGGTCGCGCGCTCACCGCCTGCGATCCCCGAGAAGCTCGAGATCGCCCACTGGTTGTTCACCACGGCGAGGATGACCGGTGCGTTGTAGACCGCGGCGAAGGTCATCGCGCTGTGGAAATCGCCCTCGGCGGTGGCGCCGTCGCCGATCCAGCCCATTGCGATGCGGCTGTCGCCCTTGATCGCCGCAGCCATCGCCCAGCCGACCGCCTGCGGGAATTGTGTCGCGAGATTGCCCGAGATCGAGAAGAAGCCGTGCGCCTTGTCCGAATACATGATCGGCAGCTGGCGGCCCTTCAGCTTGTCGCCCTTGTTCGAATAGATCTGGCACATCATTTCCGTCAGCGGATAGCCGCGAGCAACGAGCAGCCCCTGCTGCCGGTACGTCGGGAAGTGCATGTCCTCACGATCGAGCGCAGCCTGGGCGGCAACTGCAATCGCCTCCTCGCCGGTGCATTTCATGTAGAAGCTGGTCTTACCCTGGCGCTGAGCGCGGTACATGCGGTCGTCGAAGATGCGCGCCGTGACCATGTCGCGCAGCATCTTTCGCAGCGTGTCGGCGTCGAGCTTCGGGTCCCACGGACCGACGGCCTCGTTGTCCTCGCCCAGCACGCGCACGAGCGCCGTCGTCAGCGCGTGAGTCTCGGCTGCGAGAACGTTCGTATCAGGACGCGGCGCGGTGCCGGCCGCGGGCACCTTCAATGAAGAGAAATCGGGCGTGTCGCCGGGCCGGAACGGCGGTTCCGGCACGTGCAGCGCGAGCTTCGGCGCATTGCGGCGCAGGCTTGGATCCTTGTCGCTCATGATCGGAGCGAGCGCTTAGTCCTCTCTTTTCAAGGCGGCAACCGGGGACGACAAGCGACCTTGACAGGACAGTCGGCCGCCCGGCGCTCGTCGTTGACCCCTGCGCCCTGAGGAGGCAAAGGCGCGCTCATGGCCGACCAGACCGACACGCCGCCCGACCGCCTTTCGCTCGATCCGAGAAGCGAGTTCTTCGACGAGGCGCTGCTGAGCCGCGGCGTCGGAATCAAGTTCAACGGCCAGGAAAAGACCAACGTCATCGAATATAGCGTATCCGAGGGGTGGATCCGCGTCGCCGCGGGCAAGAGCCGCGATCGCTATGGGCAGCCGATGACGATCAGGCTCAACGGCGAGGTCGAGCCCTATTTCGAGAATCCGGCGCCTCAGGGCGAAGAAGGCCCTTCGTCGGAAGGATAGGAAGCGGGCGTTCGACGCCTGTTGCGCCACCTCTTCCACGCCCAGCTGCCGATCGCCACGGCTGCGAGCGTAGGCACGCTGCGCTTCGCGAGCGCGGCTGCGCCATATCCGAGGATCGCCCCTTTAGCGCCCTTGTTCTCGCCTGCGATCTTCTCGCCCAGCCACGCACCTGCAAGCTTGCCAAGCATCACTCATACTCCCGTCCGATAGCTTGCCGCCTCGACGCGCCGCGCGTGGCGAATGTTCCCAACTGAAGTTTGGGATTTGGCGCCAACTCTTGGTTGGGACATTTCGCCAATTGACAAGCCACGGGAAAGTTTTTGGCGGTTTTCCGGGATTGGCACGCTCCTTGATTATATGTTGGCATCGGTCCGCAACCAATGCCGCGGGCCAAAAAGGGAGATTACAAATGTCGTCGCAGTCGCAGTTCCGCCGGACCCTGATCGCCATGGCCGCCGCGCTCGTCATGAGCACAGTTGCAGTCGGCGCAGCGGTCGGCCCCGCCGCAGCGAACGCCAACTCGGTAAAGGTCACCACCAATGCCTGAACTCGAAGTTCTTGAAGCCAAGGTCCCGGTCCGCACCCCTCGCATGATCGCGGTGGAAGCCGAGCCGAAAGCCGAGCGTTTCGCTCCGGTTGCCAGCTGGCTCAGCGGTCCCGTGTTCAGCCGTGCTCGTGACATCTTCGCGGCGAACATGACCGAGCTTCTCGACCGGGCCGAAGACCCGGCGCGGATGATCCGAATGATCATCCTCGAGATGGAAGAGACCCTGGTCGAGGTTCGCGCAACGGCGGCCCGCTCGATCGCCGACATCAAGGAGATGCGTCGCGCGGCCAGCCGGCTCGACGAGCTGCAGGCCGACTGGACGGGCAAGGCCGAACTCGCGCTTTCCAAGGATCGCGAGGACCTCGCCAAGGCAGCGCTGGTCGAGCGGCAGAAGGCGGCAGAAATGGCCGATGGCCTCCGCGAGGAGCTCGGCCAACTGGAGCAGGTTCTGCGCGGCTACGAGGCCGACATTGGCAAGCTCCAGGCCAAGCTTCGCGAGGCACGCGCTCGCCAGAATGCGATCGCAGCGCGCCTCGAAAGCGCGGTAACGAGAGCGAAGGCTCGGGAGGTCATGCACGGCAGCCGAACGCTGGATGCGTTCGCCAAGTTCGAGATCCTCGAGCGCCGCGCCGACTTCGCAGAAGGCCGTTGCGAGGCGCTTGGGATGACCAGCCTCGAAGACGAGATCGACCAGCTTCGCGCCGACGAACGGATCGACGCCGAGCTCGATGCCATGAAAGCCGCCTTGAGGGCGCGCACGAACTGAACGGAAGGAAGGGGAAATGACAATGGCGCGTAAAGCTTATCCGTACTCGCTCGACCGAAAGGACGCGAAGATTGCCGGCGTCGCCTCGACGATCGGGGCAATGACGGGGATCGACCCGACCTTCGTTCGCATCGGCTTCGTCGCTGCAGCGATCTTCATCAGCTTCAAGCTGACGCTGATCGCCTACGCCGCAATCGGGATCTACCTTGCCGTGCAGAAGAAAAGGGCATCGTGCAGCGACCGACGCATGAGCGACTTCGACCGAATGGAAGAAGTGTCCCGCCGCAAGCCTACGGTTCACGCGATGGTCCACGACCTCGACGAAACGGACCGCCGGCTGATGGCGATCGACCACCACATCAACAGCCAGAACGATGAGCTGGCGCGCGAGATCGAAGCGCTCCGGCAGGAGGAGAAGTGATGGACCCGCTCACGATTGGAATGCTGTCGGCGAGCGTAATCGCCGGATTGGGCGGAGCAAGTATCGCCGGTCTTAAGGCCTGGAGCGGTTGGCTCGAGCTCAAGAAGATGGAACTCGCACAGCTCGCTGGTGACCGGGGCCTGCCGCCGGCCGGAAACCGGATCGAGATCGCGGATCTGCGCGAACGCGTCCGCAAGCTCGAAGCGATCGCCGCCGGTATTGACATCTGATTTCAAATGCCCCCGCGCGCTTCGCTCCCCAGGCGCGCATCGAGAGCAGCCCGGCCACCCCTTCGACCGGGCTGCTTTTCTTTTAGAAGCCGATGCGGGCGGTCAGGCGAATGTCGCGCCCGGCGAGCGGTGCATAGTCCTTGAGGAAACTTGAATGGCGGCGAGCGACCACGTCGAACAGATTGTTGCCCTGTAGCGAGAGCGTCAGCTCCGGGTTGGCCGCAAAGGGATGGTAGTCAAGCGAGGCATTCACCAATGTGTAACCTGCCGTGTCCGTTTCATTCGGTGCGGTCCGGTGTTGCGCTGACACGCGCTCCACCTCGAGACGGCCGTCGACCTGACCGCGCGAGCCGGTAAGTGCCCCGAGTATGCGCAGCGGTGGGATCTGCGGGGCAGGACCGAAGTCTCGAATCGTCGCATGCACTGCGTCCGCGACGAGTTCGCCTCCCCATTTAATGCCGAGAGCTTCCCCGAACTTCGCGTCCGCGCCGACCTCGAACCCATAATAGTTCGCCTGGCCTTCCCGATAATTATAAATCGGCAAATCGTCCTCGATATCGCCAGTTGGCGCGAGGTAGATGAAGTTGCCGAAGTGGCTGTAGTAAACGCTGCCCTGCACGTGGACCGGACCCGTTGTGCGGTGAACGCTGAGCTCGACTGAATTGTCCTTTTCGGTGCTCAGGTTCGGGTTGCCAAACAGGAATGACTGGCTGCCGCCGTGGGGACCCTGCGAGAACAGCTCGTCAATCGACGGTCCGCGCTCGCTGTGCGAAAGCGACAGTCCGGCGCGCCACCCGGGGACAAATTCATAATTGGCGCCGAGTGACCCCGACAGCAGCGTGAAGTTGCGGCTGATGGGCATCGTCCCGACTGGGCCGCCGCGCTCGGCAATCTGCTCGTCCTCGTCTGCATCCAGCTTGGCAGATTCGATGCGACCGCCTGCCTCGAGGCGAACCTTGCCGACGACCAGCGATTGAAGCGTGAAAAGACCAAGCTGGCGAACGCGGCTGTCAGGCAGGTATTTCTCGTCGCCGTCGAGCCGCACGCGCTGGTCCAGATACTGAACGCCGCTCGTCCCACCCCAGCCACCATGCTCGTTCTGCACGACGTCAGCGCGTACCTCGCCGCCGCGCGTGCGGAAGCTTGAACCGATCGCGCCGTCCGGCTCGAGTTCATCGTGGTGGTACTTGCCAATGCCGCCCCGGAATTCGAACGCCTTGAATACGCCCTCGCCGAGGGGGACGTTGATCCGCGCATCGACCCGGCTCTGGCGCCCGTTGATTGTGGGCTCCTCGGCTTCGATGTCGGGATTGAGCGAGAAGCGGATGGGAACACCGTAGCGGAAGGTGTGGTGGCTGAGCGAAAGTCCCACGTTGAGGTCACCGTCAACATATGCTGCGCCGGCAGCGATGTCGGCGAGGCGGCCCGATGTATTGGGCAACTTGTCCTTCAGACCGGCGAGCGCCTGGATGTCCGGATCAGGACTGGCAAGCGCCTCGGCCCGCAGATCCGGAGACAGCAGATGCCCGCCCACGTGCAGGTCGTCGAACTTGGAATAAGCGCCGTCTGCATGCAGCACGAAGTGGCTGCCGAGCGGCGCATCGACCGCAAGGTTTCCTGACCGCTCGTCCGCCGCGGACCCATAGTTGATGAGCGCACCCACCTTCACTGGCTCGTCGGGCACGGCCCGCGGAATGCGAGTGTCGATCACGTTCACCACACCGCCAATCGCAGAGGATCCGAACAGCAAGGCGGACGGCCCGCGAAGCACCTCGATTCGCTCTGCGGTCAGCGGATTGATTGCAACGGCGTGATCCGGGTCGGACGCCGAAAGATCCAGGCTGCCGATGCCGTCAACAAGGATGCGGACGCGTTCGCCCTGCAGGCCGCGCAGGATGGGACGAGACGCGACAGGCCCGAAGCTCGAGGCGGTAACGCCCGGCTGGTCCTTGAGCGTCTCGCCGATGCTAGGCCGGACCTCGCGGGTCAGTTCTTCGAGATTGACGACCGAAACACCCCCCAAGACGTCGCCGGCAGCGCGTCTGACGCCGGTGACCACAATCGCCTGATCCACGTCCGGATGAGCGGTGGAGGCATTGCCGGGAGTCGGCGGAACCGTGTCGGCGTTGCTTCCGCCGCCTGTCGCCCCTGCGTCGACAGCTGCAGCATCCGTGCCGGCGGGCGCTTGCTGCGCGGCAGCGGGGAAAATCGGAAGCGACGCAGCAAGCGCTGCGCAGGAGATCATCGGCAAATTCATGAAACGCGAACCTCGGGGCTGAGTCGCGCGGCGTTTAAGCGAATGATATATTATCGCAAGGTGAACCAGCGACGAATTGCAGTTCATTTTCGGCAGGCGACTGGGCTAGGCGGGTACGATGAGCGCCGGCCATTCACACCATCATCACCACCATGATGATTACAGCCGCGCGTTCGCCATCGGGATCACCCTCAACGTCGGCTTCGTCGTCATCGAGACGGTCTTCGGCTTTTTTGCGAATTCGATGTCGCTGCTCGCAGACGCCGGCCACAACCTCTCCGACGTCCTCGGCCTGGTCGTTGCGTGGGCCGGCGCAGTCATGGCCAAACGAGCCGCTTCGCCGCGCTTCACTTACGGGTTCAAGAAGGCGCCGATCCTCGCCGCGCTCGCCAACTCTCTATTCCTGCTTGTTGCCGTCGGAGCGATCGGCGCCGAGGCGGTCCGGCGCCTCTTTCATCCGTCGACGACGCAGGGCGGCATGGTCATGGTTGTCGCGACGATCGGCATTGTCCTCAATGGCGCAACGGCGCTTTTGTTCGCGCGCGGGCGTCACCGGGACATCAACATTCGCGGCGCGTATCTGCACATGGCGGCCGACGCAGGCGTTTCCGCTGCTGTGGTCTTTGCCGGCCTGGTAATCGTCCTCACAGGTCAGCGCTGGGTCGATCCGGTGATGGGGCTGGTCGTTGCGTTCGTGATCCTGTGGGGCAGCATCGACCTTCTTAAAGAATCCGTCTGGATGTCCCTTGCCGGTGTCCCGTCCGGCATCGATGTCGATGTGGTCGAGGCCGGGCTTGCCTCACTGCCAGGAGTTGAAACCGTTCATGACCTCCACGTCTGGCCACTAAGCACGACCGAGACTGCCCTTACAGCGCACCTTGTCGCGCCGCTGGTCGAATCCACCGATGCGCTGCTGGAGGCCGCTCGAGCCATGCTTCACGATCGCTTCGCGATCGAGCATTGCACGCTTCAGATCGAACGCACCCATCTGGAAGACACGCGCTGCTGATGAACGTCACCCATCTCGAATGCTCGCTGACCGGCGAACGCTATGAAGCCGGCAAGATCCACAACCTGTCGCGTGCGGGAAAGCCGCTGCTGGTCCATTACGACCTCGAGGCGGCGGCGAAAACGCTGACGCGCGACAGTCTGGCTGGTCGGCAGGCGGGGATGTGGAAGTGGCGCGAGCTGCTTCCGCACGATGGCGATCCCGTCAGCCTTGGCGAAGCCGAAACGCCGATCGTCGGTCTGCCGAATGTCGCTGCTGGCGAGGGTGCTTCGAGCCTGCTGGTCAAGGACGAAGGCCGCCTGCCGACCGGCTCGTTCAAGGCGCGCGGCCTTGCCATGGCGGTGACGATGGCAAGGCAGTTTGGAGTCGATCGGATTGCCATGCCGACCAACGGCAACGCCGGTGCCGCATTGGCCGCTTACGGTGCCCGAGCCGGCATTAGAACCGTCGTGATCTGCCCGGCCGAAACGCCGGAAACGAACGTCACGGAGACGGCTGCTTACGGGGCAAGCGTTTACGTTGCCGACGGTCAGATCGACGAGTGCGGCGCGCTGGTCGGAAAGGGCGCCGCGCAGGGCCTGTGGTTCGACTGCTCGACGCTCAAGGAGCCCTACCGCATCGAGGGCAAGAAGGTGATGGGCCTCGAGCTCGCGGAACAGTTCGGCTGGGAGCTGCCCGATGCGATCTTCTACCCGACCGGCGGCGGCACCGGCCTCATCGGCATGTGGAAGGCCTTCGACGAACTCGAGGCAGTCGGTCTGATCGGTAGCAGGCGCCCACGGATGTATGCAGTGCAGGCCGAAGGATGCGCGCCGATCGTCCGGGCATTCGAAAGAGGCGAGGAGTTCGCCGAGCGTTGGGAGAACGCGGCGACCGTCGCCACCGGCATCCGGGTTCCAAAGGCCGTCGGAGATTTCCTGATCCTGCGCGCAGTGCGCGAGAGCGGCGGCGCGGGCATTGCGGTGCCCGAAAACGCAATCCTCCAGGCCGTCGAGGATGCCGCGCACATGGACGGATTCCTCCTTTGCCCCGAAGGCGGCGCAGTCCTCGCTGCGTGGCGCCAAGCGCTTCAGCGCGGGCTGGTGCAGAAGAATGAGCGGGTGCTGCTGTTCAACTGTGCGAACGGAAACAAGTACCCGCTGCCCGACCGCTCGAAGACGCTGAAGCTGACGGAGGCTGATCCGGCGGCACTATAGGGTACGTTCACCACAGGCGACGGGCGACTTGCCCATAAACGAGTAAACCCCGGCAACCGAAGTTGCCGGGGTTCCATGCTTCGTTCCTCTTTCGAGGTCTGAAGCACAAAACAACAATACACCGGCCCGAGGATTGTGCCAGCCTCATTTTGTCAGCTGCACGAGAAAACTGTGGGCGATTCGGTGGATAACCCTGTGCGACTCGGCCCGACCAGAAAAAAAGGAGCCCCGGCGGGCAAAAAATTGCCGTCGGGGCTCCCGCTGCTTCCGGTCCAGTGATTCGCGTCATCGACGAAAGCGCAAGCGAGGACTGATGCCCGCTTCCACCCCGGAGACACAAATCTTTGGTCCCGAAGCAACGGCGCGAGAACCCATTCACCCGAACTTTGTTCCTACAGTCGATGGCAAAGAAGCGGCGCTTGCGGATCGCGAGCTACAACATCAACGGCATCAACTCGCGGCTGCATGTGCTGACGCGATGGCTCGAGGAATTCCGGCCGGACATTGTCGGGTTGCAGGAACTGAAATGCACGGACGAGGCTTTTCCCGAAATCGCGATCGAGGCGCTTGGCTATAGCTCGATCTGGCATGGCCAGCGGAGCTGGAACGGAGTTGCCTTGCTAAGCCGGGTCGGCGAACCGGTCGAAACGCGCCGCGCGCTGCCTGGCGATCCGAACCTTGAACAGAGCCGCTACATCGAGGCGGCCATCTGCGGCATTCTCGTCGGCAATATGTATGCCCCCAACGGCAATCCATGGCCGGGGCCGAAGTTCGAATACAAGCTCGCGTGGCTCGATGCGCTGCAGGCGCACGCCCAGTCGCTGCTCGACGGCAACGTCCCGGCAATCCTGATCGGCGACTATAACGTCATCCCCACAGCTGAGGACGTCTACAAGCCGGAGCGATGGGCCAAGGACGCATTGTTCGCTCCCGCAGCGCGAGAGAAATATCGGGAACTCGTCGGGCAGGGCTGGACCGACGCGATCCGCCACCTCCATCCGCAAGACCGGATCTACACGTTCTGGCACTACTGGCGGAACTCCTTCCAGCGCGACGCCGGAATCCGCATCGACCATGCCCTGCTCAGTCCGGCGCTGGCCAAGTCGCTTAAAGCTGCCGGCGTGGACCGCACGCCCCGTGGCTGGGAAAAGACGAGCGACCACGCGCCGATGTGGGTCGATGTTGACGTGTGATTCTGGAGCGCACCGCTCCTGATGGATGGGCCAGGCCTAAGGCCTAGGGGACATGTCGACCTTGAGTGTCGGCATCTCGACGATCGCATATGTCCCCGAAGCGATCCCGATGCCGGCTTCGTTGAGACCCGCGAGGACATCGCGGCTCATTGCATCCTTGATCTTGCGTGCACCGTGGTCCGGCACGAGGAAGCGAACTGAGAGCTCGAGCCAATTGTCCGTCATTCGCCAGTAGACGCGAGGATCTGCGTCACCGACCTTGATGCCGAACTCGGCTCTGAGGCGCTCGACCTCGTCCGAGCCGATCTTTTCATCCGTGAGAGCGTGGCGGCGCGCGGCCTCGACCAGAATCTCCTCGGCCTTGTCGGCATCGTCCGCGTATCTCACGGGCAAGCTGATCTCGTCCCAGATGTAGGGAAAGTCGCGGGTGTAATTGTAGACCGGTTCATCGAAGACCTTGTCGTTCGTCACCGTCACGATGCGCCCGGTGAACTGACGGCTTCGGATCCACATGGACGGCTCGTCGCCCTGTTCCTTGGGTGATTGTCCCATTTCCATGATCCGCGTTTGCATGAAGCTGAGGTCGATGACGTCGCCACGAACGCCGCCCATCACGATCCGGTCTCCGACATTGAAGGTCCTGCCGCGAAGAATGACGAAATAGCCTGCGACGGCCGTGATCACCCGCTGCAATGCGAAGGCGACTCCCGCGCCGATGATCCCGAGAACGCCGGCAAGCCGTGCGGGATTGTCGAACCAGATCGATGCGACGCCGATGAGCATGATCGCGGCGATGACGAGGCTGACGCCCTGCTTGGCCCAGAACTGGAAGCGCGTCCCGCTTCTGCTGCCGACGAACTGTCCCAGGATCAAGCGCAGCGCCTTGGTGACGACCCACGCCAGCACCACGAAGAGGATCGTGAGCAGCAGCTTGCGGCCATTCTCCGCAGTGGCTCCAATCAACGTGACGCCGAAAAGGCGAAGCGCTTCGTTCGCGGAGGTCACGAGCCCGTGAACCGGAGCAGGCGGACGAAAGTTCCCTTTTGTACCTGCTGTTGGAACCTCCCGCCGGCAGCCAGGAGTTAGGCACGCCATGTCTGACCGCGAGCAGCTGCTGCAACATGAGAAGCGTACCTCGCCGCTTTCGGATCGCGAACTGGAAGAAGCGGACGACCGGTCGAGCACCACTGCCAAGGTCGTCCACGAGGCGATCCGCCTCGAAGGGACTGAGGAGCTGGAGCGGCCATCTTCCTCGATCGCCTGGTCCGGCCTTGCCGCCGGGCTCACCATGGGTACGTCCATGGTCGCGCAGGGTCTCCTGATGGCGGCGCTGCCCGACGAACCGTGGCGCGAGCTCGTTGCAAGCGTCGGTTACACGCTGGGGTTCATCTTCGTAACCATGGGCCGCCAGCAACTGTTCACCGAGACGACGCTGACGGCGATGCTCCCGTTGTTGCACCGAACCCATGGGCTCGCGGACGTCACGCGTTATTGGGCGATCGTCTTTGCCGCCAACATCATCGGTACGTTGCTGTTCGCAGCGACTGCGACAATCCCGCATCTGTTCAAGCCCGAGACCATCAGCGCGTTTACGGAGCTGGGCATCAAAGCCATGGCGCCGGGCTTCATGGGAGTACTGGTGAAGGGAGTGATTGCCGGGTGGCTCATCGCATTGATGGTCTGGCTGATGCCCGCGGCAGCATCGGCCCGCATCCTGGTCATCATAGCCGTGACCTGGCTGATCGCGGCCGGCGAGTTCAGCCACGTGATCGCCGGATCTGGCGAGGTGGCGTTCGCAGCGATGACTGGCGCCGGCTCATGGTCGCAATATGCGCTCGGCTTCCTCTTTCCCGCGCTCATCGGAAATTCCATTGGCGGCGTGGTGTTCGTCGCGCTTCTTAATCATGCGCAGGTCAAGTCGGAGATCTGAAATTCGAAATCCGCTCTAGTGGTCCACCGGCTTATTGAGACCGTTCCACAACGTCATGGGACCGCCGGCAATGGTGCGGATATCAACGCTTTGCTGCCCGAGCAGCACGGCACCTACGATGCCGAATGTGAACCAGACACAGATTGCGCCGAGAATGTACGGCTTCATCCTTAGGTCCTTTCAACGCGAGCGACGTCCGTTCGACGATGTACGAGGCGTACGGCGGAAATCCTTTACACTCGGTTGTCCGCCCCGGTCCGAACCGGGTGAAAGGCAGGTGACTGGCAGCGTCATCCACACGATCCAGGATTTATCGACTTGGAACAGAAGAACGTTGCAAACGCTCGACAACCCGTTCGGCCCGAGGTTGTCACTCATGTCGCCGGAACGTTCTGTTACCGATGTGTCGAGGACATGCACTTGTCGCAATGGTGCCGGCTGAGGGATTTGAACCCCCGACCTTCGGTTTACAAAACCGCTGCACTACCACTGTGCTAAGCCGGCCCAGTCACTGAATAGTGCGCATTTGGGTCAAACTACGCCGAAGGTCCAGCCTTCCGTTTTTGCAATTTCCGCAGTCAGTCCCTGTGGATCAAACGCGCGCGGTTCGTCACGGGCGAGGGCACGCATTCCGGCCGCGGTCACGAGCGCGTCCGTCTGATGGTCGTTCGGCTCGAACTTCAGCCGTACCGGCTTGCTGCCGAGGCCTTCCAAGGCAAGGTTGAGCTGGCCACGCGTGCGGAGCTTCGTTCCGCTCATGCCCGCGCGGCGCAGATAGATGCGCGTGTAGATCTCGACAACGGCGCTGCCATGTTCGGGCAGCGGATCCATCGGCCAGATTGCGACCTTGTGCTCCAGCCGGCGCAGGAACCGCATGCCGGAGAAGCTGGCCTTCGCGACCTGTGCGGCACCGATCGCGTCATACGCGCTCGCAGTCTTGCGGCCGCCTTGCGCATTGAGCCGCTGGTCGCACTGGCGAAAACGAACGAAGTCGGCCTTCACGCCGTCCGCAATTCCGAAATAGAAATGTCGGCGGTGGGCCGTCTCGAGGAAGCTCGCCGCGCCGAGGTCCTCATCATCGCACTTCGCATCGACATAGGCCCAGAATTCTCGGGCCGTCTTGGGCACGTCGGGCTCGCCGACCAGATACTCGCCGCGCTCGATGAGCGGTGGCGCGAAGCTGAAGTCGAAGCCGAATAAGGTCGGCTCCTTCTCCGCTTGTCGCAGCAGCCATCGCAGCACCTCTTCGCGCGACCATGTGTGGCCGGGGCGGATCAGCCGCGGTGCCGCCTCGCCGCGAGCCTCGGCAATCGCGATACCCTTGTGCCGTTTGCCCTTCGCCCCGGACCAGTCGATGGCCACGTAAACCGCAAATCGCTTCACTTTCGCTTGCGCGGCCGAGGCTTGGGCTTGGCTGCGACCCAATTACGGGACCGCTCGATCGTATCTCGGACGCGCTCGGGGTCAGGACTGTCGTAGCGGATCAGTACGCCTTCCCAGCCGACATAATGCGGCGTTTGCCAGAAGGTCGCGGGATCCGTCTCCTTGAGGATCTCGATCGTGTCGAGATCGATTGCGACCCCGAATGAGGTGGCGGGCTCATGGCTCTTGAACAGGAAGGCCCGACCGTTCGATGCAACCTTCACTGCCGGCTTTCCGTAGCTGGTGCCGGGTTCCGTATCCGGCAGTGTCAGCGCGAAGGCAACCGCTTCGTCGAAGGTCATCAGACCAGTGGCGGCTGCTCGTCGGACGGCGGCGGCGTGCTGCGGATGCGGCGCGGCGGAGCGGGGCGAGCCGGCGGCCCCTGATCCGCGTAGCGTTCGAGTATCCTTGCTGCTGCGTCGCGGCCGCCAAGTCCGAAGGCGAGGGCAGTAGCAACGGCCGCCGAACCAAGGATCAGCCCGAACGCCATCATAACGATCTGATCAGCGAGGCCCATGAACATGAGGCCGATCGCGGTGAACAGCGCGATGATTGCATAGCGGACAATCGTCTGTGCGTAGCCTCCTTCGCCAGTGCCGCTGCCGACGAGGTTGGCGACGATGCGTGCAAGGAAAATGCCGACGACGATGATCAGCGTGCCGAAGATGACCTTGCCGCCAAGCTCGGTGACCTGGGCGAGGAAGATTGCGATCGTCCCGCCGCCGAGCTGTCTGGCAGCCTCGATCGAGGCAGCGAGAATGATCGCGATCATCGCGACGTTCGCCACGATCCGCGACGGGAAAGCGGTTGCGGGAAGCACGCCCGTTGAGCGGATCGCGTCGTCAAAGCCGGTCGGCGGCAGGATCGCTTCGATGATCGTCTTGAGGAAGCGGCCGGCGATGAAGGCGATCCCGATCCAGAGAGCGGCGGCGAGAATTCGTGGAATGGCCGCGAGGATCTGATTGAGCATATCCGTCGCGGGGCCGGAAATCGCTTCGATCCCGAGCACCTGCAGCGATGCAATCGCAAAAGGAATGATGATTAGGGCGTAGACGAGGACGCCGGCCGCACGGGCAATGCTCGTGCGTGTTGCACCGGGCGCTGCGCCGGGCGGCACAGCTGCCGGATCGGTGCGAACCGTGCCTTCCGTCGAGCCGATCCCAAGGCGCGCCAGCAGTCCATCGATGTTGGCGGCAGTCAGCACCGTTTCAACGAGGCGCTTGACGATCCGCGAGAGAATGAGCCCGACAAAGAAGATCAAGCCGGCGCCGATCAGCCGCGGCAGGAATGCGAAGATCTCGTTCACCAGCTCGTTGATGGGAGTGAGGATTTGCGCAAATCCGAGAAACTGCAGCGCCGCCATGATGCCGACGAGCCAGATGATAAGCTTGGCGATGGTGCCGAGTTGATGGCCGACAGTCTCTTCGGGCGCGCCGGTCACGTGCTTCCTCAGCGCCGGAATCCGGTCGATCGCCTTCTGGATCACCCACTTCACGGCTCGTGCGACGACCCACGTCACCACCAGGATCAGGATCGCGATGAGGATCTTCGGCCCCCAGTTCATCAGCTGGGCCTGCCAGTAGGCGCTGGTGTCGTACATTTTTCGATTGCTCCCTCTGAAGCTCGCGCGGTTCAACCCGCGTCGTCGTTCCTTTGTTTCAGTTCCTTGCGCCGCTGGGTCCAATAGTCCAGCCGCTCCTTGACCCGTGCCTCGAAACCGCGGTCGGTCGGCTCGTAGAACGACTGTGCCTCCATCTCTTCGGGCCAATAATCTTGGCCCGAGAAGCCTTCGTCGGCATCATGGTCGTAGGCGTAGCCTTTGCCGTAGCCGACATTCTTCATCAGCTTGGTGGGTGCGTTGAGGATGTGCATCGGCGGCACCAGCGATCCGGTCTCCTGCGCGCTTCTCCACGCCTTCTTCTGCGCCATGTATGCGGCATTCGATTTGGGCGCGGTCGCGAGATAAAGGCAGGCCTGAACGATGCCGATCTCGCCTTCCGGCGAGCCGAGGAAGTCGTACATCTCCTTGGCCGCGAGGCATTGCAGAAGCGCGTTCGGGTCCGCCATTCCGATGTCCTCAACAGCGGCGCGGGTGAGGCGGCGGAGCACGTACAGCGGCTCCTCACCAGCGACGAGCATTCGAGCGAGATAATAAAGTGCCGCCTGCGGGTCCGAACCCCGGATCGTCTTGTGGAGCGCGGAAATGAGGTTGTAATGGCCCTCACGGTCCTTGTCGTAGACGGGCACACGGCGGTGGAGCAGCTCACTGAGCTCGGCGGGTCCGAGCGGCTGCTCGATCGCGACCGAGAAAAGGGTCTCGACCTGGTTCAGCAGAAACCGGCCGTCGCCGTCCGCGCTGGCGATCAGAGCTTCACGCGCCTCCTGCGTGATCGGCAATCGACGCTGCTCGATGGCTTCGGCCCGGCGAACGAGCTCGTCGAGCGCCTCGTGGTCGAGGCGCCTCAAGATCAGGACCTGGCAGCGTGACAGGAGCGCCGCATTGATCTCGAAGCTTGGATTCTCCGTCGTGGCGCCGACCAGCGTCACCGTCCCGTTCTCGACATAAGGCAGGAAGCCATCCTGCTGCGCACGGTTGAAGCGATGGATCTCGTCCACGAACAGCAAGGTCTGCTGCCCGGCGCGAGCTGCCGTTTGCGCTTCGGCGAAAACCTTCTTGAGGTCGGCGACACCTGAGAACACGGCTGAAATGGCGACGAACCGCATCCCGACCGCGCCCGCAAGCAAGCGAGCGATCGTCGTTTTGCCAGTCCCGGGCGGCCCCCACAGGATCATCGATGCAAGGCGCCCTGCAGCAACCATTCTCCCAATCGCGCCGTCGGGACCCGTTAGATGATCCTGTCCCACCACTTCATCGAGCGAGCTCGGCCGCAATCGGTCCGCCAGCGGCGGGTTGCCGGGCGGATGCTCTGGCGCCGCGGCTGGCATTTCATGGTCAGCAAACAGATCAGCCATCGCTCCTGCTCATAATGCGAGGGTAAAAAATTGCACGACGCGACTTGCTCCAGATGCATCCAAGATATATCTTAGCTACATCGAAAGGAGAATGAGATGCGATCCAGGCATCATGGCTGCGGCCCGCTCGGCAGCTTCGAAATCAATTTGCCCGAAGGCCTGCTCGCCATGCGCGGCGGCCGCGGCTGGCAGGGCAGCTGGGGTCCGTTCCACTTCGATTTTGGCGACGAAGGTTTCGGCGGCGGTCGCGGGCGTGGGCGGCGTTCGCGCCGGATGTTCGAGAGCGGCGAGCTGCGTCTCGTCCTTCTCAAGCTCGTCGCCGATGAGCCGCGGCACGGGTATGACCTGATCCGTGCGATCGAGGAGCTTACGGGTGGCGAATATGCGCCAAGCCCAGGCGTGGTTTACCCAACGCTGACCTTGCTCCAGGACATGGGGCTGATCGAGGAAGCGCCGGGCGAAGGGCCGCGAAAGCCCTTCCAGGTCACCGGTGAAGGCCGAGCGCACCTCGAAGAACGTTCGGAAGAGGTCGATGCGCTCCTTGAGCGTTTGACCGATCTGAGGCCGCGCGGCGAGCACATGGCCGGCTCGGCGATTGGGCGCGCGGTGAAGAATTTGATGACGGCGCTCAGCCACCGCGTCAGCCGCGACGGCCTCGACGAAGATCTGCTGCACGAGATCGCGGCGATCCTCGACGAGGCAGCGCAGCGGATCGACCGCGTGAAGTGATCAGCGGCCGGTGATCCGCGACAGGCGCTGCCGCTTCACGATCGCGTGCTTGTAGGCGCGGATCACCGCCGAATTGATCGTGTCCCAATCCATGGTCCTGGCAATCTCGAGACCGGCCTCGCCGTGGCGGCGGCGCAGCTCAGGATCCCGTGCATAGCCGGCAAGCGCTTCGGCAAATTCGTCGGGATCCGTGCCGTCGACCAATATGCCGGTGACGCCATAACGAACGAGATTGGTCGCGCCCGTAGACTCCGCAGCGACGACTGGAAGCGCGCAGGCCATCGCCTCGAGAGTGACGTTGCCGAAAGCCTCGGTCATCGAGGGATTGAGAAAGAGGTCGGCGCTCGCAAATGCCCGGGCGAGATCGTCCCCCGTCTGCTGACCAAGGAAGATGGCATCGGGGAGTTGTTCCTCGAACCACGGCCGGGCCGGACCCTCGCCAATCACCAGCACGCGGTGTTTAAGGCCGAAGGTCGCGAATGCGTGAATGGCATCTGAGAAGACGTCGAGGCCCTTTTCCATGACGATACGGCCAAGAAACGCGATGACCATCTCGTCGTCCGCGATGCCGACCGAACGCCGCCACTCCATGTCGCGACGTCCCGGATTGAACTGGTCGCGGTCGACGCCGCGGGCCCAGGTCTGGATATCGCGGTTCATGCGCTGGGCGCGGAGAATTGCCGCGGTCGACTGTGCCGGAGCCAACACAACCTCGCAGCGATGGTAAAAACGCCGCATGATCCCGCGAGCAAGCGGCTCCAGCGCCTGCAGGTGATAATAAGCAAGATAGGTGTCGAAGCGCGTATGCACTGACGCGACCGCAGCCACCTTGTTGCGCCGTGCCCAGGTCACCGCACGATGCCCAACAATGTCGGGGCTCGATACGTGCACGACATTCGGGTTGAACTGGGCAAGGTCGCGGCGGAGACGTGAAGGCAGGGCGATGGGAAGCCGATACTCGGACCGGCCCGGGATCGGGATCGCCGGAACGTCGACGAGATCGCCTGTCGCTTCAAAGGCCGGCTCTTCAACGGTCGGCGAATAAATACGGACCTGCACGCCCTCCTTGAGCAGATAGCCGACGAGGCGGTTCAGCGCCTGATTGGCGCCATCCCGGACATAATTGTAATTGCCCGAGAAGAGGGCCACGCGGAGGTCGCTCGATTGCACGGCGCTGGGCTGTAGGGGTTTCTGCGTGAGCGTCAAAGTCGGACTGCCGCCGGTTGCCCGGAGCGATGCACGGCTCTTCCTGCTCGGGAGCTTGCCCGGGGACGCGTCGCTCGCTGCGCGGCAATATTATGCGCATCCCACAAATCAGTTCTGGCGGCTGCTGGGGAGGGCGATCGGCGAGAAACTGGAGTTGCTGAATTACGGGGAGCGGCTGGCGCGGCTTGCCGAAAGGCACATCGGCCTGTGGGACGTGATTGCTTCAGCCAAGCGCCCGGGCAGCCTCGACCAGGCAATACGTGAGGCAGCGCACAATCGCGTCGAGCATCTGCTTCACGACTTCCCTGATCTGCGCGCGATCTGTTTCAACGGGTCAACAGCATCTGCGGTCGGCCGCAAGCTGATCGGCAAGCCGCCGCAGCACCTCACATTGATCGACCTTCCGTCCTCCAGTGCGGCGAACACCCGCCCCTTCGCCGAAAAGGCTTCGGCATGGGCAATGGTCGCTAAATTCCTTGAGCCGTAGGAGCTTTGGGTTGCGCAAAACGTAGTTCGCTGCATGATCGCGATCATGATCCCAAGCGACGAGCAGGCCGACAGCGACAAGCGGCTTTCGATGGTGGACGAGGCGCTGGTGGCGGGCACGATTGCCAACACCAACGGCCTTCTTGTTATCCTGGCGAAGCTTGTCGCGAGGGGCGTGTTCGACCGCGCCGACCTTCAGGCTTTCTCGGACAGCTATTCCAAGCCGCTTGACCATGTCGGCATGCGCGAGAACGAGCTGGTCAGCCAGATGCAGGACCAGATGGAATCCACGCTCGCTGAGCTGATGCGGTACCTGAGCGAGAGGGACACGGACGCGTGAGCTCGGCGTGCCGCTTTCGGCTGCAACCTGCTATTCGTCCTGTCGCCACGACGCTGATTGACTAGCGGCCGATCAGCCCACATATGGCGCCCTCGCTTCAGCGCTGGCCCCTTCGTCTAGCGGTCTAGGACGTCGCCCTCTCACGGCGAAAACACGGGTTCGAGTCCCGTAGGGGTCACCATAGTCAAGCTGCAACTGCTTGGGATAAGCCGGAAATCGGCGCAGCTCTCCATTTCACGGCCAACTTCTGACCCACACTTTTTCTACGCTGTAGTGAGATCCCGCCGGACGCCCTGGAACCGAAAGGACCGATCGGATACATTTGGTTTGAACAATTGGAACGGCCCGAAACGCCGCTCAGAAACCCGTTCCATTCGC
>JBJMUN010000036.1:0-7641 GCA_045811185.1 Sphingomicrobium sp.
GATACTGGGAACAACAATTTGGTCCCCACCAGCCTCTCGCCGGCGAGTTGCCGTTTCGTTCCGGTTTCCCTACTTCGGCCAAGTGCCTGAATCCTCTACATTGAATCCTGAACCTGGCTATCTGCAGGGGCTAAACGCACCCCAGCGCGACGCCGTCCTCACTACCGAGGGACCAGTCCTCGTGCTGGCGGGCGCAGGCACCGGGAAAACCGCGGCGCTGACCGCCCGCCTCGCGCATCTGATCGCGACTCGGAAGGCTTGGCCCAGCCAGATCCTCGCCGTGACCTTCACCAACAAGGCTGCCCGCGAAATGAAGGAGCGCGTCAGCCGCATCAGCGGCGGCGCGATCGAAGGCATGCCGTGGCTCGGCACCTTCCACTCGGTTGCTGCCCGCATGCTCCGCAGCCACGCGGAGCTGGTCGGGCTCCAGTCCAACTTCACGATCCTCGATACCGACGATCAGTTGCGGGTGATGAAGCAGCTGATCCAGGCCGCGAACCTCGACGAGAAGCGCTGGCCCGCGCGCCAGCTCGCCGGCCTCATCGACCGCTGGAAGAACCGCGGCTGGACTCCGGCCCAGGTCGATGCCGGCGAATCCGAAGCGTTCGCCGCAGGCCGCGGCGCCGACCTCTACGCGCAATATCAGGAGCGCCTCAAAACGCTAAACGCCTGCGACTTCGGCGATCTCCTCCTGCACATGCTGGTCATCTTCCGCCGCCACGCCGACGTTCTCGCCGCCTATCGCGATCGTTTCCGTTACCTCCTCGTCGACGAATATCAGGACACCAACCAGGCGCAGTATGAGTGGCTGAAGCTCCTCGCGGAGCCGAAGCGCAACCTCTGCTGCGTCGGCGACGACGACCAGTCGATCTACTCGTGGCGTGGGGCCGAGGTCGCAAATATCCTCCGCTTCGAGAAGGATTTTCCGGGCGCGAAAATCATTCGCCTCGAGCAGAACTACCGCTCCACATCACATATCCTCGCCACTGCCGACGGCCTCATCGCCCACAATGCCGGCCGCCTCGGCAAATCGCTCTGGACCGACGCCGGCGAGGGCGAGAAAGTCAGAGTGATCGGCGTGTGGGACGGGCCGGAAGAAGCGCGCCGGGTCGGGGAGGAAGCCGAGAACCATATGCGTTCGGGCGGCAGCCTCGACGACATCGCCATCCTCGTGCGCGCCCAGTTCCAGACCCGCGAATTCGAAGAACGCTTCATCGCGATCGGCCTTCCCTACCAGATCATCGGTGGTTTCCGCTTCTACGAGCGCGCCGAGATTCGCGACGCCATCGCTTACTTGCGGCTTGTCAGCCAGCCGGCCGACGACCTTGCGTTCGAGCGCATTATCAACACTCCCAAGCGGGGCCTTGGCGACAAGGCCGTCGCCACGATCCACCGTCACGCGCGGGCTATCCAGCAGCCGCTCCTCCTCGCCGCCGCAAACCTGCTCGACAGCGATGAGCTGACACCGCAGGCACGACGCAGCCTCGGCAACTTCGTCGCCGACGTCGCGCGCTGGCGCCAGATGTCAACCGAGCTGCCGCACCCCGAACTTGCCCGCATTCTCCTAGAGGAAAGCGGCTACACTGCCATGCTCCAGGCCGACCGCTCGGCCGAAAGCGCCGGCCGCCTCGAGAACCTCGCGGAGCTCACGCGGGCAATGGAGGAATATGAATCCCTCGGCGCCTTCCTCGAGCATGTCAGCCTCGTCATGGACAATGACGAAGCGCGCCAGGGCGAACGCGTCACCATCATGACGATCCATGCCGCAAAGGGCCTGGAGTTCGACATCGTCTATCTGGCCGGGTGGGAGGAAGGCGTGTTCCCATCGCAGCGCTCCCTCGATGAAGGCGGTCTCGCCAGCCTAGAGGAAGAGCGCCGCCTCGCTTACGTCGCGATCACTCGCGCCCGTCGCCGCGCCACGATCTTCCACGCGGCAAACCGCCGCATCTATGGCCAGTGGACTAGCTCCATCCCGAGCCGCTTCCTCGCCGAGCTGCCGAACGCTCACATTGATGAAGAAACCACCATGAGCGGGGGCGAAAGCCTGTGGCGCGCCCAGTGGTCCGAGCGGGCAGACCCATTCGCTCACCTCGGCCCAGCGCAAGCCATGCGTGCCAGCACTCGCGGGCCCGGCTGGCAGCGCGCCAGCCGCGACGGCCGCTTCAATCCCGAGCCGCAGCGAGTCATCGAAGCGCGTGCCTCGGCGGTCAGCCTCGGCAACCAGGGCCGCACCGACCTTTCGCTCGGCCAGCGCGTGTTCCACGGCAAGTTCGGCTACGGCATCATTGCTGCGATCGAGGGCAACAAGCTCGAGATAGATTTCGAGCATGCCGGACGAAAGAAGGTTCTCGATAGCTTTGTCAGCGCCGGCTGACGGCCTTAATTGGGTCGGTTGCGGACCGCGTTGCGGACCCACGGGATGATCGAGGTCCAGCTCAGCTCTTCGAGAAGCTCCACTCCGGCAAACTTGCCGTGTCGCCAGATCACTTCTCCTGCCGGCACGTTCAGTCCTTCGACGAAGACGGAGACGAAAGTTCCGGCTGGTGGAAGGTCGTTGCCCTCAAGCTGAAGGCCATGACTGGAGACGTTGCGAATCATCGCGGGCCAGAACTGTGCGCCGCTTTTGACGTGGGCCAGGGAGCGGACCTCGATCCGCGGCATCGTTCGCCGCTCCGGCGTCTGGCTGACCAGCTTGCGATTGAGCAGCGCGATCACATCGATCGAATCGTCGAAACGGATGCCGAGCTCGCCGCGTGCCGCCCACGCAATCTTGCCTGCGGGGCGTTGCCCGGTCGCGATCTCGATCGACACGCGGTCGCCAAGCGCCGGCGTCAACTCGCTCTCGACGGTCGCTCCGAGCGCCGAGATCTTCCGGATGACACAGTCCCGGCGGATTCCGGAATGGTAGATGGCCGCGGAATCGAGCGGCCCCCTCTCCTCCGTCGCCGATGGATCATCGGGCCAAGGAAGGCGCTCCCCCACGACGACAGTAGTTAACGATGGGCCTTCCGCCATTGATCCTTCCGGCACGTGTTGCCGGAAAAAGGTTGGTCGCCTTGGCCTAACAAGTCGCTAACGGACTGCACTTTTCAGGGGCGGCCCGCCTGAAACGGCGAGCCGCCCCTTTTTGGTCACTGTTGCCTGTCTGCGGAATAGCTGAACTTGGATCCGTCGAGCTTGCTCTCGGTCTCGACGTTCAGTCTGCCGTCGGGTCCAACGGTGTAGGTGCCGACCCATACGACCTTGCCGCCGCGCTTGTCCGTCTCCTGGTAGCTGTTGTCCGACAGCTTCTTCACCGAAGCGGTCGTCCCTGCCGGATCCCCCTTGATCGGCGTGTCGGTACCGTCGAGCTTGGCGTCAAAGCTGATGCCGTTGGGCGAGCTCAGGTGAAGCATGTCGGCATCGGTCTTGAGCGTGATCGTCAGGGCCTCGGCATTCACATTCTCGGCCTTGGCCGGCTTCCACTGGCCAGAAACCGCATGTGCCCCGGCCGGAGCGTCGCTCACGCGCGTTTCCTCGACGTGTCCGGTCGCGGGCGGCGAGTTCGCCACGGTTGCGTCCTTGAAGTCCACTCCGAGCGTCTTGCCATCGGCTGAGACCTTCATCGTCGCACCACCGACATCGCGGCCCTTCAGCTTGTTGGATTGCTGAACGGTCTTGTCGTCGACGACCTTGATCGAGGTCTCGTCGTAATAAGGATGCCCCGTCACTGCATGGAAAGCCCCGTCAGCAGCCACGGAGAGAGGCGGCGTGCACGACTTGCAATCGTATTTGCCGTTCTGGAGCAGATATTCGTCGGGTTTCTGTTCCCACTTGGCGGTCGTCACGTCCGCCTTCCACGTGCCATCGATTCCGGTCGCCGCCGCCGTGGCGGTGCCCGCATTCTCGCTCGTCGTCGCCGCCGTATTCTCGCTTGTGCTGGTCGTTTGCTTGCAGCCCGCGAGCGCAAGCAGTGAAGTTGCGGCGAGTGCCGCCATCATCGTCCTTGTCATACGATAGACCCCCAACACTCCGGCACGCCCGCCCCCATTGGCGAATGCGTGGACTGGCGGCGCCGTCGATCAACGCACGGCGGTGTCGTCAGAGGGCGCGGAACTAAACACTAGGAACAGCAATAAGCAATAGAGTTCGTTGAACGATAATTTAACACCCCGCGCGCGATGGCCCGGTGCTGGCAGTCTCGAACAGCCGCATCTAGATGAGGAGGATGACAGATCGTTTCCCCCTTACGATCCGCGACAATGCCGCAAAGCATCGATTTGAAGCCGATCTCGGCGACGGCAGCATGGCGATCGCCGAGTACAACCTCCTCAGCGGCAAGATCGTTTTCACCCACACCGAAGTGCCCACTGCGCACGAGGGCCAGGGGATCGGCTCGGCGCTCATCCGTTACGCGCTTCGCTCGTCACGCGAGCGCGGCCTTCAGGTGATCCCGATCTGCCCCTTCTTCGCTGCCTACATCAAGCGTCACGAGGAAGAGCAGGACCTCCTCGATACTTCCTATCGCAAGGCGCTCGGCCTCGACTAGACTTGCCAGAGCCTTAGCCGTTAGTCCGCTCGCGCTCCTCTTGGGGCACCCCGTCGTTCGCGGTTGAGTCGTTCTCCGCGTCGCCCTCGCTCGTGTTCTCGCCCTCGATGGTTTCCGGGGGCTCGCCCGTCGCGAAGGTCCCTTTTGATTGCCCGATCCCGGGGTCTCGCTCGAGATCGTCCCCAAAGGGGCTCTCGCCTTTCAGATGCTTGGTGTCGGTCATCTCCGGCAGCTCCTCCAAAAATGGTTGCCTTGAGGAACGATCGGACCCGCGCAAAGTAGCCCACAAAAAGGCGACCAAATCTCCTGCCGCTCATTTGCCAAAATGCGCCAAACGACAGTTGGAGGAACCCGACTCGGCTGCGATGCATTTTCGCATCAAAAGTCAATAGACAAATTTCAGGTGTGAAATGAAGCGTATTGCCCTTGTGCTCGCGCTAGCGGGCGCGTGTACCCTCGAGACACTGACGGCGCCGCCTGCGCATGCTCTCGAGACCTACCAGGCGCAAATGGAGGCCACCGACGCGGCCTCGCAGGCGCGCATCGACATGGCGGAGGCATTCGGCGACAAGATGCTGAAGCCCGGCCAGTATGTCTGGCGCGACATGCCCGGGGCGGACGGACCCCAGCGCGTCGTGATCAGCCTCTCGGACCAGCTCGCCTTCCTCTACCGCGGCGACACGCTGATTGCGGTCTCGACAATCTCAAGCGGTCAGCCCGGCCGTGACACGCCGACCGGAATCTTCTCCGTTCTCGACAAGAAGCCGTTCTACCGATCGAAGAAGTACGACAATGCGCCGATGCCATGGATGCAGCGCATCGACAATTACGGCGTCGCGCTCCACGCCGGCTATAACCCGGGCGTCCCGGCCAGCCACGGCTGCATCCGCCTGCCGAGCGCCTTCGCGAAGAAGCTGTACTCGGTCACGGACGTCGGCACCCCCGTCTTTATCGGCGCGTAATCTGCCGAGGGCCGCGCCAGAGTTCGGGCGCGGCCCCAGTATTCATTCGACTCAGGACCAAGGTTCCAATCCTGACGATTTGTCCATTCGCGGAACACTTGAACAAGTTTTGTCAACACTTATTTGAACCAGCAGCTGTCTCCAGCGTTTTACGCTTCAAGAGACTGATCAACAAAGGTTTTTGACTGTGAAAATCCGGACGCTGGCCGGCGTCGCCTGCGCGGCGCTGATGGGCCTTGCTTTGCCTGCGAACGCCGCGACCAGCCCCGAGCTGCCGAGCGGCACGACCTACAATCTTGCCGCTGACCAGGCGGTCAGCGCCTTCTATGCTTCGCGGGACGGGGCGCCGCTGTGGACGGCAAGCAGCGCCGCGACGGGCGAACTGCTGAACGCGCTCCAGCGCTCCCCGCTCGACGGCCTCGCCAGCGGGCCGGTGCTGGCGGCTCAAGCCCAGGCGCTGCTGGCCCGAGCCCAGGCCGGCGACGCGGCTGCGCGAGCGAGCGCCGAACGGCTGCTCTCCTACGCCTGGGTCCAGTATGTGCAGGCGCTGCAGACTCCGCCCGCGGGCATGATCTATGCGGACGCGTGGGTGAAGCCGCGCCGGGATTCCGCGGCGTCCATCCTCGAACGCACGGCTGCTGCACGCTCGCTTGCCAACCACGTCCGCAGCACGGTGAACGTGAACCCCATCTATGCAGAGTTGAGGGACGCCGCCTGGGCAGCAGCGCAGGCCAACGGCGGCCAGCTCGATCCACGGGTTCTCGCAAGCCTGGAGCGCGCGCGCGACATCCCGCCGCAGGGCCGCTACGTGATGATCGATACTGCCGGCGCCCGTCTCTACATGATTGAGGACGGGAGGGTCGCCGACACGATGAAGGTCATTGTCGGCAAGGCCGATCCATCGACGCAGACGCCGATGATCGCCAGCACGATCTATTATGCGACGCTCAATCCCTACTGGCACGTCTCGGCCGAGATGGTGCGTTCACTGATCGCTAGAAACACCCTGGACCAGGGCCTCGGCTACCTCAAGAGCCGCGGCTACCAGGTGATGAGCACCGACGGACAGATGCTCGATCCCGCCAAGGTGAACTGGCGCGCGGTCGCTGCCGGCAGCGATTCCGTCCTGGTTCGCCAGCTGCCGGGGCCGCTCAATTCCATGGGCCGGATCAAGATCCCGTTCCCGAACGGGTCCGACATCTACCTGCACGATACACCCAACAAGGACCTGTTCGCGCAGGACGACCGAAGCCTTAGCCACGGCTGCATCCGTCTTCAGGATGCGGAGCGGCTCGGGCGCTGGCTGATGGGCCGCGATCCGCAGGCTGCGTCGACGGAGCCGGAGCAGAACGTGCTGCTGCCGAAGCCGGTCCCGATCTACGTCACCTACCTGACGGCCCACGTGAAGGACGGCCAGCTGAGCTTCGTTGACGACGCTTACGGGCGCGACACACAGGTCGCGGCGCTGCGCTAACGCGGCCCGGAGTGCGGGCGTCCGGCCGCGCTCCCAAGCGGCAGCTTCTTATTGGGCGGCTGTGAGTGGCCGCTACGCCGGTGGTTGATCCCATGCGCTCCCGGGGGCGGCCCATGGAGGTGGCTCTACAGCCCCTGGAAATCCGCCGACCCGGCCGCCCATCTTCTCGTTTTGGACGTGCGCCGAATGCTCAGATGGACACTTCGTCCATCGCCTTCAGCTGCGGGTCCGGGATGCCGCTCGCCTTGAACTGCCCGGTCAACTCGATCTTTCGAGCGGCCAGCTCTTTTCCTAGCGCATCCATGTCGAGGTCGGCCTTGCGAGCCTGAGCGAAGAGGCCTTCCATCCTCTTCTCTTCTTCCTCGACGTGGTGCTCGATCTCTTCCTGGAGCACCTTGACCTTGGCGTCGTAGAATTCGTCGTTCTTGGATTCGTCGGCCATGATCTCGGCGATCAACAGCTTGGCCGCGTCATGCTCGACGTAGGATTCCTTAAGCAGGTCCTCGTCCACCTTGCCCTCGCAGGCAGGATAGAAAATCTCTTCCTCGATCTGGGCGTGGACCGACAGCTCCAGGCAGATTTCCTCCGCAAGCGCCTGCTTGCGCCCGTCGCCGGTCGCCTTTTCGAATTTCGCGAACAGCTCCTCGACGGTGCGATGATCCTGCTTCAACAGCGCG
>JBJMUN010000037.1:0-2766 GCA_045811185.1 Sphingomicrobium sp.
ATGATTTGTTCTTGGAGAACAATAGAGGAACATAGAGGCCCGGAAGTTTGCTGCCCAACGCGCGCGTGGGTGTGCGCGCGAGTCACTCCGGCTCGTCCCAGTCCACCGGGTTGCCGTCCTCCTCCGGGGCGGTGCATTCGATTTCGTCGAGGCCGCCGTCGAGCGCGATGCCGTCGTCCTCGATCTCTTGAGGATCGGCCGGGAGCGCACGGTCCATCCACTTGCCGTAGCGGGCCGGGCGACGGCTCCTCAGAAGAAACATGGTCAGCCGTTCGTCATAGTGACGCCATTCGCCAACCTGCTCGCCCTTGTAGAAGATCGGGCGGGGAACGCCATTGATCGAGCGCTCGATCGACGACTGCTCCACGCGCTGCATCTGGCAGTCCATCGCCGCAAACCAAGCTCGCCGAAAGGCAGCGCCGCACGGCTTGCCGCGGAGCGCATAGGCGCTGGTGTCGGACATGCCGACGCTCCGGCACGCCTCATCGACGCATTTGGAATGCGCCAGCGTCTCGATGAAACGGATCTGCTTTTCCGCCGTCCAGCCGTCGTGGCGCGGGCGGAGCTTGGCGGGAGTGAATTTGATGGGGAGTTTCGATGCCATTGTGCCTCCAGGGGGAAAAAGGAGGCGAGGCATTTATCTCATGGCGGGGGCTGTAGGACAGGATTTTCTTATGTCTGCTTTGGGTGGAAAGCTGCCATTCGATTTTGAGTGCACTTGGCTCCCAGACGAGTTGATGTAAGCTGTCGCGAAGGGAGCATCTCATGGACGCTGCCGTTGCAACTGCCGGGACTGCGCCGCGCCGCTGGCGGCTGCGTCTGCCCGAGCGGTTGCCCAAGCTCAAAGGCGCATGGCTGACCGCTTACACGATCATCTGGTGCATCGTGCTGCTGCTGTCACTCACCGGGGTCGGAATCGGAACATACGGTGCCATGACCACGCCCACGGCGTGGACGCCCTACGGCTTTGCAACGAGCCCGGATGCCGATGGCATCCATGTTGACGCCGTCACCGCTCCGGCTGTCCGAGCGGCCGGAGTGCAAGCTGGCGATCATGTGGTTGCAGTGGACGGCTGGCAGCCTCCGCGAAATAACCCGCGAGCCGCGGCAAGAGCGCACGTCCTCAAGTCCGACGGCAGCTTCACCACGTTCACGTTCCAGCGAGCTAATGGCGAACTGTACAATCTGCGCCTGATCCGAAGCGGCGCGGTGGAACGACAGGCCTACCGGGCCGCGGGAATTAGTCCAACCATCGTCTCCGCCTTGCCGCTAGCCGGAGTTCTGCCGATCGCCGCGTCCATTTTGGCGGCTATTCTGCTCTTTCTGCGGCGCCGTCGCGAGGTCGTCCCAGCTTTAATGTCGCTCGGTTTTCTGATGTTTGCAGGGATAGCAAATGACCCGTCCACGGCCGGCGTCAGCTGGGCCGTCGTCGACAAAGCAAACCTTACAGGGGCCTGTCTGTTTTTCGTTGCGCTATTTGCCTTCCCTGCCGGCCGATTCGAGCCCCGGTGGACTGCGGTCCCTCCCTTTCTCATTCCCGCCTTCATTGTAACCTGGGACTTACCACAAGGCTTGGTGATGCAGGCCGGATTCCTTCTGACGGCGCTGGTCGCCCTTGTCGCGCGGTACCGTAAGCTCGATCCGGGCGCCGAACGCCAGCAGCTCCGCTGGGCGTTCTTCGGATTTGCCATAGGCGTTGCTCTGCAGATCATCATAATGCTGATTAGGGTTGCCGCGAATGCGAGGCAGGGCGACGACCCAAGATGGGCTGCGTGGAATGGTTTTTCCTCCGGCGTGCTGAACGCGCTGACCCCCTGCGCGATTGCTCTCGGCGTCCTCGTCTCGATCCTCCGGTACCGCCTCTACGATGCCGACAAGGTGATCGGCCGCTCCGCGGCTTACGGCGTCCTGACTCTCGGCTTCATCGCCTTGTTCGCGGGCGCGGAGAAGCTCGCCGAACTCGCCGGCGAGCAATATTTCGGAAGCAGCATCGGCATCGCTTCAGGAGCGATCGGTGCGGCGATCGCGGCGGCCATCATCGTGCCGCTGCACAAGCGCGTCCACGCGTGGGCCGAGCGGCATTTCCAGAAAGAACTGTTCCGCCTCCGCCACCGGTTGCCGCCGCTCGTAGGCGACCTGCGCGAAACGGCGGGGCTCGAGAGTATCGCCGCCGCGACCTTGGACAATGTCGTCGAGGGCGTTCACGCCAGCCGCGCCGCTTTGGTGATCGGTGATCGCGTGCTTGACGCACGCGAGATCGGCGCTGACGAAGCTGTCGCGTGGCTGCGCGCCTGGACCCCGCCCCCGCACCACCGGATCGATGTCGCCAAGGCCGATCCGCTCTTTCCGGTCCGCGTCCCGCTCGAAGCGGAAGGCCATGGCCGCGTCGGCTGGCTGCTGCTCGGGCCGCGACCCGACGGCAGCCTATTCGGCAGGGCCGAATGCGCGGCGATCGAGGACGTCGCCGACCCAGTCGCCCGCGCCATCCAGGTCGCGCTCAGCCGCGCCGAGCGGGAGACACAACATCAGCGAACGTTTGATGCAATTGAGCAGCGGTTCCAAACGATGGAGAAGCTACTCAAGGAGATGCGCAGGCGCGTTGCAGCCTTAACGACATGAATTTTCAGCCATTCGTAGTGGGTCGAAAGCAAACACCAGCTAGTGGCAGGAATGGGTCGAAAGCAGACATTAGCGGCCCTCGCCCCAAAGTGACCCTGCGCAAGCGAGCGCCGTGGGGAGGAATGTGGGGAGCGTTAGAATAGCACT
>JBJMUN010000038.1:0-9558 GCA_045811185.1 Sphingomicrobium sp.
TGAAGTCGCCCGCGTGATTGTCGATCGCGGCCGCATCCCCTTCATTGACAACGCCTATCAGGGCTTCGGTCGCTGCCTCGATGAAGATGCGTTCGGCGTGCGGCTGATGCTCTTCGCCTGCGAGGAGGTCGTCATTGCCCAGAGCTGCGACAAGAATTTCAGCTGCTACCGCGACCGTGTCGGCTCGCTGTTCGTGAAGACCGGCTCCGTTGAAGCGACCGCGACCGCCATGGCGCATGTCGGCCAGCGCGCGCGCGAAATGTGGTCGATGCCGCCCGACCACGGCGCGGCAGCAGCGCGCATCATCCTTGATGATCCGGAGCTTCGCGCCCGCTGGCTGGTTGAGCTTGCCGGAATGCGCGATCGCATCAACTCCGTCCGCCAGCGGATCGCCGCGGCCGACCCGCGGCTCGCCTTCATCGGCCGCCAGTACGGCATGTTCTCGATGCTGCCTCTCAGCAAGGAGCAAGTGCTGAAGCTGCGCGAGGAGGATGCGATCTACATGGCCGACAGCGGGCGCTTCAACGTCGTCGGCATGGGCGATGAGCAAATCGATCGATTTATCGCCGCCGTGACCGGCGCGCTGGACGCGTAACCGGTCATGGCCGATCGCGACCCGGGCCGGGTGTCGGCGGACGTGGACTGGCGCGAGGTCGCGCGGCTGGTGCTGACCAGCCGGGAGATGGACCGGGTCGAGGAGCAGGAGCTCGTTCCGGCGAAGAAGGTCCTCTACCAATTCAGCGCGCGCGGCCACGACATGGCCCAGGTGCTGCTCGGCATGCAGCTGAAGGACGGCGACGGCGCGTTCGGCTATTATCGGTCGCGGCCGCTGCTCCTTGCGCTCGGCGTGCCGCTTGCCGATGCGCTCGGCTCGGGCATGGGGCTCGCCGGTGGCTCTTCGGACGGGCGCGATATCGGTGTCGTGTTCAACTACCCCAACCCCGGCGGCGCGCACGCGCTGCCGATGTGTGGCGGGGTAGGGGCACAATATACGCCCGCCGCTGGTTGGGCGCAGGCGATCGCCTACAAGCACAAGGTGCTGAACGAAGGCCCCGCGGATGCGATCTCGCTGGTGCTCGGCGGCGATGCGAGCTGCGCCACGGGTGGATTTTGGTCAGCGCTAACTATTGCGACGACACAACAATTGCCGCTGTTAATCTACATCGAGGACAATGGCTACGGCATCTCGGTCCCCTCGGATTATCAGACGCCGGGCAAGGACATCGCCGCGAATCTCGCGAGCTTCTCCGGTCTGACGATCTTCAACGGCGACGGCACCGATCCGCTTGAAACCTCGCGCCTCATCGCCGAAGCGGCGGTCCATGTGCGGACCAAGCGCACGCCGGCCCTGCTGCGCCTGACCGTGCCGCGGCTGGAAGGGCACAGCTTCCAGGACACGCAGACTTATAAGTCGAAGCAAGAAGTCGAAGCCGAATGGGCGCGCGATCCTTTGCCCAGGCTCAAGGCCCATTGCGCCAAGCTCAAGATCGGCGAGGAAGTCTGGGCCGACCTCGAGCGCGAAACCGCTTGGCAGGTGCAGGCTGCCGTCGCCGAAGCCGAAGCCCGCGGCGTTTCCTCGCCCGACACTGTCACGACCAACGTCTTCTTCGAAAGTGACCTGCAGCAGGTCGGCGGGTTGTGGAACAGCGGCTACGCGCCGCCGTCTTCGACGGACCAGCCTGCGGGCTCCGGCCAGCGCATCAACATGGTGACGGCCATCCGCCGAGTGCTCGACCAGGAGCTCGAAGCCAATCCGCGCGTGCTCGTCTTCGGCGAAGATGTCGGCCCGAAGGGCGGCGTCCACGCCGTCACGCTCGGCCTACAGGAAAAGTTCGGGCGCGACCGCGTGTTCGACACCAGCCTCAACGAGGAAGGAATCCTCGGCCGGGCCGTCGGCATGGCCCTCTCCGGGCTGATGCCCGTCCCCGAAATCCAATTCCGCAACTATGCCGAGCCGGCGACCGAGCAGATCCACGATTGCGGGACGATGCGCTGGCGCACCCACAACCGCTTCGCCGCGCCGATGGTGCTGCGCGTGCCCGGCGGCTTCTTCAAGTGCGGCGACCCGTGGCACTCGATGACCAACGAGGTCGAGTTCGTGCACAATCCGGGGTGGAAGGTCGCTGTACCGTCCAACGCCGAGGACGCCGTCGGACTGCTGCGCGCTAGCCTGCGCGGCAACGACCCGGTGCTGTTCTTCGAGCATCGCGCAATGCTCGACGACAGCTGGGCGCGACGTCCATGGCCGGGCGACGGCTACGTCCTGCCGTTCGGCCGCGCCAGGAAAACCCGCGACGGCGACAGGATCACGATCGTCACCTGGGGCGCGATGGTGCCGCGCTGCGAGGCTGCCGCCGACGGCTTCAGGGCCGACGTCATCGATCTTCGCACGCTTCAGCCTTGGGACAAGGAGATGGTGCTCGAGAGCGTGCGCCGGACGCGGCGTTGCCTCATCGTTCACGAGGATCTGAGGACTGGCGGGTTCGGCGCGGAGATCGCTGCGGTCGTTGCGGACGAAGCCTTCCTCGACCTCGACGCGCCGGTGGCGCGAGTCACCATGCCGGACATTCCAAGTCCCCATCATCCAAGTCTCATGGAATGGGCGTTGCCTTCGCCGGAGCGCATTCGCGCCGAGATCGAGCGCCTGGTGGGGTTCTGAGATTGATCGAGGTCCGCGTCCCCGACGAGCAGGAGGGCACCAAGGCGGTCGTCCGTGCCTGGCTGAAGCAAATCGGCGACGCTGTCGCCGAGAACGACCCGCTGGTTGAACTCGAAACCGACAAGGTGACGCAGGAGGTCCCGTCGCCCGCGGCAGGCGTGCTCGCCGAGATCGTGCTCGACACGGACGCCGAGGCGGTTCCCGGAGCGCTGCTGGCGCGGATCGAGACGCAGGCTGCGCCAGCGGAAAGGCTCGACGCGAGCGAGGCCGAGAAACGCTCGCCTGCCAAAGAAGAACCCGCGAGCTACGCCGTGGTGACCGGAGAGACGGAAGCCCGCCTCAGCCCATCGGTACGCCGCGCGTGCCTCCAGCACGGGATCGACCCTTCAAGGATCGCCGGCACGGGACGGAACGGCCGAGTGACCCGCGAGGACGTCGATCGCGCCGTCGCGTCCGCGACCGTCGTCAGCGTCGGCGAGCCGTCGACCGCACAGCCGCGACAATTCACGGCGCAGGACATCCCGCACGACCGCATGAGGCTGAAGATAGCCGAGAACATGGTGCGAGCAGTGAGCGAAGCACCGCATGTCACGGCCGTCTTCGAGGCGGATTTCTCCGCGGTGGCTGACCACAAAGCGGCGATGGCCGAACGAGGAGCGAGGCTCAGCTACACCGCCTATATCGTGAAAGCTGCTGCCGAGGCGATGGCGGCGGCGCCAGCGATCAACGGTCGTTGGGAAAAGGACCGCATCGCCATCTCTCCCACGATCGACGTCGGCGTCGGCACCGCACTTGGCGAGAAGGGGTTGGTCGTTCCCGTCGTGAAGGACGCGGGCTCGCTCAGCCTCGAAGAGATCGGTGCGAGGCTCGACGATCTCACGCGGCGCGCGCGCGATGGCAGGCTGGAGCGCTTGGTTGTGTCGGGGGGCAGCTTCACCATCTCCAACCCCGGCGTGTCGGGCTCGCTTCTTGCGGCTCCGATCATCCTTCATCAGGGTCAGGCTGCGATCCTTGGCGTCGGCAAGCTCGAAAAGCGCGTGACGGTTCGTCAGATGGGTGGGCAGGACGCAATCCTGGTCCGGCCGATGGCCTATGTCACGCTCACCATCGATCATCGGGTGATCGACGGCCACCAGACGAACGCGTGGCTCACGCGCTTCGTCGAAATCCTTGAAAACTGGGCACAGCCGTAGGAACAAGCACGGCCGTCCTCCGCTTGAATCCTTCCGAATGCGACGGAGGGTCTCGATGGCGGAAGTTTCAACTGGTCAGAAGGCGCTGATTGGTGCGGGCGTGGCGGTTGCCGTCGGCGCCGCCGGCTTCCTGCTCGCGCGCAGGTCGCCCGACGTTCATGACGATGGAGACAATGTCAGCGACGCGCCCGACCACACGTGGCGCCGAAAGACCGGCCGCTACGAGGAAGGACTGGTCGGCCGGACTGTCTCGATCAACAGGGCCAAGCAGGAGGTCTACCAGCAGTGGCGCGATTTCACGCGCTTCCCGACGTTCATGGAGAACGTCGATCGTGTCGAAGACCTCGGCGAAGGACGGTCGAGGTGGAAGGTAAAGGCCCCGCTCGGCTCCACGGTCGAGCTCGTCACCCGCATCGTCGAGGACGAGCCGGGCACGACGATCGCCTGGGAAAGCGACCTTGATTCGGAGATCCAGACGAGCGGGCGAGTCGAGTTCTTCGAGCAGGCGCCAGGCCGCGGAACGGGGGTCCGACTGACGCTGAAATATGATCCCCCTGCCGGCCTCCCCGGTCGCGCAATCGCGAAGATCCTGCAGCGCGAGCCGAACGTTCAGGCGCGCCGCGACCTGCGGCGGTTCAAGCAGTTGATGGAAACCGGCGAGATCGCGACGAACGCGTCGCCCTCCGGCCGCCGGTCCGAATCCCCGAGTGAAGCGACAATCTGAGGAGCACCCGATGCGCGCATTGACCTGGCAAGGCCGCCACGACGTTCGCGTCGAGACGGTGCCTGATCCCGAAATCGTCAACCCCCACGACGCGATCCTGCGCGTCACCTCGACCGCGATCTGCGGCTCCGACCTGCACCTTTACGATGGCTACATTCCAGGGATGCGCGCCGGCGATATCCTGGGCCATGAGTTCATGGGGGAGGTCATCGAGACTGGACCGGAGAGCACGCTCAAGAAGGGCCAGCGCGTCGTCGTTCCATTTCCGATCGCATGCGGCGAGTGTTTCTTCTGCAGGAAGCAGCAATTCAGCTGCTGCGACAACACGAACCCGGCCGAGACCAGTGACGCGACCGAGTTCCAGTACGGCTACCCGATGGCCGGTGTGTTCGGCTACTCGCACCTCACCGGCGGCTACGCCGGCGGGCAGGCGGAATACGTGCGTGTGCCCTTCTCGAACGTCGGCCCGATCGTCGTGCCGGACCATCTGGAAGACGACAAGGTCCTGTTCCTCAGCGACATCCTGCCGACGGGCTGGATGGCGGCAGAGAATTGCGAGATCGAGGAAGGTGACACCGTCGCGGTGTGGGGCTGCGGCCCGGTTGGCCTGTTCGCGATCCAGTCGGCGCTGCTGATGGGCGCGCACCGGGTGATCGCGATCGACCATTACCGATCGCGGCTGGCGCTCGCGAAGCAACTCGGCGCCGAGATCCTCGACTATCGCGAGGTCGATGTCCGGGAGGCGCTTGCCGAGATGACCGGCGGTATCGGGCCGGACGCCGTGATCGACGCCGTCGGCCTCGAGGCGCACGGGATCTCGATCGACAACATCCTCGACCAGGCCAAGAGCATGACCTTCATGGTCACCGACCGCATACATGTGTTTCGTGAAGCGGTGCTGGCGGTGCGCAAGGGCGGCCGGGTGTCGGTGCCGGGCGTCTACGGCGGCTTTGCCGACAAGTTCCCGGTCGGCGCCTTCATGGAAAAGGGCCTCACCATGAGGACTGGGCAGACGCATGTGCACCGCTATCTGAAGCCGCTGCTCGAGCACATTGAGCAGGGGAGGATCGATACAACCTTCCTCATCTCGCACCACGCGCCGCTGGAGCAGGCGGCCGAGATGTACCGCAACTGGCACGACGACCAGGACCAGTTCACCAAGATCGTTCTCAAGACCGAGATGGCGGCGCCGAAGTCGGGGCAGAAGGAGCAGCAGCATGAGCTCGCCTAAGCTTGCAATCGTCACCGGTGCTTCGAGCGGTATCGGACTGGAGCTCGCAAAATGTGCCGCGAAGGACGGCTACGAACTTATCGTCGCCGCCGACACTCCCTTTGTCGAGGCCGGGCCGGCGCTCGAGCAGTTCGGTGTTGAGGTGCAGGAGGTCCAGGCCGACCTTGCGACGCAGGATGGGGTGCAGCAGCTCCTCGCCTCGATCGCCGGGCGGCCCGTTGACGTGCTCGTCGCCAATGCCGGTCATGGCCTTGGTCACGGCTTCCTCGACCAGAGCCCCAAGGAATGGCTGCACATCATCAATACCAACATCAGCGGCACGCTCCTGCTGATCCAGCCCATCTTGAAGGACATGGTCGAGCGGGGAGCGGGGAAGGTGCTGATCACCGGCTCTGTCGCCGGTCACCTCGGCGGAGCCTTCCAGGCGGTATACAATGGCTCGAAGGCCTTCATCGACAGCTTCGCTGCGGCGCTGAACGAAGAGCTCCGCGATACCGGAGTCACCGTAACATGCCTCAAGCCTGGGGCGACCGAGACTGAGTTCTTCCATCGCGCAGAGCTCGAGGACACGAAGGTGGGGCAGGCGAAAAAGGACGATCCAGCCGACGTTGCAAAAGTCGGCTGGGAGGCAATGCTGAAGGGCGAAGCCGCCGTGATCTATGGGCTGAAGAACAAGATGCAGGTCGCTGCCGCCGGAATGATGACCGACGCGACCACCGCCAAGCTCCACCGCGCGCAGACGGAGCCGGGGTCAGGCCAGGACAGCTAAACGGAAACCATGCGGACGAGGGGCACCGCGGCGCCTAGATTTCGAGCAAAGCGTAGGGACGGCCGAATTTCGGCCTCAGCACGAACTGAGCGCAATTATAGACGGGCTTTCCGAGCGGCGTTCGCCCTTCGTACGTCCCGTGGTGAGCATGGCCGTGGACGACCGCCTTCACATGATCGAAGCGATCGATCGGCTCGGCGAGGCGCTGTGCGCCGAGATACTGGAAAATCTCATCGGGCTCCCCCTCGAGCGTGCCGGGGATCGGGGAATAATGAAGGACGGCGACGCTGCGCTCGGTACGCAGGGTGCGGAGCGCGTTCTCGAGCTTTCGCGCTTCCTTCATCACCTCGTCAACGAACGCCTTGGCGATCGGCTCACCGAATGGAGCAAGCTCCCCGCGCCCATATCCGCCCATGAAACCCTTGACCCCGGCAAAGCCGACGCCGTCGATCTCGTGCGCCTGCTCGTCCAGCACGATCATCCCAGCTTCAGTGAGGATCGAGCAAACCTTTTCCGGCTGTCCGCACTCGTAATCATGGTTGCCGAGGACTCCCAGCACCGGGACAGTGCAGGACTTGATGTCGTCGGCGAGGATCTCGGCCTCCTTGGTCTTGCCGAAGTTCGTGAGATCACCGCACAACAACAGCACGTCGGCGTGACTGGAAATTTCGCTGAACAGCTCGCGATAAGGCGCGTCGTCATGCTCCTGGACATGAAGATCACCGATCGCCGCCACCCGCATCGGCCGGTTACTCGCCATATTGCTCTTCGAGATTACCGACGGCGTCGGAGAAACCCCACTGGTCGACGTCGACCGCATAGTCGCGGGGCGAGAAGATGCGTCCGCGGCAGACTTTCTTGCCGGGTCCTTTGACGTCGGACTGGTCGCGAAGCCGCTCCAGCAGCTCGTTCAACAACCATCTCGGCACGCAATGCCGTTCGCTCGGATAGATGAAACGGAAGTTGAGCAGCGCCATCAGCAGCACTTCCCAGTAGAGTTCCATGTGACTGAGCAGCTGCTTCCAGTCGATGGCCTCATGGCACTTGAGGATCATGTGCGCGACGTCCGCCATGTCGTAGCGGTGATGGTCCTGGACGAAGATCTTCGACCAAATGAACTGGGTGGGCGGGACGAGCCGAACCCTGGCGCCGAACAGGTCGGTCTCGGGAGCGCCGACGAACCAGTCGTCGGTAACGTGCGTGGTTACGGTCGGCATGTTGGTGATGATGTCGACGAACAGCTCGCCGCGCGTGACGCGGTAGAGCCAGCGCTCGTCGACGATCTCGACGTCGAAGCGGTGACCCTTGAAATAATGCAGCATCTTGAGGGCGTCGCCGGTCTTGGCAAAGACGTCGACGTCCTTGGTCGGCCGATCTATCCCGGTGTAGCTCGCGAGCGCGTAGGTCCCCGATACCAGGAACGGGATCGAGGAGTCGGCCATCAGCTGGAGAACCTCCGAATAGAAGGCCTCGGCCGCGGGCGGGGGCGTGATCAGTGGCGGCTTGCGCTCGAGCGTGCGTACATTGTCCACATGGGTTCAACGGGAGCAAGGAGGGGAGGGTTCCCCCGTCCCTCGTTACGGCAAGGGCCGGCTCATCCGGCCAGCTGCGCAGCCTTCATCGCTTCGTTCTCGAACCGAAGCTTCTCGGTGCGTTCAACCCGCGCGGCCATTTCAGTCCATGCCGTCGCCGATCGGAGGCATCGGTCGCGGACGTTTTCGAGGGTTGCAGCCTCCGCTTCAGCTCGCGCCTGCGCCGCTCGCTCCAGGTAGAACTCAAGATGAGTGTTCACGATGATTGCGCCTCCGTCGGTCAATGGGGCGGCCGGATACCGGTGTTGATGAGCAGAAACGCCCTTACACGCAGAAAGTAGCCATGAGCAGTAGGTCTCGTTGGCCAGACCATTGCGGAGATTTCCGGTGCATGCGAGCTAGCTGTTCGACGCAGGAGGGTATCATGAATTTTCGGCTGCTCGCCGCCGCTTCGGCAATCCTCTGCTCAGTCGCTGCGGGCGCCGCGCCGGTGCTTGCCCCGCCGCCTCGGCTCGGGCCCGAGGTACAGCCGTTCGTTCGTGTTCCGGCGGGCAGGATCGCGATCACGCATTTGCGGATCATCGATGGAACGGGCGCAGCACCGGTTGATGATGCAACCTTGTTGATCGAAGGCGAGAAGATCGGTGCCTTGCTGCCCTCCGGCGCGGCGGTGCCGGCAGGATATCGCGTGCTGGACGGCACAGGCGAGACGGCGCTGCCGGGGCTCGTCGGAATGCACAACCACATGTTCTATATCGCCCGGCCCAACATCGACGCGTCGGGCCATTCTGACGCACCGCTGGTGGTCCCGCAGATGACGTTCAGCGCGCCCCGGCTGTATCTTGCAAACGGCGTCACGACGATGCGGACGACAGGAAGCGTCGAGCCGTATGCCGATCTCAACGTGAAGGCGCAGATCGATAGCGGAAAGCTGGTCGGCCCGCACATGGACGTGACTGGACCATATCTCGAAGGTCCGAACAGCCCCTTCATCCAGATGCACCAGATCACGTCGCCAGAGGATGCGCGGCGGACGGTCGCCTTTTGGGCGGACCAGGGAGCGACATCGTTCAAGGCGTATATGAACATCACTCGCGCCCAGCTGAAGGCGGCGATCGACGAGGCGCACCGGCGGCACCTGAAGGTCACGGGTCATTTGTGTTCGGTCACTTATCCCGAAGCGGCGGCGCTCGGGATCGACGACCTCGAGCACGGCTTCTTCGTCAACACGCAGCTCGACCCCGGCAAGAAACCGGACAAATGCAGCGAGACGACGGGAACGCCGACGCTGGTGACGATGAAGCCCAAAAGCGCGCAAGCGAACGCACTGATCAAATTGCTCGTCGATCGTCATGTGGCGATCACCTCGACGCTGCCGGTGTTCGAGCAGAGCGTTGCGCTGCACGCGCCGCTCAACTCCAAGGCGATGGCGGTTCTGACGCCGCAGGCG
>JBJMUN010000039.1:0-32960 GCA_045811185.1 Sphingomicrobium sp.
ATGTCGAGGCGTTGCTGATGCAGCATTGCGGCACCGACAATGCCGCAAACGAACCACACGCAGATTGCACCAAGGATATACGGCTTCATCGTCACATCTGCCCAACACGGTTGGCGGCACTACTAACGACAAAAGCCTTTACATCCCGTGTGCTGCCTTGGTTTTGTGCGTTAACCTTGGTTCAACGCTTCAGTTCATATCAGGCCTTGGAGCGGGGATAGAACTCGGCAACACGGTCATCCGATTTTCCCCTGAGATATGAACGCGTCCCTATCGCCGGTTGAGAAAGAGTTATGGCCTTCGTCTCTACTTTACTCGGCAATGTTTTGACGACTTGGGTAAGCACATTCTCAATAGCCGCTATTATGTGGAGCATCGAGCGCCTCCTTCCCAAGGGCCAGGTCTCGATCGAGAGCCAAATACGGTCATTGAAGTTCTGGGTATTCGCGGGGCTCGGGACTGCACTAGCTCTCACCAGCTATGATTATTTCGGCCGATGGCTGGACCCCCGGCCATTCTTCGTCCTGCCCTTGAACAGCTGGTTGGCGAGCCCGTGGCTCCACTGGTCGACATACCTGCTCGCGCCGCTACTCGGCATGATCTTGTACGATTTCTTTGGATATTGGCTGCACCGCGCCCAACACAAATGGTTCTGGCGTCTCCATGCCATTCACCATTCGATTGAAGAGCTGAGCGGCATCAATTCATATTTCCACTGGAGCGAGCAGTTTTTCAGGATCGCTTTCATCAGCCTTCCCGCTGCCTATCTCCTCGGCATTGACGGGCTCGAAAGCGTGTTCATCGTCGAGCTGCTCTTGAAGCTCCAGGGGTATTATCTGCACTCTCCCAACAGCGTTCATTTCGGGCCAATCGTGCGCCGGGTGATCGCGGACAACCGGTTCCACCGAATCCATCATTCGGTTGAGCAGAAACACTGGGACAAGAACTTCGGCGCCGGCACCTCAATCTGGGACCAATTGTTCGGGACGGCTTATTTTCCTACCGAGGATGAATGGCCCGCGACCGGTGTCGTCGGGCAGCCCGAGACCCGAAGCAGCTTGGAATTCGTCTGGGGCCCATTCAGGCGAGCAAGGCGGGGGGTAGCCGCCTCACCACACATGCATCAGGCTCGTCTGCGCGAATTGCAGCCACCAGCCTATATGTAGCTCGTTGCGTCGAGATCCGCCGGTACGCCAATGGCGGGCCCCCGTCGCTCTGCCGGCATTTTATGCGGGCAAATCGAGAGCGGCATGCTGTCCCGATCCTCGGGGAATGTTCGGATGGACTTCGCGGCCATCATCTTTTGAACTGTTCGCGTGGCCCCGCATGTTCGAATTGCATTCCACGCGGCCTTGGCGGCCGCTTTTGTAGCCGGAACTGCACCGGCGAGCTCGCTCGCCAGTGTCGAAGAATCCGGGCAGCCTCTGCGTTTCTTCGAGGGACGCACCGAAATGACGAGCGTGGTCAAGATCGTCATGAGGAAGCCGTATTGGTCTCACACGACAACTCGTGGGGAAATTCGTGCAGATGGCTCGCTTATTCTCGTCCAGCTGGTGGAAGACGAGGGCAAACCGGCTCGCCAACGTTACTGGACGATCCGACAGGTCGACAGAAATCGATTCACTGGAACAATGTCAGATGCACTTGGGCCCGTGCGCATACAAAAAATCGCCGACCAATACAGGTTCACTTTCAAACTGAAGGGCAACCTCGCGGTGGAACAGTGGCTGATGCCGGCCCCCGGCGGAAGATCGGCCCGGAGCAGGATGACCGTGCGGAAGTTCGGAATGCGAGTGGCAAGTTCGGAAGGTATGATCCGGAAACTCTAGCAGTAAGTTCTGCCTCGCAATTTCGCGCTGGGGAGTCGCTTACCCTGGTTTCAGGGAGCCAATCGAACTCGGCCGATCACCCGGAGGCGGTTGAGTCGTCGTTCCCTATTTAAGCGTCTTGAAGGCGATCGATGATCCAGCGATCGCAAGAGCGTTTGAAGCGTGTGTTGCGATGACCGACTGAATGACGGTCGAAAGCGGTCATTACTGATTACCTGGCGCTCGGTCCTTCTCCATGGTCTCCTGAGGACTTGAGGGAGAAAATCGCCGTGTGCCGCTGGCTTGCCTATTCCGGAACGCCGATCCTGCTCGGCGATCTCCTCTACAAACCGAAACATTCACTGATCGACCAGAGCCTGCACGCGCATCTTGGTCCCCACACGACGAATGGCGATGGGTTCGGGATCGCCTGGTACGGCGAGGGCGATACTCCGGCCCTGTTCAAGGGCATCGATCCCGTGTGGAACAACCGCAACCTCCGCGAGATCTCGACGCAGATCCGGTCGCGGCTGATCTTTGCGCATATCCGTGCTGCGACCGGGACGCCGGTCCAGCAGACCAACTGTCATCCCTTCAGGCACGGCAAATGGATCTGGATGCACAACGGCCAGATCGAGCGCTTTCACGAAGTCAAACGCGAGCTCGTCGTCGAAATCGATCCGGAGCTCTATCCTTTCGTGCAGGGGTCGAGCGACACGGAGGTTTTCTTCTTCCTCGCGCTGACATTCGGTCTCGAAGAGGACCCGCCGGCTGCGGTCGAGCGAGCTGTCGGCTTCATCGAACAGGCCTGCAGGAAACAGGGTATCGGGGAGCCGGTGCGAATGAGCGTCGCGGTGAGCGACGGGCGGCGCCTCTGGGCCTTCCGCTATTCCACGGTGGGCGTTCCGCCGTCACTCTTCTTCTCGACTAAGGTCGAGACGCTTCGGGACCAGCATCCCGAAATCCCGTTGTTCCTGACGTTGTCGGACCAGACGAGGATGGTCGTGTCGGAACCATTGGGCGACCTCAAGGGCGCGTGGAACGAGGTCCCCGCATCCTGTTACGGAGTGATTGACGGCGGCATGGGTGAACTGAAGCAGTTCACGCCGCAGCTGGCGTAGGTCCCGGTGAAGGGCGGTCCAGTTCGGATATTCGCAATGGGCGAAAGCCAACGCCACGCTGACGCGAGCTTTTTGGACGGAAGGCTGCCGCTGGGGTGTCATCCTGTGGTCCAAGCGTCACTCCGCCGCCATCCGATCGCTGCTGCGCAGAAGCGAGCATCGCTTTGAAACGTGGCTCGTCGCGAATGGCGTGGAAAGTCCGGGTCGGCCCCGCGGTTGAACAGCCATGTCATCAATGGGTCGACGGTAAAGAGACTAGGGCGATAATTGCCTCAACACATCGTCCAGGGCTTTGCGCACAGACCCCGCTGTATAGGGATCGTCGGGATGCTGAGGGGAACCTTCCCTTTCAAAATGTGGTCGTTCATCCATGAGTCGACCCCATTCGGCATCCGCTTCGCGCACCAGCTCCTTCAGAAGCTCATCGGAAGCGAGGAAGCTCCTACAATAGTCAGCCAGGACAACTAGCGGCTGCTCCGGGTTCTTTAGTAGAGCTTCGCATCCGCGCAGGTGTCGATGCAGAGCGATAGTCAAAGCTCCCACGGGGTCGGCCAGGTGACCCCGCAGCCACGTGCCAATTGCGATCTCAGCCTGCTGGTCAAGCGCGACAGGCGATGCGCCCTTCATCGCACCCGGACCCGCCAGTCTCGCTATTGCTTCGTTCGCGGTGAACTTGCGTCCCTCGCGGATCTCGCGCTCAACCTCTGAGGCGTTCAGCCCATTGGTGTCGTCCTGATCGCTGGCCATGGTTTTCACAGGGACGCGGTTTAACCGGCAGGATCAATCAGTGGAGACGCCAATATCGACCTAAGGTCTGCTTTGGGCCGAAAGCAGACATCGGCTCACTTCACTTGCAGGCCGGGAAATTGATCTTGTCGAGGAGCGCTGGGTAGCGCCGATCGCGGCGGATTGGGTCGAGGAACGGGTCCGTCCTCACTCCGGTGACGCCGGGGTCTTTCACCGCCAAGCCCTTCTCGAGTGCCTCGAACGCGCGGTCGAGCTGTCGCGCCTGCGCGTAAATCTGCGCATATTGAAACATCGCGGAATCGCCCGACACCTTTTGGATTTGCGACACGATCCGCTCCACGGCGCTCGTATCGGCGGAGCGCGCGGCCATGACTCCTTCGCTCCTCAGCCTGTACAAGTCGTCCGAAGATACGGACCCCAACTCAGCCTTTGCTTCATTCGGGCGATCCATCAGGATGAGCGAATCTCCGATCAACTGATGCGGCCACTCGCGACCGGGTGCCAGCTGAAGCGACTTTCGCGCTGCTCCGATCGCCTCGTCATAACGCCTCAAGTCAATGAGAATGGCGGACCGAACCGAGTAGCTCGTAGGCGTGAGAGGATTGAGCTCGGCGAGACGGTCGGCAAGTGACAGCGCATTCTGCGGCTGTCCGCACACGTACCACTCAACGTACATTGAAGTTGAGATTACCTTTGGATCGGCGGGTGAAAGCGCCATGGCTTCGCGCATGAACTGCTGCGCCTTATCGAAATTGAAGCGATCTTGCTCAATTCCCGCCAGTTCCGCATAGGCCGCGCCCAGCCTTGGAGCGATCGCGATGGCACTTCTCGCAGCCGCTTCCGCTGCATCTTTACCCCTCGTCATCTCGTCGGCATTTTTCGAGTATGATGTCGCCAGAAACTCGAGAAAATTCGCCTTCATGCGATAGGCGTTCGCGTAATTACGGTCTCGGCCGATGGCGGCATCCAGCAGTCTCACGGCCTCCCGGACCGCGTCCTCACCAGTGTCGTTTCTGTAAAGCTCCGCCGCACGGAGATAGAGATCCTGCGCGGAGCTATCTGCGGTCCCACCAAGGGTGAGCGCGGTCTTTCCGGCCTGGCCCAGCGCGATGCTGAGCGATTGGGCGACATTGGTCGCGATGTCGGTCTGGATCTTGATCTCGTCTTCTGGAGCGCGGTCGTAGGTCTCCTGCCAGCGCTGAACGCCGTCGCCGCCGCCAACCAGCTGCGCGCTGATCCGTACCATTTCCGAGGAGCGGCGAACGCTTCCGGTCAAAATATTCGCGACGCCGAGCTTCGACGCGATCACCTTCGTATCGAGGTTCTTGACCGCATCCGAGGACGCCCGTCCGATCACCTCCAGGCCTATGCGGGCCAGTGCTGCGCGGAGTTCTTCGGCGACGCCTTCGGAAAAGTAGACCTGACTGGCATCGCTGGAGAGGTTGTCGAACGGAAGGACTGCGATTCTCTTGGCGTTGGCCGGCGCCGGCTTGAGGAGGAGCCAGCTGCCGCCAGCCGCCACCGCCCCGATCGCCGTGCCGCCGGCCACAAGAGTGCGGCGCGACACATTTGCCCCGTGATGGCCCAAGATAACATGAGCAATGTCTTCGCCCGCGATGCGCCGTTTGATCGACTCAACGACGGCAAGGAAACGTGGATCTGACCGGTCACCCTTCCATCGCTTGAGCGAAATGGCCTGGACCTCTCCGAACCCGAGCGGCGGTTCGACGGGATCGAGGCGAACGGGCAAATAGGCGCCCCGCTTGCGAGCACGACTGGCCTCGTCGCGAACGAAGTCACCCTCAGCGCCGACGGAGCGCTTGCTCCACACGACGATGACGCACTTCGCCGCATCGAGATGTTCCTGGATATCTTCTCGCCAATGAGCGCCACCGCCGATGTGCGTGTCCCACCAGACGCTGAAGCCTTCGGCCTCGAGCGCGGCAACCAACGGCCGGACCCGTGCTCGGTCTTCCGCCTTGTACGAGATGAATACGTCCGCCGCCTGACTCGTCAAAGCAGCCCCCCAAGCGGTGTCGGCTGACCGACTTTACGGCAGAGGCCGAGATTCACAAAACATTCAATCGCCGAGCGACCAGCCGCTGATCTCTAATGTCCGGCTTGGTTCGAAAGCGGACGGCAGCTCTGGATGGAAACTGGACCTAGCCGCGTACGGAGAAACCCCGATGTCATGGCCGCTCCATTCGGATCACGTCGCGCTGCCACTACCTGAGAAAAGGCGACTGACGGGTAGCCGCAACGGGAGCGACATATGACCAACTTCAAAACCCTGACTGCGGCGGTAGCGGGCATCGCTTTCGCATCCAGCCAAGTGGCGATGGCAGCGAACCTCAATGCGAAGGCGTGGAACGCCACCTGGCATCTCAATGTCGCGGAGTCGAAGTTCGGGTCGCCGGAAACGAGCGAAAAAAGCGAGACCCGGAAATATCATGTTGCAGGGAATCACGTGACCATGCGTTCCAATGTGGTCACCGGCGATGGCCGGTCGATGCATTGGGGGTATGGAGCGTCGACCGACGCCCATTGGTATCTGACTTCCGGCAACCCCGCGTTCGATCATGTCGCGCTGACAGCACCGACCGATCGTGAAATGAAGGCGGAGACCAGGAAGAACAAGGAACAAACAGGGCATGCCACCGTGACCGTTTCCGCCGACGGCAAGCAGCTGAGGATGGAGCGGTCAAACGGCAAGGCAAACGACCTGCTCGTGTTCGACCGCGAAAAGTAAACGCCGGCCGATCATCGCCTGTCAGCAATGGGGGGAAAGCCGCGCCTCAGCTTGGGGGCACGAACCGATCATTGATCTGAATGACCGGCTCGGCATTCGTGAAGTTCCGAATGTCGGCGATGATTTCGGACGCATCCTCACCGTTCAGCGCAGCTTGGAGGCTCTCCGCGCCATCGAAATGAATGATGCCGATGGCAAAGTATGGCGGTGCTGAGCCATCGGGAGCGGCCTTACCCAAGAGTGCCTCGCCTCCGGTCAAGCCCGCTTTGGACCACCGTTCGCCGACAAGCGGCATGTGCGTCGCCTGGTAATAGTCATAGTCGAATGTTGCTCCCGGAGTTCGCGGATAGACTACGCTCAAGGTGGCCATTCCCATTGCTCCTAAGAATTTCGAGGCTGCCATCCTTGCGCACAACCGTCAGATGTCCGCAATGGGTGAAGCGGATCACTTCTGACAACGAACCGCGCGTCTCTCACGATGAGCGGCCGGCCGACGCGAGGCCAAACTCATCGGGTCCATAACGAAGGCTGTATTCGGGAACCCGACACGGGTCTCTATCGCTTTGCGGCGCATGCCAACTTACCGCGTGAGCATCGTCAACGAGCACTTCTCCCAAGACGGAGAGCATGAAGCAGCCGACGTTGTGACTGCGTGGCAAAGCGCTATTCGAGCGGCGATTGAGATTGCCGCCGATCAAGTGTCCCACGGCGCTCCGTTCTTTGGCGCTGAGGTCACGCTTGACGAAGGCAACAAGCAGATCGGTCGCTACGTGGTCTCAGTCGGCGCTACACCGCTGAAAGACTGAATGGCCGCGATGGGTCGAAGCCTTACATCAGCGACTATTGGTCTCGCCAGACGGCAGCAGAGCGCCGCATCGAAAAGCTTGGCGCTAGCGTGTATCGCTCGGCCATCGAAGGAGGCCGACCGATGACTGCAACGATCGTCAAAGCTGGCGAACGGAAGCCGCTTACCGTTCTGGGTATGCCACTAACGATGCTTTGCGAAGCGAGCGAGACTGGCGGCAATTGGTCGCTCTTCGAAGAAGAAGTGCCGCTTGGAATGGGCCCTCCGCCTCATCGGCACGACTGGGACGAGGCCTATTACATCCTCGAGGGCAAGGTTGACTTCACCATCGACGGCCAGGCGGTTTCATCCACTCAGGGCGATTTCAACTATCTCCCTGGCGGCACAATCCATGGCTTCAAGGGCGCGTCAGAGTTGCCGGCTCGGGTTCTGATCTTCGCGGCCCCCGCGCACGGGTCCGACTTCTTTCGAGAGATCAACGACGAGGTTCGAGCTACGCCCGAAGACCTCGCGAAAATACCGGCGATCGGTCGGCGGCACGGCATCGAGTTCATGTCCACACCAAGCGCGTGACCCAATCCTGCTAATGTCTTTAATGGGTCGAAGGTCACACTAAAGCCTATTAGGACCTCTCCGTGAACAGCGCGGTTTGAGCCGGCTCAAGGGGGGCCAGACGATTTATGAACGTGAGCTTCGATGGCCATGACGTCGATGCCCTCATCGCGTCAATATATGCCACTCCCATCGCGACGATCGTCACCGACAACCGGCAGGCCGACAACCCGATCATCGCGTCAAACGAGTCCTTCACTCTGCTAACGGGCTATCCTCGCGATGAGATCCTTGGCCGCAACTGCCGTTTCCTGGCGGGAGCGAGGACGGAGCCGGAACCACGAAACGCGTTGCGTACGAACATCGCAAATGGCCAGCCAATCGTTGTCGAGCTAACCAACTACAAGAAGGACGGCAGTGCCTTTCGAAACGCGGTCATGATCGCGCCGGTGCGCGATGAAGCCGGCAACGTCATCCTTTTTGTCGGTTCGCAAATGGAAGTCATTGCGGCCAACGGCGGCCTTCGGCGAGCGCTTGCGAGGACCATGATTGCGAGGCTGACGCCGCGACAGACGGAGGTTCTAGAACTCATGGCCACTGGCTTTCTGAACAAGCAGATCGCGGGCATGTTGGGGATTAGCGAAAAGACGGTGGAGAAGCACCGAGCGCAGCTGATCGAGATCTTGGGCGCCAAATCGTCCACTCACGCGATCCGGATCGCGTTGGAAGCCGATCTTATCCCAAACCGCGCCACTTAACTCGGCAAGCCCACCGGCGGGATTGGGCGGAAAGCAGGCGCTCACGGAACGGTTGCGGCCGCCAGCTATTTCGAGGGTTCGTCCTCGAACACGGTCTGGCTCTGCCCCGGGCTCCCGGTCGCCAGGGATTCGGGGGTGACGATTACGACGCTGCCAGGCCTGACCGCGGCAGCAACGGCAGAGCGAAAAGCCAGCGGGGCGTCAAAACGCTTCAGCTCTTCGGCCCCGACCGTCATCGATTCTCCGGCGCCGGAGAATTGCAGCTTCAGCCAATGCTTCCCGGTCTGGTCCCACGATTCCAGGACGTAGGCCGTTGCACCGCTGGCCGGACCGCTGACGCGAACGGGGGCGGACCCGATATTCTTGCCGCCTTGAAGAACGATCGCGCGCTGGTCGGGGATGCTGACGACGACGGAGATGAGGTCATCCGGCCCGGGCGGGACGGGATTCCACTGGTAGGGCGCCTGGCTCAGCGAGGCCTGTTGCACCCCGGGCGCCTGATTTTCCGCTAGCGCCGGGCCCTCGGAAGCCCTCGGCACTGCCGGAATGGCGGTAATCACCACCGTCATTCCAAGGTTGGTCGACCCGTAAAGAAGCTTCGAGAATGCGAGCGGCAGCCGAACACAGCCGTGGCTCGCGGGATAGCCGGGGAGGTTTCCTGCGTGGAGGGCGATACCGCGCGGGGTGAGCCGCTGCATGTTGGGCATCGGAGCGTTGTTGTAGGTCTTGGACCGGTGGTCCGCATTCTTCTGCAGGATCGTGAAGACGCCGGTCGGGGTTTCATGGCCGGTCTTGCCGCTCGATATCGTCGATGCCGCCACTGGAACCCCATTGCGGAACAGGACGAGGCGCTGCGTTTGGAGGTTCACGACGACAAGCGCTGGGCCGTCGCTGCCAAGTTCGGGCGCCCAGACATATTGGCCAGGCTTCAAGGCTCCGACTAAATCGAGGATGGCGCGGTTACCCCGGTCCACCTGTTGCGCCGAAGCGCCGGCCGATATCGTAGCCAGCCCGAGAACAATGGCCGTGGTCAGGATGCGCATTGCGCGGTCATGCCATCATCCGCATTGCCCCCGTCATCGGGTAGAGTCCCGATGCCGGTGCCGCATTCCACTGCAGGGACGCGCAGGCGATGCCCCGGCCCCCCTTCCCAGCGATCGCGTCGCAGCGACTTGCACCTGGCCGGCTGGACGACTGCGCGGCCGGGCAAGCGTCCCGAGCTTGACGGCGGCTGCGTTTATAAATAACTGACCAGTCAGTCAGGAGTAGATGCATGATCGCTCCCAAATTCCAGAGACGGTCCGAGGACCGGCCGCGCGAGATCTGCAATGCGGCGCTGGAGCTCTTCGCGGAACGCGGATTTGCGGCGACGCGGGTCGAGGACATCGCCGCCCGCGCCGGCATCTCGAAGGGAACGCTCTACCTCTACTTCAAGGACAAGCAGGAGATTTTCGGCGCCGTCGTGCGCAACACGGTCGCGCCCAACATCGCCATGATCCGCGACAGCATCACGGCCGTCGACATGCCCTTCAGCCTGATGGTCTACACGCTGCTCGAGCGCTTCATCGACATTGCCGAGCAGCTCCCGATCGGCGCCGTCGCCAAGATCGTCATCGGCGAATCCCGCAATTTCCCGGAGCTCGCCAGGGTCTACCACGACCTCGTCATCACCGAAGCCATCGGAGCGATCGCCGAGCTCGTCGGAACTGCGCAGGCGAAGGGCGAGGTGCGTCCGGGTGATGCGCGTCTCTTCGCAATGACGCTCATCGGCCCGATGCTGATGGGCATCCTCTGGCGCGAAACCTTCGAGCCGGTGGGCGCTGCGACCATCAATCTCAAGGCCCTGGCAAGGCAGCATGCGGCGGCTTCACTCACCGGGCTCCTGACGGAGCAGGTGCGTTGAGGAAAGCGCTCGCCCCGGCGTCAGCGCTGGTGCTCGCCTCGTGCACCGTCGGCCCGGATTACAGGCCGCCAGCAGCAAGCGTCCCCCAGCATTATGCCAACGCCCAAGCAGCCCCGGCCCTCACCGATTCAGAGCTTGGCTCCTGGTGGACGCGCTTCAATGACCGGCAGCTCGACCGGCTGATCAATGAAGCGCTAGCGCAGAACCTCGACATCGAAGAGGCGGCCGCCCGGATCCGCGAAGCACGCGCACGCGAGGTCGTGGCGGGCGCAGCCGCGGAGCCGCAAGTCGACGCTCAAGGCTCGGCGGCGCGCCAGCGGATCAGCGAGCACGCGATTCCGCTTCCTCCCGGGGGCGGCAACAGCGGCAGCGGCAGCTTCGCCCTCCCCGGAACGGAGTTCAGCAGTTTCCGCATCGGCTTCGATGCGAGCTGGGAAATCGACCTGTTCGGACATACGCGCCGCTCGGTGGAAGCGGCCCGGGCCCGCACCGGCGCCGCCATCTGGGACCGCCGCGATCTCGAGGTCAGCGCCGCGGCCGAGGTTGCCCGCGCCTATTTCACGCTTCGCGAAGTCCAGGCGAGCATCGCCATTGCCCGGGCCGAGCTTTCTCGCCAGCAGCGCTTCGAGCAGCTTGTCTCGGCGCGAGCGCGCGGCGGCCTGGTAACCGGCCAGGACCTCGAGCAGCAGCGGAGCGAACGGGCGACAGCTGCAGCGGCAATTCCCGCGCTCGAAGCGCAGGCCGAGGCCCAGGTCCATGCGCTCGGCGTCCTTACCGGCAAGACGCCTGAAGCGCTTGGCCAGGATCTCTCCGCCTCGGCGCCCCTCCCCTCGCCCGTTCCGTCAGTTCCTGCAGGACTTCCGTCCGAGCTGCTGCGCAGGCGGCCCGACATCCGCGCTGCCGAGCGCGAGCTTGCGGCATCCAATGCGGACATCGGCGCCGCGATCGCCGACCTCTACCCGCGCTTTTCGCTGACGGCCGCGCCAGCGCTCGTCAGCACGGCGCTGGCGTCCCTCCTCGAATGGGGAAGCCGGAGCTATTCGGTCGGCGCTTCGCTCGACTGGCCGATCTTCAACGGACATCGCGGGCGCGCCAACGTCGCGATTGCAAACGCGCGGCAGGCGCAAGCACTCATCGCCTATCGCAAGACCGTGCTCGACGCGCTGAAGGACGTCGAGGACGCGCTCTCGCACACGCAAGCGGACCGCAACGCGCTCGACGAATTGGGAGCGGCGCTTGGCAGCGCGGCGCGGGCCGAAGCGATAGCACGGACCCGCTATTCGGGCGGACTTGTGACCTATTCCGACGTGCTCGTTGCGCAGGCACGGCGCATCCAGCTGGAGGACCAGGTGATCGAGACGAAGGGCGCGCTGGCGCGCGACACGGCGGCGCTGTTCAAGGCGCTCGGCGGCGGCTGGCCCGAGCTCGCCCAGGGGGGCGCACAGCCATGAGGCGATCTCGTCCAATCATCATCATCGCGGTCATCATCGCTGCCGCGGTTGCGCTCTGGCTGCTGCTTGGCCGGGGCAAGCAGGAGCGCATGCTTTCGGGCTATATCGAGGGCGAGGACCTCTATCTCGCCGCGCCCGTTTCGGGGACCCTCGCCTCGATCTCCGCGGTCGAAGGGCAGCGCGTCTCTGGCGGCGAGGCCTTGTTCCGGATCGATCCCGCGACGCTAAGCGCGCAAGGCGAGCAGGCAGCCGCCACTGTCGCAGCTGCAAGAACGCAGATCGCCTCGGCAGAGGCACAGGCAAGGCAGGCCGAGGCCGAGGTTTCCGCCGCGGCTGCCAGCGCCGCAAAGGCGCGGCAGGACCTCGCGCGCCTCCTTCGCGTCAGGAACGAGGATCCCGCGGCCGTCGCCGGCAAGGACGTGGATGCCGCGCGGGCCGCGCTCGAGGAAGCCAATGCGAGGCTTGCCGCCGCGCGAAAGAGCGCGGACGCGAGGGGGGCGCAGGTTGCCGCTTCGCGCGCCGAGGCCGAGCACGCGAGGGGCGGCGAGCGCGAGGTCGCGATCCGCGTCGCCCAGCTCTCGCCCGTCGCACCGTCGCCGGGCCTCGTCGAAGACGTGCTGTTCCAGCCCGGAGAATGGGTGAACGCGAACGAGCCCGTCGTCGCGCTCATTCCCGACAGCAGGATCAAGGTCCGCTTCTACGTCCCCGAGCGGGAGGTCGCGCGCTACCGGCCGGGGGCAAAGGTCCGCTTCTCGTGCGATTCCTGCGCCGGCGGGCAGTCGGCCCGGATCTCCTATGTCAGTCCGCGCCCCGAGTTCACGCCGCCCGTCATCTTCAGCCGCGGCAGCAGGGACCGGCTGGTGTTCATGGTCGAGGCCTTGCCCGTGAAGGCGACCCGGCTGATGCCCGGGCTTCCGGTCGACGTCGAGCCGCTGCAGTGACGCTCGCCATCGACGTCCACGACCTCAGCAAGAGGTTCGGGACCCTCCAGGCGGTCAACCACGTCTCGATCCAGATCGAGCAAGGCCACATTACCGGCTTCCTGGGGCCCAACGGGTCGGGAAAGACGACCACGCTGAGGATGCTGTGCGGACTTTTGACGCCCGACAGCGGCACCGGCCAGGTGCTCGGCCTCGACTTTCCGAACAAGGCTGAAGCGATCAAGCGCCAGGTCGGCTACATGACCCAGCGCTTCTCGCTCTACGAGGACCTCACGATCGAGGAGAACCTCACCTTCATCGCCCGGGTCTACAGCCTCGACCAGGTTTCCCGGCAGGTTGGCGAGACGCTTGAGAAGCTCGGGCTCACGAACCGCCGCAGGCAGCTTGCAGGGCAGCTCTCGGGTGGCTGGAAGCAGCGCCTCGCGCTAGCAGCCGCGGTGATGCACCAGCCAAGATTACTGTTGCTCGACGAGCCGACCGCGGGAGTCGATCCCCAGGCCCGGCGCGATTTCTGGGACGAGATCCATCGCCTCGCGGACGAGGGAATGACCGTGCTCGTATCGACCCATTACATGGACGAAGCCGAGCGCTGCCACGAGATCGCCTACATCTTTAACGGCAATCTCATCGCGCGTGGAACGGGTGACGAGGTCATTGGCCAGTCGAAGCTCGTGACGTTCGAGGCCGAGGGCCCGCGTGCCGATCGCCTCGCGCGCGACCTTGCCGGGGCGCCCGGCGTCGACATGGTCGCTCCTTTCGGGGCTGCACTGCACGTCAGCGGCACGGACCGCGGCAAGCTCGAGCGGGCGATCGAGCCCTTCCGGCGCGAGCCCTGGCGCTGGGTCGAGGTCCAGCCGAGCCTCGAGGACGTCTTCATCCACCTGATGCGCGAGGCCGGCGACCAGGAGCCGAAGGCAGCGGCATGAGCAGGCATTTGCCGGGCGATAGCGGGAGAAGCTCCCGGTGATCGGCCTCTCCTTTTCGCGCATCCTTGCAGTGCTCGCCAAGGAGTTCACTCAGCTGGTCCGCGACCGGCTGACCTATGCGATGATCATCGGCATCCCGGTGATCCAGCTCCTGCTGTTCGGTTATGCGATCAACTCCGATCCCAAGCACCTGCCGACCGCGGTACTCGTCCAGGACCAGGGCAGGTTCTCGCGCTCGATCCTCGGCGCTCTCGTGCGGAGCGACTATTTCGACATCCGCTACGAGGCGAGATCCCCGGCCGAGATGGACCGGCTCATCGAGCGGGGCGAAGTGCAGTTCGCAATCACCATCCCGGGCGACTTCACACGCCGCATCGTTCGCCGCGACAAGCCGCAAATCCTCGTCGAGGCCGACGCATCGGATCCTGCCGCGACCGGCCCCGCCGTCGCAGCGCTCGCGGCGCTGCCGCAATATGCGTTGATGAGCGATCTCAAGGGACCGCTCGCGGCAGTGGCGGCCAGGTCGAGCCCGGAACCCTTCGAGGTCGTGGTCCAGCGCCGCTACAATCCCGAAAGCATCACCGCCTACAATATCGTTCCCGGCCTCGTTGCGACCATCCTCACGATCACGCTGGTGATGATGACGGCGCTCGGAATGACCCGGGAAGCCGAGCGCGGGACAATGGAGACGCTCCTCGCGACGCCATTGAGGCCGATCGAAGTGATGATCGGGAAGCTCACGCCTTACGTGCTGGTCGGGATTATCCAGGCGACCCTCATCATCTCGATGGCGCGCATCCTGTTCGGAGTGCCCATGGCTGGCGGCTGGCCCGCGCTCATCATCGGCCTGTTCCTGTTCATCGTCGGCAGCCTCAGCCTCGGCTTTCTCGTTTCGACGGTCGCGAGGACGCAGCTCCAGGCAATGCAGATGGCCGTCTTCTATCTCCTCCCCTCGATCCTCCTCACGGGTTTCCTCTTTCCGTTCCGCGGGATGCCGCAATGGGCGCAGTGGATCGGGACCGCAGTCCCGGTAACGCACATGCTGCGCGTCGTCAGGGGATCGATGCTGAAAGGCGTCGGCATCGGCGACGCGCTGCCGAGCCTTGGAGCGCTCGCCCTCTTCGTGCTGATCGTCGCGTCGATCGCGGTCCGCAAATACAGGACGACCCTCGACTAGACGCACGCTGGCAAGTCTTCGCAGGACTTCATAATGAGCTCGCGCCGCTGCTTCGGATCGCGGTTACTCACGAGGCAGCTCGACAGGCTCGAGACCATCCTTCGCGACGAGGTCGCCCAGGCGCTTGTCGGCGTCGGGCCACCACTTGCGCTCGTTGCAAGCCAGATGCTGGGACTCGCGCTCACACGGTTCGTGCTTCGCCTGCCGATCGTCACCTCGGTCTCCCGAACGAACGCTGGTCGAGGAGGTCGGGCCCAAGATCCAGGCCTATATCGACGGGAAGAGCCGCGCTTAGCCGCGGACCTGGCTACAGGAACTTGCGGTAGACGATGAAGCCCGACTCTTCAGCGAACTGGTCGTAGAGGCGCCGCGCGCACGCATTGGACTCGTGCGTCTGCCAGTAGACCCGTTCGGATGCGCCGGTCCGCGCTTCCTCGAAGACGCGCCGGACCAGCGCCGCGCCAACGCCGTGACCGCGAAATTCGGGCAGTGTGAAGAGGTCCTGGAGATAGCAGGTCGGCGCGATCGAGATCGTCGAGCGGTGAAACAGATAGTGGGCCAGGCCAACGATCCGGCGATCGGTTAGCGCAACCAGGGCATGCATCGGCTCGGCAGGATCAAGAAGGCGCGACCACGTCGCCCGGGTGACCTCGGGTCGAAGGGCCGTCTCCCCTTCCCGCCCGTAGAAGTCATTATAGCCGTCCCAGAGCTCGAGCCATTGGTCAAAGTCCTGGCGCAGGACGTGACGGATGACGAACTCGGCCATTGCACCTCTTTCAACGAGAACGCGCGCTCAAAATCTTGCCACGGGCCGCGCTCATCGCGGCTCTAGGAGGCGAACCGGAATCTGTCACTGCTGTTTGCAGATGGCTGTTGAGCACGCGTCGCTACAAATGATCCGCCCGGGCGCGGGCTATTCGTCCCCGATCTTCAAAATTTGGGCGCAAGCAGCCGAAAGCATCCGGCCGGCGAACGTCCTAGATCCGCTCCCTTAGGGAGGTAAGGACATGAGCGAGATCGATTTTGGGCGGGTCCGAACCGCTGCAATTGCCGAGCAGCTCGCGACGTCTGGTGCTGCGCTAATCGAGGGCTTGTTGCCGCGCGACACGTGCGAGGTCATTGCCGGCATGTTCGAGGACGAGCAGCGGTTCCGGAGCACCGTCACGATGGAGCGGCATGGCTTTGGCCGCGGCCGCTACAGATATTTTGGCTATCCATTGCCCGAGGTTGTCGCGGCGCTACGCGAGAAGGTCTATCCAGAGCTAGTTCCGATTGCGAACGCCTGGACGAGCGCGATCAACGGCTCTGCCCCTTATCCCGAATCGCTTGGTGAGTTCCTGGCGATCTGCCACGAGGCCGGCCAGGGTCGGCCTACACCGCTCCTCCTCAAATACGGGCCCGGCGACTACAACTGCCTGCACCAGGATCTTTACGGCGAGCGTGCCTTCCCGCTGCAGATGGCCGTCCTGCTGTCGGACCGGCGCTCGTTCACCGGCGGCGAGTTCGTTCTCACCGAGCAGCGACCGCGCCGGCAGAGCCGCGCCGAGGTGATCCCGCTCGAGCAGGGAGACGCCGTGATCTTTGCGGTGAATGAGCGGCCGGTCCGCGGCAGCCGCGGCACCTACAGGGTCAGGCACCGGCACGGGGTCAGCACGTTGAGGTCAGGAACGCGGCTGACCTTGGGAATCATCTTTCACGATGCCGCCTGAGGGCCTGTCGCACGGCCGCCGCGCCCATTGCGGTGACGGCTGCAGGAATCGCGCTCTTGCGTGGCTGAGAATCCCCGCTCCGGCCAAGGCCGATGGCATGTGTATTTTTCGCCAAGCGAGAGCTATATTGCGACCGCTCGATCCTAATGGATGTACGCGATGGCCGATGCTGGCGGGCCTCTCTTCGAACTTCACATCGAGGCCGCAAAGCACCTGCAATCGCTGGAGGTTGAACTCGGCGAGCTAGCCAGGCGGCCCGATCCCGAGACGGTTCAAAAGGTGAAGGAGCTTCAGCAGCTCCTAGCGGAACTTCGCGGCCTTCTTTGCTAGCGCAATGCCCTTGTCGGCGGCCTGTCGCGCCCGATGAAGCCTTTCGACATCTTCCGGGCTTTCGTCGTCCATCACCTGGATGGTTCGCCCGATCATCTCGGACAGTGCTTGAAAGTCCTGTGCTATGGACCGCAGCAGGTGAACAGAGGGGCCTGGCCCTCCAAGATCGTTAGGCATCGCCAACTCATCGCTAGTGAACGAAGCGACCGCAGTCTCGCCAATTTATGGCTCGCCTGTCCCTAAAGTAAGTCAGGAAAATTCCCGAGGGCCTGCTGTGTGAGAGACATGCTGACTCCCTCTGAGGACGGCCGGACTGGCATGCGCGCGTCGGTAAGATGCTCGACGGATTATGACGCATGCCGAGCGCGACTGCGGCAGGTCGCTTTACTGGGGGTTGGTCCCATCATCGATCCTGACCTGTCCTTTTGCGCGATCGAAGCGCCCGGCCTCGACCGGAACGGACGCTGCCGTCGCAAGCCACAGAATCGCCGTCAGCCGAGAACCTCAGTCAGAACTTGCAGTTGGTGGGTGCAGGTTCATCAATGCGACGCGCGGCGCCCGCGGGAAGGAACTGAACCGCAACCGTCTCTGCAGCCGCTCCGGATTCGTTCTTGAGCAGATGGGCGTGGTCGCCATAATCAACGAATCCGTCGCCAGCGTGATAGGTTGTCGGACTACAGAGCGGGTCCGTGCTCTCGTAGGCCTTGATCGTACCTGCAGTTACGGTGATGAGGCTTGGTCCAGGGTGCGAATGCCAACCGCTTTGCCCGCCGACGGCGATCGAATTGCGAGTCACGTACACGTCGGACGTGTCCTTGGTCATGATTTTCACGTCCCACTTGTCGTCCTTGTCTGACTTCCTGTCGGACTGGGTGTTGACCTTGAGGGGAGGGTAGACACCCTTCCATTGCTGCACCGCGGTGAAGCCCGAAGCGGGCGTCGCGATTGCCGGTGCTGCGTAAAAAGATGCGGCGGCCAAACATATCCCAAACGCTGCGCTTCTGCCGCGCGAAAGCAGATGATGTGTCATCGTTCGTCTCCTCGTTCCCCAGCACTGCGCAAATCCGCAGTGGCAGCCACGCAAGCGTGTCCGCTTGAGAGCTATCAAATGCTTTTCGTGAGGGTGTCGGAAGAGCGACGGGGGACCCAGTCTCATGGTGGTCCGCCATTTCGACTCAGTCGCGATCGGCGAAACCTTCTATCATGGAATGCCTTGGCAAGCAGCACGCGCATCGGAATGCCCGCTCCTGCAACGGGCCTTCATGTCAAGCTAGTGGCACTTCCTTGGCGTAGGTCGAAATTGCGGCGCGACATCGCGCGACCGCCGGACGTCGCGAGACCGCACGGCATCTTGCCGGCCAAAGCCGAGATTTGAAAAAACCGGTAGAACCCTATCCGCTTACGGCTTGGATGGGACGCCAATTCCACGCGCGCCAGATGATGGCCAACGTGGCAATCATCTCGACCACCGCACAGAAGCTGTAATAGTTTAACGGTGGCAGCCGGCCGCGGCCGAGCGGGGCGAGTAGGATGACCGCCATCGCCAGTGTGAACAGGATTCCTGCGAGGATGTTCGACCATCGTGCGAGTTCATGCGGCGCGATCCACGACAGCAGCAGGGCCAGGAAGCTCACTTCCATGAAAACCGCCCCGCCAAGGAAGAAGAGGTCGGTGTGGCCGCCGCTAGTGAGGCCTTTCTGCAGTCTCGCGAGCTGCTCGGGCTCCACGTACAGCGAGAAGATCATCCCGATGTCGCCGTAGATGTAGTTGAGCAGGGCGAAGAGCCACAAAATGACGAAGGTCAGCCTTTGATCCCGATCCGTCATAGGCGCCGCCCTTTCGTGATACCCCAAGATATCACGAGGTTCTATGAGACCGAAAGCGACTGCGTCCGTTTTCCACTCATCCCGACATTGGCGGAGTGTCTGCTTCCGACCTAAGGCAGACGCGTTACCCGCGAGTTCATTCATGGGTCGCTATTCACGACAAGCGAACTGCGAGCAAAGCCATGGCCTCACCACTTGCATCGGTCATCGTCCCGGTGTTCAATCGCGCAGGCGTGGTTGGGCAAGCCGTCACGAGCCTCGCTGACCAGACACTCGAAAACATAGAGATCATCGTTGTCGACGATGGCTCCTCCGATGCGTCTGCGGAAGTCGCAGAACGGGCCGGCGGTCAGCGGGTCCGGGTGATCCGCCACTCGCACAATCGAGGTATTCCCGCTGCCCGCAACACAGGACTCCAAGCTGCCGCCGGTAAATATATTGCCTGGTTGGACAGCGACGACCTTGCGCGTCCTCAGCGGCTGCAGCGTCAGGCGAGCTTTCTTGAAAAGCATCCGGAGATCGCGTTCGTCGGCTCTTCGGCGGGGCGGATCGACAGCAATGGCCGAAGGAAACGGCGTACCATCGTGCCGCTCCTGTCGCACGAGGCGCTAGCACCAGCCCTTCTGTTTCGTTCGCCGTTCCAACAATCGTCGATCATGGGAAGGTCGGAAATTCTGAAGGCCTTCGAGTATCGGCCCGATTTCCCGGTCTGCGAAGATCTGGATATGTTCATCCGCCTTTCCCGCCGGTATCGCGCGGCTAACCTCAAGGAGGTGCTGATTGACCGCCGGATCCACGCTGCTCAAATCGGACGACTTGAAAGCGCGCAGGTCAGAGGTCTCAAACGCCGGCTTCTGCGACCGGTCCTCGCCGAGCTCGGGGTTCACCCGACGGAAGATGACCTCGACCGTCACGTCACGCTGGGGGCGCTGAAGGCGCAGCCGCAGTCCCCAGAGTTCCTGGCCTGGGCGGGCGATTGGATGATGGCGCTCCAAACGGTAAACAAGAGCACGCAGTGTTACGATGCAAAAGGTCTTGCGCTCGTTTGCGCCCGCAACTGGGTGAACGCCTGCAACGCCGCAGTGCGCGCAAACCACGGCATAGGCCTTGGCAGCGCAATGCTCGCGTCATCATTGGCACTTGGGTTTGCAAGCAAGTGCGGCGTCGAATGGCTTTCGGCAGCGTTGCCGGGACTTCTGGGCTTTTGAGTTGCCCTTGCTTAGCTCACCCCTGATCGCCGGGTAGCAGCTTTCCACCCCGAGCTGCCGTCCGGGTTCGAGCTAAAGCCGACACCAGTGAGTCCGGATCCCTACTGCACTGCCGCGCGCTGGGAATGGAAGAAATCGAGCTTCCAGTTGCCATTCTGGCGAACCAGCACGGCCGATTCCAGCCAGCGGACAGGTCTCACGTCAGGGGGGATACCCGCACTTCCGACATTCTCCCACGATGACCATGCCACGTCGCAGCCGACTTCAGTGTGAACTGGGCCAACTGACCAGTTGAGCTGAACGCCGCGAGCGTGGGCACTTCTCACCACGTCCACCAGCTCCGTTCCGACATAACGCTTGCCGGCGTCGAACGAGTAGAAGGACGAAGTGGTCAGCCCTTGAAACGCAGACTTATCTTCCTGGCGCAGCGCAACGAAAAAGGCGCGGACAGTGCGCTCGACGTTAGCCTCTGCCCGAGGCGAACCTACGCAGCCGGACTGATTTACATGCGTGCACCCCGTGAGCAGCGAGGCGGCAGCAAAACCGACAAGATGGAGATTGGCCACTGCCGCCAAACATCACTTTTCGCGCATGTTGGTCAATTGTGCGCTTTCCACCCATTCGAGACATGAGCGGCTAAAAGCTGACATCACATGGCGGTCGCATCCAACGCGTTCCCAGCGTCGCACTCCGAGCGTCGGCCACTCGCTCAAGAGAAACACGACGAGCCCTCAACCCATTTGCAGAACGTCGATCATATCCAATCAGAGCACGGCGTGCAGGGGCGTCGGCGCGAATGAAATCGGACGTCTGCTTTCCACCCGTTGCAGACATCAGCCTCGAATGAGATGCTCTCCAGGAGGGCTGCAGAAATGAGCGAATTTGAATTTCTGTTTGGTCTTTTTGGGCTTCTCCTCGGGTTCATCCTCGTGGAGGTGCTCAAGGGGCTAGTCCGGACGTTTCGCGCGCGCTTGCCAAGCGGCCCGGGCCTCAAGCCCGACATTCGCCTCGGCTGGCTTACTCCGATGCTGGCGGCTTTTACGATGCTCAACGTCACGAGTTTTTGGGCAATCTTCTGGACCATGCAGAAAACGATCACGCTTGGTTACGACACGATGCTCGGCGGGGTGATCCTCTGCAGCTTTTACTTTTTCGCCGCCTCGATGATCTTTCCTGACGAACCTCGCGCATGGCCGGATCTCGATGAGTGGTTTTGGTTGCACCGGCGCCAGGTGCTCGGTTGCATTCTCGCTGCAAATATTCCCTGGCTCGCTGCGAGCACTCTCGTGGACAGGGGAGATCCAAACCTTCTGATCGTTGACGGAGTTGTCACCACTCTACTGGCGGCCTCTTTCCTGCTCGCGATCCTTGCGAAAAGGCGGTGGATTGTCACGACCGGCTTGGCCCTGCTGGTCGGCACGCATATCTCCTTCATTCCGATGGAGATGTTGCGAAGGTATGGCTTTTGGTAAAAGCACTTCGGATGGGTCAAACGGTAATCGTGGCGTGGCGCCGGCCCTCGAACTCTACGCCCGACTGGCCGAATTTCCCCGCCAGATCAGAAGGTGTGTACAGCGAAAAGTGAGCGTGCAGCTATGACCGCCACGTCTTTCCTGATGCGCGCTTTCGCATCCTATTTCCTTGGGATTTCTCTTGCGGCGGTCACCGCTTCTCTCAGCGGCGGCTCGGCATTGCTCTTGACCGCCTATAGCCTCGCCGTGGGCGCTCCCTTCTTCGCCGCAGCGGCACTGGCTGGCCTCGTCTTTCGGAAAGTTCTCTTGCGACATCCGGCAATCTCAGCAGCCGCGATTCCGCTGATAACAGGCGTCATCTGGTACGGTCTTGGCATGTCCATGGGTGAGCTTTTCGATGCCGAGCGGATTGCTCTTTATGCAATCTTTTGCGCCGCCACGTGCGCGGGAGCGTTCTGGCTGGGTCTCGCGCTTTGGCCACCACGTTGAACCATCAAAATCAACTAGGTAGCCGTCATAAAGCATCGCGCCGAGGCGCGCGACGTCCGGTGAGGAGACGACTGGCCAGTGCAGCCGGCATCGGCTCGGCGCGGTTGAAGTTCGGTTACCCCTAAGAGGCCGAATGGACGCGGGTGATGCTCCAAAATTGGGCGGCGCACACCGCCTTTCGATCGAATGCGCGCAACGGCGCTACACGTCGATGACGACGATGCCGGCCTTTTGACCGGTTTGAACGTATCGGTACGCCTCGGCGATCGCGCCGAGTGGATATCGCCGGTCGACCACTGCGCGGAACTGCCCCGCTTCCATTCTCTCTTTGAGGAAATTCACGAACTCAGGCGCGCTTCCCCGCTTCGGCAGCGGAACGGTCACTCTGCCATTTCGAGCGACAGCGGACCAGAGCAGGAAAGGCGCTTCCTGTCCCCACGGGCCAAGATCGGTGACCGCGAATCGTCCGCTGCCGTTGAGCAGCCGACGCCACTGCGGGACGGTCATTTTGCCGACGGCATCCAGGACGAAGTCGAACGTCCGGCCTAACTGCTGGAACTCGGATGTGGCGTAATCGATCACGTGGTCCGCGCCGAGCGATCTGGCAAGATCAAGATGGCGCGCGGCAACGACCGCAGTGACCTCTGCACCGGCGTATTTGGCGAGCTGCACGGCGGATGAGCCAATAGCGCCCGAGGCGCCGTAGATGAGGATAGTTTGGCCGGCGCGGAGACCGAAGGCGGAGACGGTCGCGTTGGCATAATAGGCGCCCTCGCACACGGGCGCCTGATCAAATGCGGTTGCTGCCGGCATGACCGCGACCGGTCCGTTTTCAGGCATGCAAATATAGTCGGCTTGGGCGCCGTTTCTACTGAATGGGCACATCCCGAAGACACGGTCGCCAACTTTGAATGCGGCGACACGATTACCCACGTCCTGGATCTCGCCCGCGAAATCCATGCCGAGGATTTTACGCGGCGGATTACCGCGCGAAACGATCAGCCGCTCCAGCAACGGGTGAAGAAGCTGGCCGCAATCGGTCCGGTTGACGGTCGCAGCACGAACGCGGACCAAGACTTCACCAGCAGCCGCGTTCGGTCTTGGGACGTCCCGAACGTCAATCGACCATCTCGATCCGAACCGGGTGACAACGGCCGCCTGCATGACTAGCTCTCCAGCCTCTATTTTTGCAGCTTTGGCTGAATGCGAACAGTTGCAATCGTCATGCGGCATACGAAGCGAATTCGAGTGATGGCAGCTTTCGAGCCAAAGCCGAAATTCGAGCTTGGATAATAGGGTCAGCACATAGCTGGTGACATTCCGCGCATTCGTGGCATAGGCGTGACCATTCACCGCGGTGCCGCTCGGGCGACGTTCTGGCCCGGCTTGTGACCCCCTGTTCGGCGAAGGCTCGGCACAGCTGGACGGGGGACACGCATGGGCGCATCTGCTTCGGTCGCGCAAAGCGCGATGACCAAGGCCTCGTGGCGCATCATCCCTGTCCTCGGGCTTGGTTACCTCTGTTCTTATCTGGACCGGTTGAACGTCAGCTTTGCCGCGACGCAGATGAACGTCGACCTGAAGTTCAGCGCGACGGTTTATGGCTTCGGCAGCGGCTTCTTCTTTCTCACCTATGCACTGCTCGAGATTCCGTCAGGAATGTTGATGCCGCGGATTGGCGCCCGCCGCTGGATCGTCCGGATCATGATCAGCTGGGGACTTATCTCGGCGGCGATGATGTTCATCCGCACGCCGCTTCAATTCTACATCATGCGGCTGCTGCTGGGTGCGGCCGAGGCGGGTTTCTGGCCGACCTGCTTGTTCTATCTCGCGAGCTGGTATCCCGCCGCCTATCGCGGAAGAGCGATCAGCCGCTTCTATTGCTTCTTCGGAGTCAGCGGCATTGTAAGCGGGATCCTCTCGAGCTGGCTGCTCGGACTCGACGGGCTCGGCGGCCTTCGCGGCTGGCAGTTGCTGTTCCTGATCGAAGGCTTGCCCACGGTCGCGCTTGGCGCAGCAATGTTCTGGCTCCTGCCCGATTCACCCGCGTCGGCCCGCTGGCTGAGCGATGACGAGCGGGGGTGGATTGTCCGGGAGCTCGCAGCCGAAAATGCGCGGCTCGGCGCGGACAAGCACACGCCCGTGCTTCACGCGCTCCGCGATCCGCTGGTGCTCCAGCTGGCCGCAGTCGCCTGCCTGACTTTGGGCGGATCGATGGGCTTCGCGTTGATTGCGCCACAGCTGCTGATGACCGGCACCGGGATGGACGTCCGCCATGTCGGTTTCCTGATCAGCTGCGGCGGAATGATGAACGTTCTCGGCATGCTGGCCTCAGGCTGGCACAGCGACCGGATTGGTAGCCGCTTCGGACATCTTTTCGGCGGCACCGTGCTGGTTGCGGCGTGCTACGCCGCGATGGGACAGGCGAGCACCCCGGCGATGCTGGTCGTAGCCTATCTGGCGACGTGTTTCTTCTGGCCGGCGCTAACGCTTTCCACCTACCTCGTCGCGACCGAAGTGGTTCAGTCCCGGATGGTCGCCGTCGCCGTCGCGTGCATCAACACGCTCGCGCAACTGGGGGCTTTCGTGGTTCCAATCCTGTGGGGCATCAGCAAGGATTCGACCGGATCCTATCATTTCGGACTGACACTTATTCCGCTGCTCTACATTACCTCGGGCGCGATCACGCTCAACCTGCGACGCCAGATCCGCCGCAAGGAAGCGATATTCACTTCCGTCATCGTCCCGGCTTAACCAACAAGCGCATCGGGCGCGGCGGGGACTTGGCAGATGCATTTCGGGTGATCCGGCAACGTGGCCGTCAAACCCGCTTGTGTCGGCTCCACCCGAAGCTGCCATCAGGCGAATGTCTTCTTTCCACCCGTCTCACGTAAGCCCTCGGGAACCTAGGTTCTGACTACGATCTCAACTCGGTCAGGAGGCACCTCGAACAGAGCAGCGATCTGGCGCCGAAATTGGTCCAGGCGCTCGCCTCGACTTACTTCAGGCTGACCGAGTGACGACGCGACATCTGCAAACTGAGTCTCTGGATTATCATTACCGGTCATCAGCTGCGTCCACCTGACTTCGAGTGCCTTCTCCAACTCGAGCATGACTTCAATTCGGGGCATCACCCCATTCTCTTCCCAGTTGTGCACGGCGGTCGGGCTGACACCCACCCGACGAGCCAAATCAGACTTGCTGAGGCCCGCGAGGCCCCGGAAGTGCTTGATCTGCGCGCCTACACGCCTTGCCCTGTTCATCTCCGTCACTCCACCGCCCGTTCATCAGGTTGATGTTTAAACTAAAGTTTTGGTTTAAACAATAGTTGTTCACGGCAGCGGGTAAATTGCAAACGTCCGCTGTCCGGCCCCAGCCTGCTGGGATAAGCTTTCGACTTCCCGAATAGAACAGCCGCCCCTTTTGTGATCCTGAACTGCGGCCGCGCCTTCGGCGCCATTCGCAGCCTCCTGACTGGCCGTGGAGTGGTTACGCCTATCGCGCGGCTCTCGCGAACGCGCGGCCGATGCGACGCATCTGGTTTGGCCGCTAATGCCCCGCTTTGCACCCAAAGCTGACTTGGCCAAATTCCTTAACCATCAAAAGAAGTTGACGGGCAACATCTTCCGTGAATGATCGAAATGCCCGAGTATCAGGGCAGTTTCCAAACGGGGTTTTTCACACAATGAACATCAAGCTTCTCGCCGCTTGCGGCGCTGTTGTTGCCTGCGTTGCATGGCCGTTCACCGCGGAGGCAGCACAAACTTGGCAGCCATTGACACGGCCTGCGCCTGCGGCGGCGCCTTCAGCGGCAGTGGCCGCGGTTCCGCTGGCGGTGCACCCACAAGCCACAAACATGCTTCCAAGCAACAGCGACATTTGGGTCAGTCTCGATAACGAGTTGAACTCGAAAAAATCGCGCGTGGGCGACACGGTGATGTTCAAGGTATCGCGGGACGTAATGGTCGGCCAATACGTGGTGATCCCTCGCGGGACCCCAGCCGCCGGGCGTGTAACCTATCGCACCGGAAAGGGCGCATTCGGCAAATCTGCGAAGATGGAATTTGACATCGACAGCCTGCAACTGCCCTCGCGTGTCATTCCGGTCAGTGGTCATTATCGCATTGAAGGCCAGGGCAATACCGGCGCCACCGTGGCCACGGCAGTTGCAGTCGGGGTGTTCAGCGCCTTTGTGACGGGACACAGCGCCGTCGCGACACAGGGATCGGAGTGGAAAGCTTCGACAAAGGAGGCGATCGCGATCGCTCCTCCGTCCGTTGGCAGCTGACACGACAGACTTTTCGAAAGCCCGCTTCATTTTGCTCGAGTGAAGCGGGCTTTCATTTCCGCGGCTCACCGAGTCCGGTTTCGACGCGCTGCGGACATTAGTGCGCAGTTATCATCGTCATACGTGCCCGCCTCGGGACTCATACCGATGGGTCCCAGCTTTTGCCCGACCTAGCATCAAAGTTTGAAAAGGACGCAGTGGGGGGAGGCGAATGGACTCTTGGATGCTCAGCGCAGAGGCCGAAGAGTGCCGTCTGCTCGCGGTCGACTTGGCAGGCCGGCAAGAAGAGCCCTTCCTCCTGCGCCTCGCATCGGCGTTCGACGATCTCCATGTCGAAGGTCCGTCGATAACGCCGGCCGTCGAGAAGATCGAAACCGATCCGACGCGCTACCGCCCGCTTTTCACCAATTCCCGCGGCTAGCTCGCTCCTATCTGCTTTCCACGCTGATGCGATCAACTCTTCGCCCCCCTGAACACCGCTAGCTGCGCCTCAAATGCCCGCTTGTAGGCCGGTCTACCTTTTCCTCGCTCAACATAGCTGGACAAATTTGGGAACTCCTCCACGATGTTGCGGGCCCCGGGGAAGTTCGACGGCTCCATGCGGCGAAGCACAGTGACCATCAGCAGGTCCGCAGCGCTAAATGTCCCATCAAGCCACTCCCTTTCCCCAAGATAGTTGGAGAGCCGTTCGATGCGGCTACGGATATTGTCCTCGAGAAGCGGCAGGCGGTCGTGGAACCATGACCTATCCTTCTCCAGAAGCATGAAGGCTTCCCATTCGACTACCGGCGGCTCGACCGTATTCAGCGCGGCGAACATCCAAGTGATTGCGCGGGCTCGTGCGTCCGGACTGGGGGGCAAGAGGCCCTCGTGGTGCTCGGCGATATGAAGCACGATTGACCCGGACTCGAACAGCACGAGTTGCCCTTGCTCGTAGGTGGGGATGCTGCCGAAGGGGTTGAGCGAAAGGTGCTTTGGCTGCTTGAGCTCGTCAAACGAACGCAGCTGGACCTCGTAGCGCTGGCCAACCTCCTCGAAAGCCCAGCGCACGCGCATATCACGGGCATGGCCTTGCCCCTCGTCCGGGGAAGACTCGAAAGCAGTGATCGTTGGCATCACAGACTCCGGCTGAGGTCAGTCACGAGCAACGTCCAACGTCGGCATTCGACCCACAGCAGACATTCAAGATCGCGAGACTTTGCGATAATCGGCCTGCATGAGGATTGCGTTGTTTGAGCCGGAAATCGCGGGAAACGTCGGCGCCGTTCTGCGGCTCGCTGCCTGTTTGGGTGCCGCTGTCGATCTTATCGAACCGATGGGCTTCGAGTGGAACGATCGTAGAGTGCGTCGAACCGCCATGGATTATATCGATCACGTGGCCATTGCGCGTCATCTCGGCTTTGAGGCGTTTCGAAGTGCGATCGGCTCACGAAGGCTAGTGCTCTTCACAACCAAAAGCAGACAATCGGCTTACGATTTCGGCTTCATGGCCGACGATGTCCTGCTCTTTGGAAAGGAAAGCGCCGGCGTACCGACTGCGGTAGCTGACGCTTGCGATGCACGGGTGCGCATCCCGATCCGGTCGGCGGTACGGTCGTTGAACGTCGCCACGTCAGCAGCGCTCGCGCTTGGTGAAGCTTTGCGTCAAACAGCGACCTTGCCGAGTTGAGCGGCTGCGCGCACCGCAGCGTTCAAACGACCTTTGACCAATTGCGGAAATTAGCCCGTCGTTTCAGGACATCCCGTGCGCGGCTGGGATTGGCGAGGGCGCTCCGCTGGGCATCGCGAGAAGAGCAACCTCGTCCTCTCCGGCCTCGAAGCGCGCGAGCAATGCATCGGGATCATACATAACGCCGACCGGATTGTCGGCGAAAGCGGGCGTCCGCATGAGGGCCGTTGCCTCCACCACCGTTCCGCAATCGACCTGGAACTCCATTCGATTGCCATCCGGATCCGCGTAATAGAGCGACAGTGTAGTTCCATGGTGAACTGGCCAGTAGGGCGTTATTCCGGCGCGCTTTAGCCGCGCGTAGGTGTCCATCAAGTCGCCTACTTTTGCGTATGTGTAGGCAACATGATTGACGCCAATCTCACCGCGGCCGTCGCGGGACGTGCCACCGGGTTTCAGGATATCGAGATTGGCGAACGCGAAGCGATGGTGCTCGTCGTCGTAAGTCAGAAACGCGAGAGCTGGGTTCTCGTAAACTACCTCCGCTTCGAAGACATCGCGGTACCACGCAATCATCTCGTCGAAGCGCCGCGTCTGGTAGACGACATGGGCGAACTTCACCGGCTTTACCATTTGCTGCCTCCCGCTCGAAGACGCGTGACACGTAACTCAACGAAATAGGTACTAGGCCCTGTGGCGATCTGGGGCCGCACGCGAGCGGCAGTACCAGTTCGCCATGGCGAAGTCCCGAACTTCTCTGCTCCTGATGCCGGCCGTGCACCCGCTGCAGACATTAGCCGTGGCTCGAGAGGCGCTCGTTTTAACGATTATCCAGGCGCCCTTATCGAGTTCGCATACGCCTGCAAAAGCGGACCAAATTCGTCGGGCTCGGGAAAGCCATCGAAACTTACGGCTGCTGGAGTGCTTGCCCAGGGCAGCTTCTCCGAAGTCATCATTTCCACGAACGGTTCGAGACCGCTGCAATCGTCCAACATCGTGGTTCGAACATTGACGAAGCCTTCGACGCCTTCCGGCCGAGTGAACAGCCAGCTCATGCAGCGCGGACAGAAGAAGTGACGCGTGGCGCCATGGAGTCCTCCGAGGACCGGCTCCCCTTTTGTCACCTCGAAGGCATCCGCTGATATGAGCGTGCTGAGCGAAAAGGCGCTGGCGGTCATTCGCTGACAGCCAAGGCAGTGGCAGGCCATGGTGATCGCTGGCGCTCCGGTCACGGCAAAGCGAACCTCGCCACACCGACAGCCGCCGCTTCGAGTCTCATTGATCATGTTCTGCGCTCCTCGCGAGCACACCAAATGTCAGCTCTAAGCACATCGGTCCAACATGTGATTTCCGAGGGACTTAAGCTTTTGAATGCTAAACCGTGAAGCTGACCAAATTGAAGAGGCGCAGCACGCCCGACGCGACGTAGGCCAGTTGAACGACGGCGATGATCGCCTGAACTGACCCGCGCCGCACGACAATGCCGATGACGCTGCAAAGGACCAGCACCACATTGAAGGTGATTGCCGTAACGCCGAGCGAAGCGAAGTAATCGGGACCTTTGATCCAGGTGTCGATTGTATCGATCACCGACCACCCGATCAGCAAGCCGAAGAACCAGCCGCGACGGGCGAGGAAGTAATCCCTGTACCCGTCGTATTCCTCCAGGTCCCTTGGGAAGAGCATCGCGCAGATGAGGTACAAATAGAAAGCGTAGAAAACGACGAAGAGATAAATCGAAAAGGTCCATGTTTGGATGCGCTGGAGCTGAAATTCCCACCACCACCAGAAGACGATGGACAGGAACATGTAGCCCACCCAGACGAGATGGACCCACCAGACGCCGGCGCGCCGGGGATGCTGGATCACCCCTGCAATTCCCTGCATCAGATGCGTGAGCGCCAAGCCAATGACGATTGAAATCAGGACGATGACATATTCGAACATCTGCATGGTAGCCCCCCAGCGCCCGACAAGCTGGCGTCGCTCCCGGAACTGCTAGGTTGCACGTCTAGCTGCCTGTGTCTGCTTTCCACCCATTCGGAACATGAGCGGCTTAGGTCTGCGTCCGGCCCAAGGCGGGCGTTCGGCGTCGGGTTAATCGGAATTTACCAACCCTTCTCAATGCTGTTAAGCTCGAGGGTCTTCGCAACCGAGTCGAAGTCACGACGGACCCGTACAGCCCGCCGTTCGGCCCTCTTACGAGCAGCAGCGCCGGCCCTGACGGCCGGCATCTTCTTTGCCGTCCGCAGCAGGACGCCTCGCGCCCCGCGTCTTGGACGAGGAGGACGAGCATGAGCCAAACGACCGTTCCGCCGCAGGCCGACGCGACGATTGTCGAGCCCTCCGTTATGCCCGTCCAGACCGCGTCTGCCACGGAGGGACTAACCGAAACACTCGTACTCGCCCCTGCCGACGACGGTTCGATCCGGCCCTTCCGGGTGAACGTGCCGGATGAGGCGGTGGCCGATCTTCGCCGACGAGTTCAGGCCACGCGCTGGCCTGACAATGAAACGGTTCCAGATCAGTCCCAGGGCCCGCAGCTGGCGAAGCTTCGGGAACTCGTTCGCTACTGGGGAACGGATTACGACTGGCGAAAGGGCGAGGCGAAGCTGAACGCCTTTCCGCAGTTCAAGACGAACATCGACGGCATCGACATCCACTTCATCCACGTCAGGTCGCGTCACGAAAACGCAGCGCCGCTGATCATCACCCATGGTTGGCCAGGCTCTGTCTTCGAGCAGATAAATCTGATTGGTCCGCTCACCGATCCAACCGCCCACGGCGGCAACGCCGAGGACGCGTTCGACGTCGTGATTCCCTCGCTTCCAGGCTTCGGCTTTTCGGATCGGCCGACCGAGCCCGGCTGGGACCTCGATCGCATCGGCAGTGCGTGGGCGGTGCTCATGAAGCGCCTCGGCTATTCGCGCTATTTCGCGCAAGGCGGAGACTGGGGCGCGGGCGTCGTAGCGGCCATGGGCCGGCAGGCGCCTGAAGGATTGCTCGGTATTCACAGCAATTTCCCGGCGGCGATCACGGCTGAAGTCGGAGCGGCGCTCGGCGGCGACAAGGCCGCGCAGGCAGCGCTCTCGCAACAGGAAGGGTCCGCGCTCCAGGATCTCGGGGCATACGTCCAGGGCGGCGGCCTCAGGTACCTGGACATGATGAGCGCGCGACCGCAGGCGGTCGGCTACGCTCTTACCGACTCCCCTGCCGGCCTTGCCGGGTGGATGCTCGTGCACTCAGGGTTCGCAAAGTGGACTTACGGCACGGACCCCGCGCAGTCGCCGAGCCGAGACGAGGTGCTCGACAACTTCTCGCTCTACTGGCTGACGAACACCGCGGCCTCGTCGGCCAGGATCTACTGGGAAAACCGCAGCGGAAACCTGCTCAGCGCGGCCGATCAGAAGAGCGCCGACATCTCGGTGCCAGTGGCCATCACCGTATACCCGGACGAGGTGTTTCGCGCCCAGGAGTCCTGGGCCCGCCGTGCCTTCCCCAAGCTGATCTACTTCAACGAGGTCGATCGGGGCGGTCATTTCACCATGTGGGAGCACCCGGGCTTGTTTGCCCGGGAACTCAGGACCGCGTTCGCGTCGCTGCGTTGATCTTGATGTGACCAGGTGGCGCTTGTCGCGGCGTCGCCGACGATTTTTAGCCACTCAGAAGCAGGGGAAGCGCAATGATCGGCAGACCTGCAGTTCTTTCATTCGCCGTAGTGGCGATCGCCAGCGGCGTTCACGCCGGCGCTTTGCCGCCCGTATCGCCAGGAGCGAGGACCATGACATCAGAGCCCACCATTACGACCACACCGTCACCAGCGCCCACACGGGATGCCCCGTTGATCGGCTCGGCGGCGACCGTGGCCCAACCAGCAGGAGTCGACACGTCCATTCGACCCTTTCACTTTCACGCGTCCGCTGCTGATCTAGCCAATCTCAAGCGGCGGATACTCGCCACCCGATGGCCCGAAAAGGAAACGGTTTCCGACAGCTCGCAAGGCGTGCCGCTGGCGACGATGCAGGAACTCGCCCGCTATTGGGCGAGCGATTACGATTGGCGCAAGGTCGAGGCGAAGCTCGACAGCTATCCGCAATTCGTCACCAACATCGACGGGCTCGACATCCATTTCATCCATGTGAGGTCGAAGGAGAAGAACGCGCTCCCGGTGGTAATCAGCCACGGCTGGCCGGGATCGATCCTCGAGCAACTGAAGATCATCGAGCCGCTGACCAATCCTGTCGCGCACGGCGCGAAGGCGGAGGAAGCGTTCGACGTCGTGATCCCCTCAATGCCAGGCTACGGGTTCTCCGGAAAACCGACTGCTCCGGGCTGGGGCGTCGAGCATATGGCCAAGGCGTGGGACGTGCTGATGAAGCGGCTCGGCTATCGGCATTATGTCGCGCAGGGCGGAGACTGGGGCGCTTTCGTCGTCGACACCATGGGAATACAGACGCCCCCTGGTCTGCTCGCGATCCACACCAACATGCCGGGCGTGGTTCCGGCGGAGGTCGACGCAGCTGCGATCGCTGGAGCGCCCGCGCCCGCGGGCCTGTCAGCTGAGGAAAGGCGCGCGTTCGATGGGCTCGCCTTCACTTACAAGCACGTCAAAATGTACCTGATGATGGGTGAACGTCCGCAGACGCTTTACGGCTTTGCGGATTCCCCGGTCGCGCTTGCGGCCTACATGCTCGATCACGGTGACGGCGGCGGCCAGCCGGCCGCAGCGGTCATGGAAGCGCTGAAGCGGACCGCAAGCAATCCCGCTGGCGAGCTGACCCGCGACGAGGTGCTCGACAACATCACGCTCTACTGGCTGACCAACACCGGCGTGTCCGCGGCCAAGCTTTACTGGGAATACAAAGGCGGCTTCTTCAACGTCAAAGGCGTGAAAATCCCGACCGCGGTCACCGCTTATCCAGGCGAGCAATATTTCGCGCCGCGGAGCTGGACCGAAAAGGCCTATCCCAAGCTCATTTATTACCATCAGGCGGAAAAGGGTGGGCACTTCGCCGCGTGGGAGCAGCCGGT
>JBJMUN010000040.1:0-34354 GCA_045811185.1 Sphingomicrobium sp.
GCCCTTTTGTGCCGAACGCCAAGGTGCACGGCCTTGTAGACGCCATGCGTGTCGATCAGCTCATGCGGCACAGCCGAAGCGCGTCCGCCGAAGCGCTTGTCGGCTTCCTGCAGCGCAACCACGTCCGCGTCGATTTCGTGAAGCACGTCCAGGACCCGTTGGGGGTCACGCCGTCGATCGGTGCCGATCGCCTTGCGCATATTATAGGAGGCCACAGTGATAGTCGGCGTGCCGGTCACACTGCCGCTAACAACGGCCATTCAGCCTAGTTCCTTAAACGTCCAAGTTCGCAACGCTTAGCGCATTCTCCTGGATGAACTCACGCCTAGGTTCGACGACATCGCCCATCAGGCGCGTGAAGATCTCGTCCGCGATATCGGCCTGCGCGACTTCGACCCGCAGCAGCGAGCGATTTGAAGGGTCCAGCGTGGTTTCCCACAACTGTTCCGCATTCATTTCCCCGAGACCCTTGTAGCGTTGGATCGAGAGCCCCTTACGGCCCGCTGCGAGCACCGCGTCTAGCAATTCGGAGGGACGCGAAATCGGGACCGGCTTGCCTTTGGTGTCTGCTTCCGCCTGTTCGACCGCATCCTCGCCTTCCCCAGCGCCGACGGTTGGTTCTTGCGCCGCGGAAGTTCCCTTCTTGAGGGTCCGGAGGGTAGATGGCCCTGAATATGCACTCAATTGCTCGGCCGCGAGCGCGTGCAGCTTGCGGGCTTCGGCCGAGATCAGGAAGCTCGGCTCGATGATGTAAGCGTCGGTGACCCCGCGCCACAGCCGCTTCAGGAGATAACCACCCTCGGCAGCAACTTCGCCGGACCAAACGGCTTCAGCATCGGCGGCCCCAAGCCACGCGGCGACTGTAGCGATCTTCTCGGCTCTCGCACCATCCTGCAGGTTCGGATCCAGTGCACCGTTGATCGCAAGTGCTTCGATCAGCGTGGGATCATATTTCCGCGGCACATAGCGCATTAGCGTGCGAACGCGGCGGGCATGTTCGACCAGATGCCGCAGGTCCTTGCCTGACCTTTGCCCGTCAGGCGCGTCGAGGACCAGGCCGTCCAGGCCAGCGTCGACGAGATATTCGTCCAGCTTGGCGTCGTCCTTCAGATAGACCTCCGACCGGCCGCGCGCGACTTTGTAGAGCGGCGGCTGGGCGATGTAGAGGTGGCCGTTCTCGATCAGCTCGGGCATCTGCCGATAGAAAAAGGTCAGCAGAAGGGTACGGATGTGGGCGCCGTCGACGTCGGCGTCCGTCATGATCACGATCTTGTGATAGCGAAGCTTCTCGAGGTTGAACTCCTCGCGGCCGATCGACGTCCCGAGCGCCTGGATCAAGGTCCCGATTTCCTTGGATCCGAGCATTCGGTCGAACCGCGCCCGCTCGACGTTCAGGATCTTGCCCTTGAGCGGAAGGATCGCCTGGTTGTGCCGGTTGCGGCCCTGCTTCGCCGAGCCTCCTGCCGAGTCACCCTCGACCAGGAACAGCTCGCTAAGTGCTGGGTCCCGCTCCTGACAATCGGCGAGCTTGCCAGGAAGCGAGGCAATCCCGAGCACCGACTTGCGGCTCGCTTCGCGCGCCTTGCGGGCCGCTTCCCGGGCTGCGGCTGCGTCGATGATCTTCTGGATGATCGCACGAGCGTTGGCCGGATTCTCCTCGAGCCACTCGCTCATCTTGTCGCTCATCAGGCTTTCGAGCGGCTGCCGGACTTCAGAGCTGACGAGCTTGTCCTTGGTCTGGGAGCTGAACTTCGGGTCCGGCAGCTTGACCGACACGATTGCGGTCAGGCCTTCACGCATGTCCTCGCCGGTTAGCGTGACCTTCTCCTTTTTCAGGATCCCCGACTTTTCGGAATAGTTGTTGACGGTCCGGGTCAGGGCCGCTCGAAAGGCTGCCATGTGCGTGCCGCCGTCGCGCTGCGGAATGTTGTTGGTGAACGGAAGGACGTTCTCGTAATAACTGTCGTTCCATTCGAGCGCGACATCGATGCCGATGCCGTCGCGGACCGCCGAAATGGCGATCGGGTCGGGCAACAAGGGCGTCTTGGCGCGGTCGAGCCACTTCACGAACGCGGCGATGCCGCCCTCATAATAAAGCTCGTGCTCGACGCGCTCCTCGTGGCGAGCGTCCGCGAGAACCATCCTGACGCCAGAGTTCAGGAAGGCGAGCTCGCGGTAGCGATGCTCAAGCCGCTCGAAATCGAATTCGGTGATCTTGAACGTCTCCGGACTCGGCAGGAATGTGACCCGCGTTCCCTTCTTTCCGTCGGGCGCCTTGCCGACGACCTTCAGCGGCGCCTCGGCCGCGCCGTGGCGGAAGCGCATGAAATGCTCTTCGCCGTCACGCCAGATCGTCAGATCGAGCCAGTCACTGAGCGCGTTGACGACCGAAACGCCGACGCCGTGGAGCCCCCCCGACACCTTGTAGGCATTGTCATCCGACGTGTTTTCGAACTTACCGCCCGCGTGCAGTTGGGTCATGATGACCTCGGCCGCCGACACGCCTTCCTCCGGGTGGATGCCGGTCGGAATGCCGCGCCCGTTGTCCTCGACCGTCACGGACCCGTCGGCGTTCAGCTGGATCAGGATCCGGTCGCAATGGCCGGCGAGCGCCTCGTCGATCGCATTATCGGAGACTTCGAACACCATATGATGGAGCCCCGAGCCGTCGTCGGTGTCGCCGATGTACATGCCGGGGCGCTTACGCACCGCGTCGAGCCCCTTGAGGACCTTGATGCTCTCGGCGCCGTAGGAATTGCTGTTGGGGTCGGTTGCCATAGTCCGGATATAGGGCTTTTCAGAGGGAAGTCACGTGCGTGCGCGCGCGCGTACGCGCCTAGGGACGAAGGATCGGGCTGCCCTGGAAGCGCCTCGCTCTTCGCCCGTTTTCGGTGCAGCCTGCGACGAGAATCCTGACGTTGAGAGCGTCACTCGTCCGGTGACGTCTAGCCCGCCACTGGACTTGGAAGAATGCGAGAACGAGCCCAGTGCCAGAGGACTGGCACGGGGCTCGCATCGCAGCAATTCCTAGCCGTGGGCGCGGCGAGGCCCGCCAGGACGCCCACGAAAATTGCGCTTCGGACGACCGCCGTCGGGACGATAGCCGCCGCGTCCCTCGTTCGGCCGGGCTTCGCGTTGGCCCCCCTCGGGCCGGCTGGCCGCACGCCTGTCGGGCTGGGGGTCGCGGTAGACCTCCGGCCGATAGGAGGACTGTCCATCGCCGCGCTGCTGCTGTCGCTGTCCGCCGTCGTATCGATGCGCAGGATGGCCCTCTGCCCGCTGCGGGTGCCGCTGCTGGCCGATGTTGCGGTTCTTGCGCTGTTGCCCGTCATGCCGGCGGTCGGCCTTCGTTGCCGTACGAGGGCCGCGCTCGGGCCGTGCTTCCACTGCCGGCTTCAGCCGCTTGAACGCCTCCGCGCTGGCCTGGAAATCAGCTGGAAGAGACATGACCGAAAGCCGCTGGCGTGTTGTCCGCTCGATATCGCGAAGGTTCCCGCGCTCGTCAGGAGCGCAGAAGGCAATCGCAGTTCCGTCGGCTCCGGCGCGCGCAGTCCGCCCAATTCGATGGACATATTGCTCGGGGACGTCAGGCAGATCGAAATTCACGACATGGCTCACGCCCGGAATGTCAATTCCGCGCGCTGCGATATCGGTAGCGATGAGGACGCGCACCTCGCCGGAGCGGAATGCCGCAATGGCGCGCTCGCGCTGCGCCTGGCTCTTGTTGCCATGAATGGCGCTGGCACAGATGCCCGCAGCGTCAAGCTGTCGGACGATCTTGTCCGCACCATGCTTGGTGCGGCTGAAAACCAGTACCCGCTCGATGCGCTCGTCCTGAAGGTGGAGCGCCAGAAGGGCGGCCTTCTCCGTCTGGTTGACCATGGTGACGCTCTGGTCAATGCGCTCGACCGTCGTGGATGACGGGGTCACCGACACTTCCGCCGGGTTCGTAAGGTACTTGTCGGCGAGTTCCTTGATCGCCCTCGGCATCGTGGCCGAGAAGAACAGTGTCTGGCGCTTTGGCGGGACGAGGCTCACGATGCGTTTCAGCGCATGGATGAAGCCAAGGTCGAGCATCTGGTCGGCTTCGTCGAGGACGAGAATCTCGAGCTCGCGAAGGCTCAGCGCGCGCTGGTCAATGAGGTCGAGAAGACGGCCGGGCGTCGCCACGAGAACGTCGAGACCGCGGGCGACCGCGCGAACGCTCTTGTGGTTGGGCACGCCGCCGAAAATCACGCCGACCGAGAGGCGCATGAACTTGCCATAGGCTTCGGCGCTGGCGGCAATCTGCGCCGCGAGCTCACGGGTCGGTGCGAGGACCAGCATACGTACCTGGCCGGGCTTCGGAATGTGCCGCGGCGCCGACAGCCGGTCGAGCGAGGGCAGCATGAACGCAGCCGTCTTGCCCGTGCCCGTCTGGGCGATGCCGAGAAGGTCGCGGCCGGTCAGGACGGTTGGAATCGCTTGCTGCTGGATGGGCGTCGCCTGCGCATAATTTTTCGCGGCAAGCGCATCGAGCAGGGGCTTGGAAAGCCCCAGGGTCTGGAATGTCATTCAGTCGTCTTCCACAACAAGTGCCGACGGGCACCCGAGGGCGCCCGGCGAGCGGGGAAACAAGAACCCCGCGTGATGTGGAGAACTTCAAAAATCGAGGCGCGGGCCGGTCGCAGCCGAAGCTTCAGGACCGATCACGCCGCATGAGAGCGCCTCGTGTTGCAGTGCGATATAGAGGCTAAGTCCTAAAAGTCCACCTCATGCCGGATTCACCGCCCCGGGCTCGACATGGAAACGCGATGCTGCGCCTATTCCGTCGAACAGCGCGGCCTCGGTCGCGGTCATCCAGACCTGGCCCCGGCTTTCGAGGCGCGCGAACAGCGCCGTGCGTCGTTTGGGGTCGAGATGCGCCGCGACCTCGTCGAGAAGGAGGATCGGCGGCTCACCGCGGCGATCAGCGACGAGGTCGGCGTGGGCGAGGACGATGCCGAGCAGCAGCGCCTTCTGCTCGCCCGTCGACGACTGCGTCGCAGGCATTTGCTTGGCTCGATGGAAAACGAGGAGATCCTGGCGGTGGGGACCTTCGGTCGCCCGCCCGGCCGCGGCGTCGCGGGGGCGGTTGCACTTCAATGCCGACGCAAGATCGATTGCTGCCCAGCCACCGAGCGCGATCGCGGCGCGCGCAAATTCGTCGTCGGGCGCTTGCGCAATCCGGCTGTCGAGCGCCGCGACCGTGCGCGAACGCGCCTCCGCGATCGCCGACCCGTGTTCCGCCATGGCCTCCTCGAGCGATGCGAGCCAGGCCTCGTCCCACCGCTCGTCCGTGAGGAGCTTGTTGCGTGCTCGCATCGCCGCGTCGTAGCGCGTCGCGTGGTGTGCATGGCTTGGCTCGAGAGCCAGCGCCAGCCGATCGAGGAAGCGTCTCCGGTCGCCGGCACTGCCGGTGAAGAGACGGTCCATCGCCGGCGTGAGCCAAAGCACCGACAGCCATTCGGAAAGGCTGTTCACCGCTGCGGGCGCGCCATTGATCCTCACCTGCCGACGTTCGGGCGCAGACGCGAGCGTTCCGGTTCCGATGTCCGTTTCGCCCAGCCTCGCAGCGACTGCCCATGCGCCGCCTCCGGCCCGCCGCGCCATCTCTGAAAGCGGAACGCCGCGAAGGCCCCGTCCCGGCGTGACCATCGACACCGCTTCGAGCAGGTTCGTCTTGCCTGCACCGTTCTCACCGAACAGAAGCACGAAGCCCGTGGCCGGCTCAACCGTCGCTGACGCGTACGAGCGGAAATCGGTTAGGATCAGGCGACTGACGTGCACTTGAGCGGGTTAACCGCTATTGCTCGCGGCGGTCGATGACTTCGTAATGCGCGGCGCGATCGTCGAAGCTGTTTAGGAGGGCGCGGGCCTCGAGCGGCACGTGGCTGACGGAATAATCCTCGCCCATGAACGCCTTGATCGCATCGAGATCGTCGAACCACATGCACGTCTGAAACTCGATCTCGCCGTCAAGATCCCGCTTCATCAAGTCCATGTGCCGGAAGCCTGGAATTCTGCGGGCTTCGATTGCGGGAATGACTTCGCTGCGCACGATGCGCTCGTACTCGTCGGCATTCTCCGGAGCAGTCCAGCCGCGCCAGAGCCGGCAGATCATCAGACGCGCATCGGCATCAGGACGTACAGCGCATTGGACTTGTCGTTCTCGCGCAGCAGCGTCGGTGCAGCAGCGTCGGCGAGGTGCACCTCGACCGTGTCGCCGTCGATCTCGCCAAGGATGTCGAGGAGGTAGCGCGCGTTGAACCCGATCTCGAGACCGTCGGCGCCATAGTCGGCCGGCAGTTCCTCGACCGCGACGCCATTCTCAGGCGAGGTGACCGAGAGCGTCACCTTGTCGCGGTCGACGCTCATCTTCACAGCGCGGGTCTTCTCCGACGCGATGGTCGAGACGCGGTCGACACCCGCCGAGAAGCTCTTCGGGTCGAGCTTCAGGAGCTTGTCGTTCCCGGTCGGTATGACGCGGTTGTAGTCGGGGAAGGTGCCGTCGATCAGCTTGCTGGTGAGAATCGCGCTGCCGAGGCCGAAGCGGATCTTGGTCGGCGACAGTGAGATTTCGACGGTGCCCTCGACTTCCTCGAGCAGGCGGTAAAGCTCGGTCACCGCTTTGCGCGGAATGATCACGTCGGGCATGCCGTCGGCGCCATCGGGCTTGGGCACCGTCACTCTTGCGAGGCGATGGCCATCGGTTGCGGCGGCGCGCATCTGGTCGTCGATGACGTGGAGGAAGATGCCCATCAGATAATAACGGGTCTCTTCGCTCGAGATGGCGAAGCGCGTCTTCTCGATGATCTGGCGGAGGGTCGCCGCGGGGAGTTCGAAGCGGGTCGGGAGATCTCCCTCGGCAATCACCGGGAAATCGTCGCGCGGAAGCGTCGACAGGTTGAAGCGCGACCGACCGGCAAGGACCTGCATCTTGCCCTCGGCCGCGCTGAGTTCGACCTGGCTGCCTTCAGGGAGCTTGCGAACGATCTCGAAGAACGTGTGCGCCGATACGGTGATCGCGCCAGGCTGGCTGACTGATGCCTGGACTGTCTCGTCGACCTGAAGATCAAGGTCTGTGGCCATGAGACGGAGCGAGCCGTCCTCGCGCGCTTCCATCAGCACGTTGGACAGGATTGGGATAGTGTTCCGGCGTTCCACGACCGATTGGACATGGCCCAGGCTCTTCAGGAGTGTCGCCCGTTCAATCGTGACCTTCATGTCGCCAAAGCCCCATCATCCGCCCGGGAAACGGGCACCGCGTGACTCACTATAGCGAGCCGATTGGCGCGCGGAAGTGGAATGATGCGCAAAGGCTTATCTGGGGCCGCCCTGGTCCGTCGTCCCCAAGATCTAGAGTTTACTTGCCCTTCTTTTCACCAACGGCCGGGCCATTGGCCGGCTTGGACGGCATCAGAAGCGCGTCGACATGGTGGACAACGCCGTTGGTGAACTGCTCGTCACCCTGCGTGATCGTCGCCTTGTGGCCCGCAGCGTCGGTGAGGACCGTCTTGCCGCCGTCCTTCGTCGCGGTGAGCGTTCCACCGCCCATCGTCGCTAGGACCGCCTTGCCCTTGCCGTTGTCGATCGCCTTGTCGATGTCGGCGACCATCACCGTGCCCGGCAGAATGAGGTTCGTGAGCACGCCCGTCAGTTGCGCACGGTTCTGCGGCTTGACGTCGAACGTGCCGGCCGGAGCGCCGGCGAACGCGCCGTCGTCGGGCACGAAAACTGTATACGGCCCAGGCCCGGCAAGGGGCTGGTCAAGGCCCGCCGTCTTGGCGACCGACATGAACTTGCTGTTGGCTGTGAGGCCGGCGGCGATCGTCTTGGTCCCGGCAACCTTCTGGGCCTTCTCGGTCTGAGCCTTGGGCGGGCCGTTCTCAGACTTGTTGTTGGTCTTGTTGCACGCGCCGAGCGCGAGCAGCGCGGCGGCTCCGATGCCGAGCGCGAGCGCATGGCTCTTCATGCGTTCCTCCTTATCGTTGTGCATATGAAATGGCCCGAGGCGGGATCAGGTTCCGCCTCGGGCCATTTGTCATTCCGTCATGTGAGAAGCGACGCAACGATCGCTGTGACGATCTGTGTCACGGGGTCAACCTGGTAGATGTAGCCGTTGTTGTACCGGTACCAGGCATTCGGCGTGTCGTAATAGGTCGCCCTGTAATCGTAGGGCACGTTGTACACGCCGTAACCCGACGGAAGGGGCTGGCCGACCGCGAAGCCCGGCGACATCAGCGCGGCAACCGAGGTGATGACGCTCGTGCCTCGGTCATACTGGTAAATCGCGCCCGGCGAGTACCAATAGCCGTAATCGGGCGTGTCATAGTACAAGCTACGATATTGCGTCGGCACGTTGTAATAGCTGTAAGCCGACGGAAGCAGCTGCCCGACGCCATACCCGCCCGCGTACATCGGGATGACATTCTCGACATAGCCGTCGTCGCAGTCGACCTGGTAGACGACGCCGTAATAGTAACGGTTACAGACGTCCGCATAGTCCGGGTAGAAGCTGTTGAAGCCGTAATTGGATGGCACGTAGCTCGCCATATAGGGCTGCGGCAGATACTGGCCCGGCAGGTAGCCCCCCGCGAGGAGCGGGATGAGCGCCGCAATCAGGTTCGAGCCTCGATCGACCTGGTACAGATAACCGTCACCATATTGGTAATAGTAGTTCGGCGTTGCCGGATAGAGGTAGTTCAGTGACGTCGGCCAGGGGCTCAGGGACGTGAACCCGGCAACCTGCGCAACGGGCGCGCCGACGAACCGTTCGACCTGCATCACCGGAAGCACTTGCACGTCGTTGGCATAGGTCAGCGTCTGGTACGCGGGCGTCCAGCTCTGCTGTGCGAAGCCACGGTTGACGAGCTTGCCGCGGCCATTCGAGCCCTCGAAATTTGCAATCTGCTGAGCATTGAACTGCTGCTGCCTGATGAGGGCCTGCTGCTGACCACGATCGGCATTGAACTGCTGGCGCTCGAATTTCCGGGCCTGTTGCCGCTCAAATCCGCGACCTTGCTGACGCTCGAGGTTTCGTGCCTGCTGGCGCTCTAAGCCGTGACCCTTCTGGCGTTCGAGGTTTCGCGCCTGCTGGTGCTCGATGCCACGGCCCTGCTGACGCGCCTGCTGGCGCTCGAAGCCATGGCCCTGCTGGCGAGCCTGCTGGCGCTCGACCCGTTGGGGGGCCGCGAAGCTGCCCCCGTGACCGCGACCGCCGCCGTGCTGGACTTGCGCTTCGCCGCCGCCATGGCCGCGCCCGCCACCGCCAAAGCCCATGAACACCGGAGCGCCGCCGCCGCCGCCATGACCACGGCCGCCGCCTCCCTGAAAGACCGGTGCACCGCCGCCATGGCCGTGACCCCCGCCGCCCTGAAAGGCCGGCGCGCCACCGCCACCGCCGTGACCTCCGCCACCGCCGTGACCTCCGCCACCGCCACTGGGCTGCGCAGCAGGCGGACCACCGCCGCCGTTGCCGTGGCCACCGCCGCCGCCGTGTCCGCCCTTCTCTGCCGTTGCCGGAGCAGCGATCGCCAAGGCGGCGACGCCCGCGGCGAGAAATACCCTGCTCAACATCGTGAAATCTCCTCTCGAACGGGAAAACGGTCCGCTCGTTGCACCGTTCCAACGCCTAAACGGATGGAACTTGCGACTTAGCGCACTAGGATGAACCCCAAATGTCGAGGTTATTCAGATAGTTGAGGCTATTTTTCTTCGACCCAGGCAGCGCGCAGCGGACGAACGGCCATCAACATCAGCAGTGCAGCTACGAAGTAGAATGCGCAGCAGGCCACCGCGGCATTTCGGAGTGCGTCCACCCCGTAACTGGCCTTCAGCGCCTCCGATAGCCGACCAATCAGCAGCGGACCGACGCCGAGCCCGATGAGATTGTTAATGAGGAGGAACGTCGCCGATGCCGTCGCTCGCATCGGCTGCGGAACGAGGTGCTGAACAGCCGTCGTCACTGGCCCGAGCCACAGGATGTTGAGAGCGTTCGGAATGAGCAGCAGTGGCCACGCCAGCCACAGGCTTGGGGCGAAGAAGCCCGCGACGAACGTGGGCGCGGTAATCAGCCAGGCGATCGCCGGCAGCTTCGCATACCAGCCGCGGTCCATGGCGCCGAGGCGATCCGCGAACCAGCCGCCGGCGAACACGCCCGCGCAACCACCGATCAAGACGAGTGACGAGAGGAAGCTGCCGGTCGAGAGCAGGTCCAGGCCGAAGCTTCGCATCAACACGGAAGGCGTCCACAGAGCTAGGCCATAGCCGCAAAGTGAGCTCGCGGACGCTGCGAATGCGAGGAGCCAGAATGCGGGCTTTTTCGCCAGCATTGGAAAGACGCTTGCTAGCGGCGCCTGCGTCGGCGGCGTGGCTCGCGGCAGATCGCGCACCACAAAACGAAGGATGGGCGCGAGAATGACGCCTGCAATTCCCATGGTGAAGAACGCGGCGCGCCAGTTGATCGCGTGGGCGATATAAGCGCCGATCAAGGTTCCAAGCGCAAGGCCGATCGGGATACCGAGCGAGAAGATCCCGAGCGCCCGGGCCCGGCGCTCGGGCGGATAATAATCGGCGATGAGGGCATAGGAGGGCGCAACCCCTCCGGCTTCACCGATACCAACGCCCAGCCGGTAGAGGAACAGCTGCCCATAGCCGTGCGCAGTTCCGCAAAGCGCGGTGAACGCGCTCCAAAAGGCGAGCGCTCCTGCGATCACGCCGCTCCGGCTCGTCTTGTCAGCGAGATAGGCAAGGGGGATGCCGAGCACCGAGTAGAGGAGCGCAAAGGCAAGACCGCCGATGGCGCCGAATTGCGTATCGCTGAGGTTGAGGTCAGCCTTGATGGGCTGAGCGAGGATGCCGAGGATCTGCCGGTCGAGAAAGTTGAAGATGTAGGCGACCAGCAGGATCAGTAGCACCACTGGCGCACGCTGCTGCCGCCGGAGGGCGTCGGTCAATTCAGTTCCCCCAGATAGTCGACGAGGCGCTCGACGTCCGCTTCATCCTGATAGATGCCGAAGCCGATGCGCAGGACGTCACCGCGTACGTCGGTGATGCAGTTCCTTGCCTTGAGGTCGGCGTACCAGCGCTGTGCGTCCGGGCTGCGGAAGGCGAGGAAGCGCGCATGCGGCCGGCTGTCGAGCGGGTTCAGAAGATCCGCATTCCCGAGCGGCGTGGCAAGGATGGATGCGAGCAGTTGCTTCTGAAGCTCGGCGACGTGCCCTGAGATGAACCTGGTCGTAAGGCCGTTCTCGGCAACCATGCGCCGTACTGCGGTGAAGCGGTAGAGCGCGGACGGATCGAAGGTTGCTCCAAGAAAACGGCTGGCGTCCCTTGCGTAACCGACGGCGCCGGGTGGCAGCGTCAGGTCCTCGAACTCGGCATACCAGCCGGTGATCGGAGGCCGCGGCCCGAACCCCTCGGGCGCGTGAAGGAATGCGCATCCCTCGCCGGCCATCGCATATTTGTACCCGCCGCCAAGGTAGAAAGCCGACGCGGCGGCAGCCTCACCGAACGGGCGATCGATCGCCATGAACGCGTGATAGCCGTCGAAGACGACCCACGGTCCTTCAGGACGCCCGAGGGCGCCGAGCTCGTCCACTCGATCGAAGATGTGGCCGCTTCCGAACAGCAGCTGGCTGACGAAGATCAAGTCGTGCTTACCGCTGACGGCTGTTGCAAGTAAGCGGTCCGAGAGCGTCGCGAACGGTTCTGGCGATATCCGCTCGACGCTGATCCAGCCTTCCTCCTCCCACCGGGCGAACTGCCGCCGCGCGCTGTGGAACTCGCCCCCGGTGGTGAGGATTCGGAGCGGGCCTTGCCGCCGAGGTGCAGCAGTCACGAGGCGGACGAGGAAGTCATGCGTGTTGGACGCAAAGACGACGCTGTCCGGCTGTTCGGTTCCCAGCTCGGCTGCAACCTCGGCCTGCGCGGTCGGCCAGACCTCGCCCATGACCTTGTCCCACTTGCGATCGGCGAGGAGCGCAGCATCGTTCCACGCTGCCATTTGGCCATCGAAGCTGGCGTCGGGCCAGAGGTGATGGCTGTGTGCCGCAAAGTGCAGCCGTCCGGGATCGGCGCCGAGGCTCCGCGAGAACAACGGCTTGAAACTCAAAGATCGGTCCTCAGCGCCCACAGCTCGGGGAACACGCGCTTCTCGAGCGTCGCGCGAAGGTAAGGCGCGCCCGCCGAGCCGCCGGTCCCCGGCTTGTTGCCGATGATCCGCTCGACGGTCAGCACATGCTTATGGCGCCAGCCAGCGAGCGCGTCGTCGATGTCGACCAGCTTTTCCGCGAGCTCGTAAAGGTCGAACCAGCGCTCCGCGTCGCGATAGACTTCGAGCCAGGCGCTGGCCACGGCCTCGACCGAACGATCACCGAGATCGAAGCCGGCCCGCTCCAGCGCAGCATGAGACGCTTCGCTGAGGCTCGGTTCCGCGAGCGCTTTTTCAAGCGAAGCGCGCTCCTTGCTGCCCTCATCGTAATGATTGACGAAGCTGGGCTCCTTGAGGCCGAGCCGGAACTCGATCTCGCGGAACTGGGCCGACTGGAACCCCGACGAAGTGCCGAGCACGTCGCGAAACTTGAGATAGTCGACCGGCGTAAGCGTCGAGAGTACATCCCACGACAGGGTCATGACCGCCTGGATGCGGCTGATCCGCGCCATCGCCTTGTACGCTTCGGCGAACCGGTCCGCCTGGACGAGTTCGATCGCGAAGCGAAGCTCATGCAACATCTGCTTCATCCACAGTTCTTTGGTCTGGTGGATGACGATGAACAGCATCTCGTCGTGCAGGTTCGACAGCGGCTGCTGCGCCGTCAGGATCTGCTCGAGCTTCAGATAGTCGGCATAAGTCATGCCGGCGGGCGTCGCGGTCATGAGCGACGCTTAGGCGAAACGGCTGCTGCGCGGAAGCGCAGCGCCGTTACTGGCCTGGACCCCCCTGTCCGGGAAGGCCGGGACCGCCGATGCTGCCGATGTTTCCAAACAGCTCCTCGAAGAAGCTGCGCTTGCGGCCGAGAGTCGGTGTCGTCCTGCCGTTCGGATCGACATTCATCACCAGCTCGCGACCGGTCTGCTGGACCGAGGCGACGTTACCCTTTTGATCGAAACGCACGATCATCACCGTCTGCTTGGTGACGTGCGGATTGCGGAAAGCGACTTGGTTCACGTCTCTCGAGACATAGTACCAGTCGTTCGGCGTGAACTGTCCGATGAAAGTGGGGCGGCCCAGCGCTTTTTCGACGGATGTCTTGTTGTCCACGCCGGGCTGGATCGCGCTCGCGATCTGCGGATCGAGTACCACGCCCTTGTGCTGGCGGAACTGCGCGCACCCGGCGAGCATCACCGCCGCCGCGATCGTGGCCATCTTCAATACCGCAAGCTTCATTCAACAAACCTTCTTTGGGATTGCCGCCTTGCCTCAAGGCGCGCGGCCCTCAATATGCGGGAGGCATGGAGCGACGCAAGCTAATGCTCCATGAGCTCCTGCACTCCAAAGCCGCGAAGGACGCTATGCTGGGTTTCCTGTTCCGGGGATTAACGGCCGAGCCGGCAAGAGGAGCGGCGCTGTTCGACGCGCTGACGACAGAGGCGCGACGGCCCGCCTGGTATGTCGAAGGGGCTGTGCCGGACACGCTCGACGGCCGCTTTTCAGTCCTTTCAAATCTAATGGCGCTGGCGCTCGTTCGCCTCGAAAGCGAAGGCAATGAAGGACAGCGCATTTCGGTGGCGCTGACGGAGCGCTTCATCGAGGTGATGGAGAGCGAGCATCGCGAATTGGGGCTTGGCGATCCAAGCCTTGGCAAAACGGTTCGCAAGCTCGTCGGAATGTTGGCCAAGCGAACCGAGTTGTGGCGAACCGTGGACGAGGGAAGCTTCGCCTCGGCGACGCGCGAGAGCCTCTACAAGGAAATCGTGACCGATCGCGCGGTCGACTGGAGCACGGGGGAGCTGAAGCGCTTCAAGGCGCGGCTCGCCTCGACACCGGCGGAAGAGATCGGGAAGGGAGCAATTGCATGAGCGACCGCTTCGCCCACCAGCTGCGCCTCGACCAGATCAGGGATGGCGAGCGGCTCGACCTCGTCGCCGACGATGGCGAGCGGAGTGCCGTCGCAAAGCGGCTCGGACTGCAGTCGCTTGGCCGGTTCGAAGCCCACGTAACGCTTGAGCGCACCGGGGATGTCATCCGTGCGGAGGGCCGCCTGGTCGCAGCGCTCGACCAAAGTTGCGTGGTCACCGGCGATCCCATCGCCGCCCATGTCGACGAGCCGTTTGCAATCCTGTTCACGCCCGAGCCGGCAAGCGGCGGGCCCGAAGAAGAGATCGAGCTCGGCGAGAGGGATTGCGATGTCGTATTCCATGATGGCGCGGTCATCGACCTGGGCGGCGCCATTGCCGATACGCTGGCGCTCAGCCTCGATCCCTATCCACGAAGCGCGGGAGCCGACGCGGCGCTCAAGGAGGCGGGCATCATGACCCAAGAGCAGGCGAGCCCCTTCGCGGTGCTCGCGAAGCTCAAGCGGGAACAGTCCTAGAACGGAACGTCGTCGTCCAGATCGGTATCGAATGCCGCCGGCTGCGGGCGCGATTGCGGGCGTGACGAACCGCCGCTTGGCGCGCTTCCCCCGAGATCGTCATAATCCTCGCTGAACGCACTACGCCCGCCGCCTGCACCCGCGCCTTCCCGGCTATCGAGCAGTACCAGCTCGCCGCGAAAGCGCTGAAGCACGATTTCGGTCGAATAGCGATCGCTGCCGGACTGGTCGGTCCATTTGCGCGTCTGGAGCTGACCTTCGAGATAGACCTTCGAGCCCTTGCGAAGGTAGTTCTTGGCGACGCGGCCGAGATTCTCGTTGAAGATTACCACCTGGTGCCACTCGGTGCGCTCCTGGCGGTTGCCGTCGCGATCCTTCCACTGCTCGGACGTCGCGACTCGCAGGTTGACGACTTCGCCGCCGTTGTTGAGCGAACGGGCCTCTGGGTCCGCGCCGAGATTGCCGACCAGGATCACCTTGTTCACGCCCGCCATGTCACGCTCTCCTCTTCTTCGAGGTAGCTATAGACCGAGCGCGACCGCCGTCCAGTAGGTTGCGCCAGCCGCGCAGTAAGCGAGCGTGAAAAGGTAGCTGACCATGAACAGCGGCCACTTCCAGCCGTTGGTCTCCCGCCGAGTGACGGCGATGGTCGAGATGCACTGGGGCGCAAACACGAACCAGGCCAGGAATGCGAGCGCCGTAGCGAGCGACCAGCGGTGCTGCAGACGCTCCTCCAGCGATCTCGCTCCGGTCTCCTCGTCCGCGGAATCGATCGAGTATACGGTCGCAATCGCACTGACGGCGACTTCGCGGGCGGCCATCGCCGGAAGCAATGCGAGGCTGATGTCGTGGTTGAAGCCAATAGGGCGCACCACCGTGTCGATGCCGCTCGCGATATGCCCGGCGATCGACACCTCGCTCTGCTTCTGACCCGGCCCGGCCTGCGGTATGCTGGCAAGCGCCCACAGGACGACCGTCGTCCCAAGGATGATGGTGCCTGCCCGCTTGAGAAAGATCTGGGCGCGCGTGAGGATGCCGATCGCGACGTCCTTGAGCGGCGGCCACTGATATTTGGGAAGCTCCATCATGAAGCCGCCGCCACCGCCCTTGAGCACGCCCCGGCGCAGGACAAGTGCGGCAAGCAGAGCTCCGCAGATGCCCGTGATGTACAGCCCGAACATGACGACGCCCTGGAGCCCGATCCCCCAAGCCAAACGGGTGTTCGGGATGAAGGCGGCAATGATGAGCGTGTAGACGGGAAGACGCGCAGAGCAGGTCATCAGCGGCGCGACGAGGATGGTCGTCAGGCGGTCCTTCGGATCCTCAATGGTGCGCGTCGCCATGATCCCGGGGACGGCGCATGCGAAGCTGGACAGCAGGGGAATGAAAGCACGGCCCGACAGGCCAACGCCGTGCATCAGCCGGTCCATGAGGAAGGCCGCGCGAACCATGTAACCGGTGCCTTCGAGCAGCAGGATGAAGAAGAACAGGATCAGGATTTGCGGCAGGAAGGTGATGACGGCGCCTACGCCGGCGATGGCGCCGTCGACGACCAGCGAGCGCAGGATACCGGCCGGGAGCGCTGCCGACGCAGCGCCGGAGAGCCAGGCGATCGCTTCCTCGATCCAGGACACCGGTGTCTGGCTCCAGGCAAAGACCGCCTGGAACATCACGAACATGATCGCCGCGAGGATGGCCGGGCCGGCTACCGGGTGGAGCAGAACGGAATCGAGGCGGTGCGTCCAACGGCGGACCGGCGTTTCACTGATGACTGCGGCGGTGGCGATCTCGCGAGCGCGGCGCTGCAGGTGGATGAGGTCGCTCTTCACATGCTCGTGGACGCCGCAGAAGGGCGCCGAGAGCATGTCGTCCATTGCCGCATGAAGCTCCTGAACGCCGCGGCGCCGAACCGCGACCGTTTCGATCACAGGGACGCCGAGCTCCCGCTCGAGCGCCTTGGGATCAAGCTCGAGCCCGTCGCGCTTGGCGAGATCCACCATGTTGAGCGCGACGATGGTCGGCAGCCCGAGTTCGATCAGCTGAAGGCAGAAACGAAGGTGGTTATCGAGGTTCGAGGCATCGACGACGATCATCAGCGCGTCAGGCTGGCGCTCGCCTTTCTGCCTGCCAAGCAGCACGTCGCGAGTGACCACTTCGTCAGGGCTAGCGGGCTCCAAGCTGTAAGCGCCCGGCAAGTCGACGAGTTCGACAGGGCGCCCGTCCGCAAGCACTAACCGGCCGGAGTGGCGCTCGACCGTCACGCCGGGATAATTGCCGACCTTCTGGCGCGCGCCCGTGAGCGCGTTGAAGAGTGCGCTCTTGCCGGCATTGGGACTGCCGGCGACAGCAACGAGCGGGAGCGGGTTCACTTCGCTATCGGAGTAACGCTGATCGCACCGGCGTGGCGGCGGCGAATCGCAACGGTCATGCGGCCGACACGGATCGCAATCGGGTCGCGACCGAAAGGACCTAGATGCAACGGTTCGACCGTAACGCCTTCATCGAAACCGAAGTGCCTCAGGCGGCAAGCCTCGGATTCTTCGAGCGATGCCCAGTCGACCGAGGAAACGCGCGCCCGCGTCCCGACCTTCAATCGGTCGAGGCCAATCACGTCGGTCTGGAACGGCGCGTTCATTGTTGCGACTGATTATCATTTACGTTGGCAGCTGTGAAGTGGATTGGCAGCGGCCGAGAGCCGGCTCCGCCTGACCCCAAAAACCCTCAGCGTGGCGGGTAGCGCAGGCGGCCTAGGAACCGCGCGAGGCTGAGGTGGTCCGACGAGCCGCGCCAGTCCGCCTTGAACTTCTCGAACCGCATCACGTCGTCGATTCGCCGGTCGAGGAACGCGGCGGTTTCGCTCCAGCCGTCGCTGCTGTCATCCAGCCAGACCAGGAGCGTCGAGCCATAAACGGCGCCAAGGGTCATGCGCTTGGTGTAATGGTTGAAGTCGGTGCTCCTGTCTCCCGCGATGCGCCACATCATGTCGGCCGTGCGCCAGGAAATGCGCAGCGCCAGTGGGAGGTTTTGGGGCATTGCGAGGATGGCGAGCGCCCGGCGGACAGCCTCGCGTGCCGGGCCCATGACTTCCAACCTCCGCCATACGAGTCCGCGGATCTTCTCGCGGATCTTCATGCCGCCAAGCCGCTCGGGCGTGAAATAGGCCTCGAGCGCCCGATCGACCTCCTGGATGTAAGTATCGATCATGCCCGCCTGGTTCTTGGGCATTGCGAGGCGCGCCTGGACAGGATCGATGCCAAGCTGGCCCGCCGCGCTGTCCACGGCAGCGCGTGTCCATCCATCGAAAACGGCGTTTTCGCCAACGGCGAGCGCAACGCGACGGCGCAATTGCTCGAGAGGACTTGCCGACTCCATGGCGCTCAACTGAGCGCGTCGGCCTCGGTTCGCAACCCCCGCTCAGGGAGGCGGACGAGCACCAGCGCGGCAGCGATTGCCAATGCGCCGATCCCGTCCATCGCGGAGAGACCCTCGCCGTAGGCGATCCAGCCGACGGTGGCGCTCACCACGGGCTGCGTCAGGAGGCCAAGCGCGACGACCAGCGGCGGCAAGGTGCCGATCGAATAGACAAGCAGGCCTTGGCCAATCACCTGGCTCGACAACGCAAAGATGATCAGCGGCGTCCAGTCATGGGGCCAGATCCGCTCTCCCATTCCCACGCTGATTGCCAACAGCATCGGTGCCCCGAACAATGTGGCAAGGAGCAGCAACGGCACGGGCTGGAGTGCCGTCCGGGCGCGCTCCATGAAAATCAGGTAGCCACCATAGAGCAGGCCCGCGACGAGGGTCAGGATGTCCCCCGTGAAATTCTTCGGCGACAGTTCATAGCTGCTGCTCATCAGAAGTGCCGCGCCGCCGATTGCGAGAAGCAGCGAGCCTGCCTGCCTGGCGGAAGGGAGCCGGTGCGCGAGCAGCAGGCCGTAAATGGCAAAGACGAAGCTTCCGGTGTTGCCGAACAGCGTCGCATTTCCAAGCTTGGTCATGCGGATACCGACGTTCCAGGCGGCGAGGTCAAGGACGTAGAAAATAACCGCAATGAGGATCGCGATAACGAGCGGCCGCGAGGGCCAGTGCGGCCGTTGGCCCGAAGCGTGAGCGATCATCCACAGGAACGGCAAGGCGATGGCGACCCGCCAGAATCCGGTCGCAACGGCGCCGACATCGGCGAGCCTCACCATCCACGGGCCGAAAGCCAGCGCAACATTGCCAAGAAGCAGCGCGGGAAAGGCGAAGCGGTGGGGCTGGGACGCGTGACGCACAGTGGGCGCTTAGGGACACAATCCTGAACGCGAAAGCTGGAAGGAGCTCGGAAGTCGATAAATCCAACTTATGACCTTCCATGCAGATCGACGGTTGAATGGTTTCAGTTTGCAACTATCTGCGCCGCCGGTGTGAGGCCCGATTCCAAGAGGAGATATTATGGCCGGCTTGTTCGATCCGCTGCGGCTTGGTGCATTCGAGATTCCCAACCGGATCATCATGGCGCCGCTGACCCGCGCCCGCGCCGGGCGCGAAGCCCGGCCCAATGAACTGATGGCGGCTTATTATGCCCAGCGCTCGACGGCGGGACTGATCACCTCGGAAGCGACCGGCATCAGCCGCGAGGGACTCGGCTGGCCGGGCGCCCCGGGCCTGTGGAACGACGACCAGGTCGAGGCCTGGAAGCACGTCACCGAAGCCGTTCACAAGCATGGCGGGCGAATCGTCGCGCAGCTCTGGCACATGGGCCGGCTGGTTCATCCGAACGTAAGCGGCATGGAGCCGGTGTCTTCCTCGGCGACGACAGCTCCCGATTATGCGCACACGTGGGAAGGCAAGATTCCGTACGTCGAAGCGCGGGCGGCGACGAAACACGATATCGCGCGGATCGTCGGCGACTATGCGAAAGCCGCCCGCAACGCCATCGCGGCTGGCTTCGACGGCGTCCAGGTGCACGGCGCAAACGGCTATCTGGTCGACCAATTCCTGCGCGATGGCGCCAATTTCCGAACCGATGAATATGGCGGCTCGATCGACAACCGGATGCGCCTCATGACCGAGGTCCTGGAGGCCGTCGGAGCCGAGATCGGGATGGAGCGGGTAGCCATCCGCTTTTCGCCGAACATCCATTCGCAAGGTGTCGACGAGGCGAACCCGGTTTTGCTGTTCGAGGCTGTCGCCAAGCGGCTGGAGGAGCTGAAGGTGCCGTGGATCGAAATGCGCGAGCCGCGGCAGAAGACGTCAACCGGCGCATTGCCGACCGAGCCGGTCAGCCCCGTGATGCGAGAGCACTACTCCGGCCGCATCTTCATCAATGCGGACAGCAACTGGGACGACGCGCGGCAGCTCGTCGAGGAGGGCGCCATCGACGGAGTGAGCATCGGACGCCACTTCATTTCGAACCCTGACCTCGTAAGACGGATCGCGCTAGACGCGCCGCTCAACGAGGGCGACAGCTCGACCTTCTATTCGGGGGGAGCACAGGGCTACGTCGATTATCCGACGCTCGATGAGGCGAAGGCCGCTTAAGGCGCATACTGCTCCCGAAGATCGAACAAGGCGAGCGCGGCGTGCGCGGCTGCGCCGCCCTTGTCGAGCTGGGCGGCATCGCAGCGGGCGATCGCCTGCTGTTCATTCTCGACGGTGAGAATGCCGTTGCCCACCGCATAGCCCTGCAGCGTCAGGTCCATGATGCCCCGTGCGCTTTCGTTCGAGACGACTTCGAAATGGTACGTTTCACCGCGAATCACGACGCCGAGGCCGACGAAGGCGCAGAATCGGCCGCTCCGTGCGGCGAGCGCGATCGCGCCGGGAATCTCGAGCGCGCCGGGAACCGTCAGCGTCTCATGCTTGTGGCCAGCGGCTTCGACCACCTTTCGAGCGCCGTCGAGCAGCATGTCGTTGAGGTGCGGATAGAAGCGGGCTTCGACGAGAAGGATGGTCGACATCTGACTATCGCTCCACCTTGATCGGTCGTTCTTCGACGATGGCAAGGCCGTAGCCGGCGAGGCCCACGGGTGCGTGATGCGTGTTTGAAAGAAGGATCATGTCGTGGATGCCAAGCGCGGCCAGAATCTGCGCGCCGGTGCCATAGCTGCGCACCGCATCGCCGCCCTCGACCGGCTTTCCGGCGCGGATGTCGATTGAGCGGGAAAGGGAGCCCGGCGCAGCGGCGTGCAGAGTGACGACGACGCCGGAACCATGTTCCTCGATCATCCGCATGGCGCCCTGGAGGACGCCGGAGCGCGCACAGGATTCGCCGATCACATCGGCAAAAAGGTCGAGGCTGTGCATCCGGACCATGACAGGCTCCGTCGGATCGATGGCGCCGTGCACGAGGGCGAGTTGCTCCTCGCCGCTGGCCTTGTCACGGAAGACCTGGGCCTGCCACGGCGCGCCGCTCCCGGCGGTGAAGGCTGCGGTCGAGACCTTCTCGACCAGATGATCCTTCTTCAGCCGGTACGCGATGAGATCGCGGATGGTGCCGATCTTGAGGCCGTGGGTACGGGCAAAGTCCATGAGATCGTCGAGCCGGGCCATGGTCCCGTCCTCGCGCATGATCTCGCAGATGACGCCGCTTGGATTGAGGCCGGCAAGACGCGACACGTCGACGGCCGCTTCGGTATGGCCGGCGCGGACGAGGACTCCGCCCGGCTTGGCAATCAGCGGGAACACGTGGCCGGGTGAGACGATGGCCTCGGGGCCATAAGTCGCATCTATGGCCACGGCGATCGTCCTCGCACGATCGGCGGCGCTGATGCCCGTGGTGATTCCCTCGCGTGCCTCGATCGAGACGGTGAAGGCGGTCTCGTTGCGGCTCCGGTTGATGCGCGTCATCGGTTCAAGTCCGAGCGTGTCGGCGCGCTCCTTGGTGAGCGCGAGGCAGATCAGGCCGCGGCCGTGGCGGGCCATGAAGTTCACTGCTTCGGGTGTCGCCATCTGAGCCGGGATGACGAGGTCGCCCTCGTTCTCGCGGTTCTCGTCGTCGACAAGGATGAACATTCGGCCGTTGCGGGCCTCGTTGATGATCTCCTCGGGCCTTACCAGAACGTCGGTCGCTCCGCGCTGGATGAGCCTTTCGAGGCGCCCGAGGGTATCGGCGGTCGGATTCCAGTCGGGCTGGCCGAGCTTGCGCAGGCTATTCGGGTGAAGGCCGGCGGCCCGGGCGAGCCCGGCGCGGCTGACTTCGCCGGTTTCAATGATGGCGTTCAAGCGCTCGATGAGAGTCGTGCTCATGGAACGGCTATATCACACTAGAATGTGATAAAAAGGAGGAACAAATCTGTTCCTAGTGTGCTCGAGACGCGATCATTCGATCGAGATAGCGCGCGAGCACGTCGACTTCGACATTCAGCTGTTGCCCGCCGCTGAGCCCTCCGAGCGTCGTGTGCTGCGCGGTATGCGGGATGATGTTGACCGCGAAATGGGTAATTCCGGTCTCGTCGCGCACCTCGTTGACGGTCAGTGACACCCCGTCGAGCGTGATCGATCCCTTAGGAGCGATCATTCGTGCAAGCTCTTTCGGCACACTGATGCCGATGCGCATGGAATCGCCTTCGGGGCAGGTGCCAACGACCTCCGCGACGGCGTCGACATGGCCGGTGACGATGTGCCCGCCCAACTCGTCGCCGAGACGAAGGGCGCGCTCGAGATTGAGCCTCGCGCCCTCGCGCCAATGATCGGCCGCCGTCCTGGAGACGGTTTCCCCGGAGACGTCGACCGCAAACCAGTCCTCGCCCTTGTCGACAACGGTCAGGCACACGCCTGAGCAAGAGATCGAGGCCCCTAGCTCGACGGTGTCGAGGTCGTAGCTGGTCCCGATCACGAGACGAAGATCGCCTCGCTGCTCGGCGCTGCGCACGGTGCCGATGTCGGTGACGATCCCTGTGAACATGGCCAGCGCTTAGTCCGGGCGATCGCGCTCGTAAACTTCGAGCCGGTCGACGCCGAGCCGCTGCTCATCGACCAGGTTCCAGCGGTCGTGTGCATCCGCGACCGCGTCGAGGCCGACATAGCCGAAGCTCGATTTGCCTTCGCCAACGATGATCGGCGCTCGATAGATCAGGATTCGGTCTACGAGGTCTTCCGCCAGGAAGGCCGTCGCAGTCGCCGATCCGCCCTCGACCAAAAGGTCGTTGACGTCATGAAGGCGATATACATCGTGCGGATTCGAAAGGATTTCCCACCCATCGACGGCTTCGCCGCGAGTGAGCAGGGCGCGCCGCGGCGAGGCGTGCTCGAGACCCGGCAAGCGGACATCGAGCCGCGGCTTGTCCGCGAGGTAGGTACCTCGACCAACGAGGATCATGTCGCTGCGCGCGCGTTCGAGATGCACGTGCCGTCGTGCGTCCTCGCCCGTGATCCATTTCGATTCGCCGGACGGCAGAGCGATCTTGCCGTCGATCGAAAGCGCGAGCTTGAGCGTGATGCGGGGTCGGCCCAGTTGCAATCGCGTAAGCCAACCGGACAGTGAACGCCTCGCGCTGTCGCGGCCAACTCCGAGCGCCACCTCAATTCCGGCTGCGCGCAGTCGGCGAATGCCTTTGCCTGACGTGCGTGGGTCGGGGTCCTTCAACGCAATCACCACTCGCGCCGGCTTCGCGGCGAGCAGGAGGTCCGTGCAGGCGGGGCCCCGCGGGCTCTCATGCGCGCATGGCTCAAGCGTGACGTAGACGGTTGCGCCGTTCGAGCGCTTTCCCGCCTGTCCGAGCGCGCTCGCCTCTGCATGCGGGCGTCCGCCAGGTGCGGTGGCAGCTTTTCCAACGACACGGCCGCTCGCCGATATGATCAGGCATCCGACATTGGGATTGGGCGCGCTTCGGCCGCGCGCGCCTTCGCCGAGCCGGACCGCTTCGTCCATGAAGCGCCTGTCGGCGCTTACATCCCGAGCTGTTTTTCGAGGTTCTGGAATTGCCGTTGCTTTTCTTTTTCCGCCGCGGCCCTTTCCGCCATATCCTTTTTCTGGTCGGCGATGATTTCGGCGTCGGTACGGTTCGAAGGATAGAGCTCGACCTCGACGATCCGCGGCGGCGGGGCGGTGCCGATCTTCGCGTCGACGATGAACTCGATCACGATAATGAGCGTGACGAGAAATGCGAGCGCTGCACCGATCACATGCTCCCGCTCACGGTGGCGGAAAAAAGTGGCGAGATCACGGAAGGCTGCGCGCGGGCTCGACGGGCGGGGGAACCAGGACATGCGGCCCAAGATAAGGAGGCCTGGCCGGTACCGCCAGCCTCCTAGCCGTCGAGCATGAAGTGCAGGGTGATCGTCAGGGAAGTCGAAACTGCGCGCCCGTCATCCATCGCCGGCTGGTAGCGCCAGTGAACGATCAGGTGATGTCTGGCTGCTTGGAGGAAGTCGCGGTCAGCGTGGCCGATTGGCTCGACAGCAACGACACGGCCGCGTTCGTCGATTGACAGGCGCAAAGTCAGGATTGCCTCTTCTTCCGTCAGGAGCTTCGAGGCAGGATAGGGCGGCTTCAGTTCGGAAGCGGGCGTGAGCAGGCGCGCGTCACGGTGGATCGGCGTGAGCGTCGGCTTCGGCATCTCGGGGATAACCGCAGCCCCCTCGCTCCCGGCTGCGGCAGGAACAACGTTGGGGCCGCTCGTGTCGAGCGCGACATTGCCGGTATCAGGCGTGGGTACCTCGGGCATCGTGTGATCGACCCAGGTTTCGACCGGGCGAGGGATGGTTGGCGTTTTCTCAACCTCGATCGGTGTCCGTTGTGAAGGAGCCTGGATGAGGTCGATGATCGTCGGCCGGTCCGCCATGCGTTGCGGAAGCTCCATCTTCGCACTCATCACGGCGGCGAGCGCTGCGATATGGACGGCGACAATGACGAGGAATGCATTGGGGCTGGATTCGCGTTTACCGGCAACCGGGCGGTTCGCTGCATAAGCCAACATCATGAATCTCCTCTCCCAAAGAGTTCACACCAATGATGTTACATCATATCATAACCGGCGCAAGCCCCAATTGTTTCCGTTCGCCTGAACGGAAAAGATCAGCGCTTGGCGGCGGCTTCGAGGCGCCGGACGGCGCGATCTCTCCCCATGCGCGCGACCATGCCGGCCATTTCAGGTCCGCTGTCGCGGCCCGTCAGTGCGAGGCGAAGTGGGTGGAACAGCTCCCGGCCCCTCCTGCCCGAGCTTTCCTTGAGTTGATTGGTGAGCACCTTCCAGGGCTCGGCACCCCAGTCGAGCCTTTCGGCAGCGACAGCAGCATCCTTTACGAGGAGCCGTTCGTCATGGCTGAGCTCGGGCGGATCGACCTCGCCGTGCAGGACCGGGAGCCAGTCAGCAAAATCGGCCAGCCGCTCGAGATTGCTGCGCAACAGGAGCCAGTCCTCTTCGGTCGCGTCGTCGGGCAGTCGTTCCGCGACGGACGCGAAGTCAAGAGCGTGGAGCAGCCTTGCGTTGACGAGCTCGACGTCCTTCGCGTCGAAATGCGCCGGTGCCCGGCCGAACGCCGCGAAGTCGAAACCTGCGGCGAGCTGGTCGAGGTCTGCGACCGCTTCGACCGGCTGTGATGTTCCGATCCGCGCGAGCACGGATAGCATGGCCATCGGTTCGACGCCCTCGGCGCGCAGATGCTCGGCGCCATAGGAGCCAAGCCGTTTCGACAGTTTACCTTCGGCGGCAACCAGCAGTGCCTCGTGCGCAAACTTCGGCGGCTTGGCGCCGAGCGCTTCGAACATCTGGATCTGCGCGGCACTGTTCGAGACATGATCCTCGCCGCGAACGATGTGCGTAATGCCAAGATCGACGTCATCAATGACGCTCGGCAGCAGGTAGAGCCAGCTGCCGTCCTCCCGTCGCACGACCGGATCGCTGAGAAGCTTGGGGTCGAACTTCTGCTCGCCGCGGATGAGGTCCTCAAAAACGATCGGGGCATCGTGGTCGAGCCTGAACCGCCAGTGCGGCGCTCGACCCTCCGGCACGGGCGCGTCCGCGGGCTTGCGCTCGTAGACAGGCGGCAAGCTGCGTCCGAGCAGCACCTTTCGTCGAAGGTCAAGCTCCTCAGGCGTCTCGTAGCAAGCATAGACGCGCCCCGCGTCTTTCAGCCGCCGAAACTCGCGCTCGTAGAGGTCAAAGCGCTCCGACTGGCGGACGAGCTTGTCGGGCGTGAGACCCATCCAATCGAGATCGTCGCGGATCGCCTGGTCGAACTCAGCCGTCGAGCGCTCCTGGTCGGTGTCGTCGATCCGGAGGATGAAGGTCCCACCGTGCTTGCGGGCAAACAGGAAGTTGTGCAGCGCCGTGCGGATATTGCCGACGTGCAGTCGTCCAGTGGGCGAGGGGGCGAAGCGAGTGACGACACTCATCGCGGCAGCTTCGTCTGTGGGCCGGTATGGAAGAAATTACTGATCGGGTAGCGGCGGTCACGGCCGAAGTTTCGGTTGCCGATTTTCACGCCCGGCGGGGCCTGGCGGCGCTTGTACTCCGCCCGCAAGAGCTTGGATTCGATGTCGGCGACCAGCGCCACTTCCTCTCCGGTCGCAGTAGCGACCTCCTTCACCGACATCTCCTTGTCCACCAATCCTTCGAGGATGCGGTCGAGAACCGAATAAGGCGGCAGGCTATCCTCGTCCTTCTGGTCGGGACGAAGCTCAGCGGTGGGCGGCTTGGTAATCACCCTCGCTGGCATCACCGGTCCGTCAGGGCCAAGAGCACCCTCGGGCTTGTTGGCGTTGCGCCAGCGCGACAATGCGAAGACCGTCGTCTTGTAGGCATCCTTCAGAACGGAATAGCCGCCCGCCATATCGCCGTAGAGCGTCGCATAGCCGACGCTCATCTCGCTTTTGTTGCCTGTGGTGAGAAGCATCTGCCCGCCGGAATTGGAGAGCGCCATCAGAGCCACCATGCGCAGCCGCGCCTGGACGTTTTCAGCTGCAAGGCCGCTCATCTTCGGCAGCATCTCGCCGACTGCGTCCACGGCAGGAGCGATCGAAACGACGTCATGGCGGCAGCCGAGAAGGCGGGCGCATTCCCGCGCATCCTCGAGACTTTCTTCGCTCGTGTACTTGGACGGCATCATCACGCCGAAAACCTTGTCGGGCCCGAGCGCATCGACGGCGACTGCAGCCGACAGCGCGCTGTCGATTCCGCCGGACAGCCCGAGGATCACGCCCGGAAAGCCGTTGCGCTGCACATAGTCGCGAAGCGCGACCGTCATTGCCTGGTAGACATCCTGCGGGAAGGCATCGAGCTCATGCGTCTCCCGGCTCGTACAGCGCCATCCCCCGGCCGTCTTCTCCCAGTCGGTGATCAGCAGCGCCTCGTCCCAGTCACACAGCTGCACGACTCGCTCACCGTCCGGGTGAATGACGAAGGATGAACCGTCGAACGCCAGCTCGTCCTGGCCACCGACGCGGTTAAGGTATGCGATCGGAAGCCCAGTCTGAAGCGCGCGGGAACGGACGAGGCGATACCGAAGATCGTCCTTGTCCAATTCGTAGGGGCTGCCATTTGGAACCAACAGCATTTCGGCGCCGGCTTCCGCGAGGTGAGCGCAGACGACTTCCTGCCAGATGTCTTCGCAGATCGGCACGCCGATCTTCACGCCCTTGAAGTCGATCGGCTCTGGCAGCGGCCCAGGCGTGAAAACCCGCTTTTCGTCGAACGTGCCGTAGTTCGGCAGCTCGCGCTTCAGCGTCCGCGCGAGCACCTTCCCGCCGTCGGCGAGGATTACGGCGTTATAGACTGCGGCCCCTTCCGCGATCAGGGTGCCGATCAGGATCGCGGGCCCCGGCTCGACCGTCGCCGCGACGAGCTGGTCGGTACATTCGTGCGTCCGACGGACAAATTCCGGTTTCAGCACCAGATCCTCGGAAGGATAGCCGGTCAGCTGCAACTCCGGGCACAGCAGCAGGTCTGCTCCCTTTGCCCTTCGCCGCATCTCCAGCATGGCCGTCGCATTGGCCTCGAGATCGCCGACGCGCTGGTTCATCTGGGCGAGGGCGATCTTCAGGCGATTGGTCATGCGGGCGATTTAGCGAGCCGTCGCGCTTCGGCAACCTTTACGGGAGCGTGACTCGCTCGCTAAAGGCCCTTTCGCTCCAGGGGACGTGCCGACCATGAAATTGCTCGCCGGGAACAGCAACCTGCCGCTGGCCCGCTCGATTTCCGATTATCTCGAAGTGCCGCTGACCGACGCCAGCGTGCGCCGCTTCGCGGACGAGGAGGTGTTCGTTGAAATCAATGAAAACGTCCGCGGCGAGGACGTCTTCGTCATCCAGTCGACCAGCTATCCCGCCAATGACAATCTCATGGAGCTTTTGATCTGCATCGACGCGCTGCGGCGCGCATCGGCCAAGCGGATCACCGCCGTGCTTCCTTATTTTGGCTACGCGCGGCAGGACCGGAAGCCCGGACCGCGCACTCCCATCTCGGCCAAGCTGGTCGCCAACCTGATCACGACTGCAGGTGCCAACCGCGTGCTGTCGATCGACCTTCACGCCGGCCAGATCCAGGGCTTCTTCGACATCCCGACGGATAATCTCTTCGCCTCGCCTGTGATCGCAACCGACATCCACGCGCGCTTCGGCAATCGCGAGCTGATCGTCGTGTCGCCCGACGTCGGCGGCGTCGTCCGGGCCCGAGGCCTCGCCAAGCGCCTCAACAACGCACCATTGGCGATCGTCGACAAGCGCCGCGAACGGGCCGGTGAGTCCGAAGTGATGAACATCATCGGTGACGTCGACAAGCGCACGTGCATCCTGATCGACGACATCGTCGACTCGGCAGGCACGCTCTGCAACGCGGCCGCAGCGCTGAAGCAGCAGGGCGCCGTCGAGGTATTCGCCTATTGCACGCACGGCGTGCTTTCTGGCGCCGCCGCGGCGCGCGTGTCGAAATCGGAGCTCAGCGAGCTTGTCGTCACCGACACGATCTGCACCGGCGAGCCCGACCCGCAGGACTGCAGGATCCGCCGGCTCACGGTTGCCCCGCTGCTCGGCGAGGCCGTCCGGCGCATCGCCGACGAAAGCTCGGTTTCGAGCCTGTTCGATTAGGAACTTCGCAGCGCGGCTGCGTTGATGGGCAATGCCTAGAGTTCTCATCACAGGCGCGAACCGCGGCATCGGCCTCGAGTTCGCGCGCCAGTATGCAGCCAACGGTTGGGACATCGTCGCGACAGCGCGGCAGTCCAGCCCTGAGCTCGACGCGCTGCGCATTCGCGTAGAGTCGCTCGATCTTTCCGACGCAGAAGCTGTCGCGGAGTTTCGCGTCGAAGACCAGCTCAACCTGTTCATCGCCAATGCGGGGACGAGTCACCCCATGAACACGCAGGGTGCGGACAATGCGCGCGACTGGCAGGCGATGATGATGGTCAATGCCATTGCGCCCTTCCAGCTCGGCAAGGCGCTGCTCCCACGCATGGCAGATGGCGGCAAGATGATCGCTATCTCCAGCGGCATGGGTAGTATAGGTGACAATGGCGGCGGTTGGACACCCTATCGCACGTCGAAGGCGGCGCTGAACATGGCGTGGAGCAACCTGGCGCTCGAAGCGAAGCCACGTGGTATTGCCTGCGTCGCTCTCAGCCCCGGCTGGGTTCAGACGCGGATGGGCGGAGCCGGCGCCGAGATCACGCCCGAGCAAAGTGTCGCCGACATGCGCAAGCTCATCGACCGGCTGACGATCGACGACAGCGGCCGCTTCCTTCGCCGCGATGGGTCAGAGCTACCTTGGTAGTTAGGCCGGTGTCGCCGCCGACTCTTGCGAGACTGTGTCCTGCTGCTGCTTCACCGGTGCTCCAATCGACCAGATGAAGCCGAACGGGTCCTTCACCTGCCCGTACCGGTCGCCCCAGAACTGATCGGCGAGCTCGAACCGGACCTCCGCCCCCGCATCCAGGGCGCGCTTCCAAGCAACATCGGCATCGGCGACGTTGAGATGCAGGACGAAGCTCGCTGCGGGCTGCGAGGGGCCTCCCATATGCTCGGGAAAATCGTCGTTGAGCATCAAGTGGCCGCCGTTGATCTGGAGGCTCGCATGCATCAGCCGGCCGTCGTCGGTCGGATGGCGCATGAGTTCCTCGGCGCCGAAAGCCTTCTTGTAGAATTCGATCGCGTCGGCGGCCTTACGGTCGCGGATCGTGAGGTGCGGCGTGATCCCGCCGCTCCGTGCCTGCTCCTCTGTGCGTTCCATCGACTCGCCTCCTTGCCAATGGTGGGGAGCGCCAGTATAGCGCCGCGCTTTCCAGATCGTTGGAAAAACCGATGGCCCGGCCAAAAGGCATGCCGTGGCGGTTGGATAACGTCGTCCCGAGCGAAATCGCGGGACAACAAGGAGACGAAAATGCCCAAGCTGAAGACCAAGAGCGGCGTCAAGAAGCGCTTCAAGCTCACGGCGACCGGCAAGATCAAGCATGGTGTCGCGGGCAAGCGCCACCGGCTGATCAGCCACAACGCCAAATATATCCGCCAGAACCGCGGCACAGAGATTCTCGCAGACGCCGACACGGCGCGCGTGAAGGCCTGGGCCCCCTACGGCCTGAAGTAAGGAGAAGCTGACATGGCACGCGTAAAGCGGGGTGTGACCACCCGCGCCAAGCACAAGCGGATCCTTGAACAGGCGAAGGGCTATTACGGCCGTCGCAAGAACACGATCCGCATTGCCCGCCAGGCTGTCGAGAAGGCCGGGCAGTACGCTTATCGTGACCGCAAGGTCAAAAAGCGGAGCTTCCGGGCACTGTGGATCCAGCGCATCAACGCCGCGGTCCGCGCGGAAGGGCTGACCTACGGCCAGTTCATTCACGCGCTGAACCTCGCTGGCATCACGCTCGACCGCAAGGTGCTGGCTGACATTGCGATGCACGAGGCGGAAGCGTTCAGCGCCATCATCACGCAGGCCAAGAGCGCGCTGGAGAAGAAGGCAGCTTAAGCCTCCTCGAGCGAAGAACAAGGAAGGGCGTCGGAAGCAATTCCGGCGCCTTTTTTTTCAACGACTTGGCCGAATCAAGGGAGAGCCGGCGGGCTCGCCATCAGCAGAAGAGGCCCTGCCGGATCAGCAGGTTAAAAAAAAACCGAACCCATCGAAACTGCCCGTCAGTCGAGTAGCTCGTACGCCGGCAGCGTCAGGAATTCGACAAGGTCGTCGGACACGATCATGTTGTGCATCAACCGCGCCGCTTCGGCGATGTTCGGCACCTCTGCGAGGAGGCCGACCTCCTCGTCGAACCATTGCTCGAACAGGTCGAGCGTGAGGCGGCGACCGTCGTCAAGCGGCGCTTCGAACTTCAGCCACTGCCAGAGCTGCGTTCGGCAAATCTCCGCGGTGGCCGCGTCCTCCATGAGATTGTAGAGCGGCACGGCGCCCTTCCCGCCGAGCCAGGCGGCGAGATACTGGACACCGACCCGGATATTCTCGCGCGCGCCGGCCTCGGTGCGGACGCCCTCATGCAGCTTCAGCATCTCCTCGCGGCCGGGCACATGCCGAGGGGTCTTCGACAGCTGGTTGGGGCCGTGCATCGCCGCGAAGGCTTCCATCGCCACCGGGACAAGCGCCGGATGCGCGACCCAGGTGCCGTCATGGCCGTTGTCCGCTTCTCGCAGCTTGTCAGCTCGGACTTTCTCCAGCGCACCTTCATTCGCCGCCTCGTCGCCCTTCACTGGAATGAATGCCGACATGCCACCCATCGCGAATGCACCGCGACGGTGGCACGTCGACACCAAGCGCAACGAGTAAGCGGCGAGGAAGGCCTTATCCATCGTCATCAGCGCCCGGTCCGGGGTCAACCGGTTTGAATTGCGCCCGAGCCGCTTGATATAGCTGAAGATATAATCCCAACGGCCGCAGTTGAGTCCGACGATATTCTGGCGAAGCGCGTAGAGAATCTCGTCCATCTCGAACGCTGCGGGCAGCGTCTCGATGAGAACCGTCGCCTTGATCGTTCCGCGCTCCAGGCGAAGCTTTGCTTCGGCGAACGCGAACACGTCGCTCCACAGCGCAGCCTCATCGCGGCTCTCGAGCTTGGGCAGGTAGAAATAGGGGCCGGAGCCCCTCGCGAGTGCTGGCCTCGCGTTGTTCCAGAGATAGATGGCGAAATCAAAAAGCGCGCCGGCGATCACTTCACCGTTCACGGTCACGTGGTCCTCAGGAAGATGCCAGCCCCGCGGGCGGACCATCAGCACCGCCGGGTTGTCGCCGACCTTGTATTGCCTGAACGTGTGAGGGTCAGTGTAGTCGAGCCGGCCGAGCCAATAGCTGCGCAGGTTCACTTGGCCCTGGACCAGTTCCTCCCACGTCGGAGAGGTCGCGTCCTCGAAGTCGGCCATGAACACCTTCGCGCCGCTGTTTAGCGCGTTGATCAGCATCTTGGCGTTGGTCGGCCCGGTGATTTCCACGCGGCGGTCGAGGAGGTCAGGCGGGATGGCGCCGACCGTCCACTCCGCCTTCCGGATATCGCTCGTATCCTCCGGGAAATCGGGCAACTCGCCGGCGTCGAAGCGCTCCTGTCGCTCCTTGCGCGCCTCGAGCAGGTCGCGGCGCCGGCTGTCGAAACGCTCATGGAGCTCGGCAAGAAAGTCGAGCGCACCTTCGGTCAGGACCTCGTCGGCGCCCGGGGCTTTGGAGGGCTCTGCAATGATCCGCGGACGCTCTAGCACGATGCTCACTGTAGCACCGGCTCCACGCAGATCGAGTAGCGTTCGGTCGCCTGGCAGCGGTCCTTGAAGGTCAGTCGCTGCCATTCCATCCGCGCCTTCACCTCATCGTTGTAGGGACCGTGGATTACCTCGGTGCCCGGCTCGAGACTGCTGAACTGGCAGTCGGAATAGTGTCCGCCAATCACCCAATAACGCTGTCCCATACTTTCCTCCTTCATTCCGCGGCGACGGTGGTTTCGGATCTGAATTGGGCGGCCTCGGTCGATTCCTTGAGCGCAACGGTCGACGAATGACCGCCCGACACCGCGGTCGCGACCGCATCGAAATAGCCAGTACCGACCTCGCGCTGGTGGCGGGTCGCGGTGTAGCCGGCCACCTCGCTCGCGAATTCGGCCTCCTGCAGCTCGGAATAAGCGGCCATGCCCCGGTCACGATAGTCGGACGCGAGCTCGAACATTGCGTGGTTGAGGCTGTGGAAGCCCGCAAGTGTCACGAACTGGAACTTGTAACCCATGCGACCCAGCTCGCGCTGGAAGTCGGCGATTGTCTGGGCGTCGAGCTTCGCCTTCCAATTGAAACTGGGCGAACAATTGTAGGCGAGGAACTTGCCCGGGAAGCTCGCATGGATGCCTTGCGCAAAGGCCCGAGCTTCATCGAGGTTCGGATGGCTAGTCTCGAACCACAGCAGGTCGGCATGCGGTGCAAAGGCGAGGCCGCGGGCGATGCAATGATCGAGACCGGTTCCGTCCTCGAGGCGGAAAAAGCCCTCTGGCGTACGCTCGCCCGTGATGAACGCGCGATCGCGCTCGTCGACGTCGCTGGTGATGAGCTTGGCGCTCTCGGCATCGGTGCGGGCAACGAGGATGGTCGGTACGCCGCAGACGTCTGCCGCGAGGCGAGCAGCATCCAGGTTGCGGATCGCGGCCTGGGTGGGGATAAGCACCTTGCCTCCGAGATGACCGCATTTCTTCTCGGATGCGAGCTGGTCCTCGAAGTGAACCCCCGCGGCGCCCGCCTCGATATATGCCTTCATTATCTCGAAGCAGTTGAGCGGACCGCCGAAGCCGGCCTCGGCATCGGCAAGGATGGGTGCAAACCAGTCCCGCTTCGCGCCGCCTTCGAGATGCTCGATCTGGTCGGCCCGCTGAAACGTTCGGTTGATCTTGCGTGCAAGCTCGGGACCGGAGTTGGCGGGGTACAGCGATTGGTCGGGATACATTGCACCGGCGACGTTCGAATCCGCGGCGACCTGCCAGCCCGAGAGATAGATCGCCTTGAGGCCCGCGCGGACCATCTGCATCGCCTGGTTGCCGGAAAGGGCGCCGAGGGCACGAACGGGCTCGTCTTGGCTGAGGAGTTCCCACAGCTTGAGAGCGCCGCGACGGGCGAGCGTGTGCTCGATCGGTATCGAGCCCCGCAATTTCAGCACGTCCTCGACGCTGTACGGCCGCTCGATCCCATCGAACCGACCGTCCGGAGCTGCCACAACCAAACCGAAGTCGCTCATCACCCATTCCCCTGTTTGTCGAAGTCGCAGGGAAACTCATGGCAACGGTAAAAGCCGCACAGAAAAGTGCTGAGCTGTCGAGCTCATACTTGTGATTTCGTAAATTCTTTGACAGATTTACCGATGTGCTGCAGCGCAAGCTCTTTCTCGGCGCCCGCCTGAAGCGTCTGCGCCGCGAGCGGGGGCTCAACCAGAGCCAGATGGCGGCCGAGCTCGGCATCTCGGGATCCTATCTCAACCATCTCGAACGAAACCAGCGGCCGGTCACGGCCGGCATTCTGCTACGTCTGGCTGAAGCCTTCGAAGTCGACGTGAAGTCGTTCGCCTCGGAGGGTGGCGACAGCGGTGGCGCGACGCAGCTTGGCGAGATCTTCTCCGATCCGATGCTCGCGGATCTCGGAGTCAGTCGCTACGAGCTGGTCGAGCTTGCCGACAACACGCCATCCCTCGCCGAAGGGATCGCGCGCCTGTACACGGCGCTTCGCGAGCTGCGGCGTCACCCTGGGGACACGGAAACCGGCGGCTCCGACCCACGCGTGCTGATCACGCCGGAGACTTGGGTCCGCGATTATATCCAGGCGCAGCGCAACCACTGGCTTGAGCTGGAGCAGGCGTCGGAGACCTTGGGCGGGGCGCTGACCCATCCGCTGTCGGTGTCGGAGCCGCTGCGGCAACGGCTACGCGACG
>JBJMUN010000041.1:0-2827 GCA_045811185.1 Sphingomicrobium sp.
GTTCACTCGCGGACCTTATGCGACAATGTATGCCGGCCGGCCCTGGACCATCCGCCAATATGCCGGTTTCTCGACCGCCGAGGAATCCAACGCCTTCTACCGCCGAAACCTCGCGGCTGGTCAGAAGGGGTTGAGCGTCGCCTTCGACCTCGCCACCCACCGCGGCTATGACAGCGACAATCCGCGGGTCGCTGGCGACGTCGGGATGGCGGGGGTTGCGATCGACACTGTCGAAGACATGAAGCTCCTGTTCGACGGGATCCCGCTTGGCGAGATGTCGGTCAGCATGACCATGAACGGCGCGGTGCTTCCGATCATGGCCTTCTTCATCGTAGCCGGCGAGGAGCAGGGCGTTCCACACGCAAGGCTCACCGGCACGATCCAGAACGACATCCTGAAGGAGTTCGCGGTCCGCAACACCTACATCTACCCGCCCGAGCCCTCGATGCGGATCGTCTCCGACATCATTGCCTTCTGCGCGGCGGAGATGCCGAAGTTCAACTCGATCTCGATCAGCGGCTATCACATGCACGAGGCCGGGGCGACGGCGGTGCAGGAGCTCGCCTACACGCTCGCCGACGGCATGGAATATGTCCGCACCGCGAAGGCCGACGGGCTCGACATCGACGATTTTGCGCCGCGGCTCAGCTTCTTCTTCGGCATCGGCATGAACCTGTTCATGGAGATCGCGAAGCTCCGCGCCGCGCGCACGCTCTGGTATCGGATCATGACCGAGCTTGGTGCCAAAAGGGATGAGTCCAAGCGCCTTCGCACCCACTGCCAGACATCGGGCGTCAGCCTTACCGAGCAGGATCCTTACAACAATATCATCCGGACCACGATCGAGGCGCTCGCGGCGGTGCTCGGCGGCACCCAGTCGCTTCACACCAACAGCTTCGACGAGGCAATCGCGCTGCCGACCGATTTCAGCGCGCGCATTGCCCGCAACACGCAGCTGATCCTCGCCGAGGAAAGCGGCGTGACCGCGGTCGCCGACCCCCTCGGCGGAAGCTTTTACGTCGAGAAGCTGACCCGCGAGCTCGAGGAGAAAGCTTGGGCGCTGATCGAGGAAGTGGAGGCGCACGGCGGCATGACGAAGGCCGTCGCCGAAGGACTGCCCAAGCACCGCATCGAGGAAGCCGCGGCAGCGCGCGCCGCCAAGGTCGACACTGGCGAAACGACGATCGTCGGAGTCAATCGCTACCGGCTCGAGAATGAGCCCTCGGTCGACATCCTGGAGGTCGACAATGCGAAGGTGCGCGCGTCGCAGATCGCGAAGATCGAGAAGGTGCGCTCGGCACGCGACGAAGCCAAGGTTCGAACGGCGCTCGATGCGCTCGAACAAGGCGCTCGGGGCGAGGGCAATCTGCTGCGCCTCAGCGTCGACGCAGCGCGGGTTCGCTGCACCCTCGGGGAAATCTCGGATGCACTCGAGCGCGCCTTCGGGCGTTACGGCACCACGCCCGAGCCGGTGCGTGGCATCTACGGAACTGCGCGCAAGGACAGGCGCTGGAAGGCGGCCGAAGAAGGCACGCGCTCGGTCGCCGATCGTCTCGGCCGCAAGCCCCGCATCATGGTCGCGAAGATGGGCCAGGACGGACACGACCGAGGCGCGAACCTGGTCTCTTCGGCGTTCACCGATCTCGGCTTCGAAGTGGTTCCTGGCCCGCTCTTCCAGACGCCGCGCGAGACCGCGCAGATGGCGATCGACAATGACGTTGACGTGGTCGGTGCAAGCTCGCTCGCTGCGGGCCACCGCACGCTCATCCCGGAAATGATCGAGGCGCTGAAGGACATGGGTCGCGCAGACATCAAGGTCGTCGCGGGCGGCGTCATTCCGCCGCAGGATTATGCTACGCTGCGGGCAGCGGGGGTACAGGCGATCTTCGGCCCTGGCACCAACCTTGCCGACGCCGCTGACGAAGTGCTGCGCCTCCTTGGCCACAACCGTCCGCCGCTCGACGAGGCCGCGGAATAGTGAAGGAAACGCGCGATCCGTTCGGGCTTACCATCAGCCCGGACTGGGGCGTACGCCCGATGGTGGACGGATTACTGCTTGTTGGTGCGGGCCACCTCGCTAAACGGCCGAATTAATGTTCAAGAAAATCCTGATCGCCAATCGCGGGGAGATCGCATGCCGCGTGATTCGCACCGCGCGGCGCATGGGCATCACGACCGTCGCCGTCTACTCCGACGCTGACTCCCGCGCTCCGCATGTGAAGATGGCGGACGAGGCCGTGCGTCTTGGACCGCCGCCCGCGTCCGAATCCTACCTGAAGGCCGATCTGATCATCGATGCATGCAAGGCAACAGGGGCCGAGGCGGTTCACCCGGGCTACGGCTTCCTGTCGGAGCGCACGAGCTTCGCCGACGCGCTCGAGAAAGCCGGCATCGCCTTCATCGGTCCTCCGCCCAAGGCCATTGCGGCAATGGGCGACAAGATCGAATCCAAGAAGCTCGCCAAGGAAGCGGGCGTGAATGTCGTCCCCGGCTATCCCGGCGACATCGCGACGACTGACGATGCGGTGAAGATCGCGGCGGACATCGGCTATCCGGTGATGATGAAGGCCTCGGCCGGCGGCGGCGGCAAGGGCATGCGCCTCGCCTGCTCCGAGAAGGACGTTCGCGAAGGCTTCGAGAGCGTGAAGCGCGAGGGCCTCAATAGCTTTGGCGACGACCGTGTCTTCATCGAGAAGTTCATCGAGCAGCCGCGGCACATCGAGATCCAGGTCCTTGGGGATCAACACGGCAACATCCTCTACCTTGGCGAGCGCGAATGCTCGATCCAGCGCCGCCACCAGAAGGTGGTCGAGGAAGCGCCGTCGCC
>JBJMUN010000042.1:0-14509 GCA_045811185.1 Sphingomicrobium sp.
TGGGAGTTGGTCGAGAACCGCCGTCAGGGCCGGTCCATCCCGCGGCGCTGCGTTGAACCACGATGGCTCGACTATTGGGAAAGCGGCAGGCTCGGCCATTACGTGACAAATTTTATCGAGCGGGTCGGACGCGAGCGCTGCTTCGTGTCCGTCTATGATGATCTGAAGACCGATCCAGGCGGACAATATCGCCGCTTGCTTGAATTTCTCGATTTGCCCGATGATGGCCAACGCGAATTCACCCGGGAGCGGGAAAGCAAGTCGTTCAGGATCGGCTGGCTGCAGCGGTTGTTGAAGCGTCCGCCGCGAGCCGCGATCGCCTTCTTCGGCACTGAGGCCCATCGGCTCCGCTTCTCTAAGAAACCGACAAGCGCCGACAGACCGTTTTCCAAGAAGATTCTGAGTTTCAGGAAGCGACTGCTCGAATGGAACGAGGCTCCTGTCCCGGTATTCGAGTTAAGCGCGGGGATGCGGGCCCAGATGCTCGACATGTTCGGAGACGACATCCGGCTGCTCGGCCACACCATTGGCCGCGACCTCGATCATTGGGTCAAGCCACGTCCAGCCGCGCCGCGCCGCTCGGCGGTTTCTGCGGGGCCCGGAAGAAGGGCGCGGCCAATTCCTGCGACCGGATAGCCGCCCATCGTTACGGCCGCTGAGGAAAACGGCCGGTCGACCTGCCGCCCACCTTCCCGAAGCGTCAATGAAAAGATGGAGGCCCGAGCCGGAATCGAACCGGCGTGCAAGGATTTGCAGTCCTCTGCGTAACCACTCCGCCATCGGGCCGGGGAGAGGGGATGCTTTGGCGCGGCGGCTACTGTATGGTCAAGCCCTGCGTTACCTTCGTTCGTCGTTCGATGAATGATGGTTGGCGTGGCTCGCCACGGCCGATAAGAGCGGCTTGAACTTTAGGTGTATTAGCGGCATACAACAGTCATGACGGTCCATAGTCCAATTCCCGATTACGCTGCCGCCCGCCAAGCGATGGTGGAAGGCCAGTTGCGCCCCGAGGGGGTTACCGATGCGACTGTGCTGGAGGCCATGGGCAGCGTCCCGCGTGAGCGGTTCCTTCCGAGCCACACGCGTCCGCTGGCCTATGTGGATCGTGCTGTCGCAATCGGCGACGGGCGCTTTCTTGCTGCTCCCGCTGTTCTGGGTCAGCTGCTTACGCAGATGATGCCTGAACGAGGCCAGAAAGCCCTGGTTGTCGGGGCAGGCACCGGCTACTCGGCAGCAATCCTGGCGACGATGGGTCTTGACGTCGTTTCTGTTGAAAGTGCTGCTGGCCTTGCTGCCGTCGCGCGAGAGCTGTCGGTCGAAGTTGTCGAAGGTCCGCTCGAAGCCGGGTTTGTCAGCGCTGCGCCTTACGATCAGATTCTAATCGACGGCGCCGTTGGATATATTCCAGAAGCAATCATCGAACAGCTTGCCGAGGGCGGCCGGCTCGGAACCGCAATCGTCGACCGCGGCATCACGCGGCTCATCATTGGCCGCAAGTCCGGCGGCGCGTTTGGCTATTTGTCTATCGGCGATGCGGGGGTTCCGGCATTGCCGGGCTTCAGCCGTGCGAAAGAATTCACTTTCTAGGGGGCGCGAGTGCTTCGTAAGTTCATTTCCGGATCGTTGGTTGCTGCGCTCATGGCCGGCAGCGCGAGCGCCGACAATCTCCGGGAGGCGCTGGTCTCCTCCTATCAGACCAATCCGACGCTCACGGCTCAGCGCGAAACGCTGAAGGCGACTGATGCCACCGTAGCAATCGCAAAGGCCGCTGGGCGTCCGCAGATCCTCGGGTCGCTCGGCCTCAACCGGAACCTCACGAGAAGCGGCGTCATCCTTCAGTCGCAGGGTAACGATCACAACATCAGCCTCAGCGGCGAAGCCCAGGTGAGCTACCCTTTGTTCAGCGGCGGAGCGGTCAAGAATTCCGTCCGCGCCGCTAAGACTCGCGTCGAAGCCGGTCGCGCGACCTTGACCGCGGTCGAGGGTGACGTCTTCACGCAGGCTGTCGCGGCCTACATGGACGTGATCCGGGATCGCGCGATCGTCGAGCTCAACCAAAACAATGTGAGGGTCCTGGAGACCAACCTTCAGGCGACGCAGGACCGTTTCCAGATCGGCGATCTTACCCGTACGGACGTTGCGCAGTCGGAAGCGCGCCTGCAGCTCGGCCGCTCCCAGCTCGCGACCGCCCAGGGGCGCCTGACCGGCAGCGAAGCGACGTACCGGCAGGTGATTGGGCATGCACCTGGCCAGTTGGCGCCACCACCACCGCTGCCTCCATTGCCGACAACCGCTGACGAAGCAGTGCGGATCGCGCTCGCCAACAACCCCGACCTACTTTCGATCAGCCGCCAGGCGATTGCCGCCGGATACGACGTGAACGTCGCGCGCGCGGGACGGCTGCCAACGCTCTCAGCAACAGCAACGGGCGATTATGTGAATCAACTGACCGGCAGCACTGGCGTCAGCATCGACCCAACGACCGGTATCCCGGTTCGCGGTGGTCGCACCGGAACCGCCACGGCGGTTGGCTTGAGCGCCAATATCCCGTTCTTCCAGGGTGGCCTTCCGGCTGCGCGGATCCGCCAGGCTCAAGCGCTGCAGGGCGCCGTCCTCGAGCAGGTCATTGGCACCGAACGCGCGGTCGTCCAGGCCGCGCGCGCGGCTTTCGCGGCTTATGATGCGGCACAGCGGGCGATCCAGGCAAACACCGTCGCGGTACAAGCGAATGAGCTTGCACTCGAAGGAAATCGTGCGGAGCAGAGCGTCGGCACTCGAACGATCATTGAGGTCCTAAACGCAGAACAGGAGCTGCTGAACTCGCAGGTCGCGCTGGTGACCGCGAAGCGCGATGCCTATGTCGCCGGATTCCAGTTGCTGAACGCGATGGGCCAGGCTCAGGCGCAGACCCTCGGGCTCGACGGCGGGCCGCTCTACGATCCGCTCGGCAATTACCGGCACGTCGCGAACAACTGGAATGACTGGGCGAGCGACCCGCGTCATCCGACCATCGCAACGCGCACTGTCGCGCCACAGGAGATGCCGGCGACGCCAATCGTCACGCCACAGATCGATTCCGCACGGGTCGACCCGTCCCCGCCGGTGGTGGTCACCACGACAGGGGTGACTCGGCCGCCGCAATAGGCGATATCCGCGCCCATGCAGTCGCCTGGTCGCGAACCCTCGATGGAAGACATCCTCGCATCGATCAAGAAAGTGATCGCGGAGGAGAAGGAGCTTCGCACAACGGTCCACCCGATCGAGGCCGACGAGGACGAGGACTTGCCGGAAGCTGCGTCGAACAATGACGTGCTCGAGCTGGACCAGCCGCTCGCCCCGGCGGTGGACCTTGGGCCGCCGCTGATCGACGAGCAGGCTGCGGGCAAGAGCCGCCAGGCTCTCGAACAGTTGCAGACCGTGGCGGCCACTGTTCCGCCTCCGTCCTCCGTGAATCCACTCGAAGAAATCATCCGGGAAATGCTTCGTCCGATGCTCAAGCAATGGCTCGACGAGCATTTGCCGCACATGGTCGACGAGCATGTTAAGCGCGAGATCTCGCGGATCACGGGACGTCCGCTGTAGTCTTGCAGACCGCGGCGGGTTTGCTACGCCTGCGGCATGATCCAGCCCAAGCTTCTTCTCGCCGCGGCAGCCGCTGCGCTCGCCGCATCTTCGCTTCACGCGCGCCCGATGACGGCGAGGGACATGCAGTCGATGCACCGCCTTGGCTCGCCGGAGGTCTCGCCTGACGGGCGCTTCGCGGTGTTCACCATCTCGAGCACTGACTGGGACAAGAACAAGCGAGTGAACACGCTGTACATGCTCGATCTGGCTCGTGCGGGCACGCCGTCGCCAGTCACCGGCGCTGAAAAGGGCCACGATGCCGTGTTCGGGCCTGACGGTTCGCTCTGGTTCCTGATGCCGGTGGGCGACCACGATCAGCTGTTCCGCAGGCCGATGGTGGGTCCGCAGGTGCAGGTCAGTAACTTCACGGGCGATATCGGCGGCTTCCGCCTTGCTCCGAGCGGCGATCGAGTCGTTGTTTGGGCAGACCGCGATCTTCGCTGCTCCGACCTCAATTGCGCTGGATTGCCGGAGAAGCCGAAGACTGGGTCGGGCCGCACCTACGACCAGCTATTCGTCCGCCATTGGGATACCTGGGCTGAACCGGGCGTTCGCTCGCGGCTGTTCGGTTTTGCAGTTGCCAGCGGCAAGCTCGTCGGGAATGGCGTGCCCCTCACCGGCGCGCTTGTCGGCGACACGCCCTCAAAGCCGATGGGCGGGGCGGAGGAAATCGCGTTCTCACCGGACGGTCGGACCGTCTTTTTCGCGCTGCGCGAGGCGGGAAGGATCGAAGCGAAGTCGACCAACCTCGACATTTTCCAGGTGCCGAGCGATGGCAGCGCTCCGCCGGTCAACCTGACCGATGCCAATGACGCGACCGATACGCTCCCGCTCGTTTCGCCTGATGGAAAGACCCTTGCCTACGTAGCCATGGGGCGGCCCACCTACGAGGCAGACCGGCAAGTCTTGCAGCTGCGTGACCTCGCGACGGGCCGGACTCGGGCTATCACGCAGAGCTGGGATCGCTCCGTCGACTCGATAGAATGGTCCAAAGACGGCAAGAGCCTGGTTGTAACCGCCGGCGATACGCTCGAGGAGCCGGTGTTCCGCATCGATGCAGCGTCCGGCAAGGTCACGAGGCTGACGGGAGATGGACACTATGGGAATGTCCATGCCCTGGCTGGCGGCGCAGCGCTCGCAACGATGAACAGCATCGCCGCTCCCGACGACCTGTATTACATCTCGTCGAACGGGCAGGCGAGGAAGATCACCGACCTCAACCGCGAGCTGCTCGCGCAGCTTGATCCGATCGTCTACCAGAAGTTCAGCTTCACCGGCGCCAACAACGACCGCGTGTGGGGCTGGACACTGAAGTCGGCAGGCACGACCTCCAAGCTACCGATTGTCTTCCTCGTCCACGGCGGTCCGCAGGGCAGCTTCTCGAACAGCTGGTCCTACCGGTGGAACCCGCGAGTCTTCATCTCCCCGGGCTATGCGGCTGTCAGCGTCGATTTCCACGGCTCAACCGGTTACGGCCAAGCTTTTACTGACGCGATCCACCAGAACTGGGGCGGCTGGCCGCTGGAGGATCTGCAGAAGGGCCTCGCGTATGCGACGGCACACGATCCGCAACTGGACGCCGAGCGCGCCTGCGCCGCGGGCGGCTCCTACGGCGGCTACATGATGAACTGGATCGAGGGCCGCTGGCCCGAGCGGTTCCGCTGCATCGTCCAGCATGACGGCGTCTTCGATGCGCGCGCCATGGCTTACGAGACGGAGGAGCTCTGGTTCGACGAGTGGGAGCACGGCGGCCACGCTTATTACGAGGCGCCGCAAGAGTTCGAGAAGTGGAACCCGGTCAATTATGTCCAAGTGTGGAAGACGCCGCAGCTGGTCGTCACCAGCGAGAACGATTTCCGCATTCCTTACACGCAAGGGATCGCCGCCTTCACTGCCCTCCAGCGCCGCAATATTCCTTCGCGACTGCTGATTTTCCCGGATGAGAACCACTGGGTGCTGAAGCCCAAGAATTCGGTGCAGTGGTACGACGAGGTGCTCGGCTGGATGAACCGTTGGATGGGCTCGGGAGCCGGGGTGCAGCCATCCGCGACAACTCCGGCCGTACCGCCAGCGGCGAACCGTCCCGAGCGAGGTTGATGCTGCAATGCCGCATCGCTAACCGCATGCGGCAATGAGCGAGCTTCAGAAGACCTTCGAACCACGTGCGATCGAGGATCGCTGGTACACGCATTGGGAGTCGAGGGGACTGTTCCGTCCGGACAGGCCGGATGCGACGCCATGGACGATCGTCATGCCGCCGCCCAACGTCACCGGCTCCCTGCATATCGGCCACGCGCTCGACAACACCTTGCAAGACGTGCTCACACGCCGCGAGCGGATGCGCGGGAAAGATGCTTTGTGGGTCGTGGGTACCGACCATGCCGGAATCGCGACCCAGATGGTCGTCGAGCGCAATCTCGAAAGTGAGGGCCTTAAGCGAGCGGAGATCGGCCGCGAGGCGTTCCTCCAGCATGTGTGGGAATGGAAGGCGCAGTCGGGCGGAGCAATCACGCGGCAGCTCCGCCGGCTCGGCGCGTCTTGTGACTGGGCGCACGAGCGCTTCACCATGGACGAGGGTTTCAGCCGTGCTGTCACTCACGTCTTTGTCGAGCTTTACAAGCGCGGGCTCGCCTATCGCGACAAGCGCCTCGTCAATTGGGATCCAAAGTTCCAGACGGCAATCAGCGACCTGGAAGTCGAAACCCGCGACGTTCAGGGAAAGTTCTGGACCTTGAGCTACCCGCTCGCGGACAATAGCGGTGCGATCCAGGTCGCGACCACGCGCCCCGAGACGATGCTCGCCGACATGGCGGTTGCAGTGCATCCTGACGACGAGCGGTACAAGGCGCTCATCGGCAGGCAGATCGAGCACCCGATCACCGGCCGCCGAATACCGATCATCGCCGACGAGCATGCCGATCCGGAGTTTGGGTCCGGCGCTGTCAAAATAACGCCAGGCCATGATTTCAACGACTATGAGGTGGGCAAGCGGGCCGGGTTCAAGCCCGCCGACATGCTCAACATGTTCGATGCCCAGGCTTACGTCGTCCAGACGCAGGACGGCCTTATCCCGAAGGACCTCCTCGGCCTCACTCGAGAGGAAGCGCGCAAGGCGGTTGTCGCCAGGCTCGAGGAAGAGGGCGCGCTGGTTCACGTTGAGGATCGCGTGATCCCCACACCGTTCGGCGACCGCTCGGGCGTCGTCATCGAGCCGTGGCTTACCGACCAATGGTATGTGGACGCAGCCAAGCTCGCGCTCCCGGCTCTTCAGGCGGTTCGCAAGGGTGACATCAAGGTTGTGCCGGAGACATGGGCCAAGACATGGTTCAACTGGCTCGAGAACATTCAGCCCTGGTGCGTGTCGCGGCAGCTGTGGTGGGGTCACCGGATCCCGGCATGGTACTCTGAGGACGGCAACGTTTTCGTTGCCGAGACCGAGGAGGAAGCACGCAAGCAAGCAGGCGACCAGCCGCTGCGCCAGGATGACGACGTGCTCGATACCTGGTTTTCGTCAGCCCTCTGGCCATTCGCAACGCTGGGCTGGCCCGAAGACACCGCGGACCTTCGTCGCCACTACCCGAATGATGTCCTCATTTCAGGATTCGACATCCTTTTCTTCTGGGATGCCCGTATGGCCATGCAGGGGATCGAGTTCATGGGCGAGGCCCCGTGGAAGACCCTCTATCTCCACGGACTGGTCCGCGATGCGCACGGCCAGAAGATGTCCAAGTCGAAGGGCAACACCGTTGATCCGCTCGGCCTCATCGACAGGTACGGCGCCGACGCGCTGCGTTTCACACTGGCCGCGATGGAAAGCCAGGGCCGTGACATAAAGCTCGATGAGAAGCGGGTCGAGGGCTACCGAAATTTCGCGACCAAGCTCTGGAACGCGGCGCGCTTCCTGCAAATGAACAACGTCGGCGCGAGTGAAAGCATTGCCGCGCCCGCCGCCGAGCTTGCGGTCAACCGATGGATCATTGGCGAGGTCATCGAGACGCTCGCCAAGCTCGACCGCGCATTCGAGGAGCTTCGTTATGACGAAATGGCAGACGCCATCTACCACTTCGTCTGGGGCACGTTCTGCGACTGGTACGTCGAGCTGATCAAGGGTGCGTTCGACGAGGAGACCAGGCGCGTTGCGGCATGGGCGTTCGATCAGATACTCGTGATGCTGCACCCGTTGATGCCCTTCATCACAGAAGAGCTGTGGAACGCGAACGAGCGGCCGTACGAATTGATTGTGGCAAAATGGCCAGAGCCCGAGGCGCAGGTTGATCTCCGCGCCAAAGCGGAACTCGACTGGCTTGTTCGCCTCGTCACTGAGATCCGCTCTGCACGCACTGAATTGAATGTGCCGCCCTCGGCCAAGCTCAACCTGTTCGCCGCGGACGCATCGAATGCGACCGCGGGTCGCCTCGATCGAAATCATGCAATGCTGACTCGCCTTGCACGGCTGGAGTCGGTCCAGCTTTCGGCATTCCCCGGTCATGGCGCTGCCCAGATCGTCGTCGACGAAGCGACCTATGCACTTCCGCTTGAGGGCGTCATCGACCTGGCCTCTGAGCGCGACCGTCTCGCGAAAGGGGCGGCCGCTGCAGAAAAAGAACGCGATGGACTTGCTGCCCGGCTCGCAAACCAGAACTTCACCGAGCGGGCCAAGCCGGAAGCCATCGAAAAGACACGCACCGACCATGAGACGAAAGCTGCAGAGGCCGAACGTTTGCGGGCAGCCCTCGAACGGCTGGGCTGATCCCAGCCATTGCGTCCTTTCCGCCGCACTGACGTTGAAGGGGATCCATGACTGACGCTGAAGCACGCAAGGCGCCGCACGGCGGTCGCGATCTCACGCAAGGTCCAATCGCCAAAACCCTTCTTGCCTTTGCATTGCCGACGCTGGTCTCCTCGATCCTCCAGTCGCTGAACGGCACGGTCAATGCGATCTGGGTCGGTCGCTTCCTCGGCGAGGACGCACTGGCGGCGACTTCCAACGCTAACATGATCATGTTCCTGCTGATGTCGTTCGTGTTCGGGTTCGGCATGGCGGCAACCGTGCTTATCGGCCAGTCGTTCGGCCGCCGTGACGTCGATGGAGCAAGGCGCGTCGTAGGCACCGCGTTCGGCTTCATGCTGTTCGTATCGATCGGCATTGCATCGGCGGGTTGGTTCTTCGCCCCCGCCCTGCTGAGGCTTTTGGCAACGCCTCCTGGTGCAGCGCCGCTAGCGCTTGCATATCTGCGCGTAATCTTCCTCGGCATGCCGTCGATCCTGCTGACGGTCTTGCTGATGATGTCGCTTCGTGGCGCCGGCGACGCAATGACGCCCTTGTTCCTCATGATCCTTGCCGTCGTGCTCGACAGCAGCCTCAATCCGATCTTGATCCTGGGTCTCGGGCCTGCACCCAAGCTCGGCATTGCCGGGTCGGCGGCGGCAACGCTGATTGCTAATTCGATCAGCCTGCTGGCCATGATCATCTACATCTACGGTCGCGACCTTCCGCTCCGCCTCAAGGGTCGCGAGCTCAAATATCTCGTCTGCAATCGCTCCTTGCTGAGAACGATCATCATCAAGGGGATCCCGATGGGGTTGCAGATGATCGTCATCTCGGCTTCGGCGCTCGCGCTGATCGGCCTCGTCAATCGCGAGGGCATCGAGACGACAGCCGCGTTCGGAGTCGCGATGCAGCTCTGGGCTTATCTCCAGATGCCGGCGATGTCGCTCGGTGCGGCGGTCAGCGCAATGGCCGCACAGAATATCGGTGCTGGGAGATGGGATCGCGTCGGCGCGATCACTCGCTCGGCCATCGGATTTACGCTGCTGATCACGGGGATCCTGGTCGTTCTGCTCGCAGTGGCCGACCGGCCGGCGCTGGCATTATTCCTCGGCGGCCACAGCCCAGCGTTACCGATCGCGCGTCACATCCAGCTGCTCGCCACGTGGAGTTTCCTGCTGATGGGCATTACCGTCGTGCTGTTCGGAACGGTTCGAGCAAACGGCTCGGTGATTGGTCCGCTCCTGATCTTCTTCGTTGGCCTCGTCCCAATCCGTCTCGGATTTGCGTTTGGCGCCTATCCATGGCTGAAGGCCGACGCGCTCTGGCTGAGTTTTCCGGTCAGCTCCGCTGCGAACCTGCTGATGGCGACGACCTTCTATCTCCACGGCGGGTGGAAGAAAGGGCGGATGGACATCCCGCATGCACCGCCGGTGGACGAGCAAGAGGCCGTGGAAGAAACGCTTGCCAGTGCGGAGCCGGGGGGAAGGCTCAACCCGGCCGGCTAGCGCTGCCGCGGCGCGGCAACCCGGATTGCCTGAGGAGCGACGGCCGCTTCAAACGGCGTCTCGGGACCGAGCTCTCCGTCGATCGACACGCGCATTCGCGGATGGGTGTCGATTCTCAGCCGCTTGCCCCTGAACTCGCGCACAGTCTGGCGGCGTGACGGGTGCTTCAGAACGCTCGCCGCATAGCTCCAGCAGAGCTTGAGCAGGCTCTGCCCTTCCACGGCCTGCACGACGATATCACCGCTCTCGAGCTCGGCGCTTTCAATGAGCTCCACACCCCCGTGGAATCGGCCGTTGGCGATCCGCGCTTCGGTTGCCCAGAGGCGATGGACGGCCCGACCGTCGTCGACCAGCAACCGGAACGCCCGGAAGTTCGCGGCCGACCATCCCGCCCACAGCAGATAGCCGGTTCGTCCCAGATAGCGCTTGATGCCGTGCGGGACGCTCTCTGCGACCTTGGGGGCCAAGCCAAGCGCGGCATTGTTGAGGAAATAGTCGCCGTCGATGGCAGCAAGGTCGATCTTGCGCACTTGGCCATTGACGATCACGTCGACGGCCCCGCCGATGTCGAGTGGGATCTCAAGGCTTCGGGCGAAGCTGTTGGCGGTACCTAGCGGCAACAGCGCAAAGACGCATCCCGTGCCGAGGAATTGATCGACAGCTTCGGACAGTGTGCCGTCGCCGCCGCCAACGATCACCATTGGTGCTTTATGAACCGCCGCGTGCACCTTCCGCGCCAAGTCACTGGGTTCGTCGATCGCCACCGCGTCGATCAGATCGACGCCTGCCGCAACAAGCTTGTCGCACACGTCCGCGAACGCGTTGCTGCCGTTGCGGCTGGCCGTGTTGACGATCAGGATCGCCTGCTTTGGAAGCGTGCTTCTGTTGCCCATTGGCGCTAAGCGGCGTCAGAAGCATTTGGGTTCCCGCGGCAGCCCGAATGGCGCTAGAGGCACCCCCATGTCTGCTTCCTTCCCCTACCTCCGCATGCGCCGGGGCCGCTCCAGTCCGTGGATGCGGTCGATGCTGGCCGAGAACCGGCTCAACCCGAGCGATTTCATCTGGCCACTGTTCGTTTGCGATGGTCGCGATTGCGAAGAGCCGATCGCGTCGCTTCCAGGCGTTAGCCGCTGGAGCGTCGACCGGATCGGGGCGAAGGCGAAGGAAGCTGGAAGGCTCGGCATCCCGTGCATCGCACTTTTCCCGAACACCCCGGAGGACCTGCGCACCGAGCGCGCGGAGGAAGCGCTCAACAGTGACAACCTGATCTGCCGCGCGATCAGGGCGATCAAGGATGCAGCTCCGGAAGTCGGGGTACTGACCGACGTCGCGCTCGATCCCTACACAGCCCACGGCCACGACGGCATCGTCGATATCTCCGGCAATGTCGCCAACGACGAGACCGTCGAGATCCTCGTCGAGCAGGCGCTTGTGCAGGCCGCCGCCGGCGCCGACATCGTCGCGCCGTCGGACATGATGGACGGACGCGTTGCAGCTATCCGCGACGCGCTCGAGCACGCGGGGCATCAGAATGTCGCGATCATGGCCTATGCCGCGAAATATGCCTCCGCCTTCTACGGCCCCTTCCGCGACGCCGTTGGCTCGCGCGGACGCCTGAAAGGCGACAAGCGTAGCTACCAGATGAACCCGGCCAATATCGAGGAGGCGCTGCGCGAGGTCGAGCTCGACCTCGCGGAGGGAGCGGACTTCGTGATGGTGAAGCCCGGCCTTCCGTACCTCGACGTGATCGCACGCGTGAAGGACGCCTTCGGGGTGCCCACCTTCGCTTACCAGGTGAGCGGAGAGTATGCGATGATTGAGCATGCGGCTGCTGCTGGCGCAGGCGAACGCGACGCATTGATCCTTGAAACGCTTCTCGCTTTCAAGCGCGCCGGGGCAAGCGGCGTCCTGACGTATCATGCGGTGGATGCCGCGCGCCTGATCGGCGCATGATCGACGAGCTGCGCGCTGAGATCGGGCGGCTTCGTGATGCCGCTGCGCCATTGGAGCCCAACACGGACGTGCGCCGCAAGATCGGTGGCCAGGCGCTAGACCATGCACTCGCCTATTGGGACCAGGTCGAGACGGCCTCAAGCAATCGTCCCTGGTCGGAGGTTTTCAGCCGCCGGCTGGATCCGGAATTCACGGAGGAGGGCAGGGATCCCGCGTCTGTCCTCGACTATGTCGGCGCCTGTATCGATGCACCGGGCTTCGCGACGACGAGCCCACGGTTCATGGCCTACATCCCGGGTGGCGGCGTGCCATATGCTGCCTTTGGGGACCTCCTTGCCGCTACCTCGAACAAATACTCGGGCTTTGCTTCGGCAAGTCCCGGTGCAGTGCGCATCGAGAATGCCTGTGTCGCCTGGCTCGCCAGCGTGATCGGATTCCCGCACGAGGCTGCAGGGACGCTGACATCCGGCGGCAGCACCGCCAACCTCACCGCCATCGTCGCCGCCCGGGAAGCGCGCGATCCAGACGGCGGTGGGGCCGTCTACGTGACCCGCTTTGCCCATTATTGCATTGACAAGGCGCTCCACATCGCGGGCCGCGGTCGCTCGCCAAAGCGCGTAATCGCGACGGACGAAAACTATCGGATGTCCCTGGAAGCTCTGGAACAGGCGCTCGAGAAGGACCGGTGCAGCGGCGTGCGCCCATGGCTGGTGGTCGCCTCTGCGGGAACGGTCGACACCGGCGCAATCGATCCGTTGCCGGAGATTGCAGAGCTTTGTCGCCGATATGGCGCGTGGTTACACGTCGACGGAGCCTATGGCGGTCTTTTCGCGCTTTGCGAGCACGGCCGTAAGCTGCTCCGCGGCATCGATCAGGCAGACAGTGTCGCGCTCGACCCGCACAAGACCCTTTTCCTGCCCTACGGAACCGGCGCCGCGCTGGTGCGTGATGGCAGGCTGCTCCAGGACGCCTTTAGCGCCAGCGGCGAGTATATCCGGCCGCTCGGCGATTCCGAGGTGGGGCCCTCACCGGCGGACCTTTCGCCCGAGCTGACCCGGCACTTCCGGGCCCTCAGACTTTGGCTGCCGCTGCAGATTGCCGGGATAAACGCCTTTCGCGCCGCGCAGGCAGAAAAGCTCGCGCTCGCGCGCTATTTCCACGCACTTCTTTCTGAAATGGACGGCTTTGACGCCGGTCCCGAGCCGCAGCTGTCGGTTGTCGCCTTCCGCTACCTGCAGAAGAGCGGCGACGTGGATGAGTTCAACGAAAAGCTCATGCGCCACATTCAGCAGGAGGGTCGCGTGATGATGAGCGGCACTCGAATCGACGGAAGTTACCGCTTGCGATGCGCGATCCTCAGCTTCCGGACTCACCTCGAGCACATCGATGAGGCGCTCGATACAGTCTTGCGGGGCGTAAAAACCCTCGGTGGCTGAGGTCATCGCCGAGACAGAGCGGCTGATCATCCGGCAGTGGATCAAAGGCGATCGTGCCGACTACATCGCAACGTGCAACACTGATGCAGTCACCGCCAACCTCGGCGGCCCCGCTAAAATCAAGGACGTCGACAGAGCGCTTGGCCGAATCCGCACGAGTCAGGAGGACAATGGGTTCTGCTTCTGGGTCGTGGAACGGAAAAGCGATGGCGCTTTCCTCGGCTATTGCGGGCTGAAGCGAGCGACGCTGCCCGGTCGGGCGCTCGACGGAGAGATCGAGATCGGCTGGCGCCTTCGCGAGGATGCGTGGGGCAGGGGCTATGCTCTTGAAGCTGCCGCGGCAGTCCTCGAGTGGGCCTGGAAGAACCTCGATTGCAATCGTGTCGTCTCGTTCACGATCCCTTCGAATAAGTCGAGCTGGCGTTTGATGGAGCGGCTAGGAATGGCAAGGTGCCCGGACTTCGACTTTGCTCATCCGAGTTTTGCGTTCGACCACCCGCTGAGCGCACACGTCGCCTATGTAGCGGAGCGGCCTCCAGCTAAAGCCCAAGGCGCCGCTGGATCGCCCTGATCCGCTTATCCTGGCGCTCGTCGATTGCACCAACCTCTGCACCAGCCCGCTTGATGGCGGCGAGGTCGTTGGGTGCGATGCCGCCCTGCGTTTGCAGTGCCGAAGCCCCAAGGCCGTCGATATCACCGATTGCTCGGGTCGTAACCCGGCGCTCCGCGATTGCCGCCGTCAGCGCCACCTGTGCGGCAATCCAGCTTTCGCTCTGTGGTGAACCGGCACTGTTAGCCAAACGCTCGGCTTCGGACACTGCAGTGTCGAATCCTGCCTGGCCCGAGCGAGCTTCAGCCACGAGTGCGGCGAGGCGCGACGCGAGCGCCGGAGCTTCGGGTCGGCTGTTCATCGGCTTTGTAACAGGCACTCTGGGGTCGATCGCCTCGGCAGCCCTTGGCTGCAGTGACGGATAGGGCCCACCAGTCGAAGAGCAGGCGGTCAAGGTCGTCAACATGAAGACAATCACGCCGCGCATGGCGCCAACTCTAGGAGTGACCTCGTGCGGTGACAATGTCGGGAAAATGGCGCACCCGCCACTTTTAGATCGCTCATTTCTTGTCCCAAAAATGTATACAAAATTGGGACACGAATTCCCCCCCCCAACTGCCGGCCTAAAAACGCAACAAATGTCGGACACTTCAGGCTGCAGCGCGTCTGC
>JBJMUN010000043.1:0-71324 GCA_045811185.1 Sphingomicrobium sp.
CTTCATCGCGTCGACCTGGTGCTTCACCAGCCCGAAGCCCGCCGAGCTGTCCGTGAACGCCGGGCAGAAGATCGGCACATCATGCTCGTAGGCGAGCTGGACGAGGCTGTTCGGCTTCTTGGCGTTGCCCTCGCTCAGCCACTTGCCCATCTCGCGGATGAAGGCGCGGCTCGAGTAGGGGCGCGGCTCGAGGCTGTTGGCGATCGCGCCGATCGTATGGTCGCAGTCCTGCAGCTGCTCTTCATCAATATAGGTGTCGTAAATGCGGTCGATGTAGAGCGAGCGCAGCGTGTCATCATCAGGAATTTCATTAGCCTGGTAGTGTTTGTGTCCAAGCGCTTCGAAGAAATCCATGTCGACGATCGAGGCGCCGGTGGCAACGATCGCGTCGACCATGTTGGACTTCACGAGCTCTGCATAGAGATCCATGCAGCCGCCCGCCGAAGTCGAGCCCGCAATCACGAGAATGATCGAGCAGGACGGATCTTCCAGCATCTGGTTGTAGATGCCGGTCGCTCGCGACAGGTCGCGGCTCGTAAAACTCATCTTGCCCATCGAGTCGATGATCGGGCGGGCATCGAATTTGGTGATGTCGATGTGCTCGATGGGCGTGGCCAGCAGCTCTGCCTTGCGCGTGTCGTTGATGCGCTCAGCATCCTGAACCTTGTTCAGAGTATCGACTTCCATCTTCATGCTCCAATGCGTTGCCGCCCGGTCGAGGACGGCATCAGGGTAGGGCATGTCGTTTACAAGCGGGGGACAGCCTCACCCCTACAAGCGCTGGTGCGCTTACCTCCCCTCCCGCCGCAGCGGAAGGGGAGAAAGACTTACAGCTTCACGACGTTCGATTGTGCGGGAACGTCGGCTCCGTAAAGGCTGGCCATCGGCTCGTCCTCAACGATTGCAGAGTCCACAACGCCGAAGCCGTTGAACTGGGTGCGCATTGCGCAGCCATAGGCTCCAAGCATGCCGATCTCGATGTAGTCGCCTGGACCAATGTCGGCGGGCAGCTCGAACGGTCCTGCCATACGGTCGAGATCGTCGCAGGTCGGTCCGTAGAAGCTGAAGCTCGCCCGACGTACGTGTGAATCCTGATCGCGGATCAGGCGCACCGGATAGCGCCAGCCAATGTGCGCGGCATCGAACAGGGCGCCATAGGCGCCGTCGTTGATGTAGAGCTCGTCGCCCCGCCGCTTTTCGACGCGTACGAGGACGCTTGCATATTCGGCGCACAGCGCACGGCCCGGCTCGCACCAGAGTTCCGCCGAGTAGCTGATCGGCAGCGACTCGAACGATTGATGGATGACCGCGAAAAAGGTCTCCAGCGGCGGCGGCTCCATGCCCGGATACGACGAGGGAAACCCGCCACCGACGTCGACGATGTCCACGGTGACGGCGGCATCGACGATCGCCTCGCGGACGCGGGTCATCGCCTCTGCGTACGCCGCCGGCGTCATCGCCTGGCTGCCGACATGGAAGCAAATTCCAAGCGCATCCGCTGCCTGGCGAGCGGCAATCAGCAGCTGCTTCACTTCGTCCTGCGCCGCACCGAACTTCGACGCGAGGCTGAGCTTCGCATGGTCGGAGCTGACTCGGATTCGAACGAGGAGGTTGAGATCGGTTGCAGGATGGCCGTTTGTCGACGTCGCGCTGACGATCTTTTCCAGTTCATCAAGGGTGTCGAGGCTGAAGGTCCTCACCCCATGCTGGAAGTAAGCTTCCTCGATTGCTTCCTCGGCTTTCACCGGGTGCATGAAGCAAAGAGTTGCCTCCGGCAGCGTCTCATGGACGAGCCGGATTTCGCCGATTGAGGCCACGTCGTAGTGCGTGATGCCGGCATCCCACAGCACGCGCAGAAGGTCGGGCGAAGGGTTCGCCTTGACCGCATAAAGCGACTTTCCCGGGAACTTCTCGACGAAGAAACGGGCGGCGCGATGCGCAGCATGAGGACGCAGAAGCGTAACCGGCTGAACCGGGCGCTGCTTGGCGATAGCGACAGCCCCCCGGCTGCCGGTCGGGGCGGCGGCTAGCCCCAGCGCGCGATGGTGAGTGTGCAACTCAAGGGACCTCCAACGGGTACGTTCGACAAAGAGCTGCCTTGCGGTTGGAAGTCCCATGGGGCAGCGGAGGCGCGATATATGGAGGGGGGTCCAAGCTGTAAAGTTACTTTGGCCTCGCAACAGCAATTTACGGGAATTTTGTCGTCAAAGTGCAACGGTTGAGCGAAAGGATAGAATTATCAATAGCTTAATGGAATCGACGAGAGTGACGCGAGCCGACGTGGTCGAGGCCGGCGAGCGCATTGGCGGCGAGGTCGAACGCACGCCGCTAATCGAAAGCGAAATCGCGGGCGTGCGAACCTGGCTCAAATGCGAGTGCCTGCAGACCGGCGGAGCCTTCAAGCTGAGAGGCGCGACCAATCGGCTGCTGCAACTTTCGGCGGAAGAGCGGGAGATGGGCGTCGTCGCCTTCTCGTCAGGCAATCATGCCCGCGGGGTTGCGATCGCCGCTCGCCGTCTTGGCGTGCGCGCGATCATCGTCATGCCTTCAGACGCGCCCCAGGTTAAGGTCGATGGAACACGGGGCGAGGGGGCCGAGATCGTCTTCTACGACCGGCGGACGGAGAGCCGCGAGGAAATTGCTGCGCGCATTGCCAGCGAGACCGGCGCGACAGTCGTCCCGAGCTTCGACGATCCAGCGATCGTCGCTGGTCAGGGCACAGTTGGCCTCGAGCTCGTCCAGCAACTGGGCCGCTCGCCTACGCGGATCGTCATTCCGTGCGGCGGAGGCGGCCTGGCGTCGGGCATTGCGCTCGCCGTCCCTGACGCAGAAATCGTGATCGTCGAGCCTGAAGGCTGGGACGACATGGCGCATTCGCTCGAGCTCGGCGAAATCGTTCCGGTCTCCGTCGATGCCCCCTATACCTTCTGCGACGCTCTGCAGACGCCCCGGGTGTCGCCGATCACCTTCGACATCCTCCGGGACCGGCGAGCGAGTGCATTGTGGGTCAGCGACGATGAGGCGGCCGAGGCGGTGCGCTTCGCCTGGGAGAAGCACGGTCTGACCGTCGAGCCGGGCGGGGCAGTTGCCCTCGCCGCGCTCCTGTCGGGGAAGCTCGCGCCGATGGACGACACGGTGGCGATCGTTTCAGGCGGGAATATCGATCCTGCGCTTCATGCGCGGATCATCGCTGAGGCCGTCTAGGCGACGTTGCGCGCCTTGTACTCGCCAGGCTCGAGGTGGACAGGGCTCGAGCGCTCTACTGCCTTGGTCAACTCCTCGAGCTCCGCAGCCAGCGTCTTCAGCTCGGCGGCGAGAAAGCGACGCTCGTTCTCGGCGACCGATTCGGAGGCATCGATCAGCGTATCGAGCATCATGGCGATGCACGGCAGGATCGTTTCCTCGATCCGCTCGAAGGCCTCTTCAAGGCGCGCCTGCTGGTCGGAACACGGCATGACGCCAATGTGGCGCCGTTTGGTTAAGTGTTAATGAAAGCGGAGCAGGCGCATGAATAATTTCTCGGAAGCCGCGCTGGCACTCGCGATGATCGTCGGATTTCTCTTGCTTGGGGCTGGCGTGAAGCTCGCTTTTTCCCGTCAGACGAGGGGCCGCGGCATCCTGATGATCCTCGCGGCCGCCGTGCTCGTCATGAACGTGATGATCTGGACGGTATAGGGGGCTTTATCGGGTCTGTTGCGAGCCGCATGTCGAGATAATCGTCAACTGACTTCATGAGCAGGTCCAGCTCGTTCGCGAAGAAATGGTTCGCGCCGGGAATCAAGTCATGGTGGATCGTGATGTGGCGCTGGGTCCGTAGCTTGTCGACAAGCTTCTGGACTGCACTGGGGGTCACGACCTCGTCGGCCTCGCCCTGGATGATGATGCCCGAAGACGGGCAGGGCGCGAGGAAGCTGAAGTCGTACATGTTCGCGGGCGGTGCGATCGAGATGAACCCACGGATCTCGGGACGGCGCATCAGGAGCTGCATTCCAATCCACGCGCCGAAGCTCACGCCGGCGACCCAGGTGGTCTCGGCCTCGGGATGAATGCTCTGCACCCAGTCGAGGGCGCTGGCGGCGTCAGACAGCTCGCCAATGCCGTTGTCGAATACGCCCTGGCTCTTGCCGACGCCGCGGAAATTGAAGCGAAGCGTCGCGAAGCCGCGCTTCACGAACGTCTGGTAAAGCAGCTGGACGATCTTGTTGTTCATCGTCCCGCCCGCCTGGGGGTGCGAATGGAGGATCAGGGCGACCGGCGCACGCGGGCGGGTACCGGGATGGAAACGTCCTTCGAGGCGTCCCTCAGGGCCTGGGAAAATGACTTCGGGCATGAAAGTGGCGTTCGCTCGCGAATGTGATTGCCCGCGCGCGGGTGCGCAGCGGCGTTCGGTCCTATATAGGGGCCAGCGTTCATGTGGCAATTGGCAGGAAACGGGCGCTTTTGAGCACGGCGGATCGACTCTACCTCGACCATGCGGCGACGACGCCCGTGTTGCCGGAGGCGCGTGCAGCAGTTGCGGCAGCGCTGGATGCCTGGGCCAATCCCAGCTCGCCCCACGCCGATGGCCGCAGGGCCCGAGCGGCCTTTGAAGAAGCGCGCCGCTCGGTCGCGGATGCGCTCGGCTGGCGTCATGACGTCATCCTCACGTCGGGAGCGAGCGAAGCAGTTCAGATTGTTGCAGCTCGGGTAATCCCTGCTCGCCGCATTCTGGGGCCCACCGAGCACGACGTGGTTGTTGCGGCAATGGGCGACGAGGCGACCGTCCTTTCGGTCGATGCAAATGGGCTGGTTGATCTCCCGGGGCTCGAAAAGGAATTGGCCGGAGGCCCGGCGCTCGTCGCTGTCCAGCTGGTCAACAATGAAACCGGGGTCATTCAGCCGATCGAGCGCATTCAGAAAATCGTCCGCGAATCCGGATCGCTCCTTCTTGCCGATTGCGCGCAAGCTGCCGGCAAGATTTCGCTTCCGGAGGCGGACTTTGTTGCCGTCTCCGGGCACAAGTTCGGCGGTCCACCGGGTGTCGGCGCATTGCTGGTGCGTGACGTCGCAGCGCTCAGGCCGAGCGGTGGCCAGGAACGCGGTTACCGGCGGGGCACCGAGAATTGGCCTTCGGTGGCGGGGATGGCCGCGGCCCTGCAAGCGCGAGCGTTCGCCAGTGCCATGGCGCGGCTCGGGGAGCAGCGCCGCAAACTCGACGAGGACATCGTTGCCGCCGGCGGCATTGTGATTGCTGCAGGCGCGCCGCGCATCGCCACGATTGCCGGTTACGCAATGCCCGGAGTCGCCAGCGCCAGCCAGCTCGTGCAATTCGACCTCGCCGGCATTTCCGTGTCCGCCGGCAGCGCCTGCTCTTCCGGAAGCATGAAGCCGAGCCGAGTGCTGGAAGCGATGGGCTTGTCCCAGGAGCTGACCAGCTCCGTCGTTAGGGTGAGCTTTGGCCCGGCAACGAAGGAGACGGATATCGAACTCTTCATTGGCGAGTGGCGCCGCATCCGCGACCGTGCCAGGGCGCAGGCTGCATGATCTATCTCGATTATCAGGCGACGACGCCAATCGCACCGGAAGTCGTGAAGGCGATGCTGCCTTGGATAGAGGAGAAGTTCGCCAACCCGCACTCGCCCTCGCGCTGGGGACGGGAAGCCGATGCTGCGATCGAGCATGCCCGCAAGCTGGTCGAAGCGGCGCTGGATCTGAATGGCGGCCGGGTCGCCTTCACGGGAAGCGCTACTGAGGCGATCAACTGGGCGCTGAAGGGCACCGTCGAAAAGGCGGCGAAGGGCCGCAACCGCATCATCACCGTTGCGACCGAGCATGCGGCTGTGCTGGACACCTGCGAATGGCTCGCTGGCCAGGGCGTGGATCTGACCATCCTGCCCGTCGAGAAAGATGGCCTGCTCGACCTGGAGCTGCTCGAGCGTGAACTGGACGAGCGCGTGCTCTTGGTCGCGGTAATGATGGTCAATAACGAGATCGGCGTCCGTCAACCGCTCACTGCCATCGCTGACATGGCGCACAAGGTTGGTGCGCTCGTTCTGGCTGACGCTGTCCAGGCGTTCGGTCGTGTCGAAATTTGCAAGGGGGCTGACCTCATCGCGCTTTCCGCCCACAAGATCCACGGGCCCAAGGGGATCGGCGCTTTGTGGATGAAGAATGGCGAGGAGCCGGCGCCGCTCATCCATGGCGGGGGACAGGAGCAGGGGCTGCGGTCGGGTACCTTGTCGCCTGCGCTGTGCGTCGGCTTTGGCGCTGCTGCGAAGCTCGCCGAGGAGCGCTGCACTCGCGACTACGATCATGTCCAGAAGCTCTCCAGGGCGGCAATCGCCGCGCTCGGACCGGGCTGGATCATCAACGGCAGCAGCGTGCACCGCTATCCCGGGAACCTCAATGTTCGCCGCGAAGGCGTGGATGGCGCGCGGATGATCGCCGATCTGCGCGATATCGCCTTTTCCCTCGGCTCGGCGTGCGCCAGCGGATCCGGAAGGCCGAGCCATGTCTTGCGGGCGCTCGGCCTTGATTATCGAGAAGCCCGCTCGTCGATCCGTCTCGGGTTCGGCCGCTATACCACGCAGCAAGATCTGGTGGACGCCTGCCATCGCCTCGCCAGGGCGGCGGTCCAGCAGGAGAAGCTCGACGCGTGACGCTTGTGCGTTTCTTCCGGGCCGACGGAACTCTCGACAAGGAAGTGGAAGCAGCCCCCGGGCAGCGTCTGCTCGACGTCGCCTGGGCGGCACGCGAGCCGCTTGAAGGGGCGTGCGAGGGCGTGATGGCCTGCTCGACGTGCCACGTGATCGTCGATCTACCGGACTTCGAGAAACTTCCTCCCGCGACCGAGGAAGAAGAGGATCTTCTTGATCTCGCAGCGCATGCGACCCGCACGTCCCGACTGGCGTGCCAGATCATCCTGACTGAGGACATGAAGGAACTCAGCGTCCGGATTCCGCCGGAAGCAAGAAACTGGATGGGGCGCTAGTCGCCCGGAGGAAGCGGATTGCCGACCCGTTTGTCACGACTTTCCGACCGGGGCTTCGAATGGCGGTCGTTCTTCGACAGGACGGGCCGGAGCGCCTGAAGCTGCGTGAGCACGAGATTGCCGGCACGGTTGCCATCGAGAAGGTGGAAGCGGTTGATTGCTGCCTGCCGGAATTCGGCGATGGATATGCCGCGGTTGAAGTCTGTGTCGGCGGCGGCAACCGGCTCGGGAATGTTGAGGATCGCGTATCTGGATGCTCCCTGAAGCCCGCCGGGTTCCAGATTGTCCCGGCCGCGGTCCCTGCGACTGCGATGTTCGCCATCCCCGTTCGGTTCCTCGCCGACGCCCTCTTTTCGCGTTGCGTTCGGCTCGCCTGGCATGCGCCTGGTCTTCGCCATCACCTGAATGTCTGGCGCGATGTCCCACTCGTACTGGGCGAGCTCGTCCGGATCGATTTCCCCGTCGTGGTTGTCGTCCAGCTTGGCAAAGAAGCGCTCGGCATCACCCACCATCTCGTCCTGCGTCAGCATGCCGTCATGGTTGCGGTCAGCCTGGTTGAACCAGTCGGCGAGCGTGTCGTCGACGGGAGAGTGCGCGCGGAACGGTTCTCCCATCGGGCTGATGAAGGGCGCCCATGCATGGCCGACGACACTGATCGGCGGTTCCGGTGCAACAACCCCGGCGGCGATCAGCGGCAGCAGCAGGGCTGGGAAGGGCATTCACGGTGCTCCGATAAGGCGGCTCGCGACTTCATCCTCGGGCCGTGAACGGCCGATGAAGAGAATAGTCCCAGGAACATGAACTTGCGAGATCGGATGCCTTCCCCCATATGCGCGCCCGGAAGTCGGCGGACGGCACTGTCGCCAACCTGGTCAGGTCCGGAAGGAAGCAGCCACAACGATTTCGTGCCGGGTCGTCGGCTTCCACCGCTCGCATTGGCGAGCCTCTCCGCCTAAACCGCTGTTGTGAACGACGACGAATCGCCCGCCTTGGGCCTCGACATTCCTGAGCAGCCGAACAAGCCCGCGGACGCGTCGCCTTATCGCGTGCTCGCCCGCAAATATCGCCCGCAGACCTTTTCCGAGTTGATCGGCCAGGACGCGATGGTGAAGACGCTTGCCAACGCGATCGAGCGCGGACGCATTGCACACGCTTTCCTCCTCACCGGCGTCCGTGGGGTCGGCAAGACCTCGACCGCGAGACTGATTGCCAAGGCGCTCAATTGCATCGGACCGGACGGGCAGGGCGGGCCGACGATCAATCCCTGCAACATTTGCGAGCCCTGCCGCGCCATCTCCGAGGGCCGGCACATCGACGTCATCGAAATGGATGCCGCGTCGCACACCGGGATCGATGATGTCCGCGAGATCATCGATGCGGTGCGCTACGTCTCCGTGAGCGCCCGCTACAAGATCTACATCATCGACGAAGTTCACATGCTTTCCAAGGCTGCTTTCAATGCCTTGCTGAAGACTCTTGAGGAACCGCCTGAGCATGTGAAATTCCTTTTCGCAACGACTGAGGTGAACAAGGTGCCGGTGACGGTCCTATCCCGCTGCCAGCGTTTCGACTTGCGCCGGATCCCTGCCGAGAAGCTGGCGGCGCATTTCGCTGATGTCTCGAATGCAGAGGGCGTCGAGGTGGAGCCCGAGGCGCTCGGGATGATTGCCAGGGCAGCCGAAGGTTCGGCACGAGATGGGTTGTCAATTCTCGATCAGGCGATTGCACACGGTGCTGGTGAAGTGACTGCCGAGCAGGTTCGCGACATGCTTGGCCTCGCCGATCGCGGCCGCATCCGCCGATTGCTGCACCTGGTCCTCGCCGGCGATGCCGGTGCTGCTCTGGCTGAACTCGACGAGGCGCATGAGCTTGGTATCGACCCGACCCAGCTTCTGCGCGGGTTGATGGAAAGCCTCCACGCCGCGACTCGTGCGAAAGCGGGTGCGAATACCGACGCCCTGCAGAGCGCCGAGGAACGCGAGAGCGCCGCCGAGATGGCAAAGGCGCTTGGATGGGGCACGATTCACCGCCTGTGGCAGATGCTTTTGAAGGGCCTCCAGGACGTTGAAGTGGCACCGGACCCGCGCGAGGCGGCCGAAATGGCGCTGCTGCGGCTGATCCATGCCGCCGACATGCCCGACCCGGCCTCGCTTCTTGCGAAGCTGACCGGGGACGGCGCGTCTGCCGTTGCCGTGTCCGCGCCGAGCGCAAGGCCCAGCACACCGACCGCTCGAGTTCCCCGGGATTTTGAATCCCTCGTGAAATCCATCGAGCAGAACGGAAAGCATCTGCTCGCCCAGCAGCTTCATGATCAGGTCGGGCTCGTTCGCTACGCCCCGCCAGAACTCGTGCTGAAGCCGATGCGGCCGCTTGGCGCGGATTGGTCTCGCGATCTTGCCGGTGCGCTGAAGGCGGCAACGGGCGCGACGTGGCAGGTTTCGCTTTCCGACGAGGCCGGTGAGCCCACACTGCTCGACCAGGAGAGAATGGCGGAGGAGCGCGTTCGAGCCGATGTGCTTGCCGACCCCAACGTCCGCGCCGTAATGGACGCCTTCCCCGGCGCCGAGCTGGAATCCTTCTCGAGAGGCAGCTGACATGCCCGAAATGCCCGACTTCGAATCCATCATGCAGATGGCGCAGAACGCGCAGGCGGAACTGCAGAAAGCCCAGGACAATCTCGACAAGATCGAGGTCGAGGGCGTCGCCGGCGGCGGCATGGTGAAGATTCGGGCGACAGCCAAGGGCCGGGTCCTTGGCGTCGAGCTCGACGAAAGCCTGTTGCAGCCATCCGAAAAGACGATGATCGAGGATCTGGTTGCTGCCGCGATCAATGACGCGCGCGCCAAAGCCGATACCGCCGCTGCTTCCGAGATGGAGAAGATGCAGGGAAGCCTCCCGCTGCCGCCCGGATTCAAGCTTCCGTTCTAGGACTGTCGCGATCGCGCAAACCGCAGTCGCTACCGGGCAAGCAAATACTTGTCTCCGCCACTAGCTGCGGTCACACTGTTGCTGACTGCACTAAGGGAGAAGCGCCGATGCGGCTGGGCGCAATGCAGGACTTTCCGCTCCGCATCATGCGGTTGATCGATCACGCCGAACGCGAGCATGGATCGAGCGAAATCGTCTGCGCACGAGCGGATGGTTCGACTTTCCGAACCAATTGGAAGCGCGTCGCGCACGATTCGCGCCGGCTCGCGCAGGTCCTCGAACGCCTTGGCGTCCAGCCGGGCGAACGTGTCGCGACGATGGCGATGAACCATGACCGCAATTTCGTCACCTGGTTCGGTGTCGTCGGCATGGGCGGCGTTCTTCACACGCTCAACCCGCGGCTCTTCGACGACCAGCTCGAATATATCGCCAATCATGCCGAGGACCGCGTCCTGCTCTACGACCGGGCATTCACGCCCATTGTCGAACGGCTGAAGCCGCGTTGGTCCTCAATCGAACATTATATCTGCTTCGATGATGAGTTCGATGCGCTGCTGGACGCCGAAGATGGCGATTATTCCTGGCACGAGGGGGATGAGCGGGACCCGTGCGGTCTTTGTTATACCAGCGGCACAACCGGGGATCCGAAGGGCGTGCTCTATGAGCATCGCTCGACCGTTCTTCACGCGATGAGCGTCATCGCTCCCGACATCTTTGACGTTTCTGCGCGCTCGGTGATGCTCCCGGTGGTCCCGATGTTCCATGCCGGAAGCTGGTGCATTCCATATGCGGCGGCAATTGCGGGCTTCAAGCTGGTGATTTGCGCCGACAATCAGCCGGAGCGTCTTTGCAATCTTTTCAATTCCGAAGGGGTTACGCACTCGGCTGGCGTGCCGACCGTCTGGCTTTCCGTGATCGACCATGTCGAGCAGACGGGCGCATCACTAGGCAAGCTTCGCCTGGTGATCATCGGCGGATCCTCGGCGCCGCCTGCGACAATTCGCTGGTTCCGCGACCGCGGCGTCCACGTCAATCATCTGTGGGGCATGACCGAGATGTCGCCAGTGGGCACCGTTGGAGCGCCGCCGGCCAACTGGGACCAGATGAGCGAAGATGAGCAAATTTCCTATATGGCGCGCCCCGGCCGCTCGATGTTCGGCGTCGAGCTTCGCGTCATCGACGATCAGGGCGATGTGCTGCCGCGCGATGGCAAGAGTTCGGGACGGCTGCAGACGCGTGGCGCTGCGGTGGTCAAGCGCTACTTCAAGCAGGACAAGGACTGCGTCGACGCGGACCAGTGGTTCGACACAGGCGACATGGCGACCATCCATCCTGACGGGACGATCCAGATTACCGATCGCGCCAAGGACGTGATCAAGTCGGGCGGCGAATGGATCAGCTCGATCGAGATCGAGAATACGGCGGTTGCCTGTCCCGGCGTGGCCGAGGCTGCGGCCATCGGGATCCCCCACCCCAAATGGGATGAGCGCCCGCTGCTGTTGATCGTTCGCGATCCGGGCAGCAATCTTGGCGAGGCGGAGGTGCGGTCGTTCCTGTCAGGACAGATGGCGAAGTGGTGGATCCCTGACGCAATCGAGTTCGTCGACGCGCTGCCGCACACCGCAACCGGCAAGCTCAGCAAAAAGGACCTTCGCGACAAGTACCGCGATTATCGCTTTGCCACTGCCGAGGCGATGGTTGGCCGCGATTGAGCTGACTTGGGGTAGAAATCGGTCGCGCGCTCCACTAACTGGCGCGCAACTCCCGAAGCTTATCGAAGGATCGCCGCGACCCCATGGCCGCCCAGTACGCATATGTCATGAAGGACATGAGCAAGTCCTTCCCCGGCGCGCAAAAGCCGGTGCTCAACCACATCAACCTGCAATTCTATCACGGCTCCAAGATCGGCATCGTGGGCCCGAACGGCGCTGGCAAGTCGACCTTGATGAAGATCATGGCCGGCATCGACAAGGACTTCCAGGGCGAGGCCTGGCCGGGCGAGAACATCACCGTCGGCTACCTCCCGCAGGAGCCGCAGCTCGATCCTTCCAAGTCGGTGCTCGAGAACGTCAAGGATGGCGCTCGCGACGTCGCCGACATGGTCGACCGCTTCAATGCAATCTCGGCCGAGATGGGCGATCCCAGGGAGGACACCGATTTCGACGCTCTGATGGAAGAGATGGGCGACCTCCAGGCGAAGATCGACGCGGTCGATGGCTGGACGCTCGACAATCAGCTTGAGGTCGCCATGGAGGCACTCCGCTGCCCGCCCTCGGACTGGTCGGTTGAAAGTCTCTCAGGCGGCGAGAAGCGCCGGATCGCACTTACCCGCCTGCTGATCCAGAAACCCTCGATCCTGCTGCTCGACGAGCCGACCAACCATCTCGACGCCGAGAGCGTTCAATGGCTGGAGAACCACCTCAAGGAATATCCGGGCGCGGTGCTTATGATCACCCACGACCGTTACTTCCTCGACAACGTGGTGAGCTGGATCCTCGAGCTCGATAGGGGGAAATACTTTCCCTACGAGGGAAACTATTCCACCTACCTCGAGAAGAAGGCCAAGCGCCTCGACCAGGAGGAGCGGGAGGAATCGGGACGCCAGAAGGCGATCAAGGACGAGCTCGAGTGGATCCGGCAGGGTCCCAAAGGCCGCCAGACCAAGTCGAAGGCTCGTATTGCCAAGTTCGACCAGCTCGTTGCCGCACAGGAAAAACACGTCCCGGGCAAGGCCGAAATCCTCATCCAGGTTCCTGAGCGCCTCGGCGGCAAGGTCATCGAAGCCAAGGGACTGTCGAAGGCCTACGGTGACAAGCTGCTGTTCGACGACCTGTCATTCACGCTGCCGCCGGGCGGCATCGTCGGCGTCATCGGCCCGAACGGCGCCGGCAAGTCGACTTTGTTCAAAATCATTACCGGCCAGGAGAAGCCGGACTCGGGCGAGGTCGACATCGGCCCGACTGTGCACCTTGGGTATGTCGACCAGAGCCGCGACCATCTCAACGACAAGAACAATGTCTGGGAGGAAATCTCGGATGGCCTCGACTACATGAAGGTCAACGGCCACGACCAGTCCACGCGCGCTTACGTCGGCGCCTTCAATTTCAAGGGGCAGGACCAACAGAAGAACGTTGGGAAACTGTCAGGCGGTGAGCGCAACCGCGTGAACATCGCCAAGATGCTGAAGCGCGGCGGCAACGTGCTGCTGCTCGACGAGCCGACCAACGACCTCGACGTCGAGACGCTGGGCGCGCTCGAGGAAGCGATCGAGAATTTCGCGGGCTGCGCCGTCGTCATCAGCCACGATCGCTTCTTCCTCGACCGGCTCGCGACGCACATCCTCGCGTTCGAGGGCGACAGTCACGTCGAGTGGTTCGAAGGCAATTTCCAGGCCTATGAGGAAGACAAGATCCGCCGGCTCGGCGAGGAAGCCACTCGCCCGCACCGCACGAGCTACCGCAAGCTTACTCGGTGATAACGAGTGCCGGAGCCGGTTTTCTTCGAAACGGAAGCCGGGTTTCGCCGCTGGCTTGAAGCCAATCGCGAGAGCGCCGCCGAATTGCTCGTCGGCTTCTGGAAGAAGGGTACCGGAAAGGCCTCGATCGACTGGCCGCAGGCGCGGGACCAGGCACTTTGCTTTGGTTGGATCGATGGGCTTCGAAAATCGCTCGGTGATGATGCCTACACCATCCGCTTCACGCCGCGCCGGAAGGGCAGCATCTGGAGCAAGGTCAACGTAGAGCGTTTCACGGCGCTCAAAGCTGCCGGATTGATGACGGCAGAAGGCGAGCGCGTCTATGAGGAGAACAAGCACAAGAGCGGGCTTTATGCCTATGAACGGGATGCGGCGACGCTGGCACCCGATGAGGAGGCACGTTTCCGCAAGGTTGCGGCAGCGTGGACCAACTGGGAGGCGAGGCCGGCTGGATACCGCAAGTCGGTCCTCCACTGGGTCACCAGCGCGAAACGGCCTGAGACACGGTCCAAGCGCCTTGCAACGCTGATCGATTGTAGTGCTGCCGGTACCAAGATCCCGGGATACGACATCGGAAGAAAAACGTGATCACACTGTCCGCACCACTGCAGATGTGGACGAACGAGGAGGGGAGATCGCACTTCCTCGTGCTTCCGGACGAGCAGTCAGCCGAGCCAAGGGCGCATGCCATGCTCGTCCGTCGCGGCTTCGGCTCGGTGAGGGTGGAAGTGACACTCCAGGATATCACCTGGCGAACGTCGCTCTTCCCACGAAAAAGCGGAGGTTATTTCCTACCGATGAAGATCGACGTCTTGCGCAAGACGGGTTACGCGGCGGGCGATGACGTGACGGTCACGCTTGAGCTTTTGTGACGCAACCTAGCCGCGCGTCGCAGTGAGCTTGCAGGCTGTCTTTTCAAAACCGCTCGCCATCTCGCCGAGGACCTTGCTCGTGGCGCGGTCGTAGGTGGCTTCGGCGAGGCGGCGGCACCGATTAGCCTGCTCCTGAAGGGCCTCACTCTGCTCGTCGGTGACGTCGATCATCAGGTTGAGGGCACCCTCCAACTCGCCGCTCTGCCCGAAGAAGGGGGTAGGGTAGGGTTTGAACGCGACGCGGCTGCCGTCGGGCCGCTCGGCAATGGCGATGACGTCCCTTACAGGTCGCTGCTGCCGGATCGCCTGCGCCATCGGGCAATCCTCGCGCTGCATCGGCTCGCCGGTGGTCGTGAAGAGTTGCCAGGTGACACACCATCGATCTCTTCCAAGCTCGGGCTCGCGGCCAGCGAACTCGACACAGGCGCGGTTCCAGTAGGTGACCGCACCGGCAGCGTCGGTGATGTAAATGGCCACTGGCATGTCATCGAGCACGGAGCAGCACTGCGGACCCGTCGCGATGGCGTTGAGCGCAGTATCAAGCAGTCTTTGCGGATCGTTGCCAGCAAGCATGGTCCAGCGAGTCTCGTTAACCTAGGTTGGCGGGACAACCGCTGGTCATCTGCAGCGTTCCCCCTCCCGGAAAAATGACTAATCAGCTGTGTCGGCTAGAGCACAGAAGACGACTCGCTCCGCGCGCGAAATATCTGTGGATGAACGATCCACAGCGCAGACTAGCGGAGGCGCTTCACCAGAAGGCGACCGTCGTCGCCGCTCTTCACCTCGAAATTAGGCACCGCCCTGATGAGATCGGAAAGGCGGGTGTAGCCGAAGTTTCGTGCCGCAAAGCTCGACACCGCCTTCGCGCGCTGGCCGAGCTCGGAGAGCGGGGTGTAGCCTTCCTCGTCGCGCTTCGACGCCTTGTAGGCGGCGCCAAGCACCTGCAGTAGCTCGGGATCGACGGGACGCTGTCCAGCACCGGCCAGAGGCTGTTCGAGTTCCTCCGCGTCATCCATCGCGAGGGCGCCGACATCGAAGAAGCGCGTGCAGGCCTGCTGGAACGAAACCGGGGTCTTGGCAGTGCCGAAGCCGTAAACCGGCAGGCCGTCCTCTCGAATCCGCTGTGCCAGGGGCAGGAAGTCGCTGTCTGACGACATGATGCCGAACCCATCGACGTTGCCGCGATAGAGAAGGTCCATCGCATCGATGGTCATCCGCATGTCGGTCGCGCTTTTGCCTTTAACGACATCGAACTGCTGCATGGGAATGATCGAGTGCGAGCCAGTCAGATTGCCCCATCCCTTGAGGCTCGCCTTCGACCAATTACCGTAAGCGCGCCGGATGTTGATCGTCCCCAGCTCGCCAAGAACCAACAGCACGTCGTCGAGGTGATCGGGCGAAGCGTTATCCGCATCAATCAGCAGAGCGATATTGGCTTCCTGTTCGGGCAGGCTGTCGCGCATCGACGATTCCCTTTTTTACTTCCTGTAGCGCAGCATCGCGGAATGACCACAGGTGGGCGCGAACCTGGTCCCATTCATGAACGGGACATGATCGATGCGGGAACGAAACACATGTGAGTGCGGTTGTTAGCCCCGACAGTGGGGGCGAGTTGAGGAAGGGACGAGACGATGAAAAAGCTTGGTCTTGCTGCCGCCCTTGCCGCCAGCGTTGCGGTAACTGGTTGCGCTACCTACCCGAACCAATACGGCTATGATCCTTACGGGAACGGCTACTACAATAACGGCTACAACAACGGCTACTACAACAATTCTCAGGCAGGTAACGCGGTCGCCGGTGCGGCGATTGGCGCTGCTACGGGTGCAGTTGCCGGTGCGGTTCTCCCAGGCGTGAAGACGGGCACAGGCGCGGTGGCGGGAGCCATCCTGGGTGGCGTTCTTGGAGCCACCGTGCATGGTCGGCAATATTATCGCGATACGCGCGGCTATTGCTATTATGTCGATCAGTACGGTCAGCCGCACTACAGTTATGACATTCGCTGCTAAGTGAATTCATAAGCTGATTTTCCGTTCTGGAGCTGCTTGACGGGGTGGGAGGCAACTTCCGCCCCGTCTCTTGTTTGGCGGCCTCCATTCATGGCCGTTCGGCACGGTTGCCGCACGACTGGACCCCGTTGCGGGAACGAAACTGCTGCTGTTGCACTGAAGCTCGCGGCGCGGGGCAGTTTGGAGGACGATTTATGAAACGCCTTCTGATTTCGGCTGCTGCAGCCAGCAGTCTTGCCCTTGGCGGGTGCGCGACCGATCCGCGGTATGATCACGCCATCGCGGGCACTGCCACCGGCGCCGTGATTGGCGCGGGTGCGGGTGCCATTGCCGGATCGGTGCTTCCAGGTATCGGCACAGGGGCTGGTGCCGTCGTCGGTGGAATCCTCGGTGGGGCCGTGGGAGCCATCGTCAACGGCCACCAATATTATCGTGATACGCGCGGCTATTGCTACTACATCGACGGCTATGGCCAGCCACACTACAGCTACAATGTTCGATGCTAAACCAGGATCTTAGCACGGCATGTTGAAAACGTTTCGCGGGGTGGAAGTCATCTTCCGCCCCGTACGTGCAAATCGATACTTTCCCCTAGGGTAACCCAACAGCTGACGGCGCACTGAGGCGGCGTGGGGAGTCTTGCCATATCGGAGGCTCCAATGACACGCCTGCTTCTCTCGGCCACGGCCGCAAGCTGTCTTGCGCTCGGTGGCTGCGCAACAGATCCCGCGACGCAACACGCGATCGGCAGCACAGCCGTCGGTGCGCTGATTGGCGCCGGTGCGGGTGCGGTGGCCGGGTCGGTAATTCCGGGCATTGGCACCGGAGCCGGCGCCGCAATCGGCGCGGGTGTCGGCGGCCTGATCGGCGCGATCATCGGCACGCACACTTATTATCATGACGTGCACGGCTACTGCTATTGGATCGATGGGCACGGCTACGCCCATTATGACTATAGAGTAAGATGTTAGACTGGATAGCTCAGACCGGGCGGAAGTCGCCGCCTCCCTCGTCGAGCAAATAGAGCCGCCCTTCGGAGATCGAAAAATGGGCGCCGTGTAGCTTGAGCTCTCCGGATTGCTCGCGCTCGACGATCCATGGGAACGTCCTGAGGTTCGCCAGGCTGACCTTCACAGCCTCGCGTTCCATGTCGAGGAATGCCGCTCGATCCAGCGTCTCGTGGCGCGCGCGCACCTCATCCCGTGCCTCGCCGAGCATTCCTACCCAATCGGCGATGAAGTGCCCTTCGCCCGGGTCCGTATCGTCGAACTTGCCGGTGAGCGCGGCTGCGCAGCCGCCGCAAAAGCCGTGACCCATCACCACGATCTCTGCGACCTGGAGCTGCGTAACAGCAAATTCCAGCGCCGCCGAGACGCCATGGTAGCCGCTGGTCGTCTCGTAAGGTGGAGCAAGTGCCGCGATGTTCCGGGTGACGAACATCTCGCCCGGGCGGGCATCGAAGATCTGCGCCGGATCGACGCGGCTGTCGGCGCAGGAAAGAATCATGACCTGGGGGCTCTGGCCCTCCGCAAGCTCTGACCAGCGCTCGCGTTCATGCTCCCAGTCGGTTGCGCGGAAGCGACGATAGCCTTCGATCAATCGAGTGAGGTACGGCATTGGGAGCGGCTAGCCAGAGAGAGCAGGGGTGGCAAGCCGCAGCGGCAATCGCTATCTGGCGCGCCATGAACGCCCCGGCCGCAGTCCCTCCCAAACAACGCAAGCCCGACTGGATCCGGGTCAAGGCGCCCGTAAGCGAGGGCTATCACGCCACGCGCAAGCTGATGCGCGAACTCAACCTCGCGACCGTATGCGAAGAAGCGGCCTGCCCGAACATCGGGGAGTGCTGGACCAAGAAGCACGCGACGGTGATGATCCTTGGCGACACCTGCACAAGGGCCTGCGCCTTCTGCAACGTGAAGACCGGAATGCCTCGGGCCGTAGACCCGCTGGAGCCGGAGCATGTCGCGGCCGCGGCTGCCGAGCTCGGCCTCGAGCATATCGTCGTCACGTCGGTGGACCGCGATGACCTGCCGGACGGCGGCGCGCGGCAGTTCGTGAGGGTGATCGAGGCGCTGCGCAAGCGCACTCCTTCGACGACCATTGAGATCCTGACACCCGATTTCCGGAACAAGAGCGAGGCTGCTGTCGAGGAAATCGTCGCCGCCGGACCTGACGTTTACAACCACAATCTGGAAACGGTCCCGCGGCTTTACCCGACGATCCGGCCAGGCGCGCGTTACTACGCGTCCCTGCGCCTTCTCGAGAGCGTCAAACGCAAAGCGCCTCACATCTTCACCAAGTCAGGTGTCATGGTCGGCCTTGGCGAGCAGCGCCTTGAGATCCATCAGGTGATGGACGACATGCGGTCAGCCGGCGTCGATTTTCTGACCATGGGCCAGTATCTCCAGCCTACGCCGCGCCATGCCAAGGTGGAGGAGTTCGTAAGTCCCAAGGCATTTGACGCGTATGCAGCGATTGCAAGAGCAAAGGGCTTCCTGCTCGTCGCTGCCTCGCCGCTGACGCGGTCAAGCTATCATGCAGGCGACGATTTCAAGAAGATGCAGTCGGCACGTTTGGCACAACTGGAGCGTTCGAACGGCTGATGCCGCGCCACAGCGAGACCAGGCACTTACCCTATACGCCGGAGCAACTGTTCGACCTGGTCGCCGACGTTGCCCGGTACAACGAGTTCCTGCCCTGGGTCGTCGCGGTCCGTATTCGCTCTTCGAGCGAGCATGAGACGGTTGCTGACCTCGTCGTGGGGTTCAACGCCTTCAAGGAGCGATTTACCAGCCGCGTCGTGAAGGAACGGGCGCACCAGATTTGCGTCGACTATGTCGAGGGACCCCTGAAATATCTCCACAATGAGTGGAAATTCGAGCGGGCGGCCGATGGCGGAACCAACGTCGTCTTTTCGGTCGACTTTGCATTCAAGTCGCGGCTCTTCGAAACGCTTGCAGGATCGATGTTCGATCGGGCGTTGCGACGGATGACGGCCGCCTTCGAGCAGCGCGCCGCCGCTCTTTACGGCATCAGCAAGTCGAGCGCGCAAAGCGCGGCCTGAAGCCGCACTCCCGAGCGCGTCTTCTCATCGAAGAACTTCTGGTCAGCGACGATCTTGGCCGGATCTGCGTCACGCTCGGCAGTTGCGAACACGACCGTCCCCACGGGCTTGGACGGACTGCCACCGCCCGGGCCCGCGACCCCGGTTATGGCGACTGCAATGTCAGCATCCGATGCCGCAAGCGCACCGCGGGCCATGGCCCAGGCAGTAGCGACGCTGACGGCTCCGAAGGTTTCGACGACTTCGAGGCTGACCTTGAGCTCGCTTATTTTTGCAGCATTGGAATAGGTCACGTAGCCCGCTTCGAACATTTCCGACGAGCCTGGAATCTCGGTCAGCGCTGCACTGACCAATCCGCCTGTGCAGCTTTCCGCAACGGCGACGCGGCGGTGGGCCATTCGGTTGGCTTCGACGACCTCTCGAGCCTTGTCGACCAGCACCTGCGGAAGAAGTGTGTCCGTCACCTGATCAAAATCCCATCCGGATGCTTGCGACAGCTTGCGCGGCAATCCCTTCCCGTCGCCCTATAAAACCGAGGCCTTCAGTAGTGGTCGCCTTCACGCTGATCTGTTCAACGCGCAATTCGGTAATTTCGGCAATTTTGGCACGCATCGCTTCCCGCCGCGGACCCACTTTGGGCGCTTCGGCGATCACCGTGCAGTCGATGTGGTCGATAACGGCGCCTCTCGACCGCAACAACTGAACGGCGTGGGCGAGGAAGAGGGACGAGGCGGCGCCTTTGAAACGCGGGTCGCTTGGCGGGAAATGTTCGCCAATGTCACCCAAGCCCGCAGCGCCGAGCAGCGCATCGGTGATTGCATGCAGGACAACGTCTGCGTCGCTGTGGCCAGCGAGACCGCGGCTGTGCGGCACCTCGATCCCACCGAGCATCACCGGACCTTCCCCGGCGAATGCGTGAACATCAAAACCCATTCCGGTACGAGGCGACATACGCCCCGTAAGCCATTGCTCAGCCCTGGCGAAATCGGCGGGCAGCGTCAGCTTTTCCAGTGACGGGTCTCCCTGAATGGCTGCGACTTCCATGCCGGCAGCTCGTACGACGGTCGTCTCATCGGTAGGCGACGGGCCATCCCACCGATCATAGGCGGTCCTTAGCGCGTCAATCCTGAAGGCCTGTGGCGTCTGTACCCGCGCGAGGCCGACCCGATCGACAGGTTCCCCGAGCGTTTCGCCAACTCGCGCGAGCGTATCGCCGACGGGAAGCACCGGGGCAGCACCCTCAAAAAACTCAAGGCTTGCGAGGAGCCGATCGACAACTTCGGCAGGACAGAAGGGGCGCGCAGCGTCATGGACGAGCACGGCCTCGCCGTTAACGGCCGCCAGGCCGGCTCGAACCGAATCCGCACGCTCCGCGCCGCCCTCGATCAGGCTACCGACATCCAGCCCCGCCAGCGCCGTCTCCGCCTCGGCCTGCTGACCTCGCCCAACGACAACACGGACGGATCGAAGCGCGGGGTGACGGATCAGCGACTCCACCGCCCAGCGCAGCACAGGCCTGCCGCCGAGCAAGCGAAATTGCTTCGGGACTCCACCGCCCATGCGGGAGCCGCTTCCGGCGGCGACGATGAGCGCGGTTGTTGTCACGGCGGGGCCGTCTAGGGCCGCTTGCCTTGTCCGCCAAGGCCCCCATCTGTATGGGCCTGCGGCCCATGACCGAGATCAAGCCCATCCACATCGGCCCTGTCCGGATTGAATCGCCAGTCATTCTGGCGCCGATGACGGCTGTCACTGACCTGCCTTTCCGACGGATCGTGAAACGTTACGGAGCAGGTCTCACGGTCAGTGAGATGATCGCCAGCCAGGCGATGGTTCGCGAGACGCGACAGTCCTTGCAGAAGGCGATGTGGGATCCAGCCGAGGAGCCGGTGTCGGTGCAGCTTGCAGGCTGCGACCCCGTGGTAATGGCAGAGGCTGCAAGGCTGAACGAGCAGCGCGGCGCAGCAATCATCGACATCAACATGGGCTGCCCCGTGAAGAAGGTCGTGAATGGCGAGGCTGGCTCGGCGCTGATGCGTGACTTGCCGCTTGCCGCAAGGCTGATCGAGGCGACGGTCAAGGCCGTGAAAGTTCCCGTCACCCTTAAGACGCGAATGGGCTGGAATCATGAGAATCTGAACGCGCCTGAACTGGCCCGCATCGCCGAGGATCTCGGCGTGCAGATGATCACCATTCATGGCCGCACTCGCTGTCAGATGTACAAGGGCGAGGCTGACTGGAGCTTCGTCCGGAACGTCAAGGAAGCCGTGAGAGTGCCGGTAATCGTCAATGGCGACATCTGCTCGATCGAGGATTCACGCGAGGCATTACGTCAGTCGGGTGCCGACGGCGTCATGATCGGTCGGGGCGCTTATGGACGGCCCTGGCTCATTGGACAGGTGATGAGCGAGCTCAGCGGAGGAGGGCACCGGCCCGACCCAAGCCTCGACGAGCAGCTTTCGACCATGCTCGAGCAATATGACGAGATGCTCCGGCTCTATGGAACGCACACTGGAGTAAACCTCGCCCGCAAGCATGTCGCGTGGTACACGAAGGGTCTTCCGGGCTCCGCGGAGCTGCGCAACAAGGTGAACCAGCAGGACGACCCGAAAGTCGTTACGGATATGTTGCAGGAATTCTATTCGCCGTGGCTCGCGCGCTCGGCCGCCTGAACCAATACAGCGCAATCTGAGTGTGTTTTTTGTGCAACGGCCATGCTAGGGCCGTGGCCGGATGGATGCGCGTGCAGCCGAATCGGCGGTGATTTTAGAGCGGGACAGCTGGCTCCAGCGGGAGCGGGCGAGCGGACGGTTCTACGACCGCCTGGCTTGGGTCACCGCGGCCTTCCTCGCCGGCATGATCGTGCTCAGCGTCTGGTTGCTAAGCCGCGGCGCCGAGCCCGGTACCTTGCTGTCGCCGCCGCTGATTGCGCTACTCCTGATCGCCAACCTTCTGCCCGCCATCGCATTGATGGTGCTCTTTTCGCGGCGCGTAGCGGTTCGCCGTGCGGAGAGGGGAGGTCTTGGCAGCGGTCGTCTCCATGTCCGGCTCGTGGCGCTCTTCTCGGCGCTCGCGGCCGTCCCCACCGTCCTGGTTGCGATTTTTGCCTCGCTGTTGTTCCAGAGCGGTCTCGAATTCTGGTTCTCGAACCGCGCGCGGGGAATGCTCGAGAATACTGTGCAGGTCGCCCGTGCGAGCTACGACCGGGAAGTTGAGCGGGTCGAAAACGAAACGACCACGGCCAGCACCGACCTTGCAGGATATCTTCGTCAGACCACGATCGACGATCCGCGCTTTGCTGAGGCTTTCGCGCGCAACCAGGTGCTGAACCGCAACCTCTCGGAAGCCATCATCTTCACCTATGGCGAGGACAAGCAGATCCGGACCCTCGCGCTGGTCAACCCCTATGACCGGGCACTTGAGAAGGTCATCACCCCCGCGAGCATCGCCGCGGTCGCGAACCGCCCGGTCGTGTCGCTGAACTCCGCCGACCGAATAGGTGCGCTGACAAAGCTCGAATATGGCCCCAACGCCTACCTTTATGCCGCACGGGTATTCGATCCGCAGTTCCAGCAGCAGATAAGCCGCGCGAACGGCGTGCTGCACGACTATCGAGTGCTTCTTGAGCGATCGCGCGTGAACCAGCTGCGCTTCAATGGCGCCCTGCTGCTGGGGGCACTGGTGGTCGTCGGCCTTTCGATTTTGACCGCTTTGCGACTTGCGGACCGTCTGGTCCGGCCGGTCGGTGAACTTGTGACGGCCGCCGGACGGATTGAAGCCGGCGACTTCACCGCGCGCGTGCCCGTCGCGAAGACGGAGGACGAGGTCCAGACACTGGCAACTGCCTTCAACCGAATGACTGGCCGGCTCGAGGAGCAAACCAACGCGCTTCGGTCTGCCAACACGCAGCTCGATACTCGTCGCGCGTTCATCGAGGCCGTCCTGTCCAGCGTCACGGCCGGCGTCGTCGCCGTCGACAGCAACAGCCACATTCGGCTTCTCAACCGATCGGCGGCGACGTTGCTGCAGAAGGGTCACGAAGAGATCGAGGGGCGCGACCTCGGCTCAGTTTCACCCGAACTGTCGGAGTTCATGCGCGGTGAGCAGGCAGAGGCCAATGTGCTCGTCGCCGATGAAGGCGTCCAACGCACGCTCGCGGTGAAGCGCGTCCGCTACCAGGATGGCTCGGTTCTTACCTTCGATGACATCACCGACCAGCTCTCCGACCAGCGCCGGGCTGCCTGGTCGGACATCGCAAGGCGCATTGCGCACGAGATCAAAAATCCACTCACGCCCATCCAGCTCGCCGCAGAGCGTCTGCAGCGACGGTTCGGGCTCGAGATCGCGTCGGACAAGGAAACGTTCGAGCGCCTGACCGCGACGATCGTTCGGCAGGTTGGCGACCTCAGGCGCATGGTCGATGAATTCTCCAATTTCGCTCGCATGCCCAAGCCCGTGTTCCGTGACGAAAACGTGCACGAGATCGCCAGACAGGCCGTGTTCTTGCACGAGGTCGCGCATCCGGCGATCACTTTTGCGCTGGACCCCGCGCAAGCCGAGTTCCGTATGGTCTGTGACCGCCGCCAGATCGCGCAGGCGCTTACGAACGTCGTGAAGAACGCCGTGGAAGCGATTGAAGGAAGGCGAAACCGCGGCGAGCACAGCATTGCAGGTGACCGCGTAGAACTGAAGCTTCACGAGGAAAATGCCCACCTCGTCATCGACGTGCTCGATACCGGCATCGGCCTGCCGGAAGACCGCGAGCGGCTGACTGAACCCTATATGACGACGCGTGTGAGGGGGACCGGACTTGGCCTCGCCATCGTCAAGAAGATCGTCGAGGAACATATGGGCGAAATAGCCTTCCTCGACCGGTCCGGCGGCGGGACGCACGTCCGCATTTCGTTCGACACTGAAAAGCTTGCCGCACTCGCCGCCCATTCGCCCGAGTCTGTGGGCGACGAGCGTGACAATGACGGGGATACCTGATGGCGCTTGAAGTACTGGTTGTGGACGACGAGGCTGACATTCGCGATCTCGTCAGCGGTGTGCTCGAGGACGAGGGCTATGCCGTTCGAACCGCGGCTGACAGCACGCAGACGCTCGAAGCGATCGAGGAGCGGCGCCCATCAATGGTGCTGCTCGACGTGTGGCTGCAGGGTTCAAGACTGGACGGGCTCCAGCTGCTGCAGGAAATCAAGCATCGCGATCCGACCATTCCAGTGCTGATGATTTCCGGGCACGGCAACCTCGACACAGCCGTTGCGGCGGTAAGGGAAGGGGCCGTCGACTTCATCGAGAAGCCGTTCGAGGCCGAGCGGCTGATCTATCTCGTTGACCGGGCAACCGAGACCGACCGGCTCCGGCGCGAGAACGAAACACTGCGCCTGCAGGTCGGCCACGAGGACCAGCTCCACGGCAGCTCGGTTGCGATCAACTCCGTTCGTGCGACCCTGAAACGGGTTGCGCCCACTGGCAGCCGGGTACTCATCTCCGGGCCGCCGGGGGTTGGCAAAGAGATTGCCGCGCGCATGATCCACCAGTGGAGCCCGCGCGCCAAAGCGCCTTTCATCGTGCTCTCCGCAGCGATGATGAGCCCTGAACGCGTCGAGGAGGAACTGTTCGGCAGCGAAGCCGAGGGCGCGATGCGGCCGGGCTTGCTCGAGCATGCCCATGGCGGAACCCTGTTTCTCGACGAGATCGCGGACATGCCTTTGACGACGCAGGCCAAGATCCTTCGGGTTCTCACCGACCAGAGCTATGCGCGCATCGGCGGGCAGCGCCCGATCAAGGTCGACGTGCGCGTGCTGTCGGCGACGTCTCGCAATCTTCAGGACGAAATCGCGGGCGGACGCTTTCGCGAGGACTTGTTCTACCGGCTCAATGTGGTGCCCGTGAAGCTGCCGCCACTTCGCGAACGCCGTGAGGACATCCCGGAGCTGGTAAGCCATTTCCTGGCTCGCTTCGCCGCTGAGCGGCGAATGCCGGCGCCAGGCATTTCGGAAGAGGCAATGGCCGCTCTCCAGGCACACGACTGGCCCGGCAACATTCGCCAACTGAGGAACATCATCGAGCGCACGCTGATCCTTGCGCCCACCGACCGCGTCTCGTGCATCGAGGTTGACCTTCTGCCGCCCGAAATTCTCGACAATCAGGCTCCCATGAGCGGTGCCAGCACGACCATGGCCATCATGGGAAGCCCGCTTCGTGAGGCCCGCGAATCCTTCGAACGCGAGTATCTCAAGATCCAGATTCGGCGCTTCTCCGGCAACATCTCGCGCACCGCATCGTTCATCGGCATGGAGCGGTCAGCGCTTCACCGGAAGCTGAAGGCGCTCGGGATTGGCGACAAGAGGGAAGGCGAAGAATAAGGAGCCGCAATGGCCGCGCGTTCGCTGAGCCTGCAGGACCATTTCCTGAACGGCGTTCGCCGCGCGAAGCTTCCGGTCACCATCTTCCTCGTCAAGGGTGTGAAGCTTCAGGGGGTCATCACCTGGTTCGACGCATTCTCTTTGCTGTTGCGGCGTGAGGGAGCATCGCAGCTGGTCTATAAGCATTCGATCTCGACGGTCATGCCGGCCGAGCCGCCGCCCGACTTCGTGCCAACGACAGCCGCCGTCGACGGCGCGAAGGCGAGCCTTCAGGACCTTTTCCTTGCCGCGGCGGCGCGCGAGAATGAGCGCATGACCCTGTTTCTCGTCAACGGCGTCATGTTGCAGGGGGCAGTGACCGGATTCGACCAGTTCAGTCTCGTGCTCGAGCGCGGCGGGCAAGTTCAGCTCGTCTACAAGCATGCTATTTCGACACTGCAGCCGGCGCGACCTCTCAATCTGGGACCCGAGCCGGGCGGCGAAGAGGAGGCAGCGTCCTGATCACCAATTTCGACGGCAACGGCGCAATCGAGGTCGCCCGCGGCGAGCGTGCCCTAATCGCAGTACCCGAACTGCCGCGTGAGGGCTTGCGCCGATCAGCCGACGCGCGGGTCGAGGAAGCTGCGGGACTGGCGGAAGCGATCGGAATCGACGTTATCGCGGCCCGGCCGTTCCGTGTCCGCGCGGTTCGCCCGGCGACGCTGCTCGGAAAAGGGCAGGTCGAGGAAATCGCCGAGGCCGCAAAGGAGGAAGGCGCAGGGCTGCTGATCGTCGATGCGGCGCTCACTCCAATCCAGCAGAAGAACCTCGAGGAAGAAGTCGGAACCAAGGTGATCGACCGCACCGGGCTGATCCTCGAGATTTTCGGCGAGCGAGCGGCAACGGCGGAGGGCCAGCTTCAGGTCGAGCTTGCCCATCTGCAATACCAGTCGGGTCGCCTGGTCCGGAGCTGGACCCACCTCGAGCGGCAGCGCGGCGGCTTCGGCTTCCTTGGCGGCCCTGGCGAAACGCAGATCGAGGCGGACCGCCGCCTGATCCGCGACCGCATGGCGAAGATCCGGCGCGAACTCGATCAGGTGAAGCGGACGCGCACATTGCACCGCGATCGGCGGCAGCGTGCTCCGTGGCCGGTCATCGCGCTCGTCGGTTATACGAACGCAGGGAAATCCACTCTTTTCAATCGACTGACGGGCGAAGCTGTATTCGCGGAGAACTTGCTGTTCGCGACGCTCGACCCGACCATGCGCGATATCCGCCTGCCCGGTTTCGACAAGGTGATCCTGTCCGATACCGTCGGGTTCGTGTCCGATCTCCCGACCGAGCTAATCGCCGCCTTTCGCGCAACCCTTGAAGAGGTGCGTGAGGCTGATCTTCTCGTCCACGTACGCAACATGGCGCATCCGGACCGCGAAGCGCAGCGCGAGGACGTCGACGATGTCCTCGTAACGCTCGGCCTGACCGAGGAGGGGGCGCCGCCCCGGATCGAGGCCTGGAACAAGGTGGATCTGCTTGCGAACGAAGAGCGTGAGCGGCTGTTCGAGGAAGCGCGTCGCCGGGAAGACGTCGTGCCGATCTCCGCCGTAACCGGTGACGGGCTGGACGATTTGCGAGAATGCATGGCCGAGAAGCTGAGGAGCGGAGAGCAGGTGCACCTGATCCGTCTCGCCGCCAGCGAGGGCAGCAAGATCGCATGGCTGCATTCGCGCGGCGAGGTGCTCGACCAGAAACTCGATCACGACGAGATGGAGCTGTCGGTGCGCTTGTCACCGGACAATTGGGCGCGCTTTCAGGCTCTGGAATCTGCCTGAGCCTTCTTGGCCGCGGCCCAAAGCTCTTCCTTTTCAGCGAGCGGCAGCTCGGCGAACCCGGGTTCCTGCTCGATCGCCCGGAAACGCTTCTCGAATTTATGATTTGCCTCGCGCAGAGCCGTTTCGGGCTCGACGTTAAGATGACGTGCGAGGTTGACGACTGCGAACAACAGGTCACCAAGCTCTTCCAGCTTACGCTCGTGCTCGGTTTCAGCGTCCAGCTCGGCGAGTTCTTCGTCGATCTTTGCGCGGGGGCCTGAAACGTCCGGCCAGTCAAAGCCGACGCGCGCTGCCCGCCGCTGCAGCTTTGCGGCCCGCTCTAACGCGGGCAATGCGAGAGCAACGCCCGCGAGCGCGCTTTTGTCTGGATTGGAAGAGCGTTCCTCAGCCTTGATGATCTCCCACAGATGGTGGCCGCCATGTTCGGCGTCGCCGAAAATGTGCGGATGCCGGCGCTCCATCTTGTCGCAAATGCGCGCCAGCACGTCCTCGAGGGTAAACAGGCCGGCTTCCTCGGCCATTTGCGCGTGGAATACGACCTGGAGCTGGAGATCTCCGAGTTCGTCGGCAAGCGCTTCCATGTCCTTGCGCGCAATTGCATCGGCGACTTCGTACGCTTCCTCGATCGTGTAGGGAGCTATCGTCTCAAATGTCTGGACCGTGTCCCATTCGCAACCGGTGGCCGGGTCGCGCAGCCGGCGCATGATTTCACGCAGACGTTCAAGCGGCATGAGGGGCCCCTCGCTCGCTCTGATCCAAAAGTATGATAATACGCATTATGTAAAATGTAACCAAGATCATGGGACCATTACCAGCCAGCGCCCTTCGACGCTCCAGCGGCTGAGGGACGACAGATAATTCATGCCAAGGACGTTGAGATCGTCATTGTCGGCAATCTCCACTGCCACGTTGCTTCGAGTGATGCTTCCGACGGTGAGCTGTCGGGCACGGCCGCTCGCGACGCGAATGATGCCGTTGCCGGTGCGCACATACCGGTCACGCCTCGAGGAAATCTCGATTCCAGCGGCCTTGGCCGTTCCCCGATCGATCGTCGTTGTCGTTGCACCGCTGTCGACCAGGAATTTGACGTCCTGACCGTTCACCTTGGCCTCGACCCAGAAGTGGCCGTCGATGGCCATCGGGATGCGTGTCTCCTGGCCTTGCTGCACGGGTGTACCGACAGCTTCTGCCTTCAACCGTTGAGCGACCCAGCCAAGATTGTCACGGAACGTGAACAACACAAAGCCGCCCGCGAAAATCGCCACCCAGGCGAGCGCCATGGTGACGAGCCTTGCTGCGGGCTCCCGACGCGCCATCAGCGAGCCGACCAGCAGCATCACCGCCATCAGGAGATAGACACCGCCAAGCATGAGGTCGTTGGTCATCATGAGCCGAACTCGAGGCCGTCATATGCCGGAGCAGCCCAGTCGGGCAGCTCGGCGGCAAGCGTTCGGTAATCGAGGCCATTGCCCATGTGAACAAGGTAGAGCTGCCCGACGCGCAAGTCGCGCGCGGCAGTCAACACACCATCTAGATGCATGTGCGTCGGATGCGGCTGCCGCGTCAGGCAGTCGGCGACCCAAATATCGACACCTTGGTAGAGCGCGGCCATGTCGTCACTTAACTCATTGAAGTCGACCGCATATCCGACTGAAAAACCGGCGTCGTCGAAGCGCAGTCCGAGCGATGTCGCTCCGCCGTGTGGTTGATCCACGAAGCGAATCTTCGCTTCACCGAAATCGACTTCCTCGGCCAATTCGAAAGGTTCGACGATCGGACGATAGGAGGCCGACTGCTCGAACGCATATGCAAAGCGAAGTTTTAGCTCGTCGAGGACGCTGGACCGCGCATGGAGAGGTACCGGCCCGCCGATGGCCTGGGATACAGGACGCAACTCGTCGATGCCGTGGCAGTGGTCTCCGTGCACATGGGTGACAATGACACCCTCGAGCCGGTTGACCTTTGCCTCAAGCAGTTGCTGCCTGAGGTCCGGACCGCAATCGACGAGGATGCGATTTCCGGCGCTCTCAACCAAAATTGACGTTCTTAGCCGGGCATTCCGCGGTTCTTCGGGGTCGCACTGGCCCCAGTCGTTCCCGATCTTCGGAACGCCGGTCGACGTCCCGCAGCCGAGGATCCGAACTCTCAAGCGGCTTCCCTTTGGGCCTTCTTGAAGAGCTTGAAGAAGTTTGCTGTCGTTTCCTCCGCGAGCTGCTCGGGGTCTTCGCCCCTAAGCCCCGCAACGAAGTTCGCGGTGTCCACGACAAAGGCCGGCTCGCATTTCTGGCCGCGATGCGGGACTGGCGCGAGGAACGGTGCGTCCGTTTCGACAAGCATCTGGTCAGCCGGCAGCCACTTCGCCGTTTCCTGGAGATCCAGCGCGTTCTTGAAAGTCACGATGCCTGAAAGCGACACGTAAAACCCAAGATCGAGGCCCTTTTTCGCAAGTTCGGCCGATCCGGTGAAGCAGTGGAGGACGCCAGTGACGCCCCCTTCCCTGACCGCTTCGGAGAGGATCTCGGCAGTATCGGCTTCCGCTTCCCGTGTATGGATCACGAGAGGCAGGCCGCTCTCGCGAGCGGCCTCGACATGAGCTTCGAAGCGCTCCCGCTGCGCCGTGCGATCCGATTTGTCGTAATAATAATCGAGCCCGCACTCACCAATGGCTATGACTCGCGGATGGGCGGAGGCATCAATCAGCGCCGCTGAGCCGAGATCTGGATGCGCATCGGCTTCGTGGGGGTGGACGCCGACGCTCGCCCACACGTCCGACTCGCGTTCCGCCACCGCGATGATCTGCGTCCATTCACGCTGACGAGTGGAGATGTTGAGAAAACCGGAAACACCGCGTTCGCGCGCATTCCCAAGCACTTCAGCCTGTCGTTCGACCAGCCCTTCGTAATTGAGGTGGCAGTGGCTGTCGATCAGCGTCACGCTGCGGCTTCCTCGTCTTCCGGCAGCTCGAGCCGGGGGAATAGGGGTGTCGGCTGCGGGATCGGCATACCACCCTCGCCGGCGTCGATCAGGGTCAGCAGCTTGTCAGCAGACTCCGGAATGATCGGCGCAATCGCGCGTGCAAGCTCGCGCACCGCAGCGACCAGCGTACCGAGGACGGCGGCCATCCGTTCGGGGTCGGTCTTGCGGAGCGCCCAGGGCGCCTGTGCATCGACGTAGGCATTGCAGGCGAAAACAGCTCGCAGCCAAGCCTCGATCCCGACCGAGAAAGCAAAACGGTCGAAGGCCTCGGTGACCTCATCCCCCGTCGCCTTGCCCACAAGCTCGAGCAACTCGACGTCTGTACTCGCTTGGCCAGGTGCCGGAATAACACCGCCCAAGTTCTTGCTGACCATCGACAAGGTGCGCTGAGCAAGATTGCCGAAACTGTTCGCGAGCTCGGCATTGGCGCGATTGACGATCGCCTCGGCGCTATAGCTTCCGTCTTGGCCGAAGGGCACTTCGCGCAGCAGGAAATAACGGAGTGCGTCGACCCCGAAACGGTCAGCCAGGACCATCGGGTCGACGACATTGCCGACGCTCTTCGACATTTTTTCGCCGCGACTGAGAAGGAATCCGTGTCCGTAGACCTGTTTCGGCAGCGCGATTCCGGCCGACATCAGAAACGCCGGCCAGTAAACGGCGTGGAAGCGCACAACGTCCTTGCCGATCAGGTGCACGCTGGCTGGCCAGTAGCGCTGCCACAGCTCGGTATCGTCCGGATAGCCAAGGCCGGTAATGTAGTTGGTGAGGGCGTCGAGCCAGACGTACATCACGTGGTCGTCGCTCCCCGGCACCGGGACGCCCCAGTCGAAGCTGGTGCGCGAGATGCTGAGATCCTTAAGACCGCCTTCGACGAAGCGTACCACCTCGTTTCGACGGCTTGCCGGGCGGATGAACTCGGGGTTCGCCGCATAATGATCCAGCAGCGGCTGCTGATACCTGGACAGCCTGAAGAACCAGCTCTCCTCGACGGTCCATTCGACGGGAGTGCCTTGCGGCGACAGCTTTGCGCCGTCGTCGGCGCTGACCAGTTCCTCGGGCTCGTAATAGGCCTCGTCCCGAACGGAGTACCAACCCTCATAGCGATCGAGGTAGAGGTCTCCCCTCTCCTCCATCGCCGTCCAGATAGCTTGGCTGGCCCGGTAATGATCCGGCTTCGAAGTGCGAATAAATCTGTCGTAGGAAACGTTAAGAGTATCACACATCTCCCGGAAAAGACGTGACATTTTATCTGCAAGCGCGCGCGGCTCAATTCCTTCGCCGCGGGCAGCCTGAGCCATCTTCAGTCCATGCTCGTCTGTACCGGTCTGAAAGCGGACATCGCGGCCCTGAGTACGCTGGAACCGCGCGATCGCGTCGGCCGCGATCGCCTCATAGGCGTGACCGATGTGCGGCGGGCCGTTCGGATAGCTGATGGCTGTGGTGATGTAGAAGGGTTCGGACATGCTTGGTCCGGCCCTAGCGGGGCGCGCCTAGGGCTTCAAGAAAGCGGGACCGGCGACCTCGGCAAGGAAGCCGCCGATCTGGAATACGGTCGAGGCCGGGTCGAGCGAGAGCCGCGGCGCAATCGCGGCCAGCTCGCGCGCCTTGGTGTAAGCGTCGAGGGCCCGTTCGCGCGAAGCACCTTCGAGCTTTCGGGCCTCCCGCGCGATGAGGGAAGGCGCGAGATCGAGGAAGGCGGCATAGCGTTCAGCCGCGCCTTTCTTGCCAAGTTCCAGCGCCAAGTCGGAACGGCGCGCATTCGTCGGATCGCCCTGCCGGAGGATCGCCAGCGCAGAATCTTCGAGCTTCGCGAGCCCGAGCTCTGCGAACGCAAGTGCCCTCCCCGCCGAGCCCCCCGACATGGCGATGATCCGCTGGCCTTCGGTGCCGGACAAATCAGACGCGTGTCTGTCGAGGATTGACGTCATGGCGTCATCGTCGAGGTTCATGAAATCGAGACGCCGGCACCGCGACCGTATCGTCGGCAGGAGCCTGCCCGGTGCATGGCTGACGAGAAAGAATAGCGTGTTGGGAGGCGGCTCCTCCAGGATCTTGAGAAGTGCGTTCGCGCCGGAGGTCTCCAGTTCGTCGGCGGTATCTATGACCGCCACGCGCCACGGCGATAACGCCGGCGTCAGCGCCAAGAATTCACCGAGCTCGCGCACCTGCTCGACGCTGATATTTCGTGCAAGATTACCGGTCTTCTCGTTCACGAGCCGTTCCAGCCGGCGCATGTCGGGGTGGCTGCCCGCTTCGATCAGCTTGACGATCGGGTGGCCATCGTCGGTGTCGATACGAGGGAGGCCCGATGACGGGCCCGCAGCTTCGGCGAGCACGCGGCGCGCGGCAGCGTGAGCGAAGCTGGCTTTCCCGACGCCCTTGGGACCTGCGAGCAGCCAGGCGTGGTGAAGCTTGCGTGTCGCCCACGCGCTGGCGAAGCGATCGATCGCGCGATCCTGCCCGAAAATCACGGCAGCAGGTCCCGAATGGCGTCAAGCAGCCGTTGGGTCACCTCCTCAGGCGCGCCGCTTGCGTCGACGAGGCTGACGCGATCCGGTTCTTCGATTGCGATGATACGGAACGCCGCCTCGACCTTCCGGTGATAATCGTCGGACCGCGCGCCGATACGGTCGCTTCCTTCCATGTCGCGCGCCCGCGCCCGCTCACCGCCTTCGTCCACCGTCAGGATCAAGGTTCGATCGGGAAAATCTTCACCGATCCCGAAGGCGTTGATCGCTCGCACGGCTTCGATGCCGAGCCCTCCGGCCCCACCCTGATATGCCAGCGAGCTGTCGATGAACCGGTCGGAAAGTACCCATTGACCTGCCTCGAGTGCGGGACGGATCGTCTTCGCAGTATGATCCGCGCGCGCGGCTGCAAAGAGAAGCGCTTCCGCCTGCGGGCCCCAGCGATCGTCGGCGCCGCTCAGCAACAGCTCGCGGATCCTCTCGGCGCCTTCGCTACCACCGGGCTCCCTGGTTACGATCACGCCAAGGCCGCGGCCGCGAAGAGCATCGGCGAGCGCTTTAACCTGCGTCGACTTGCCGACCCCCTCGCCGCCTTCGAGGCTAATGAACCTGCCGCGTGACGTCACGCCATCCCGAACAGCGACTTGAGACCGAGCCAGAGACGAGTGAAGAAACCGGCGCTGCCGATATCCTCACCGGCGACGAGCGGCACGACCTGCGGCGGCGTGTCGCCAGTCGTGATCACGAGCTGCGCAACTTCCTGACCCTTCTTGATCGGCGCGAGCAGTGGACCGTCGTAACGGATTTTCGTCTGGATCGAGCCGCTCTGCAGCCCTGCCGGCACGGTCACGGCAAGGTTACGGGGAGCTACAAGCGACACTTCGCTGGAGCTGCCGAGCTGGACCTTTGCGGTGCCAACCTTGGCACCCTGCTGAAACAGCGGCTTCGCCTGCCATGCGCCGAAGCCCCATTCGATCAGGCGCTTTGATTCTGTCACGCGTGCGTTCCAACTCGACAGCCCGGCAACGACCTCAATCAAACGCCGACCGTTCTGTTCGGCGGAGCCGGTGAAGCCATAGCCCGCCTCGTCGGTATGCCCGGTCTTCAATCCGTCGGCGCCCCGAACGACGCCAAGGATCGGGTTGCGATTCGCCTGCGTGATGTCCTGGCCGGATCCAAGCGTCTTGCCCCAAGTGAAGTTCGGCAGCGAATAGAACTGCTTGTAGAGTTTGTAATGGTGCTCGATCTCCCACCGCGCCAAAGTGGCGAGGTCGCGAGCGCTGACGTAGGTGACGCCGTTATCGGGCCATCCGTTGGCAGTGCCGAAATGGCTGTTCGTCAGGCCGATCCGTTTGCCGAGGGCGTTCATCTGGTCGGTGAAGGCTTGCTCGGTGCCGGCGATACATTCGGCGAGGACGACCGACGCATCGTTGCCCGACAGCGTCACGATTCCCTTCAGCAGGTTTTCGACGCTCACCTGCTCGTTTGGCGAGAGGAACATCGTCGAGCCGGCTTGCGGGCCGTGCCACTTCTGCCACGTCTCCGGCCGAACGGTGCACATCTTGTTCAGCGGCAGCTGGCCCTTGTCGATCAACTCGAACGCGACGTCGGTCGTCATCATCTTGGCCATGGATGCAGGCGGCATCCGGACGTCCGCATTCTTCGCGTAGAGGGTCGCGCCCGATGAGAGGTCGATAAGGTAGGCGACCTTCGCGGGAGTATCGAATTGCGGGGCGGCGGCAGGCGCTGCGCCCGCGACAAGGACGGATGCAGCAGTGGCTAGGAGGATTGTGCGCGACATTGGCTTGAACAGCTTCCCCGATTGAGTGGTGGCGGGGGTTGTCTATCGCCGAGTAACCGCGTCCGCCAGAACCCCGACCGAGATGCCGTAGAAATTCGAGCAATTGTAATCGAGGATCGCCCGGTAGTTGGTTGTAAGCAGGTAGGCGGTCGCGTCGGGGCCGTCAGGCTCGATGAGGCTTGCCATTTCATTTTCCGGCAGAGAGCGTCCGAGCGGGGTCACACCGAGCGCGCGCCATTCCCGCATCGTCAGCCATCGACTGTGACGGCGATAAACCTGCGGGCAGCGCGGGGCTGTGGTCCGGCTTACTAGCGGGGCCCGATTGAGACCGGCGGGTGTCCGTACACGAATTCCCCAGGCAACGTTTGGCTTCCAGCCGGCATCGCGCAGATACGTCGCAATGGATGCAAGTCCGTCGAGCTCGCTCGACCAAATGTCGGCATAGCCGTCGCCGTCACCGTCCGCACGAAGTCGCAGCGCGACGGACGGCATGAATTGCGGATAGCCTGTTGCACCTGCCCAGCTGCCTTTCAGCCGCCATCGCGGCACGCCCTGGTCAATGAGCTTCAATGCTGCGACGAACTCGGCTTCGAAGAAATCGCGTCGGCGTCCGTAATATCCAAGGCTTGCGAGCGCCTGGAGCAGATCGGTGCTCCCGGTTACGGTGCCATAGCTGGTTTCCAACCCCCAGATCGCCATCAGGACGCCCGCATCGACGCCGTAGCGAGCTTCGAGACCTCGCAACGCATTATAGTGCTCGGCATAATTCGCGCGGCCGCGCCGGATCAGCGACGCAGTCACGTGGGAGTCAAGGTACGGGCGAAGCGCGCCAACCACGCCGCCGGAGCTGCGGGCGATCGGTTCCGTCCGTTCAAGCTCGATGACTCGCTCGTTCTTCGTGAGACCGAGGACGTGGCTCTGGATTGTTGGTTCGCGGACCCCCTGCTGCCGTGCGAGAGCAGCAAGCCGAAGCTTGTAGCTGTACCACGGGTCGATCACGGGCGCCGGCTGGGTGTAGGCCGGCTCCAGTCCGCTCGCTTGCGTGAGCTGCGTGGCGCCCTGATCGGCCGTCGTAGCCGAACTCAGCGCAGCAGCTGATGCCATGATCCCCCACCCGTTCATTTCCGGAAACGCTCTCCTCAATACAGCCGAGGCTAGATTGCCAAACCCCGCCGAGGCCAGCTTTGTTCATCGCGCGTGTTGCACAGCTGGTCGGTAATCTTTCTCGCCGATCGATTTCGCACGGGCGACCGAACGGGCTTGAAAAGCTCGCCGCTCGCCCCGAGAAGCGACCGACGCGGAGAGGTGGCCGAGTGGTTTAAGGCAGCGGTCTTGAAAACCGCCGTGGGTGCAAGCCCACCGTGGGTTCGAATCCCACCCTCTCCGCCAACGCCTGACATTCATCCGCTGCCTATATTTGCCTGCTTATCGAAAACATGCGGGTTTTCCGGTGGCGGAGCGAAAAGCGTATTGGACATTAAGCTTGCATTCACGCTACAAATGTAGCACTCTACAAATGTAGCGCGGTGAGTGCCGCGTGTGAAAGGATTGCACGAATGCTGAGCAAATTGCCGCCGCGCGAACGCCAGATTGTGGATGTCCTCTACGAAAGAGGCCCGCTGGCGGTCGCGGAAATCTGCGACGCTTTGCCTGTGCAGCTTAGCGGTTCGGCCGTCCGCGCGATGCTCAAGCGGCTCGAGGACAAGGGCTTCGTCCAGCGCAGCGAGTCCGAGCGCGGATTTCTCTACAGCCCGCTGGTTTCGGACAGCGTCGCGAAAAAGTCGGCACTGACTGACATCGTCCGTGTCTTCTTCAACGGCTCGCCGGCGAGCGCCGCAAGCGCCTTGCTCGGCATGTCGGACAAGCTCAAGGAAGACGAGCTCAACGAGCTCGAGCAAATGATTGCACGGGCACGGAAAGCAAAAGGGGGCCAGTAATGCACGTCCTCATCGGCATCGCGCTCAAGTCGCTTCTTCTCGCCGGGCTGACGCTTGGCCTGCTCCAGATCATGAGAAACCGTTCCGCGGCTGAGCGCTCGTGGGTCGCGCATATCGGCCTTCTTGCGCTCGTGATCATGGCGTTTGCGCCGCTGGTGCTGCCGAGCTGGAACGTCGAAACGCCAGCGCTGCTCGGAAGCGCCCCAGAAACGGCAGCTGCCGTTCAGCCCGCCGCTGCGGGGCCGGTCGTCACGGATGCCGCGCCCGTCGCTTCGATCGACAGGACGGGTTTCGCGGTATCGAAGCCGATGTTGCCGCCCATTAATCCGGCCGCTGCGGTGACCGCGATCTATGCGGTTCCGGCGGCCGTCCTCCTGCTCATTACCTTTCTCGCTCTTGCGCGCCTCATTACGCTGAGGGCTCGTGCCGACGTCCTGGTGGATGGTCACTGGCTGAGCGCCCTCGCGCGGGCACAGCGTCGCATGGGCTTCAAGCACGGTACGGCGCTTCTTACGAGCGACGAGCTCGCGTCGCCCATCAGCTGGGGACTGATGCGCCCTGTGATCCTTCTCAACAGCCGCGCCGTCGAGGCCGCCGACGAAGCCGAGGCAATCATCGCGCACGAACTTGCCCACGTCGCACGCATGGACTGGATCAAGCTCCTGCTGGCGCGGGTTGCAACGGCGCTGTTCTGGTTCAATCCACTTGTCTGGCTGCTTGCTCGCGAAGCTCACCAGCTTCGTGAAGAGACTGCCGACGACACCGTCCTTGGTGCCGATATTGTCGATACGGACTATGCCCAGCTGCTGGTCGGAGTCGCCCGGCACGAGTGCCCCGGCCTCTTGCTGGGTGCGCATGGCGTGGCACCATCCAAGAGCTCGCTTGCCCGCCGGGTGGCCCGGGTGCTCGACGGCAAGTCCGTTCGTGGGCCGGTTGCGCGGTCGTTCGCCTTGGGCGTGTTTGCCGGCGCGATCATGGTTGCGGCGCCGCTCGCCGCCCTGACCCTGACCCCCGCGACGCTCAAGACCGCCAAGCCCGCTTCCAAAGCCGCGGCGAACGAACCCGCGGCACCCCCCTATGCGGCGTTGACCGAGGCTCCGACTGATCTGCCGCACATCATCGCCAAGGGCGTATCGACGTCAGTTACGACGGCGGTTGCAGCGGCAACCGCGATCGCTCCGCAGGCGGTCAGGCCAATTCAGGAAGACTTCCATGCGGAGGGCCCGAACGGCGCGACCGTCGACAGCGTCAAGGGAACGATCATCGCGCGTAGCCCGAGCGGTGCCGAGTCGATCGTCTATCCGCCTGATGCGCACGGCCGTCGCATGATCGTCGCCAAGGGACCAAATGGCGCACGGGCAGTCACCTACGTCGATGCCGGCGACGTGACGCTTCCCTCGGCCCGCCCTCCGCGGCAGCGGGGAAATAATGTGTCGATCGACCGGGTCATCGAGATGAAGGCCGTCGGCATTACGCCCGAGTATCTCGCCGCGATCCGGTCGGCCTCGCCGGCAATGCGTGGTGCAGATCTGGACGACGTCGTCGGCATGCGCGCTGTCGGTGTCACTCCGGAGTTCATTCGCGGAATGGCGACGGCCGGCCTCACCAATCTCGACGCCGACGAGCTGACCCAGGCTCGGGCAGTCGGTCTGACGCCGGATTACGTGCGGCAGATGGCGGCTGCCGGCTTCCGCGGCGACATCGATGATTATGTCGAGATGCGAGCAGTCGGGGTGACACCTGCCTACGCCGAGCAATTCCGAAAATCGGGTTACAGGATCCTTGGCGCCAAGCAGCTGATCAAGTTCAAGGCGCACGGGATCACCGCTGAAACGCTTCGGAGCACGCCGAGGCCTCCCCAACCTCCGCGTGAGCCGACCGTCAATCCGGGTGACGACGACGGCGGCTGACCACCCGTTCGCCTGACCGACTGAACTTCAATCGAGCTGATTTTTCCAAAAACGCCCTTGCCGGGCGAACGGGCGAACTTTGCCCGGACCTTCGAAAGGAGACCGACCATGAACCGTCCACTCGCCTTTGCTTGCGCCTTGCTCGTCGCCTTCGTCACGGTTTCGACGGCCTGCTTCGCGGCACCTTCGAATTCAATCGGTTTCACTCTCCAGCAATCGCCTCGTGACCCGGCAAAGATCCGTGCGAGTTTCCGTGATCAGTCCCGGGGTGGCGATCGTGACAATTGGTCGACTGGTTTCATGCCGTCCGACCTCATCGGTTTGGAGGTGTCCTCCTTTCATGCTGCCGGCTCGCGGCCGCTTCACTTCTCCATAGCCCGTGAAGCGGGGCGCCTCGATTGCGCGGGAAATGGAGGGAATAGCTATGCAACCGGCAGCTGCCGCTTCACGGAGAACACCGCGTTCATGCAGCTTCTCTCGAGCCGCGGCATCGGACGGCCAAATCATCAGCAGGCGTTCGGTCTGATGGCCGTGAATGCCCGGCGCGACGTCATCGATGCGGTCGCTGCGGCCCGTTATCCGACGCCGTCGATCGACGACCTCATGGCCCTTGCAGCGCTCGGCGCTAATGGCCGCTACATCACGGAAATGTCCCGTGCTGGCTATCGCCCGCGGTCGATCCACTCGCTCATCGAGTTCAAGGCGCTGAACATCACGCCGGAATGGATCGCCGGCTTTGCCCGCGTCGGCTACGCAAACGTGCCCGGCGACGGGCTCGTGCAGATGCGCGCGCTCAACATCTCGCCAGAGTTCATCGCGGGCTACCAGCGCATCGGCTATCGCGACTTGCCCGTGGATACGCTGGTGCAGCTGAAAGCACTCAACATCAGCCCCGAATTTGTCCGGTCGACCGTCCAGACCGGCCAGGCAATGCCGCCCGTCGACGATCTCGTTGAAATGAAGTTGTTCGGACGGAAGCGCTGACGGCGCTTCCCACAATCTGCCGTTCGTGACCGCCCGCCGCTCATTTATCGAACCGTTGGCCGATTGATCGACGGGCTGTCGCCGCAGGCACGGCCATCACGTAGCGCCGAGCCAGGAAGTACAAGGGGACCTCAATTTTGACTCGGACGCTGTTGCTCGCAACGGCCGGGCTGGCGGAGCTTGTGCTCAGTTCGGCGGCCACGGCACAAACCAACGCAGCACGGCCGGCCCAGGCCCAGACCGGCGCGAGCCGGACCACAGTCTACGAAGCGACCTTCTTCACGCAGTTCGCGCCGCGCACTGCGCTGGACATCGCCCGGCGCGTGCCCGGTTTCACGCTCGATCTTGGCAGTTCGCAGGACGTGCGCGGGTTCGCTGGAACTGCCGGCAACGTAGTCATCAACGGGGCCCGCTACAGCAGCAAGGCCGAGACTATAGATACGACCCTCTCGCGCATTCCAGCGCAGCGCGTGATCCGCGTCGAGGTCGGGTCCGGTGACCTTTATGGCTCAGATTTTGCGGGCAAGAGCCAGGTGCTGAATGTCGTCCTGTCCAACGAGGCCGGGATCGACGGCAACGTTACCGCGTCGGCGAAGCGCTGGTTCACGGGCTACGTCAACACGGACATCCAGGGATCGGTTCTCGTCAGGCGCGGTCCTTCGACATTCAATTTTTCTGCCGGAACCGGTCGTAACCGCCAGCATGAGGAAGGCACGGACGACCTCACGATCCCCGCGACGGTAGAACTCGTAGAGCATCGGCGCAAGCACAACAGCTACTTCAACAAGGATCCCTTCCTCGCGGCGACCTGGGCACTCGAGCGTGGCTCGGACAAGGCAATCCGGCTGAACGCCCGGTGGCAACCGAGCAGCTTCGACCTGTTCCAGCGCAATCGCGTCACGCCCGAGGATGGCTTGGCGCACGATGATAACCTCATCCAGACCTACCGCGATCCGGTTCTGGAGCTTGGTGGTGACCTCACCCGGCCATTGGCAGGCGGGGCGATCAAGCTTGTCGCTCTGGCAACCCGCCGGAAGCGGCACGACGTCGACAATTACATCCAGCGCGATGGGCTGATCGAAGACGATGCGGCGGTGAACGGCGGCTTCGATCAATCGGTACACGCCCGGCAGGACGAAACGATCGGCCGTGTCAGCTGGTCGCGATCGGACCTGTGGGGCTTCGCGTTCGAGGCGGGGGCCGAAGCCGCCTACAACGAGCTCGACGACAAGGTTGACCTCTTCTCGATCGACGAGAACGGCGAGAAGGTGCGGATCGCCCTTCCCATTGCCGACGCTACCGTCAAGGAGAAGCGCGGCGAGGTTTTCGTCAACGTCGGCAAGAACCTTTCGTCTTCGCTGCGGATCGACGGCGGGATCAACTACGAGTTTTCGAACCTCAAGGTGAGTGGCGACGCGACCGCCGAACGAACGTTGAAATTCCTAAAGCCCAACGTGGCAATCGACTGGAAGCCGGGCGCAGGATGGCACGGTCAATTTTCCGTCCGCCGAACCGTCGCGCAGCTGAACTTCTTTGACTTCATCAGCATCGGCGACTTGTCGACGAAACGACTGAACGGCAGCAATGCCGATCTCGAGCCGCAGCGGACATGGGAATTCCGCGCAACCGCCGAGCATTCATTACTGGGCGACGGCTTGTTCAAACTCGACCTCGGCTATGACCTCATCAGCATGCTGCAGGACCGGATCCTGATCTTCGACGATGCGGGAAATGCCTTCGACGCACCAGGCAATCTCGGCACCGGCAAGCGCTCATTCGCAACCCTCACGCTCGACATGCCTTTCAATCGATTCTGGAAAGGCTTGCGCGTCAAATTCAGCGGCACGCTGCAGCGTACCCGCGTCGACGACCCGATCAGTCACGAGCCGCGAAAGTTCAGCGGCTTCTATCCGGCGTGGCAGTGGGACCTCGATGTCCGCCGTGATGCCGGACCTTTGTCCTATGGATTCGAGATCAGCGACAACCAGCGCTTCACCTTCTATCGCACGGACGAGTTCGACACGAACCTCAATCGCGGGGCCTATATGACCGCCTTTGTCGAGTACCGGCCTTGGCCCAAGACGGCCGTCACCTTTAGCATCGACAATGCGCTGAGCACGCATGCGGCGCGGGATCGCTTACTGTTTCGTCCCAATCGAGCAGAGCCGGAGGTGGTGCTCGACGAGTTCCGGGACCGCAACCGCCACCGCGCCTTCCAGATCACCCTCAAGCAGAGCTTTGGCAGCGGCACCACGAAAATCGCGACAAAGGGCAAGTGAGTGGAGTCGGGAGCACGCGGCGCGGGCCCCCGCTCCTCCTGCTCAGAACCGATAACCGACGCTGACTAGACCGCGCTGATCGGAGATCGGCGCGTCTCCAGCCGTGGCCTGGCCGGACAGTCCGAGGCTGAACGAGCCGCGATTTAGCTCGATACCGCCTTTGACTTCCATCCAGCCGCTGCCGCCGTTGGTCAGCGGAAGACTGAAGTCATAGTCAGGCGCGGCCGCGAAGCTGACGCTGAGGCCGTTCCTGCCGCCGGAAAGCAAGCGGACATAGTCGGCTTGCACCTGTGGCGTAACGGTCCAACCTGCAATGTGCGTCGTTCCATCGAGCTTCGCGCCGATACGGCTTTCGAACCGATCGACCTTAAGGCTGTTGAGCTCGAGTGCCGTCTCGCCGCCCTCCTCGCGGAAACCGCCCATGCTGTAATGGCTGAAGCCGAGCTGAGCGCGCGGTGTCAGAGCCAGTCCGTGGCCAATCTCCTCGCGAACGCCGACTTCGGCCGTTGCCATGTAGCGGCTCGAGTGCGTGGCACCGTCGAGGCGGAACATCGAAACGGTATCCGTCGCCAGGCGATTGCTTTGGCTGCTCGCCCGTTCCGCAGCGACAATTCCGCCGAAATAGGCGTTCTTCCCGAGCGGAACAGCCGCATAGGCGGCCGCTTGCGTCAGCTTCGATCGGGCACTGTCGCGTGAGGCACTGGTGTTCGCTTCGGCATAGCCAACCGCCGTACCGATGCGAACGTTGCCGAACGGCGCTTCGATGCCCGAAGCAAAGTAGCGGCTATGCTGCCCAGCATCGAGCTCGCGAGCATCGCCGTAGCTCGAGCGCACATTGTCACCGCCCATTGTTACGAAGCCGCTGAGCCCGCCAACGAGCTTGGTGGTGACTGGAGCCGACGAGCTTTGCAATCCGAGGATCGCCTGCGGCGTCGTCTGCTGTCCCAGGCGATCGAACGAAGCGGCCGTCCCGCTCAGCGCAAAACCTGCCGCCTGTCCGGTCCCGAGCAATGACAGGCGGTCACCGACGCTGCCGAACAACTGCCGGCTCTGGCGTTCCTGCAGGAGCTCAGTTTCACCGATGAGCCTGGTCGGCGACAACGCGGCGAAGGTGGCCGCGAGCTCGCTCGAATCCATCCAGTCCACGCTGCCATAGAGGTTCCAGAGCTTTCCATACGAGGTGGTGCGAAGCGCATCGAGCGCGCCTGCGAACGCCATCGTTGTCTTGTCCGTACCGGCTACCGTCCTGGCGAGGCTGCCGGCGCCCAACGTGACGGTCACCTGGTCTGGACCGTAGCTGACTGTCGGAACCAGCGACCCGGAATCGACGCCAACGCTGCCAAAGGTGCCGGTAATCCTTCCTGCCGCATTGGCGATCATGAACCGGTCGCCGGCCCTTGCTGCGTTCGCTCCAGCGATGGACGAAACACGTAAGGCTCCGCCGTTCAACGCCAGCGCACCAGCAGTTGCACTGTCGCTGATGACGTTCAATCGGTCGCCTGCCGTGTGGCTGAGATCGACCAGAAGGCCCGACGCAGAAGCCATGATGACATTGCCACTGATGGTCAGCGTGCCGATTCCACCCCCGCCGGGGGCAACAGCGCCGCCGACGACAGTAAGGTAAGTCGGGTCGAATACGCCGGAGCCGCTGAGGATGCCGCTGGCGACGAGCGCTTCACCCGTCGTCAAACGGCCATTAACGTTGGTCCAGCCACCATACTGGTTGAAGTCCGACCAGACGCGGAGATTGCCGGTGCTGGCGATGTTCAGCTGCGTATCAAGTCCACCGTTGATGGTCAGCTGGTCGATCGTCGCCGCTGCACTGAGCGTCGTCGTTCCAGCCTGGCGAAGTGTCACGTCATAATAGCGCGCCTGCCGAAAACTGCTGGCGCTGACACTATTCACCGGCTCGACATTGTTAGGAACGAAGTTGGTCGTTCCCGGACCGCCGGGCGTCTGTAGGTACTGGCCGGTATTAGCGGGATAGGGAGTGCCTGCGATCGTTCCGCAGCTGTCGCCAAGGAAACATACCTGCCCGAAACGTCCGGCGGTGCTGTCGGCATTCTGCTGAGGCGTGCTCGGCAGGCTGTTCACCAGCTGGCCATTGACCACGACTGAGTAGGCCGGATCCATGTCCTGCACCCAGTGCGCCGGGTCGAACCAGTTGCCGTTGCCTCCCTTGGCCGAAACATATTTGTACGGATTATTGGCGACGATTTCCTGCCAGTACAGGTAGAGCGGCGGATAGACCGAGAACTCGCCGTAAGTTGCGATTCCGCCATCAAACGACCAGCTGCCGGTAAGAACGCCGGCGACGACCGGTCTGAATGTCCCGTCGGGATTCCTGAAAGTCTGGTCGACGATCAACGGACCGCCTGAATCTCCGCCGGCTGTCGTGCCTTCACGCGGAAGCGCGGTTCCGCCGAGCCCATTGAAGTCATAATAGCCGTTGTCGTTAGGCGAACCGTCGGGTCGCGTTCCCGTTGCCGTGTTGTTGAAGAAATTGTCCGGCAGGTGGTGCGCATTGAAGTCCGGGTCGTCGAAGTCGAACCAGTAAAGCGCATGCGCTTCATTGTCGAAGCTGTGGTCATCCGGTCCCGCGATCGCCGGCGTGTGGACCCAGTCCGCGGACGACATCAGCGCGTCGATCATGTTCTCGGCTGCGCGCCGGCGATAGTCGATGCCGGCGAGGTCGCCGATGCCGGGCGTTCCAACGCCAGCTCCGCCGTAGCCCGTGATCGTCACGTGCGTCGGACCGCTCAAGGGCGTGAAGAGGAGCGTCCAGGTCGGAACATTCTCGACATGCGTGTCGAGCGTGACGAGGGCGATATCCTCGTTGCCGAACTCGCCGCCGCCGCCGAGGCTTACCGGCTGCGAGGCACGCCCGTACCAGACCTGGTTGCCGTTATAGATGAACTTGTCGGGCTGCGAGGTGAACCCAGCGTCACGCCATGTCTCGTAAGGCCCGGTGCCCCTCGCACAGCCGTTCGTGTCGATGCATCGGTTCGTCGAAGAAAAGCCGAAGCTGATCGGGATGCCGTTCGTGTTTCCCAGATCCTGCGCAACCTGGCCATAGAGGCCGCCGGCGGCGCCGGTCTGGCTGCCGTAATTGATCGCAGGCTGCTCGTAGACGCAGTGAGCCGCCGTAATCACGGTTCGCGGGTTGATCAGCGTACCGGTGCAAAGACCCAGGAAAGCTGACTTTGAATCAACCTGGTCGACGGTAATCATCTGGCCAATGCCATTGACGCCGGTGCTCAGCACGTTCGCGCTGTTCGCGTAATTCGCGCCGGTCGCAGGATTGCCCGGGCCCGGCTTGATGAACCGACTGTCGTTGGTGACGATTCGAAGGGTCGGGGTCCAGTTTCGCGTGTTCGCAACCATCGACCGGATCGCGTTGGACGCATCGAGGCGATAAGCCTCTCCGGCGCTCGCCTGGTCAGCCCAGGCGGGTGCGGAAATCGCGAATGTCGAAAAAGAAGTCGCAGCTAGCAGCGCGGCGCGAACGGCCGTCTTCCGAGTAACGCTCACAGGCCCCTCCACAATAGTGGTTCGAGGGAGGACAAACTCCCACAGTTACAGGCTTCACCTTGGTTAACAAAATATCAAGAGGCTTTCCTTTCAGGTTGTTCAGAATCGGGAACGGCGTTGCACGGGCGCAACAAGCCGTTGAAAAAACGGCAGTTTTGCAAGATTCCTGAAGCGCGCCTAAGACGAACGAAACCCCACTCGCGGAGCATTAACAGTGGCCGAGCCCACCATCCTGCCGTTCGATTGGCAGGATCCCTTCGATCTTGATCAGCAATTGACGGACGAGGAGCGACTCGTCCGCGACACCGCCGAGGCCTATGCGAAGGACAAGCTCCTGCCGCGGGTGACGTCGGCCTATCTCGAGGAGCGGTTCGATCGCGAGATCATGAGCGAGTTCGGCGCGCTCGGGCTACTCGGCGCGACCATCCCGCATGACTATGGCGGCGCCGGGCTCGGCTACGTCAGCTATGGTCTCATCGCCCGTGCCGTCGAACGCGTCGACAGCGGCTACCGCTCGGCGATGTCGGTCCAGTCGAGCCTCGTCATGTACCCGATCTTTGCCTACGGCTCGGAAGAGCAGCGGAGGAAGTATCTTCCCAGGCTCGCGACCGGGGAATGGGTCGGTTGCTTTGGCCTCACCGAACCCGACGCCGGCTCCGATCCCGGCGGCATGCGGACGCGGGCCGAGAAGGTGCCTGGCGGCTACCGCCTCACCGGCACCAAGATGTGGATCACCAATTCGCCGATCGCCGATGTGTTCGTCATCTGGGCGAAGTCGGACGCCCATGGCGGCAAGATCCGCGGCTTCGTTCTCGAGCAGGGCATGGCTGGCCTGTCGGCTCCGAAGATCAGGGAGAAGCTCAGTCTTCGCGCCTCGATCACCGGCGAGATCGTGATGGACGGTGTCGAGGTCGGCGAGGACGCGCTCCTGCCCAATGTCGAAGGCCTCAAGGGGCCGTTCGGCTGCCTCAACCGCGCTCGCTACGGGATCAGCTGGGGTTCGATGGGCGCCGCCGAGGCGTGCTACGCAGCAGCGCGGCAATATACGCTCGACCGCAAGCAGTTCGGGCGCCCGCTCGCATCCAACCAGCTCGTCCAGCTGAAGCTTGCCAACATGGTAACCGAGATCACGCTCGGCCTGCAGGCGTCATTGCGGGTCGGCCGCCGCCTCGAGGGCGGCGAGCTGATCCCGGAGACGATCAGCCTCGTCAAGCGCAACAACTGCGGCAAGGCGCTCGAGATCGCCCGTGTCGCGCGCGACATGCACGGCGGCAACGGCATCTCGGCCGAGTTCCACGTGATGCGCCATGCCGCGAACCTCGAGACCGTCAATACCTACGAGGGAACGCACGACGTCCACGCTCTCATCATGGGCCGGGCGATTACCGGGCTAAGCGCCTTTTAAGGACGAGCCGCGGTTTTGCCTCGGCCGTCGCCAGATGCTGATTGGCTCGTCGCGGTAGACGCCGTCGGGTTGCCGCTCGAAGCCGAGCCGCTGGGCAAGCTTGATTGAGGGATCGTTCTCGATCGAAATGATCGCGACGGTCTCGTTCGCGTCCAGCGTCTGGTCAGCCCAGGCGAGCATTGCATCGCATGATTCGCGTGCGAGCCCCTGCCCGTGCACTTCTGCTGCGAAGATGTAGCCGAGCTCGGGCTTCCCCTCGATCGAGGGCGTGATCTCGCGATGATAATCGAACAGGCCGACGTGTCCGACGAGCTTGCCGTCGGACTTGCGTTCCGCGGCAAGCAGGCCCGTTCCCTGCAACTGCCAGAGGCCGACGCCGCCCAGGAGCCGCCGCCATGACTCCTCGCGATCGAAGAGATGCCCGCCGAAATGCTTCATCACCACTGGATCCGACAGGATCGCCGTGTGCTCGGCAAGATCGTCTTCCCGGAACCCTCGCAATAGCAGTCGCTCGGTCTCCAGCGTTGGAGCCGAGGTCAGCGCCGAGAAGCGCACGCCTTACTTTTTGCCGAGCGCGAGACCGCCGAAGCGCTTGTTGAAGCGCGCGACCTGGCCGCCTTCCTGCATCAGGCGGGTGTTTCCGCCAGTCCATGCGGGGTGAACCTTCGGGTCGATGTCGAGATGAAGGGTGTCCCCTTCCTTGCCCCAGGTCGACCGGGTCTGGAATTTGGTGCCGTCCGTCATTTCGACGTTGATCATGTGATAGTCGGGGTGCGTACCGGACTTCATTTGTGTTTTCCTTGGGTTAGCCGCTGGTTTCCGACCAGCAGCGGAAAGTTGAGCGGCGCCTCTACAGGCCGCACGCTGAAGTTGCAACCGAGCGCCGGTCAGGCGATCTGCGGCTCTCTGACCCGCAGGCTCGGAATCAACAACTCGGCGATCCTGAAGCCTCCAAACAACAGCGCTGCGTAGAAGAGATCTCCCGCAATCGTGTTCTGGAAGAACGGAATTGCTGCGACGTAGCAGGCTTCGAGGCCACCCAGGGTCCTCGGATAGAAGCCGCTGAACAGCCACATGCCGAAATTGGTGATCACGAAAAACAAAATCGAGCTCACAATGGCAGCAGCGCCCACCCGCACTGGCGACACGCGACCAAGAGCAACCATTCCGATCATCACGATCAAGGCAACGCTGAAATAGACGGTCGGCTGGCCGTGGTAGAAACCCAGCACCAGGTCGCTGAGCAACAGAGCGCCGAGGGGCGCGGCGAAGGCAACCGGCCGCTTGCCGAGGTAGGCGCCGCTGAACAACGCCATCGCGCCGATTGGCGTAAAGTTGGGCGGATGCGGCACAAGGCGCAGGACGGCGGCTGCGAGAATTGCGGAGAGAAGCGCGATCAGGCGGCTGTGATTGGCGATCATGTGCCCCCATTAATCAGCTTGACCGGAATTTGACAGCCCGACTAGCAGGGGGGCCGACCAGGGTGCCGCTCACGAAGTCGTTGCTTCGGCGGGAGCGGTTCAAAGGGAAGCCGGCGGAAATCCGGCGCTGTGCCCGCAACTGTAAGCCGATCATCTCGGCAAAGTCAGGAACCTGCCTTGGTCCGTCGTCCGTTTCCCCGGCCGGGACCAGCCGCGGGGGCGTGGGCCCCGCTGCACCATGTGCTGCGCATCCCTCTGTGACGGCAAGTTCGTCAACAGGAGGATTGAATGCCCACACTTGCTTTCGAAACAGACCGGATCGTCATCACCTCTTCGCGCGCCCCGCAAGGCGAAGCGCAGACGCCTGCAAGCGCTACAATCATCGACCGAGTGCGAATTGAACGGCTGGACGATCCGATCGTTACCGCCCTCATTCGCCTCACACCATCGGCGGCAATTGCGACCTCGGGTCCGCTCGGGTCCCTTACAGAAATCAGAATTCGCGGTGCCGAGGCCAACCACACCTTGTTGTTTGTTGACGGAATCAAGATCGACGATCCGGCGTCCGGCGACACCCCGCGCTACGAGATCCTCAATGCCGATCTCGCGTCGCGTATCGAGGTCGTGCGAGGCCCTCAATCCGCATTGTGGGGTTCAGAGGCGATCGGAGGCGTTATTGCCATCAACGGCCTCGATGATGCGGTGGGCTACAATGCAAAGGTGGAGGGCGGCTCGTTCGGCTTCGGCCGTGCCAGCGGGACCGGATCGTTCGTCACCGGCAAAGCCAGCCTCTCCGGCGCCGTCGGTTTCCAACGTGCAGATGGGATCAACAGCGTCGACGGGCCCGGAGACAAGGACGGCTATCGCAATCTCTCCGGCCGGCTGCGCGCAACGTGGCGTCCGCGAGCCGATGTCGAAATCGGGGCCTCGGCAGTCGGGCTCAGCGGCAGAGACCAATTCGACGGGTTTGATCTCTTTACGGGTGCCCACACGGATACGCTCGACAACAGTCGCAACCGTCTCGATGCGGGGCGGATCTGGGCTTCGATTGGCGGCGACGCCTCGCCATGGCGCGCACGGATCGCCGGTACGTTGCTCGGCTCGTCCAACAAGAACTATGTCGAGAACGCCGAGCAGAACCGGACTCACGGCTCACGGCGCAATCTCTCAGCGCAGCTGGAACGACGGTTCGTAACCGGCGCCGTTACGCATCGCCTCATCGTCGCAGGGGAGAGCGAGCGGGAAGGATTCGAAGCGCGCGACACGGCGTTCGGTGGATTCACCAACCAGGACAGGGATCGGAGCCACAACTCGCTGACCGCGGAATGGCGGAGCGACGCGAGCGCCGTCAGCGGCGATTTCGCCATCCGACGTGACATCTTCAACCGCTTCAAGGACGCGACCAGCATGCGTGCATCCATCCTTGGTGCGCTTGGGAAGGGCTTCTCGCTCGCCGGTTCCTACGCCGAGGGAATTGCGCAACCGACCTTCTTCGATCTGTACGGCTTCTTTCCTGGAAATTTCGTCGGTAATCCAGGCCTTAGGGCGGAGAGCTCGCGCGGTTTCGAGTTGAGCCTTCGTTATCGACGCGGAACTGTCGGAGCTTCTCTGACCGGCTATCGCCAGCGGCTCCAGGACGAAATCGTCAATAACTCGACATTCACGAGCGTGCTGAACGCGGCCGCGGCCAGCAAGCGCTCAGGCGTTGAGGCCAGTGTAGAGTGGAATGCCGGCACGGCATTGCGGCTGTCTGCGAACTATTCCTACCTCAAGGCAACCCAGCCCGACTTGGTGAGTGGTGAGCAAGTCGCCGAAGCGCGACGGCCGAAACACAGCGGTTCGATTGTCGTCGATGGATCGGTCGCGCAGTTCAGCTACGGCGCTTCACTCGCCTACGTTGGTGATCATTTCGACAACCGCGACACTTTCCCATTCGACCGCGTCACGCTTGGCTCGTACTGGATCGCGGACGCCCGTCTTGCGTACTCCATCGGTCGCGGCATCGAGTTTTTTGCTCGCGGCACGAACTTGCTCGACCAGCATTACCAGGACGTTTTTGGTTATCGCACTGAAGGTCGCGCAATTTACGCAGGGTTGCGGCTCAGCCGCTAAAAAGGGTCAGGCGGCGGGCGGATCAGCGATCATCGCGGTGAAGCTCGCCTCCGCGGCAAGCTTTCCTTCGATCGTTGCGCGGCCGGCAAACTTGCAGACACTGGCTCGCTTCTGAACGAAGTCGACCTCGAGCCTCAAAAGTACGCCGGGTTCGACAGGCTGGCGGAACTTCGCCCCTTCGATCGCCATGAAGTAGACGAGCTTGCCGGAACCAGCGAGGCCAAGCGCCTCGACCGCGAGCACGCCCGCGGCCTGCGCCATCGCCTCGACAATGAGCACGCCGGGCATGATCGGCCGCGCTGGGAAATGGCCCTGAAAAAAGGGCTCGTTGATCGTAACTGCCTTGATCGCGACGATGCCCTTGTCGGGATCGAGACTTTCGACCCGATCGACAAGCAGCATCGGATAGCGGTGCGGCAGCGCCGCCATCACCCGCTTGATGTCGAGCGGGCCGATGGCGGCGCTTGCCGGCTGATCGTTCATGTCCGGCTTAGCGGCCCTGGGGCTGGCTCGAACGCGTCGTCTGCGCCGGCGCCGTCGTCGTGATCGACGGAAGCGCGGTGTTCAGAGCCGCAAGGACGTCGTTCGTCACGTCCAACGTCGAGCCGCTGGCGAGCGTGGTGCCGATTTCGACCATGATGTTGGCGCCGCGCTTCTGCATCACCTGCGTATAGATCGGACCCAGCTTCTGCGCGATCTGCTGCTGGATGTACTGCTGGTTGCGCGTGATCTGCTGCTGCTGGTTCTGAAGTTCCTGGGCCGCCTGGTTGCGCTTGGTTTCCCAAGCCTGCGCCCGCGCCTTCAGTGCTGCATCGGGTTCCTTCCCGTTCAGTGCTTCGACTGCGGTCTGGATCGACTTGCCCTCGGTTTCGAGGGGGGTGGCAAGGGCCTTCTGGCGGTTCTGAAGCGCAGCGCCCTGGCTCTGCAGGGCGGCGGTCGCAGTCTTGCAGGCAGTGCAGCCGTTGGTGACCTTCTCGAGATCGACGACCGCGACCACGGCCGCAGGAATAGCCTGCGCGTGGGCCGCGGACGGCAATAGCGCCGATGCGGCGAGCAAAGAGGCGAAAATGAGTTTTTTCATTAGAATTGAGTTCCTACGTTGAAGCTGAAGAGTTTCGTATCGTCGCCCTTCTGCTTGAGAAGTGCCTTTGCGAGATCGATACGGAGGGGACCGAAGGGCGAAACCCAGTTGACGCCGACGCCGATAGACAAGCGCGGCTTGGCTGAATTGCCGATGAAGATTTCCTTGAAACCGGGCTGAGCGTCGAACTGCGCCGGGTCATGCGAGACCCCGTTCAGATCAACGCTGCAATCCGCAACCGGGCTGCTGAAACCCGTTAGGTCCGTGGTACCCGCTTTCGGCGTACACACGCTGCGAATGTCGAGCAGCGGCGGCTGCTTGACCTTCCAGAGGGAGCCAACGTCGATGAATGCCGACGGACGCAGACCGACACTTTTCAGTCCGGAGGTCGTCGGGAATTCAAGCTCGAGCCTGCCCATGTAGTAGGCACGGCCCCCGATCGCATCGGTAGTGGCTGCCTTCGTCGTGTCGAGCGTCCCGTCCGTATTATAGGGCACGCGCTGGACGCGCGGACCGATGCCGCGGATGTCGAAACCGCGAAGACCAGGATCGAAGAATCGATCGGTCAGACGTATGGCGTCTTGCTCGGAAGTCGGCGCGTTCTGAAGCGGAAAGATATACCCGCCCTCGCCGTGAGCGGAAACGATCCAGCCGCCGCCGATGCTCTTGTACTTCGTGCCGTCGAAACGGGAGCGGACATATTTCACGTCGCCGCCAAGGCCCGCGACGTCCTCCGATAAGGTAAGGCGCTGGCCGCGTGTGGGATGGATGCCGTCAGTGTCGTCGTAGACCGTCGAAAAGCCGACGACCGATGCGAGCTTGGTGCCAAGTTCGTCGCAAAGGTAGCGCCCGGCCAGAAACGGGCTGCACTCCGGCCCGCGCGGCCCCGGCCCGTCAGGGTCGGTGAAGAAGCTGGTCTTGTCGAGCGTAAGCTTGTCGTTGCTCAGGGTATAGCGACCCCCGAAGCTCCAATATTCGGTGATTGGAAAGCCCATGCGCAATGCGCCGCCGGTGCTGACTTGGGAATATGTCGTGTTGCGCTGGCTGCCGACAATGTTGAACGCGCGATAGTCACGTCGGAACAGGTTCCCGCCGAACAGGATCGGCTTGTCCATGAAATAAGGGTCAGAAAGGCCGAGCTCGACAGAGCGGGAGTAGCGCGACCAGTTAATCGACGCGTCGAGCCCCTGCCCCTTCCCCATGAAGTTGTTCTGACTGACGGCAAGCTGGACGACGAAGCGCTCGAGGCTCGAGTAGCCGCCAGACAGGGACAGTTGCCCAGTTGGCTTCTCCTCGACGTTGACGCCGAGCACGACGCGGTCCGGCGCAGACCCTTCGGTCTGCTTGATCTCCATCTTCTCCTGAAAGAATCCGAGGCTCTGTATGCGGTCCTGGCTTCGTTTGACCCTTAGAGCATTGAATGCATCGCCTTCGTTGAGGCGGAATTCGCGCCGGATCACCTTGTCGCGCGTTGACGTGTTCCCGGTGATGTCGATCCGCTCAACGTAGACGCGCGGCGTCGGCGCGACCTTGATCGTCAGGTTCATCACCCGCTTCTCGGCGTCGCGATTATAGGCGGGATTGATGTCCGCGAACGCGTAACCGAGGTTACCTGCGGCCTCGTTGAGGTTCGTGACCGCGTCCTCGACCTGTTTTGCGTTGAACCATCCACCGGGCTGGATCTTGGCAACCTGGATCACGGTGGCATTGGGGAAATCGCGAAGCGCGCTGTCCGCCTCCACGGTGCCGAACCGATAACGCGGCCCCTCATCGACCACATAGGTGATCACAAAGTCGCGGCGGTCCGGCGTCAGCTCGGCAAGCGCCTGCACGACCCGGAAATCCGCATAGCCCTGGGTCAGGTAGAAGGCGCGGAGTTTCTGCTGGTCGGCAGCAAGTCGGTCCGGATCGTAAGTGTCGTTCGATTTCAGGAAACCGAGCAGCCCGCCCGTCTGCCGGGTGTACATCTCCTTGCGAAGGCGCTCGTCCGAATAATGCGAATTGCCGAGGATATTGATTGCCCGGACCTTGGCGAGATCGCCTTCGTAGATCTCGAAGACCACGTCGACACGGTTTTGATCCAGCTGGACGATCTTCGGGTCGACGCGGGCTGCGAATCGACCTTGGCGGCGATAAAGCTCGAGGATCCGATCGACATCGGCGCGAACGGCGCTGCGAGTGAAGATCTGGCGCGGCGCGAGCTTGATCTCAGGAGTGATCTTGTCGTCCTTGAGTCGCTTGTTCCCTTCAAGGATGATCCGGTTGATGACCGGGTTCTCGCGAACTGCAATGACGAGATCTCCGGTTTCGGCACCGGTGATCTGCACGTCAGCGAAAAGCTGGGTGGCGTAAAGATCCTTCAGCGCCTGATCGAGCGTCTCTGCCGTGTAGGTCGTACCCGGCGACAGATTGGCGTAAGCGCGGATCGTCTCTGGCTCGAGGCGCTGGTTGCCTCGCACCCTGATCGAACGGATTGAGCGCGCGGCCTGCGGGGCAGGAGCGGCAACGGTCCCGGCCTGCGATGGAGCCGCTGGTGCGGGCGCCGGCGTTGTCGGCGCTGGTTGCTGCACGGGAGCTGCTTGCGCGAACGCAGGCGCAGCGGAACCACCAAGCATGGTACCCACCATGAACAACGCGCCGGCGCGCTGGCTAAAACTCTTCGACCTTGAAATCACGCGTCCCCGCCTTGTGTGCAAATAGGTGCAGCGGCGCGCTCCGCCGCCAAGCCCCGGTTTCTGCCCTGCCCCAACCCTCCTAGCCAATCAAGCGTTGAAGCTGGTCCCAAAGGCCAAGTGACCCCAAATCGTTGATGGTCGTGAAGGCCACCAGCGCGAGGATGACGGCAAGTCCGCCGCGGAATGCCCACTCGAGCGCACGAGCGCTGAGCGGGCGCCGGCGAATTCCTTCGACTGCATAGAAGAACAAGTGCCCTCCATCCAGCATGGGGACTGGCAAGAGATTGATGAATCCGAGATTAATTGAGAACAGCGCCAGAAGCTGGACGAAAGGCAATGCGCCAAGAATTGCTTGCTGGCCGGCGATCTGCGCGATCTTGATCGGACCGCCGACATCTTCCGTCCCGCGGCGGCCGGTGATTATTTGACCGAGGCCGTCGACCATCGAGCGAACGATCAGCAAGGTATAATGGCAAGCCTCGGGCACCGCCTTGTGAACCGGCAGTCGTTCCAGGACGGTCGTCGTTGGAGCGACGCCAAGCAACCCGCGCTTGAACCGTTGGCCGAAAGGGTCGGTAACCGTGTCCGACTGGAGGTGCACGGAAAGCTCGCTCGCCTGTCCTTTGCGTTCGATCCGGATCGGAACGGTCTCGTTCGCTCGGAGCATGACGATGGATCGAATGTCATCGAAGCTCGGCGTTTCACGACCGGCAACCGACAGGATCTTGTCTCCCTCCCGAATTCCGGCTGCCGCAGCTGCGGTATTTGGAAGGACTTGCCCGACTATGTTCGTCCGTGGCGCGCCCAAGGTCATGAAAAAAGCCGCGAAGATGAGGATCGCGAGAAGAAAGTTCGCGACCGGTCCGGCAAGCACGACCAGAAAACGTTGCCACACGGGTCGGAGCTGGAAGGCATGCTCGCGCAGATGCTCTGGAATGGATTCAAGCTCGGCGGGGTTGCTCGCCGGCGTCATGTCGCCAACGAATTTGACATAGCCTCCAAGCGGCAGCCAAGCGACCTTCCACCGTGTTCCCTGCCGGTCGGTCCAACCGAAAATCTCATGGCCAAAGCCGATTGAAAAGGTTTCGGCAGGTATCTTGAAAGCCCGCGCGACGAGGTAGTGGCCAAGCTCGTGAAAGAAGACGAGCGGGCCGAGCGCGCAAATAAAGGCGATGAGGACAAGCCAAAGCGGAGGTTGGGGAAGCATGGTCAGGAACAGCTCGCCTTCATCATGCCTCGCGTTTTCTCCCGCGTCACGCGATCGATCTCCAGTACGTCACCAATTGAGCGCGGCGTACCGTATCGGGCACGGTTGAGCGCTTCCTGAACGAATGCCGCGACATCCGTGAAGCGGATCTGGCCATCGAGGAAGCTCGCCACGGCAATTTCGTTCGCCGCATTCAGAACGATTGGCGCCGCCCCACCGCTTTCGAGTGCATGGCGCGCGAGCCCTAGCGCTGGAAAACGCTGCAGGTCGGGCGTTTCGAAGTCGAGCCGTCCAACGGCTGCGAAGTCGAGTCGCTTCGCCGGTGTCGCGATGCGACCTGGCCAGGCGAGCGCATAGGCAATCGGGGTCCGCATGTCGGGGCTGCCGAGCTGCGCAAGGACGGAACCATCCACGAACTCGACCATCGAGTGGATGACCGATTGTGGGTGGATCACGACGTCCAGCTGCTCGGAGGGCAAGCCGAACAGATAGTGAGCCTCGATGAGTTCGAGCCCCTTGTTCATCAGTGTCGCCGAGTCGACCGAAATCTTGGCGCCCATTGACCAGTTCGGATGGGCGACAGCCTGTGCGGGGGTCGCTGCCTCGATGTACTGGGCTGTAGCCGACCGGAACGGACCGCCGCTCGCAGTGAGAATTATTCTTGAGACATCATTCAGACGACTTCCGGCAAGACACTGAAAAATAGCATTATGCTCGCTGTCGATGGGGAGTAATGTTGCGCCCTTTGCCGCAGCTGCATCCATCATCAGAGCGCCTGCCGTAACCAGCGCCTCCTTGTTGGCGAGGGCGATCGTCTTGCCGCACTCGACCGCGGCCATCACTGGTTTGAGGCCGGCGCAGCCGACGATTGCCGCAATAACCAGGTCCGCCTCGGCGACGGCGGCCTCGACGAGAGCGTTCTCGCCCGCAGCCGCTCGGCAGCCTGTGCCGCTCAAAAGGCCCTGCAGATCGCCAAGACGGCGCTCGTCGGCGACAACGGCCAGCTTTGCGCCCGTCCGACGCGCAATATCGGCGAGCTTCTCGACGTTGGTTGCGGCAGTCACTGCAGTCACCTCGAACTGCTCGCGATTTCTCTCGACGAGATCGATCGTCGACGTCCCGATCGACCCGGTCGCGCCGAGGATGGAAATCTTGCGCGTCACGTGAGCCCCATTAGCTGCACGGCGGCCGTCAGCACAGCCACCGGGACGAGGCCATCAAGCCGGTCGAGCACGCCGCCGTGGCCAGGGAGCCAGGTCCCCGAGTCCTTGACCCCGGCCCTTCGCTTCATCCCGCTCTCGAAGAGGTCGCCGGCTTGTGCAGCCACCGCGAGAAGGGGCGCTGCCAACAACAAAACCTTCCCAAGCCCGGTCGTGATTGCCCAGGCTCCACCAAGCAAAGAGGCTGCAGCGATCCCGCCGTAAAGTCCCTCTAGGGTCTTGTTGGGACTGATGCTCGGCGCGAGCTTTCGCTTCCCGAAGCGACGTCCTGCAAAATAGGCCCCGATGTCTGTCGACCAGGTTACAACGAACGTCCACACAAGCAGCGCAAGCCCGTGCTGATCGCGCTCGCGGATCCACAGAAGCGCCAGCGCCGGAAGCAAAGCGTAGAAGAAACCACTGACATACCAGGTCGCCCCCCAGCCGCGCACGATCCGGGTCCATTCGTAGAACATCAGGGTCGCGATCGCGGCGACCAGCAGAGCGAGGACATTCCCGCCGAGATAGGAGGCGCCAAGCGCGGCCGCGATCAACAGGATGCCGGTGATCGTCCGGACAGCGAGTTCGCTCACCGGCCACCGAAGCGCCGCTGGCGCGAAGCGAAAGCCTCGAGCGCGCCGGAGAAGGCCCGCTCATCGAAATCAGGCCACAGCAGATCAAGGAACAGAAGCTCCGCGTAGGCGGCCTGCCAAAGGAGGAAATTCGACAGCCTCACCTCGCCCGAGGTCCTGATCAGAAGATCGAGTTCCGGCAGGCCGGCGGTTTGCAGCTCCGCAGCAATGGCCAATTCATCGATGGAGGAAGGGTCGATTTCGCGGGCTGCGGCTTTCGCCGCCAGGCGCCGCGCAGCACCCGCAAGTTCAGCACGCGATCCATAGTTGAGTGCGACGACCAGCGTCAGCCGCTCGTTATTGGCCGTGCGTTCAACTGCCCGCTCCAGCCGCTCCACGAGTTCCGTCCCGAACGCCGAATAATCACCGATGAGCCTGATCTTGACGCGCTCCTTCTCCAGGGTCTTCAGCTCCCTCTGGAGATAGAAACGCATCAATGCCGTGAGGTCGGAGATCTCTTCTTCGCTCCTGCGCCAGTTCTCCGACGAGAAGGCATAGAGGGTCAGGACCTCGACGCCATTGTCTGCAGCGGCCTGAAGCGCGCGCCGAACCGCTTCGGCGCCGGCGCGATGCCCCGCGACCCGCGGCAGGCCGCGCTGCTTCGCCCAGCGGCCATTGCCGTCCATGATGATCGCGACGTGGCGCGGGACCCTGCTGCCCACTGCAAGCCCGGCCGCGCCCTTCTCGGGGGCCGGTGTGGCGCTCACTTGCCGAGGATTTCCTTCTCCTTCGCAGCCGCCGCCTCGTCGATCTCCTTGATCGTGTCGTCGGTCAGCTTCTGCACCTCGTGTTCAAGGCGCTTGCGCTCGTCCTCGCTGATGTCGTGCTTCTTCTCGTCAGCCTTGAGGTGATCCATGCCGTCGCGGCGTACGTTGCGCACGGCCACACGGGCCTTCTCGGCATATTGCCCGACGAGCTTGGCGAGTTCCTTTCGGCGTTCCTCGGTGAGCTCCGGGATCGGCAGGCGGATGACTTGCCCGTCCGTAATCGGATTAAGCCCCAGACCCGCGGATCGGATCGCCTTTTCCACCGGCTGGACGTTCGAGCGGTCCCAGACCTGAACCGAGAGCATTCGGGCTTCGGGCGTCGAGACCGTCGCAACCTGGTTGAGCGGCATGTTGGATCCGTAAACTTCAACATGCACGGGATCGAGTAACGCAGTCGAGGCACGGCCAGTGCGAAGGCCCGCAAGATCGTGCTTCAACGCGTCGACCGCGCCGTGCATGCGGCGTTTGAGGTCGGCGGTGCTGACAGTCGACGTCATATGCTACTCCCCATTCTGGACGACCGTCGCCGTCCCGCGCCCAGCCAGCACTTCGGCAAGATTGCCCGACTGGCGGATGTTGAAAACGACGATCGGAATATTGTTGTCGCGGCAAAGGGCCACAGCTGCAGCGTCCATTACCTTGAGGTCATCGCTTAAGACACGGCCGAAGGTCACCGTGTCGTAACGCTTTGCGTCGGAAACCTTCTTGGGGTCGGCGGTATAGATGCCGTCGACGCTGGTACCCTTGAACAGGGCATCACAGCCCATTTCTGCTGCCCGGAGGGCAGCAGCGGTGTCCGTGGTGAAATACGGATTGCCTGTGCCAGCAGCGAACAGGACGATGCGACCCTTCTCGAGGTGCCGAAGAGCGCGGCGCCGGATGTAGGGCTCAGAGACGCTCGCCATGGGTATGGCCGAGAGCACCCTCGTATCGACGCCGCGCTTTTCGAGCGCGTTCTGCAAGGCAAGCGCGTTCATGACCGTAGCCAGCATGCCCATGTAGTCAGCGGTCGCCCTATCGAACCCTTTGGCGGCCGCGGCCATGCCGCGAAAAATATTGCCGCCCCCAACCACAAGGCAAAGCTCATGCCCCTGTGCCTTGGCGGCGGCGATCTCTCCGGCAAGCCCGTCGGCGGCGACAGGATCGATGCCGAACTGCCCCTGCCCCATCAGCGCCTCGCCCGACAGTTTCAGGAGGATGCGGTTGAAACGAGGGCGGCTCATTCGGCGGTGAAGTCCCCAAGGTGTAACAAGGCGCCTCGCCTTTATGGCCGAGGCGGCCTGTTGCCAACTGCATTACTTGCAAGGGCGCTGTTTCAGGCACGATTGCCATTGCAGGGCGCTCGGGGCCGCGAGGCCGATCAAGACACGATCCCGTTCGATCGAGCGACGAAAAAGGGCGGCCAAGCCGAAAGCCTGGCCGCCCGATCGATTCGAACTTCGCGTCGCTTCTAGGCGACCGGTTCGGCCTTGTTCGTACCGGCAGCGGCAGCAACTTCGGCGGCGAAGTCTTCCTGCTTCTTCTCGATGCCCTCGCCGAGCTGGAACCGAACGAAGCCGGTCAGCTGAATGCCCGTGCCGGAATCCTTCGCTGCGGAGGCCACGACCTCGGCCACCGGCGTCTTGTTATCCATCACGAAGAGCTGCGACAGGAGTGCATTGTCCTTGCGGTATTTCGCGAGGCCGCCTTCCACCATCTTTTCGATGATGTTCTGCGGTTTGCCGCTGTCCTTCGCCTTTTCCATTGCGATCGAACGCTCACGCTCGACGAGCTCGACAGGGAGTTCCTCCGCCGAGAGCGCGAGTGGGTGCGCGGCCGCGACATGCATCGCGATTTGCTTGCCAAGGGCGTTCAGCGTCTCGGCCTGAGCCGCGCTCTCGAGCGCGACGAGCACACCAATCTTGCCGAGGCCCGGCGCCACCTGGTTGTGAACGTAGGACACGACGGCACCCTGCTCGACTTCCACAACTGCAGCCCGGCGAAGCGACTGGTTTTCGCCGATTTTCGCGATGTTGTCGGTCAGCTTCTCCTGAACGGTACCGCCTTCCGGGTACTGGGCAGCGCCGAGCGCTTCGATATCCGTTCCGTGCTGCAATGCGAGCTTTGCAACATTGCGGACGAATTCCTGGAAGATCTCGTTCTTGGCGACGAAGTCAGTCTCGGAATTCACCTCGACCACCGCGCCGCGGTTCCCCTCGACGGCGAGACCGACAAGGCCCTCGGCGGCTGTTCGGCCTGCCTTCTTCGCCGCAGCGGCGAGGCCCTTGGCGCGCAGCCAGTCGATTGCCGCTTCCATCTCGCCATTCGTCTCGGCGAGCGCCTTCTTGCAATCCATCATGCCGGCGCCGGTGCGCTCGCGCAGTTCTTTCACACTCGCGGCCGTGATCTCAGCCATGTTATTTTTCCTCTCGTTCCCCAGCGAAGGCCAAGGTCCAGATCAATATAGGAACGGGCTCCTGCCTTCGCAGGAGCACCGATTAAGCCTCGAGCGCCACTTCGACCGGCGGCTCGGCCATCGCGCCGATGTCCTGCCCACGCGCCTGCGCGCTGCCGGTACGGCCTTCGCCGATCGCCTGCGCTACCGCATCGGTATAGAGGCGAATGGCGCGGCTGGCGTCGTCGTTGCCCGGAACAGGAAAGGCGATGCCCGACGGATCACTGTTCGAATCGAGAATCGCTAAGACGGGGATGCCGAGCGTGTTGGCTTCCTTGATCGCCAGCTCTTCCTTGTTGGTGTCGACCACGAACATGACGTCTGGAAGTCCGCCCATGTCGCGGATACCCCCAAGGCTCTTTTCGAGCTTGTCGCGCTCGCGGGTGAGCTGGAGAACTTCCTTCTTGGTGAGACCGGCGGTGTCGCCCGACAGCTGCTCCTCGAGGCTCTTGAGGCGCTTGATGGAGTTTGAAATCGTCTTCCAGTTCGTCAGCATTCCACCGAGCCACCGGTGATTGACGAAGTGCTGGCCCGAAGCCTGAGCGGCCCCGGCGATCGCGTCCTGCGCCTGGCGCTTGGTGCCGACGAACAGAACCTTGCCGCCACGGGCGACGGTCTGCTGAACGAAATCCAGCGCACGCGCGAACAGCGGCACTGTCTGCGACAGATCAATGATGTGGACCCCGTTGCGGTCGCCGAAGATGTACGGCTTCATCTTGGGGTTCCAGCGGTGGGTCTGGTGGCCGAAATGCGCTCCGGCCTCGAGCAATTGCTGCATGGTGACGACTGTAGTCGCCATAGTGTTTCTCCTTCCGGTTCTGCCTCAACGGAGCCGAATGACCAACCTTACGGCCGGCACCGGTATGTAAGCTCCGCCTGTGGGATGCGCGGCGCACTAGCCGAACCGTTCCGTCGTTTCAAGCATTTAGCATGCCGCTTGACAGGTAAGAACAAACAGTGAACGTTCGCTCGTCTCACAAGAGCGATCCAGAGCTCGACCGGAACAAAAACAGGTCCGGTCCGGTTAGGCGCTCCAAGAAGGACTAGATGCGATGATTGCAGCACTCGGCACCCTCGCCTTCCTCACCACCTTGTGGCTTCTGGTCGTCGTCGGTGCGACAATTCTTGAGGAAAGCGGCGCGAAAATCGTCGCCGCCCTCAGGGGTGAAGCAGCGCTCCGGACATCCGTCAGTCTCGCGCCAACGCGCGTTCGGACGCGCAGCCGGGCCCAGAAGTCTATGCGCGCGACCCCGCGCTGGCGCGCCGCCGCTTGAGCCGGGCGTAGCTCGCCAGGCCAACAGGGATCATCAGCAGATACAGCGCGGCCACGGCGAGTAGCGAAACCCAGGGTGCAACGATCAATGCCGCGCCCAGAAGCGCGATGCCCGCCAAAGCGAACATTCGCCATGCCGGACGGATCCGGATGCTCGCCCAGCTGTAGGTCGGGAGGCTCGAGATCATCAGGGCCGCGATGAACAAGGTCCACGCCATCACGCCCGGCCAGGCGCGGAAACGCTCGTCAGCCGTAATCAGCCAGAGATAGATTGGCACAAAAGCCAATCCTGCACCCGCCGGTGCGGGCACACCGGTATTGAAACCCGCTGACTTGTGCGGCTGCTCGGCGGCGTCGAGCCGCGCGTTGAACCGGGCTAGCCGCAGAGCACAGCAGACGGCGAGCGCAAGCGCGGCGATCCAGCCGAAGCGCGGAGCGGTTTGAAGAGACCAGAGAAACAGGATCAAGGCCGGCGCGGTCCCGAACGCGATGTTGTCGCTCAATGAATCGAGTTCTGCGCCGAACTTGCTTTCGGCCCGAAGCAGCCGAGCGATGCGCCCGTCCAGCCCGTCGAGCACGCCGGCGAGGACAATGGCGCCGAGCGCCTTCTCCCAGTCGCCCCTGATGGCGAGGCTGACTCCGGTGAGCCCCATGCAAAGCGCAAGCGCAGTGATGGCATTTGGAATCATCGCACGGAACGGGATCCGCCGTGGATCCCGATCATCGTTCACTGGCTGACGCCCGTCAGCGTGATATCGCTGCCGATCTCCGCTAGCACCGTTTCGCCGGCGATCGAGCGCTGGCCGAGAAGGACCTTTGGCGACGTGCCCGCCGGCAAATATACATCGACACGGCTACCGAACCGGATGAGCCCTACTCGCTGTCCGGCGTCGACCATGTCGCCCTCTCGCACGAACGAGAGGATTCTGCGCGCCACAAGGCCAGCAATCTGCGTGAAGCCGATGCGCAAGCCATCGCTGCTCTCAACCAGGAAATGCTGGCGCTCATTATCCTCGCTCGCCTTGTCGAGGTCGGCGTTGAGAAACTTGCCCGGAACATATGCGATGCGCTTGACGCGGCCGGAGATCGGCGACCGGTTGATGTGGACGTCGAACACGCTCATGAAAATCGAGACGCGGGTATAATCGCCCTCCATCAAGCCTTCCGGCCCGCGAAGCTCGGCCGGAGGCGGGACTTTGGCAATCATGGTGATCAGTCCGTCCGCGGGTGCGACAATCAGCTGGTCACCGCGCGGCGTTGTTCGGACTGGATCGCGAAAGAAGCTCGCGACCCAGATCGTCAGGCCGACCAGCAGCCATGCCAGGAACTGGAAGTGCACGAGAAAACAGAGCATCGCGGCGGCTCCGACGCCGACTGCATATTTGCGGCCCTCCGGATGTACGGCGGGAAATCGCCACTTTACTGTCGTGGTCGGAAGCGGGCTGTCGTGCTTGTCGAGTGCAGGCATGGGGCGCTGCCTTAAAGGCCGCAAGCCGTAGGCACAACGGCGCGGTTGCGTGCGTTACGTACGCGATCTAATGGCCGCGCCAAATCTAAAATCGGGAAAGCACATGGCCAAGATCAAGGTGAAGAACCCGCTCGTCGAACTCGACGGCGACGAGATGACCCGCATCATCTGGCAGTGGATCCGCGAACGGCTGATCCAGCCTTATCTCGACGTCGACCTTCTATACTTCGACCTCAGCGTCGAACACCGCGATGCCACCGATGACCAAATCACCATCGATGCTGCCAATGCGATCAAGGAGCATGGCGTTGGCGTCAAGTGCGCGACGATCACGCCCGACGAAGCCCGTGTCGAGGAATTCAAGCTCAAGAAGATGTGGAAATCGCCCAACGGCACGATCCGCAACATTCTCGGCGGCTGCATTTTCCGCGAGCCGATCGTGATCTCGAACGTGCCGCGGCTCATCCCGGGCTGGACCGATCCAATCGTGGTCGGCCGCCACGCCTTCGGCGACCAGTATCGTGCAACCGACTTCAAGGTGCCCGGTCCGGGCAAACTGACGATGAAGTGGGTGGGCGAGGACGGCAAGGAGCTCGAATTCGACGTGTTCGACTTCCCCGCTGCGGGCGTCGCGATGGGCATGTACAATCTCGACGAGAGCATCCGCGATTTCGCCCATGCCTGCTTCAACTACAGCCTTGGCCGGGGCTGGCCTCTGTATCTGTCGACGAAGAATACGATCCTCAAGGCGTATGACGGCCGTTTCAAGGACATCTTCCAGGAGATTTACGACAACGATTACAAGGCGAAGTTCGAAGCTGCCGGCATCGAATATCAGCATCGCCTGATCGACGACATGGTCGCGTCCGCGCTCAAGTGGAGCGGCAAGTTCATCTGGGCCTGCAAGAACTACGACGGCGACGTTCAGTCGGACCAGGTCGCCCAGGGCTTCGGCTCGCTCGGACTGATGACGTCAGTGTTGATGACGCCCGACGGCAAGACCGTCGAAGCCGAGGCGGCGCACGGCACCGTCACCCGCCACTACCGCATGCACCAGCAGGGCAAGGCGACGTCGACGAACCCGATTGCCTCCATCTTTGCCTGGACGGGCGGCCTCAAGTACCGCGGCAAGTTCGACGATACGCCCGACGTGGTCCGTTTCGCCGAGGCGCTCGAGCGCGTCTGCATCGAGACGGTCGAAAGCGGCCAGATGACGAAAGACCTCGCAATCCTCGTTGGTCCGGAGCAGGCCTGGATGACCACCGAGCAGTTCTTCGAGGCGATCGTGCACAACCTCGAGGCGGCTATGCGGCAATGGGCGCCGCAGGAGAGCGAACCCGCTCGCGTCTAACACCAAGGCCGACGAAGTGCGCCGGGAAATCCTGGAGCAGCGGCAGGCGGTCAATTAGCCGGACTGCAAGCGGCACTTCGCGGATGGGTTCGCCGGGCTGAAGTACCGGAGCGAAGATCTTGTCCTGTGCGAGCTTCTGAGCGAACTGGACGAGGCGTGTTGGCAAAAGCCGGCGCTGCTGCACCTGGTCAAGCAGCCGATCTACGGGCCTGCGACGTGCAAGCGGACCGGCAAGTATGTTGGCAGCGGCGACGGCGTCCTGGATTGCGAGGTTGATACCGATGCCGCCGATGGGCGACATGGCATGCGCGGCATCGCCGATCGCGAGCAGGCCCGGCTTCCACCACTGGGTAAGCCGGTCAAGCGTGACGCTGAGCAGCGCCAGATCCTCGACCTTCTTCAGCCCGGACAAGTCGAGCTCCGGTGCAGTTGCCAGTATTGCCTCCTTGATCGGCTCGATTCCACCGGCCTTGAGCTCTTCGGCACTGCCCTTCGAAATCAGGAGTGCGCATTGCCAACGGTCGCCGCGGTCGATCATTACCAGAACACGCTCTCGCTCGATGCTGCCTTGCAGAGCGTCATCGCCAGGCTGGGTCTTGGGCACGTTGAACCAAAAGACGTCGATCGGCACTCCAAGCGATTGAAGCGGAAGCGTGTTCCGGACGAAGGAACGGCGTCCGTCGGCGGCGAAAGTGAGCGAGGCACGAAGGTCGCGGCCATCGGAGAGTCGGACGCCTACAACCTTGCCGTCCTCCTCGAGATAACTTTCAACCTGGGATTTCATCGACAGACCGAAACCCGGGAACGCCTGGGCCTCACGGCGGAGAAAATCGAGGAAGTCCCACTGCGGCATTATCGCTGCAAAGGGAGCCACGGTGTCGAGGCGCGAAAGGTCGCCGATCGTCCACAACTGGCCCGCCATTCGAAACTGCGCCTTGTGCAGCTTGTGGTGCCGGCAATCGAGAAACCGTTCGAGCATTCCAAGCTGGTGGAGAATCTCCATGGTCGAGGGATGAACGGTGTCGCCCCGGAAATCGTGGAAGAAGTCGGAGTGCTTTTCGAGCACGTGCACCCGGCAGCCGGCGCGGGCGAACAGGAGCCCCGCCATCATCCCGGCGGGTCCACCGCCCACGACGATCAGATCGAGGCCTTCAGATGTCATGGGTATCATATCCTGTCTGGAGCCACGTTTGAGCGGCTGTTTCAGCCGATGGTTCAAATTGTGCTGCCGGAGAGCGAACACGCTCAGAACCACAGACCCGAGCCAGCGGCCGCGAACAGGGGGGCAGTCGTTGATCCCCCTCAGCCGGCAGCAGCGACGATCAGGTCACGGTCTGGCGCCATGACGTCAGATTAGCACGTTAAGCAGCAATGGTCACAGCTGCGCGAGAGCGCGCGCGAGCGGTGACAGTGCAGCGCGCACCTGCTCTAACGCCAGAATGGAAAATCAATTCAGCACGTCCGGCTTCAGCGACGCGCTGGTCATCCTTGGCGCCGCGGGAATTGTCATTCCGGCGTTCGCCCGCATCCGCATCAGCCCAATCATCGGATTCATTCTAATTGGTGTGCTGGTCGGGCCGAGTGGCCTCGGAGCGCTGACGCCTGCCTTTCCGTGGTTGCACTATGTGACCATCTCGAACTCGCACGCGATCGAACCTTTCGCGGAACTTGGTATCGTGCTCCTCCTCTTCTCAATCGGCCTCGAGCTGTCCTTTCGCAGACTCTGGGGCATGCGGCGCCTCGTGTTCGGCGTCGGCGCGGCAGAGCTGTTGGTCAGTGCAGCAATGATTGCCGCGGGCCTTTACCTCACCGGATCGAGCACGACTGCCGCGGCGGGCCTCGGCCTGGCGCTCGCATTATCGTCGACCGCGATCGTGCTGCCGCTCGTGGGTACTCATGGGCCGGTCGGAAGATCGTCGCTCGCGATGCTTTTGTTCGAAGATGTCGCATTGGTTCCGATCGTCTTCGCGCTGGGTGCGATGGCCCCTCACGCCACCGGCGCCGGCGTCGGCCCGCTCTTGAAGACGCTTGCGGCCGGCGGGCTCGTCGCGGTCGCCATGCTCTTTGCTGGACGCCTGGTTCTCCCACAGCTCTTCGCACAGGCTGCTCGCACGAAGAGCCCGGAGATGTTCCTTGCGGCTTGCCTGCTCGTCGTAATCGTCGCGAGCCTCATCACCCGAAGCATCGGTTTCTCGCCGATTCTTGGCGCATTGATTGCGGGCATTGTAATTGCGGAAACTGAATATCGCGGAGAGGTCGAGGTGATCACCGCACCATTCCGCGGCCTCGGGCTCGGCATCTTCCTCATCACGGTCGGCATGAGCGTCGATCTCACGCTTGTGGCCGCCGAATGGCCGCGAATTCTCGCTGCACTTTTCGCGGTTCTCGCGGTGAAGGCGATCGTTACGGCTCTGTTGCTGAGGATCGGTGGGGCTAAGGCCAGCGTCGCTGCAGAAACTGGCGTGTTGATGGCATCACCGTCCGAAACGACGCTCATTGTGCTGGCGTCCGCGGTCACCGCAAAGGTGATTGCGCCTGATACCGGAGCGTTTTGGCAAGTGGTGACCGCGTTAGGGCTCACGGTCACGCCAATGCTTGCGAAACTCGGCCACCTCGCAGGGAAAAAGGTTGGCCAACAGGAGCTTGCCGGACAGATTGATGAGGCCGTGGATAGTGCGGCCGTCGGCCAGGTAATGATTCTCGGGTTCGGGCGCGTCGGACGCATTGTTGCGGACATGCTCGAAAGACACGGGAAAGACTATCTGGCGATCGATGCCGACATTGACGCGGTGTCAGCTGCCAAGGGCGACGGATACGACGTTGTGTTCGGCGACGTTGCCCACTCGGAGTTGATCGAAAAGGTCCGGCATCGCAGGCCGGCCGCGTTCATCCTCACGATGGATAATCCCGTGCTGGTCAGGCACTTGGCGCGGGAGCTGCGCCGCACTTTTCCAACCTTGCCGATCGTCGCGCGCGCTCGCGACACGGTGCACGCCGGGCAATTGTACAGGGCCGGCGCGACGGATGCCGTTCCCGAAACCTTGGAGGCGTCATTGCAGCTGTCCGAGGCCGCCCTCGTCGACCTCGGCGTTGCGATGGGCCCCGTAATCGCGTCAATCCACGAGAAACGCTCGGAACTGCGCACCCAGATCATGACCGAGGCGGATCTTGAAGAAATCCCGACGCTGGGGCGCCGCCGCGCGCGAGACACTCAGCCGTCCGGGTTGGGATCGAAACGGAGTACGCCAGCCGTGTAGGTGCGGCCCTCGGAATTGTCGGCGGGGTGCCGCTGACCGTCGAGGACCAGGACCTCATGAAAATCGAAAGGAGACACTCCTTCGAGGCACGCAACGTTCACGCCAAGCTGGTTCGGGTTCGAACGCCGCTTGTGATGCGTGTAGATGCCGCAGCTACTGCAGAAATGGTGCTCGGCAGTCCTGGTGTTGAATCGATAGGTTGCGACCTTGTCATCGCCGGCAGTGATCCGGAAGTCGGCGGGAGTTGAGGTTACCGCCACGGCGCCGCGCATTCGGCAGATCGAACAGGTGCAACGCCGTGCGGAGGCGAAGCCTTCCGTCAGCGTAACGGTGAACCGGACAGCACCGCAGTGGCAAGAGCCGCTCATGGTGACAGGATTGATGGAACGCTTATCGATCATGGGGCGGTCGCTGCGGCACCGCTGCCTCCCTTTTGCTTGGTGGATGAGCGACGTCTAACCCGAAGCGCGACCTTAAGGGATCGAGCTTCATGCGCCACTGGTTCGAGTTCAATCGAAGATGGACGATGAGCGAGCGTCGAGCGATCCGACCTTCGATGCGATAATGATCCTCGCCGACTTTCGAGCCCGAGGAGTCTCGAAGGGATTCGCTGAAGGAGAGACTGAACTTGTCTCCGCGGAGCTCGACGGGCACGCGATGCCATTGGTTGCACCAGCCTTCGCAGAATACCACGAGTGCATGAGGCTTTGGTCCTTGAGCGTGGAATTCGATTTCGAGTCCGCCGAGGTCGCCCGTCTCCGGGCTCAAGTGCACATTGCTGTAGATGCCGGAAATCCGGTTTCCCGGCTTTGCCACAGCCGCGCCAGTCGTCACGCAGGCAAAAGCAGCTAAACCGGGCAGGAGGCAGCTGGTCCACAGCCGCGCCGACACTAGGCCGCGACCTTCTCCAGCGCGTCCTTCACCGCTTCGAGCGCCTCTTTCGCCTTGGAACCGTCAGGGCCTCCGCCTTGGGCCATGTCCGGGCGACCGCCGCCGCCCTGCCCGCCGAGCGTCGCAACCGCGGCTTTCACAAGGTCAACCGCGCTCACTTGCGGCGAAAGATCGTCGGTTACACCGACTGCGACGCTGGCACGGCCTTCATTAACCGCCACCAGAGCACCGATGCCGGAACCCAGCCGCTTCTTCATCTCATCAACAGCGGCGCGCAAGCCTTTGGGGTCGAAGCCTTCCACGACTTGCCCAAGGAACTTGTGGCCGTTGACGTCCTCTGGGGCGGCGCCTTCGGCCTTGGCTGCTCCTCCACCCATGGCCAGCGCCCTCTTGGCTTCTGCAAGCTCGCGCTCGAGACGTCGCCGGTCCTCAACCAAGGAAGCGATACGTGCCGGCACTTCGTCGGGCGCAGCTTTCAGCGTCGCTGCCGCTTCCCGCAGTTTGGATTCACGATCGCTCAGCCACCGGCGCGCGGCCTCTCCGGTGAGTGCTTCGATGCGACGAACGCCCGCCGCTACCGCGCTTTCGCTGGTGATCTTGAGGAGCTGAATGTCGCCGAGCGCTTTCACATGCGTTCCGCCGCACAATTCGACAGAATAATCGCCATCATCAAGGCGGCCCATCGACAGCACGCGGACCTCATCCCCGTATTTCTCACCGAACAATGCCATCGCGCCCGCCGAGATCGCCTCGTCGGGGGTCATGAGGCGAGTGGTGACCGGCTGATTTGAACGAATCTGGGCGTTGACCTCGGCCTCGATGGAACCGATCTCGTCACGCGTCAGCGCCTTCGGATGCGAAAAGTCGAACCGGAAATAGTCCGGCGCGACGAGGCTTCCCTTCTGGGTCACTTGCGTCCCGAACCGGCGCCTCAGAGCTGCATGGAGAAGGTGCGTTGCGCTATGATTGGCGCGAATTCGATTGCGCCGCTCGCTATCGACTTTCTGATGCACGGTTTCACCGACGCTCAGCTCGCCCGCGGTGACTTTCGTGCGCAGCACGTGTAATTTTCCGAGCGGCTTCGACGTATCCTCAACTTCGCCGACAAAACCCTTGAGTGTCGTCAGTCTTCCCGTGTCTCCGATCTGGCCGCCGCTTTCTGCGTAGAATGGCGTCTGGTTGAGCAGGACCTCGACAGTGTCTCCAATTTCCGCATTCTCTACGCGTGCGCCATCGCTGACGATTGCAAGCACGACCCCTTCCCCCTCATCCCCCGCGTAGCCGGTGAATTCCGTCGTTCCATGCTCCTCGGCTAGATCGAACCAGATGTCCTCGCTGGCCTTCGCACCAGAGCCCTTCCAGGCGGCACGAGCTTTCGCCTTCTGCTCGCCCATGGCCGCGTCGAAACCCTTGCGGTCAACCTCGAACCCCTGGGAACGCAGCGCATCCTCGGTCAGGTCATACGGAAAGCCGTAAGTATCGTAGAGCCTGAAGGCCGTTTCACCGGGGAGCGTCCCACCTTGCCCCAGCTCGGCTGTCGCCTCGTCGAGCAGTTTCAGCCCGTTCGCAAGGGTTTGCCGGAAGCGCGTTTCCTCCTGCTGCAAGGTGGCCTCGATAAGCGGTTGTGCGCGCACCAGTTCCGGATAGGCAGCGCCCATCTCGGCGACGAGCTCGGGGACGAGACGGTACATTAGCGGCTCGCTGGCGCCGAGGAGGTGCGCATGCCGCATTGCGCGGCGCATGATGCGACGCAGGACATAGCCGCGGCCTTCATTGGCTGGCAGCACGCCGTCGGCCACCAGGAACCCGGACGTACGTAGATGGTCCGCAATGATGCGGTGGCTGGCCTCAACGTCGCCGGCATTGTTGCCCGTCAGGGACTTCGATGCCTCGATGAGGGCACGGAAGGTATCGGTGTCGTAATTGTCGTGCACACCCTGCATTACGGCCGCGATCCGTTCGAGACCCATGCCCGTGTCGATGCTCTTCTTGGGCAGTTCCGAGACGATCTCGCCCGCTGCCTGCTCGTACTGCATGAAGACGAGATTCCAGATCTCAACAAAGCGATCGCCGTCCTCGTCGGGCGTGCCCGGAGGCCCGCCCGGCAGGTGATCTCCATGATCGTAGAAAATCTCCGAGCACGGCCCGGAAGGCCCATCATCGCCCATCGACCAGAAGTTGTCCTTGGTGGGTATGCGAATGATCCGGCTTTCGGGAAGACCACTGATCTTTTTCCATAGGTCGAAAGCCTCGTCGTCAGTGTGATAGACGGTGGCTGTCAGCCGATCCGGACTAAGGCCCCACTCCTTCGTGAGCAGGATCCACGCGAGCTCGATCGCGCGATCCTTGAAATAGTCGCCAAACGAGAAATTCCCCAGCATTTCGAAGAATGTGTGGTGCCGGGCGGTATAGCCCACGTTATCGAGGTCGTTGTGCTTACCGCCGGCGCGAACCGCCTTTTGTGAGCTTGCGGCGGTGACATAGGGTCGCGATTCAAGGCCAGTGAACACGTTCTTGAACGGCACCATGCCCGCGTTCACGAACATCAGCGTGGGGTCGTTCTGAGGCACGAGCGGCGCAGACGGAACCCGCGTGTGTTCGTTCTTCTCGAAATAGTCGAGGAAGCCGCGGCGGATGTCGTTGGTCGATGTCATACCGTCTGATGTAAATCCCTTGCTGCAGTGCGGCAAGGACGGTGCTTTTTCGCGCCCAGCAGCTTCGGCTCCACTGCTTTTGCGTAGAGCCGACGAGGCCGCACCGCCCGGCGCGGA
>JBJMUN010000044.1:0-9039 GCA_045811185.1 Sphingomicrobium sp.
TCATAGGCGCCGACGCCCGTGATCCCGCGGTGGAGCGCCGAGATGATGCCGGCAGTGACGGTGCTTCCAACGCCATAGGGATCGCCGATGGCGATGATCCAGTCGCCGACCCGCGCCTTGGTGCTGTCGCCCCACTGGACATAGGGCAGGTTGCGGCCTTCGACCTTCAAGAGCGCAAGGTCGGAGGTCTCGTCACGCCCGATGATTCGCGCTGGATATTCGCGGCGGTCGGTGGTGGTGACGGTCACCGTGTCGACGGTGCCGGTACCGCTGACGCCCTGGATAAGGTGGTTGTTGGTGACGATGTAGCCGTCGGGCGAAATGATGAAGCCCGAACCAAGGGAGCCCGCTTCGCGGGTCCTCGGCTGAGCGCCTCCGCTATTGTCGTTGCTGCCCTGGTTGTTGCCCTGGGGCTGGGTCGGATCGAAGCGGCGGAAGAATTCCTCGAAGGGGTCGCTTTGCGACTTCACCGGCACGCGCTGCTTGGTCGAGATGTTGACCACCGCCGGCTGCAGCTTGGCGACGAGGTCGGCGAAGGACATCGGAGCGCCCGGCCTTGGCGCCAGCACGGACGTGCCGGGCGCGTTTTGTGCGACTTGCGCACCCGCCTGGCCCGTGGCGAGCGAGAATGCCGATCCCCCGATGAGCAGAGCCATGGCGGCCCCGTAGGCGTAGCGCACTGTTCCGGACTCCTTCGACCTCATCGATACTCCATCAATTCGGGTGGGACGCAAGGCGCTAATGTCGCCATGGCCTTAACGCCAATTGAACGCATTGGGGTTCAGGAGACTTCCCTACTTCGAGCGTCCAGAGAATTCCTTCAAATAGTCGTTCTGCGGCGACAGAATGATGTTCGTGGGCGCGGCCTTCTCCTGGCCGTCGCCGATGAACGTCGTCTGATAGCTCTGCATCGCCCGGTAGAAGTCATAGAAATCCGGATCCTTGCCGAAGCTTGCCGCATAGGTCCGCGCGGCGTCCGCGTCGGCCTGGGCGCGGATGATCGCTGCCTGCTTGGCGCCCTGCGCCTGGATCGACCGCGCCTCCTGCTGACGCGCGGTGCGCATCCGGTCGAAGGCGGCGCTGAGCGGAGCGCCGTCAGGAAGGTCCGTTCGCTTGATGCGAACGTCGATGACCTCGACGCCGTACTGACGCGCGATCCGGTTGAGCGAGTTCTTGACGCTGCTCATGATTCCCTGCCGCTCGGGCGTCAGGAGAGAGGCAAACTCGATGCGGCCAAGCTCGTTTCGCACTTCCGAGCCGAGGATTGGGCGCAGCTGCTCGCGAAGCTGATTCTCGTTGCCGGCGCGGATGTACATGAGCGTCGGATCGATGATTCGATAACGCGCAAAAGCATCGACCTGGAGGCGGCGCTGATCGGTCGACAGCACCTGCTGACGCTGCATGTCGACGTTCTGGACGCGCTTGTCGATCCACACCAGCTGTTCCGCGAACGGGATTCGGAAGTTGATACCGGCGCCCGCCGTGCCGATCGGCCGTCCGGGCTTGAACTGGTTGTAGATCCTGACCGGCTTTCCGAAGCGGACCACGACGGCCTGCTTGGTCTCGGGAATGATTGGGAAACTACCGAGCAGGAGCAGGAGGACGAGGATGCCGACGATGCTCGAAAGCAAGGGACGGTTGCGGATGAGGTCGGTCACTGCTGCCGCTCCTCCTGCTGCTGTTGTTTCTTCACTTCGGGAAGCGGCAGGTACGGCGTCACGCCCGGCGCCTCGATGATCGTCTTGTCCACCTTCGAAAGGACCTGCTCCATCGTCTCGTAATACATGCGGCGGCGAGTGACTTCGGGCGCAAGCCTGTACTGCTCATAGACCTTTTCGAACGCGGTTGCCTCGCCCTGCGCCTTTTGGCGCAGCTGAAGCGAATAGGCATTGGCGCTATTGATGTAGGACTGGGCCTGCTGCTGGGCCGCCGTAACCTCCTTGAACGCATCGTTCACCGCGTCCGGCGGATCGGCCTGCTTGATCGCGATGCCCTGCACCTGGATGCCGGAGCGATAGGAATCGAGGATGCGCTGCATGTTCTGCGCGGCCTGGGCCTCGATCTCCGCCCGGCGGTCGCCCATCGCGTCGTTGAGCGTCACCTGGCTGACCACGGCGCGCATCGCGCTTTCCGCGACCTCCCGGATCGTCTCGTCGGGCTCAGACATCTGGAACAGGTAAAGCTCGGGGGTCCGGACGTTCCACCGGACTGAATAAGCGAGATCAATGAGGTTCTGGTCGCCCGTCAGCATCAGGTCGTCACCGCCCGCGGAGCCGAGTTCGAAACTCTGGATCTTCTCGACGTCGAGCTTCTTCACGCGTTCGATGGGCGCGGGGAGCGTAAAGCCGACGCCAGGTCCAAGGGTCCGGCTGTAGCGCCCGAACTGGGTCACGACGCCCCGCTGCCCCGGTGAAATCGCATGCGTGCTGGTGAAGACGAGCCAGATCAGCACGAAGCCAACTATGCCCCAGATGACGAGCGAGCGGTTGGGGCCCCTCGGAAGACCGCCACCGCCGCCGCCGCCAAAGCGGGCGCGGCTTCGTCGCAGGAGCTCATCGAGAGCAGATACATTGGGCGAGCCGAGGCCCGGACGGCGTCCGCGCCTGGTCGGTTCGCCCCACGGGCCATTGCCGCCACCGTCGCCGGACGGCGGATCCCCACCGGCGTCGCCGCCGCTTGGGCCCCAAGGCCCCTTGGTGTCAGCGAACAGGCCGCGAACGCGGCCGCCCCACCCGGAAATGCTTTTCATCGGCGGCGAATATAGAGACACCGCGGACGAAAAACAGTGGCAAGGGACCTGACGCTTCCTATGTGCGCGTCATGGAACACCCCGTGGACCCCCTGACGGGCCTGCCGCACGACGACCGCATCCGCTCGCGAAAGCTCGCCGGAGGCGTCGCAACGATCATCGTCGACGCAACCGGCCTCAGCCAGAAGGAAGCGAAGGAGCTCGAGGACGAGATGCGCTCCGCTGCACTTGCGACTGCGGGCGTGACCGAAGCGCGCATTGCAATGACTGCAGCCCAGAAGGCACGGACGCTGATCGCAGTCGGGAGCGGCAAGGGCGGGGTCGGAAAGTCCACGGTATCGGCAAACCTTGCCATTGCGCTGGCGAGAAAGGGCAAGAAGGTCGGCCTCGTCGATGCCGACGTCTATGGCCCATCGCAGCCGACGCTCCTCGGCACGCACGAGAAGCCGATCGCGGAAAATGAAAAGCTGATCCCGGTCGAAGCGCACGGCATCCGCTTCCTCTCGCTTGGGCAACTCGTCTCTCCTGGACACGCGCTCGCATGGCGGGGTCCAATGGCAACCGGTGCGCTCGCCAATCTTCTCGATGCCGATTGGGGAGACGCGGAGCTTCTTCTGGTCGACCTGCCGCCCGGCACCGGCGACGTGCAGCTCTCGCTGATCCAGCGCTCGCGGCCAGCGGGCGCGGTCATCGTATCGACCCCGCAGGACCTCTCGCTCATCGATGCGCGCCGTGCGATCGACCTGTTCAACAAGACGAGCGTCCCAGTCCTCGGCATCATCGAGAACATGGCGACCTACACCTGCCCGCACTGCGGAGAGGCTTCGCACCCGTTCGGGAGCGGCGGCGCCGAGCAGGCGGCAGCCGAGATGGGCGTGCCCTTCCTTGGTCGCCTGCCCTTGTCGCAAGCGATCCGCGAAGCCTCCGATGCCGGCAAACCCCCGGCGGCCGACGAAACTGCCGAGGCAGATGCATTCGCAACGATCGCCGCGAAACTGTTGGAGGCCGTGGCGCATTGAGGCTTAGCCAAGGAGTGCGATCATGCCGCTCTGCCGAGACGAGGACATTGCAGATCTTCTGAGGAACGCGCGAACGATTGCGCTCGTCGGCGCTTCGGACCGCGCCAGCCGCCCCTCTTATGGCGTGATGAAGTTCCTCCAGGACTGGGGCTATCGAGTGATCCCGGTGAACCCGCAGATCACCGGCGAGCATGTGCTCGGCGAGTTCGTCTGGCGCGAGCTCGCGCAGATCGGCGTTCCCATCGACATCGTCGATATCTTCCGCCGTCCCGAGGCCGCGGCGGAAGCGGTGGAGCAGGCGATCTTCGTCGGCGCGAAGGCGGTGTGGATGCAGATCGGCGTGATCAACGAGGAAGCAGCGCAAAGGGCCGAAGCAGCCGGTCTCAAGGTCGTGATGGATCGGTGCCCGAAGATCGAGATCCCGAGGCTTGGCGTGCCGCGGATCACGGCAGAGGCCTAAGCGGCCGCGACGGTCATTTCCGGAACCAGGATCGTCGGCGCATCCACTCCGCGGCGGAACTCGAGATCGCTTGCAGGTTCAAGGCTGGCGAACATTTCCTTGAGGTTTCCGGCAATGGTGATCTCGGCGACCGGTTCTGCGATCTCGCCGCCGCGCACCATGAAGCCGACAGCGCCGCGGCTATAGTCGCCGGTGACAGGGTTCACGCCCTGACCGATCAGCTCGATGACGAGGACCGCCTCGGGAACCGCGGCAAGGAGCTCCTCGCGGCTGCGGTTGCCCGCAGCAAGGTAGAAGTTGCTTGGGCTTGCGCTCGGCGCGCCGCCGACTCCTCGAGCCGCGTGGCCGGTCGGCGCGATGCCGAGCTGGCGCGCAGAGGCGGTTTCGGCGATCCACATCTGCAGCACGCCGTCCGACACCAGTTCCTGCCGCGCAACCCGCACGCCCTCTCCGTCAAATGGACGCGACCGGAGGCCGCGCCTGCGCAGTGGATCGTCGACGATGCTGACGCCCGCGGCAAAAACCCGCTCGCCGAGGCTGTCCTGGAGAAAGCTGGTCTTGCGGGCGATCGACGAGCCGCTGATCGCCCCCGACAAATGGCCCAGCAACGTCGAGGAGACGCGCGGATCGAAGATGACCGGATATTTGCCGGGCCTGGGGCGAGAGGGGTTGAGCCGCGCAACCGCGCGCTCTCCCGCCCGCCGGCCAATCTCCACCGCGCTCTCGAGATCGGCGAGATGGTGCGCGCTGTGCCAGGCATGGTCGCGCTGCATGGCCCCGCCTTCACCGGCAATCACCGAGGACGAGCAACCGTGGCCGCTGCTGCGATACGCGCCGCTAAATCCGCCCGAGGTCGCAAGCGCAATCGCCGTCGCGGAAGCACTTGCGCCCGATCCGCTGGAGTTGGTGACGCCCCGCACGGCTAAAGCGGCACTTTCTGCCTCCAGCGCACGGGCGCGAAGCTGCGTCGGATCGGGCTCCTCTCCATCGTCGCTGTCGAGATCGGGCAGCTCGCCCCGCTGCAGCAGTTCCGCGGGAGCGAGCCCGGCATAAGGATCCTCCGGCGCCTCGTTCGCCATGGCAATGCATCGCTCGACGAGGAGCCCAAGTGCTTCATCGGACAGATCGGAGGAGGCGACCGTCGCCGATCGCTGGCCGACAAAAAGCCTGAGGCCGATCCGCTCGCCTTCGGAACGGCTGACGCTCTCGATCTCGCCGAGGCGCATCTCGACGCTCGAGGAGCGGTCGCCGACATAGAGCGCATCCGCTGCCGTCGCGCCTGCGGAAATGCCTCGATCGACGAGGGATTCGGCGGTGTGGCGTGCGTCTTCTGGCCTAAGCATGAGAGGGCGCCTAGCGCGCGCTGAGGCCGACGACCAGCATTCCCAGAAAGACAAGGAGGCCGCAGACGCGGTTAGAGCGGAACAGCTTCAGCGCGAGATCGCCGTCATTGGGATCGACGCGAGCTACCTGCCAGGAAAGGTGGAGAGCCGCGGGAACAAGGGCGAGGAGCGCGATCCAGTCCGGCCGGACGCTCCAGATCGCGGCCCCCAGGAGCATCACCGCTAGCGCATAGAAAAGGGCAATCCCGGTCCGGGCCTTCTCGCCGAGGCGGCGCGCGGACGACTTCACGCCGACCAGCGCATCGTCTTCCTTGTCCTGGATCGCATAGAGCGTGTCGTAGCCCACGACCCAGGCGATGCTGCCGAACCAGAGCAGCAGCGGCGGCAGAGCGAAGCTGCCGGTCACGGCCGGCCATCCGACAAGAGCGCCCCAGGAGAATATGAGGCCGAGCCACGCCTGCGGCCACCAGGTGATCCGCTTCATGAAGGGGTAGGCCGCGACCGGCGCGACGCTCGCGAGTGCAATCGATGCCGCGACGGGCTTGAGCTGCACAAGGACGACCACGCCCAAAAGGCACAGGAGAGCGATCAGCAGCCAGGCCGAGGAAAGCGAGACGCGGCGGCTGGCGAGCGGGCGGAGGCGCGTCCGCTCGACCTTCTTATCGAGGTCCCGGTCGACGATATCGTTGTAGACGCAGCCGGCGCTCCGCGTCGCAAAAGCGCCGAGGCCGAGCCAGAGGAACAGGTCGAAGCGGCCGCCGACGCCGGCGAGCGCGACGCTCCATGCGCCGGGCCAGTAGAGGAGCCACGTCCCGATCGGCCGGTCGAGCCGCATCAGCGAGGCGAACGGCCTCAGGGCCGCGGGAAGCGCACCGATGATGCCGCGTCGCTCGCTGTCAGGAACGATATCCGTGCTGGCCGTCACGGCTGCCGGTTAACGCGGCGGAAGTGTGATGTCTGCAGCTCGCGGGTGAACCGCGGGCGCGCGCAGCGCCACAAACAGGGAGCGGCAGCCGTCTATCGGCCTCATCGATCGGCTTGGCTGCCGTCGGCGGGCGCCTCGCTGGCCGGCTTGTCTTTGCCCAATGCGGCATACCGGCGGAGGGGCGCTCGCACGTTCCAACTTTGCGCCGTTTAAGCGTATAAAGCTCCGCCCCGCGCGTGAGTCCCTGATCAAGTATCCTTCGAAGCAACGAAAAGGATCCGATATGACCGTGCATCGAATTACCTTGTTCATTTGCGGAACTGCCTTGCTGGCGACGGCGGCGCTCGCCGGCGAGGTCAACGGCAGCAAGTCGAACCCAAAGGACGACTTTTCCAACGGGGTCTCGATCTGCAAGTTCTCGGGCCTCAATGACTTTCCCGACGGATCAGAGAGCGGGCCTCCCGGGCGCACGCAGAATTACGGCCAGGACGTGCGCGCCGGCCGCGCTGATCCGCAGGAGTTCAATCCGGGCGACGAAGGGGCATGCAATGCGCATCTTAGCCCGTTCCGCGAACCGGGAAATCCGAACGGAGGGTTCTGACCCGAACGAAAAAGCGGGCATTTTCGCTTCGGCGGGAATGACGTAGGCGGGCAGCAATGCCCGCCACCCCCGCCTGGCCGCCAAAGAGCCTCACGAGACTTTTCGTCCACGCGCCGCTCGAGGAGGGCGCAAGTGTGGAGCTCGACGCCGCACAGGCGAATTATCTTGGCAACGTGATGCGGCTCGAGGTCGGCGCCGGGGTGCTGCTGTTCGACGGGCAGTCGGGCGAATGGCTCGCACGCATCGCGCAGGCGGGGAAAAAGCGCATGACGCTCAGCGTCGAGCAGCGCACGCGCGAGCCGGAGACCGTGCCGGACGTGTGGCTGGCGTTTGCCCCCGTCAAACGGTCGCAGACGGACTGGCTCGTCGAGAAAGCCACCGAGCTCGGCGCAGCCCGGCTCCTCCCAATCATCACGCAGCGCACGGTTCCCGAGCGCGTGAAGCTCGAGCGGCTGGAAACGATCGCGATCGAAGCGGCCGAGCAATGCGGACGGACGCGCCTTCCCGAGATCGTCGAGCCTCTGACCCTAAAGCAGCTGCTCGCCGGCCGCAGTCCGGAACGGCGGCTCTACTTCGCCGACGAAGGCGGAGGCGAGAACGCCGCCGACGCCTTCGTAACCGGCGCTGCGCTGATCCTTACGGGCCCCGAGGGCGGCTTCACCGACGAGGAGCGCTCACTCGTCCGGGCGGCGCCTGGCTCGGTGCCGATCTCTCTTGGCCCCCGCATCCTTCGTGCCGAGACGGCTGCGCTTGCTGCACTCGCGTCCTACATGGCGATCGCCGGCGACTGGCGCTCTTATTGACTCATAAGTCAGAATCGCTGGCGCCGGCCTTTTCGCGAGGCTAAGCGCCGCCAGCCATGACGACCCGGACCGACGACAGCGCCAGCCCGCTCATCGAGAGCCGCGAGGACCTGCTGTCGGTTTTCTCCGGCGGCGAGAAGCCGCCTGAGCGATGGCGCATCGGCACCGAGCACGAGAAGTTCGTCTATCGGCTCGCCGACCACCGCGCGCCATCGTGGGACGAGCCTGGCGGAATCCGCGACCTCCTCATGGGCCTGACCGAGTTCGGATGGGAGCCCGTGCTCGAGCACGGCAAGGTCATCGCGCTTACCGGCACCGACGGCACGATCAGCCTCGAGCCTGCCGGGCAGCTGGAGCTTTCGGGCGCGGCGCTCGAGAACCTGCACCAGACGTGCAGCGAGGCGGCCCGTCACCTCGATCAGTGCAAGGCAGTCGGCGAGCGGCTGGGGCTTGGCTTCCTCGGCACCGGCATGTGGCCGGACAAGACTCGCGACGAGCTTCCGCGGATGCCCAAGGGCCGCTATGCAATCATGCTCAATTACATGCCGAAGGTCGGCAGCCTCGGCCTCGACATGATGCTTCGAACTTGTACCATTCAGGTTAATCTGGACTACTCATCTGAAGCCGACATGGTGAAGAAGTTCCGCGTCGGCCTTGCCCTTCAGCCGGTTGCCACCGCGCTCTTCGCCAACTCGCCGTTCACTGAAGGTAGGCCCAACGGCTACAAGAGCTTCCGCAGCCACATCTGGGAAGACACCGACCCCGACCGCACCGGCATGCTGCCGTTCGTGTTCGAGGATGGTTTCGGTTACGAGCGCTACTGCGACTATGCGCTCGATGTGCCGATGTACTTCGTCTACCGCGACGGCCGCTACATCGACGTTGCCGGCCGCAGCTTCCGCGATTTCCTGCAGGGCAAGCTCGCCGAGCTTCCGGGCGAGAAGCCGACCATCACCGACTGGACCGATCATCTCTCGACCGCCTTCCCGGAAGTTCGCCTCAAGAGTTTCCTCGAGATGCGCGGCGCCGACGGCGGCCGCTGGAGCCGGATCTGCGCGCTTCCGGCGCTGTGGGTCGGACTGCTCTATGATGATGTGGCGCTCGACGCGGCCTGGGAGTTGGTCAGGCACTGGAGCATC
>JBJMUN010000045.1:0-82078 GCA_045811185.1 Sphingomicrobium sp.
AACGGCCGCAAAGGTTCTCGCCGCGCTTCCGATGGAGTAGAATCGGCCGGCATGAACGATTTGAACCCGGTCGGAATGCTCGAGAGCCTGAGGGCCGAGCACCGCCAGCTCGACGAGCGTATCAAGCTCCTCTCCTCGGAGCCGACGGGCGACCAGCTCGAGCTCGCGCGCCTCAAGCGGCGCAAGCTGATGCTCAAGGACCAAATCCAGCTGATCGTCGATTCGAACGTCCCGGACATCATCGCGTGAGGGTCTGGAGGCGTCCCGCAGAGGGACAGCGCGGCGTCGATGGTCGGCGGCACGGCGACTCGGGCGTTTTCCGCGGCGATGAACAATGGCAGTGTGATCGCAATGGATGATTCGGACACACCGCGGCCGCAGGTGCGGATCACCTCGCGCCTGATCGATTCGCTCTACACCGAGGCGATGCTGCTCGCCGACGAGGCGCGCTCCTATTTCGACGATGCCGGGCGCGACGAGCGGGCCACCCTCCAGCCGTTCGCCCGGGTCGGCTTTGCCTGCGAGTCGCTGAAGGTGACGACCCGGATCATGCACATCGTCGCGTGGCTGCTGACCCAGCGCGCGATCGAGTCCGGAGAGATTGCAACGCTCGAGGGCAGGCGCCCCGAGCGCCGCCTCGGCCATGCGCAGGACAGCGATCCAAAGGTCGTGGATGCGCTTCCCCCCTCGGCGCGCAAGCTGATCAACTCGAGCGCGGATCTCTATGCACGCGTCAAGCGGCTCGACGAGGGCGGTCTCGAGACAGAGGCGCCGCAGAGCCCGGCACGCGCCCTCATGGGCCGCCTCGAGCGTGGACTCGGCGGACAGAGCGTCTAACAAGGGCGGCCGATGCGGCCGTTCACCTTCAATCCCGGCCCCCGACTTCTTGCCGGTCCCGGCCAGGCCGAAGCGCTCGCCAGCACGCTGCCGCCCGGCCCGTGCCTGCTCGTCACTGACCATGACATCGTCCGGCTTGGACTGACGGATGCATATCGCGAAGCGATCGCCGCCACGCGCGAATTGGTGGTGTTCGACGAGGTGGAGGCGGATCCTTCGAAGGAGACCCTGCTTGCAGCGACGCAAGCCGGCCGCTTAGCGAACGTCGCATCCGTCGTCGGCCTTGGCGGCGGAAGCCCGATGGATGTTGCCAAGCTCGCCGCTTACCTTGTCGGGTCAGGAGACGAGCTCGACGAGATCTGGGGCGTCGGCGTGGCGAGCGGACACCGGCTGGCGCTCGCGCTCGTGCCGACGACGGCGGGGACGGGCTCGGAAGCGACGCCCATCTCGGTGATTACGTGCGAGGGCGGAGTGAAGCTCGCGGTCAATTCGGCTCCGCTCATTGCCGATTGCGCCGTGCTCGACGCGACGCTGACCCTGGGTCTTCCGAGGCATGTCACGGCAGCCACCGGCATCGACGCAATCGTCCACGCGGTCGAAGCCTATACTTCGGCGAGGCTCAAGAACCCGCTCTCGGACGCGCTCGCGCGCGAAGCGTTGAGATTACTGAGCTCGAACCTCATCACCGCGATCGAGCAGCCGCAAGATCTTGAAGCGCGCTCCGCCATGCTGCTCGGCGCGCATCTTGCCGGCCTCGCCTTTTCGAACGCACCCGTCGCGGGCGTCCACGCGCTCGCATATCCGCTCGGCGGCCTCCATCACCTGCCGCACGGCCTCACCAATGCACTGATGCTGCGCCACGTCCTTGCCCACAATCTCGAGGCGGCTCGCGAACATTATGCGCAGCTCGCCGAGATCCTCGAGCCTCGATGCGCAGGGCAGGGGAGCCAGGCCCGCGCCGCGCTGCTGATCGAGCGACTTGACGAGCTCGCCAGGAAGAGCGGCCTTGAATTGCGGCTTCGCGATCACGGCATCGCGTTCGAGGAAGCACCTCTGCTCGCCAAGGAGGCAATGAAGCAGACGCGGCTCCTGGTGAACAATCCCTGCGAGATCAGCGAGGGTGATGCGCAGCGGCTTTACGAGGCCGCCTGGTGAGCCGGGAAAAGGCGGCGTCCCGGTCCGAGTTCAGGCACTGGCGTCGATTTACGACCCGCTGGGCCGACAATGACGCCTACGGCCACGTCAACAACGCGGTCTTCTACCAGTGGTTCGACAGCGCGGTGAACGCGTGGATGGTCGAGCAGGGAATGCTCGACATCGAGGCCGGTGATCCGATCGCTCTCGTCGTGGAGACACGCTGCTGCTACTTCGCGCCGCTCCAGTTCCCGCAGGACGTCGAGGTTGGCCTCAGGGCATCCAGGCTTGGTCGCTCGAGCATTCGCTACCTGGTCGGCATCTTCGGCGAGAGCGACAATGCAGCGGCGCACGGGGAATTCGTCCATGTCGTCGTGGATCGTCAAAGCCGGCGGCCGGTCGAGATCCCGTCCGATTGGCGAGCGAAGCTCGACGCGATCAGCTAGCGCAAACCCGCGCCTTGGCAGCATCATATTGCGAAGCGAGCAAGCCGACGTAGTCGGCCGCCGGCCAAACCCGATCGATCGCGCCGATCCCCTGGCCCGAGCCCCAGATATCGCGCCAGGCTTTCGACCTGCTCGACCCGCCCGAGCCGAATTTCATCGAATCGAGGTTGCCCGCGGCGAGATTGTCGGGGTCGAGGCCGGCGTTGACGATCGAGGTGCGCAGGTAGTTGCCGTGCACTCCCGTGAAGAGGTCGGAGTAGATGATGTCGGCAGCACTGCTGTCGACGATGGCCTGCTTGTACTCGGCCGGCGCGTTCGCCTCCTCCGTCGCGATGAACGGGGAGCCGACATAGGCGAGATCCGCTCCAGCAGCCTTTGCCGCGAGCACCGAGCCGCCGTTGGCAATCGCGCCCGAGAGGATCAGCGGCCCGTCAAACCACTGCCGGATCTCCTGGAGCAGCGCAAACGGAGACCAGCGCCCGGCGTGGCCGCCGGCGCCCGCCGCCACCGCGATTACGCCGTCTGCCCCTTTCTCGACTGCCTTGCGGGCAAAGCGGTCGTCGATCACGTCGTGCAACGTGATCCCGCCCCATGAGTGAACCGCATCATTGAGTTCGACGCGCGCGCCAAGCGACGTGATGACGATGGGGACCTTCCACCTCGCGCAGACCTCCAAGTCATGCTCGAAGCGATCGTTCGACCGGTGCACGATCTGGTTGACCGCGTATGGCGCCGAAGGGCGTTCCGGATGGTCGCGGTCCCAGGCGGCGAGTGCCTCCGTAATCTCGTGCAGCCATTCATCGAGCAGTTCACCGGGGCGCGCGTTCAACGACGGGAAGCTGCCGACGATGCCGCTCGTGCACTGCGCGATGACCAGCTTCGGGTTCGACACGATGAACATCGGCGCGCCGACGACGGGGATGCGCAGCCCGTGAAGGAGCGGCGGCAGGCTCACAGACCGTGATACCCGCGGAACCAGCTGACGAAACGCGGAACGCCTTCCTCAATGCTGGTCGCCGGCCTGAAACCGTGGTCGCGCTCGATCGCGCTGATGTCGGCGAATGTCTCCTTGAGGTCGCCGACCTGCATTGGCCTTGGATCAAGCAGCGCCTTGCGGCCGGTTTCCTGCTCGAGCAGTTCGACCACGCGCATCAGGTCCTCGCTCCGGCTGTTGCCGATGTTGTAGAGCGCGTGCGGGGTGGTGCTTCCGCCGGCCTTCACCTGCCCGTCGTCCCGCGGAGGCGAGTCGAGGCAGGCCAATACGCCGCGGACGATGTCGTCGACATAGGTGAAGTCGCGGCGCATCTCGCCGCCGTTGAACAGCGGGATCGGCTCGCCCTCGTACAGCGCCTTGAGGAAGATCCACATCGCCATGTCCGGCCTGCCCCAAGGTCCGTAGACGGTGAAAAATCGAAGCCCGGTCAGCGGCAGGCGGTAGATGTTCGCATAGCTTTCACTCAGCAGCTCGTCCGCCTTCTTCGTCGCGGCATAGAGCGACAGTGGATGATCGACGCGGTCCTCGACACGAAAGGGCAGGCTCCTGTTGCCGCCATAGACCGACGACGAGGAGGCATAGACCATGTGCCGTGGCCGCCGTTCGCGAGCGAGCTCAAGAATGTTGCAATGGCCAACGAGGTTCGAGTGAACATAGGCCTGCGGATTGACGAGGCTGTAGCGAACGCCTGCCTGCGCGCCGAGGTGCACGATCGCGTCGATCTCGACCAGGTCGGTGACGCTTTTGAGCGCGGCCGGGTCAGCAAAGTCGATACGCTCGAACCGAAAGCGATCGCCGAACTGCTGCTGGAGGCCATCGAGGCGAGCATGCTTCAGAGAGGGGTCGTAATAATCATTCAGATTGTCGATCCCGACGACCTCGTCACCGCGTTCCATCAACGCGCTCGACGTCGCAGCTCCGATGAATCCTGCAGCACCTGTAACCAGAACAGCCATGGCCGCTCCTTAGGGGGTGCTTCCATGGCCTGAAAGGCCCTAGAGCAGAGTTCATGGAGCGCAGCTGGACCTTTGCAATCGATCGCGGGGGTACGTTCACCGACGTTGTCGCGCGCGCAGCGGACGGGACAGTCCGGGTTCAAAAGCTCCTTTCGGAAAATCCCGGCCACTATGAGGATGCGGCGCTGGAGGCGATCGGCCGCGTTCTGGCCGCGGATGGCGGCGGCGTCGCAGAAGTGCGCATGGGCACGACGGTCGCAACCAACGCATTGCTCGAACGGAAGGGCAACCGGGTTGCGCTGGCGATTACACGGGGCTTCGGCGATGCGCTGCGGATCGGCTACCAGGCGAGACCGGATATTTTCGCGAGGCACATCGTCCTCCCCTCGATGCTCTACGAGCGGGCAGTCGAGATCGCGGAGCGCGTCAGCGTCGATGGCGAGGTGCTGCTGCCGCTCGACGAAGCCGAGGCTCGCGGAGCGCTTCGATCCGTTCGCGAGAGCGGCATCGAGGCGCTGGCAATCGTTCTGATGCATGGCTGGCGGTACGCCGAGCATGAAGCCCGCCTTGCGAGGATCGCCCGCGAGCTTGGCTTCTCGCAGGTTTCCGTCAGCCACGAGGTCGCGCCGCTGATCAAGCTCGTCGGCCGAGGCGATACAACCATAGTCGACGCCTATCTCTCCCCGGTATTGCGGCGCTACGTCGACAAGGTTGCCGCAGGCCTTGCGGGCGGCACGGATCTACACTTCATGCAATCGAACGGCGGCCTTGCCGAAGCGAGCGCATTTCGCGGCAAGGACGCGATCCTCTCCGGCCCGGCTGGCGGCGTCGTCGGCATGGTCGCAGCGAGCGCTCGCCACGGGAACGAGCGGCTGATTGGCTTCGACATGGGCGGGACGTCGACCGACGTGTCGCACTATGCGGGCGAGTTCGAGCTCGCCGACGAAAGCGTCGTCGCCGGCGTTCGAATTCGTGCGCCAATGATGCAGATTCACACGGTTGCCGCCGGTGGCGGCTCGATCTGCCGCTTCGACGGGATGCGCTTCCGTGTCGGCCCGGAGAGCGCCGGCGCGAACCCAGGACCGGCATGCTACCGCAACGGCGGTCCGCTCACCGTCACCGACTGCAATCTCTTCCTCGGTCGCATCGATCCTGCGCAGTTTCCGACCGTCTTTGGCCCCGGCGGCAACGAGCCTCTCGATCGCGATGCATCTGCAGCCCGTCTGCAGCAGGTCGCGGACCAGCTGGGCGGTACGAAAACGCCTGAAGAGATCGCCCGCGGTTTTCTCGACATCGCGGTCGACAACATGGCCGCGGCGATCCGCAAGGTGTCGATTGCACGAGGTCATGACGTCACGCGCTACACGCTTGCCTGCTTTGGCGGCGCCGGCGGCCAGCATGCGTGCGCCGTGGCGGATGCGCTCGGGATGGAGAGGATCCTCGTCCACCCGCTAGCCGGCATCCTTTCCGCCTACGGCATCGGGATCGCCGACGTGAAGGCCATTCGCGAGAGGAGCTGGCTGAAATCGCTCGCGGAAGATTTCTCCGGCGCGCTTGCCGAGCTCGAACATTACGCCCGTCGGGCACTGACCGAGCAGGGGCTGCACGGCGAGCGGATAGAACTATCAAGGAGAGCGCGGCTGCGGACCGCCGGAAGCGATACGACGCTCGAGATCAAGGTTGGTCCGCGCGAGCGCATGCACGCCGATTTTTCCGCGCTCCACAGGAAGCGCTTCGGCTACTGGGACGATGACGCGGAAGTGATCGTCGATGCGCTCGTCGTCGAGGCGGTCGGCCGTTCGACTCAGCTCTCCGACTTCAACGCCGACTTCAGCGATGCCGGACGTGTCCACGAAGGGCCGTCACTCATCTTCGAGCCGACCTCCACGATCGTCGTCGAGCCCGGCTGGCGGGCAGAGCGTGCAGGCGACGGGACATTGATCCTCACCCGTGCCGTTCCGCTCGACCGGGAGAAGGCGATCGGAACGGACGTCGATCCGGTTCGGCTCGAGATCTTCAACAACCTGTTCATGGCGATAGCCGAGGAAATGGGCGTCGCACTCCAGTCGACTGCAACCAGCGTGAACATCAAGGAGCGCCTCGATTTCTCGTGCGCCATCTTCGATGCGCAAGGCGCGCTGATCGCCAATGCGCCCCATATTCCGGTCCACCTCGGCTCCATGGGCGAGAGCATCCGCACGATCATCGACACGCGGGGGAAGGCGCAGGACGGTCGCGGCGTCAGGCGCGGCGACGCCTACGTGCTGAACGATCCATACCGCGGCGGCACGCATCTTCCGGACATCACGGTGATCGTTCCCGTCTTCTACGGCGACGAGGCGGAACCATCGGCCTTCGTGGCAGCGCGCGGACACCATGCCGACATTGGCGGGATCGCGCCGGGCTCGATGCCTCCCGACAGTCGCAGCATCAGCGAGGAAGGTGTCCTCATCGACAACTTCCTTCTCGTTTCCGAGGGCCATCTGCGCGAGGCCGAAATCCGCGAGTTGCTCGCGTCGGGCGAATGGCCCGCGCGCAGCCTCGATCGCAACGTTTCGGATCTGAAAGCGCAGCTTGCCGCCTGCACCCGCGGCGCAGAAGCGCTGACCTCGACTGCGCGAGACTATGGAGCGCATGTCGTCTCGGCATACATGCGTCACGTTCTCGCGAACGCGGAGGAGTCGGTGCGGCGACTGCTCGACCGTCTCGATGACGGCCGCTTCGATTACGAGATGGACAATGGGGCGCGCGTGCGCGTCGCGATCAGGGTCAACAAGCCGGCGCGGACCGCCACGTTCGATTTCACGGGCACCAGCGACCAGCTGCCGGACAATTTCAACGCGCCCTATTCGATCGTGCGTGCCGCTTCCCTCTATGTCGTGCGGACGCTGATCGACGATGCAATCCCGATGAACGACGGTTGCCTTCGCCCGATCGATCTCATCGTTCCCGAAGGCTCGATGCTCAACCCCACTTATCCGGCGGCCGTCGTGGCCGGCAATGTCGAGACCAGCCAGGTCGTGACGGATGCGCTGTTTGCCGCCACCGGACGGCTCGCGCCCAGCCAGGGCACGATGAACAACTTCACCTTCGGCAACGAGCGCTACCAATATTACGAAACCATCGCCGGCGGCTCCGGCGCCGGGCCGGACCATGACGGCACCGATGCCGTTCAAACGCACATGACGAACAGCCGCCTGACCGACCCCGAAATCCTCGAGACGCGGCTGCCGGTGAGGCTCGACAAGTTCGCGATCCGGCGCGGCTCGGGCGGCGCGGGATTGCATCGCGGCGGCGATGGAGTTGAGCGCGCGGTGACCTTTCTCGCGCCGATGCGCGCGAACATCCTCGCCAACCGTCGCCGAGTTCCGCCGAGCGGAATAGCGGGCGGCGGGAATGCAAAGGCTGGCCGAAACTGGGTTGAGCGCCGCGACGGCCGCATCGAGGTGCTGAGCGCAACCGGTCATGCCGATGTCGAGCCTGGTGACCGGTTCGTGATCGAGACCCCCGGGGGTGGCGGGTACGGGAGGAGCGGGGAGTGATCGATTATTGGCCGCTGCTCGGCATTGCCCTCGTCGTTGTCGGCTTCGCGCTCCGCTTCAACCCGTTGCTGGTAGTCGCCATCGCTGCGATCGCAACGGGCCTTCTTGGCCATATGCCGTTCCTGAAGGTGCTCGCGACGCTCGGCCATGGCTTCAACGAGAACCGCTATGTCACGATCATCTACATCATCCTCCCCGTCATCGGCTTGCTCGAACGCTACGGATTGCAGCAACGCGCGCGGGCCCTCATCGCCGGGATCAGGGGCGCGACTACGGGACGGCTGCTGATCGTCTATCTCGCTTTTCGGCAGGTCCTCTCGGCGCTCGGCCTGACCTCGGTTGCCGGCCACGCGCAGACCGTCCGGCCGCTGGTCGCGCCGATGGCGATCGCCGCTGCCGAGAAACAACATGGGGCGATCGACGAGGAAACGGCCGAACGCGTGAAGGCGATGGCCGCGGCGACCGACAACGTTGGGCTCTTCTTCGGCGAGGACATCTTCCTCGCGATCGCCTCCATCCTGCTGATCCAGGGATCGATGGCGGGCTTTGGGATACAGCTGACGCCCTTCCAGCTCTCCGTCTGGGCAATCCCGACCGCGATCTGCGCGTTCATCATCCATGGCGCTCGGCTGCTGCTGCTCGATCTCAGGCTGGGGCGGCGGAAGTGATCAATCTCCACTGGCTCTACGTCCTCGCCGGCGCCGTGTTCGCGAGCTTCGCGATCGGGAGCGCGCGTGATGGGACCAATCCGAAGCGCTGGGGCAATGCCGGCTTCTGGGGGCTGCTCGCCACGAGCTTCTGGTTCGGCGACTTGCTTGGCGACATCGGCAATGGAATTCTGGTGCTCGCGCTGGTCGCGATTGCCGGTGCGCACCTTCTCGGCCGTGGATCGAGGGAAACGACGAGCGCGGAAGAGCGCGAGGGCTTCTCGCAGCGCTACGGCAACAAGCTGTTCGTCCCCGCGCTCGTCATTCCGTTCACGGCCTTCGTCGGCACGCTCTTGTTCAACTACACGCCGCTAAAGGGAATGGGCATCATCGACCCCAAGGCCGTGACCCTGGTGCTTTTGGGCCTGGGCGTAATCCTCGCCATGGTCACCTGCTACCTGTGGCTTCGTCCTCCGCTCACCGCGCCGCTCGAAGAGGGAAGGCGCCTGATGGATTCGATCGGCTGGGCCGCAGTGCTGCCCCAGATGCTCGCAGCGCTCGGCGCGGTCTTTGCAGCTGCCGGAGTGGGAACGACGATCGGCGCGCTCGCCGCCGCGATCATCCCGCACGGCAGCGTCTTCCTGGCCGTGCTTCTTTACGCCTTCGGCATGGTCATCTTCACGATGATCATGGGCAACGCCTTCGCGGCATTCCCAGTCATGATCGCGGCGATCGGAATCCCGATCCTCATCCATGCCGATGGAGGAAATCCCGCCGTGATCGGCGCCGTCGGTATGCTTTCGGGCTTCTGCGGCACGCTGATGACGCCCATGGCCGCCAACTTCAACATCGTTCCTTCCGCGCTCCTGGAATTGAAGGACCAATATGCCGTGATCCGGGCGCAGGTGCCGACCGCGCTCGCGATGCTCGCGGCGAACATCGCCATCCTCTACATAGCGGGTTTCAGACTGTGACACGCCTCGACGCCGGCCTTGCTTCACACATGGCGCGCATCGCGCTTAGCCATGTGACGAAGGAATATCCTCACAAGCTCGACCATGTTCTCGAGAGCGATGCCGACGCGCTGCCGCCGCGCGTCCTGCACCCCGTGTTCTTCGGGAGCTTCGACTGGCACAGCTGCGTGCATGGCTGGTGGACCCTGCTCACCGTGCTCCGCCTGTTTCCGCAGATCGCGGAGGCGCGCGACATCGTCGAGCTGGCCGACGCGAGCTTCACTGCCGAGAAGCTCGGCGTCGAACTCGCCTATCTCGATCGCCCGTCGAGCCGTGGCTTCGAGCGTCCGTACGGGTGGGCCTGGCTTTTGTCTCTGCACCTCGAGGCTACGCGGCACCAGCGCACCTGGGCGGTTGAGCTTCAGCCGCTCGCCGAAGCCTTTGCCAGGCGCCTCGGCAGCTACCTCGAGGTCATGACCTATCCGATCCGCGTCGGGACCCACTTCAACACCAGCTTCGCTCTCATCCTCTCGCTGGAATGGGCGGACGCGTTCGACCCTGGTCTTGCCGACCAGATTCGAGGGCGTGCACTGCACTGGTTTGGAGCTGACCGAGGATGTCAGGCATGGGAGCCAGGCGGTGACGAGTTCTTGTCCTCGGCGCTGACCGAGGCGCTGTGCATGGCCCGGACGCATCCGTCCCTATTCGAAAGCTGGTTCGCACAATTTCTGCCGCACGTCGCCAGTCGTGAGCCCGCGACCTTATTTGCGCCGGCAAGCGTCAGCGATCGAAGCGACGGCAAGATCGCGCACCTCGACGGCCTCAATCTCAGCCGCGCCTGGTGCTGGCGGTGTATCGCGCCGTTCCTCCCGCGAGCGGAGCGCAGCATTGCGCATGACGCCGCGAACGAACATCTCGAGGAGGCGCTGCCGCACCTGTCCGGCGACTATATGGGCGAGCACTGGCTCGCGAGCTTCGCGCTCCTTGCGCTACTCGAGCCCACGGCAAGCTGAAGGCAGTCGGGTCAGCTCGGAGAACAATTGCCCGCGAGCTTCACCCCGCTTGCAGCGCTGTCGCCGGGGAGCGCCTGGCAGACCGGCGTCGCTCGAAGCGCGGCATCGCCGCCGATTGCCCGATAGAGATCAACGATGTTCTGCGCCGCTGCGAGCTTGGTCTGCACCATCGCCTGCTGCGCGACATAATAGGATCGCTGCGCATCGAGGACAGTGAGAAAGGGGTCGATCCCGGCGCGGTAGCGCGCTTCGGTCAGCACAAAGGTATCGGCCGTCGCTGCCTGCTGGCGCTCGCGAGCGCCGATCTCGTCGTTGATCGTGCCGCGGCGGGCAAGCGCGTCCGAGACTTCTCGGAAAGCGGTCTGGACCGTGCTCTGGTAGCTCGCGACCGCGGCATTGCGCTGCGCTTCAGTGAGGCGGACGTTGGCGTGACCGGCGCCCGCCTCGAAGATCGTGTAGGTCGCGTCGGCGCCCGCGCTCCATCCGAATGCGCCGCCGCTGAACAGCTTCACAAGGGCATTGCTCGCAAAACCCAGCAGGCCGGTCAGGGTAATGCGAGGGAAGAGCGCCGCTCGAGCGGCACCGATCTGCGCGTTGGCAGCCCGCAGCTGGTACTCGGCCTGGATCACGTCGGGGCGGCGCAGGAGCACGTAGGAATCGAGGCCCGCCGGCACCGGCGCCATCTTGCCGAACGCCTCGTCGATCGAGCCTGCAAGAAGCCTCGGATCGACCGGTGCTCCGACCAGCAGCTGCAGTGCGTTGATGTCCTGCGCAACTGCCGATCGCTGGCGCGCGACGTCCGCCTGGGCCTGCGACAGGATCTGCTCGGCTTGCCTAAGGTCCGTTCGCGGGGCGACGCCGCCTTCAAGGCGAAGGCGTGTCAGCTGAACGCTCTTTTGCGCGGCTGCAACCGTCTGCTCGGAAATGAGCCGGGAGCTCGAATCGGCCGCATGGTTCAGCCATGCGTTCGCGACATCCGCAACGAGCGCCAGCCTCGTCGCCCGCGCGCCGGCCTCGGTCGCGAGGTATCGCTCGAGCTGGACGTGGGTGAGCGAGCGGACGCGTCCGAACAGGTCGATTTCGAAATTGGGAACGCCGACGCCCGCCCGGTAGCTCGCCCCAACATTGTCGTCGCGGTCGCCGCTCACCGTTACACCACCCGAAGCGTTGAGTGTCGGCAACTGTTGCGCTCGCTGAATATGATATTGCTCGCGCGCCGCGGCGATGTTCGAGGCAGCAACCATGAGGTCGCGGTTGTTGAACAGCGCCTCGGCGATCAGCCGCTGGAGCCGCGGATCCTGGAACACCTGGCCGTAGGTGAGCACGGGAAGGCCGACTTCGGCCTGCGCGAGGTACGGATCGCCGACCGGCCACGACGTCGGCACCGCCGGGTCGGGCCGTACATAGGTCGGCTCCATCGTCGTGCAGGACGTGGCGAGGAGCGCCATCAGCGCGGCAGCGCGTTTCATGCCCTGGCTTCCGTGCGGCGAAGGCGCTCGCGGATCATCTTCATTCCGTCGCGGACGCTCCGGCGCACCAGCACGAAGAAGAACGGTATGTAGAAAATCGCGAGCGCCGTCGCGGTCAGCATTCCGCCGATGACGGCCGTGCCGATTGCCATCCGGCTGTTGGCACCGGCGCCGGTCGCAAGGGCCAGCGGCAACACGCCGAATATGAAGGCGAAGCTCGTCATGAGGATCGGCCGCAGGCGGATCCGAGCGGCCTCGATCGCGGCGTCGATCACGCGCTGGCCTTCGCGCTCCGCCCGCTCGGCGAATTCGACCATGAGGATCGCATTCTTTGCCGAAAGACCCATGGTCGTGATGAGCCCGACCTGAAGATAGACGTCGTTCTGCAGACCGCGGAGAGTCACGAAGAACACCGAGCCAACCAGTCCGATCGGGATGACGAGCAGGACTGCGACGGGGATCGACCAGCTCTCGTAAAGCGCGGCGAGGCAGAGGAAAACGACGATGAGCGCGACGCCGTACAGGATCGGCGCCTGACCCGAGGAGAGGCGCTCCTGGAACGACTGGCCTGCCCAGGCGACGCCGATGCCGGGAAACTGGTCCGCCAGTTTTTCCATGATGTTCATCGCATCGCCCGAGCTGACCCCCGGTGCGCCCTGGCCATTCAGTTCGAACGAGGGATAGCCAAGGAAACGCGACGAGCTCGTCGGCGTCGTCATCCAGTTTGTCTGGGCGAATGACGAGAAGGGCACCATCTGCCCCTGATTGCTGCGCACGAACCACTGGTCGATGTCATTGGGCTTTGCACGAAAGGGCGCATCGCCTTGGACGTAGACACGTTTGACGCGGCCGCGATCGATGAAGTCGTTGACGTAGCGGCCGCCCCAGGCCGTCGAGATCGTGCTGTTGACGTCTGCGGCATTGATTCCGAGCGCGGCGACGCGCTGCTGGTCGATGTTGACCTTGAGGCTGGCAACGTCCGGCAGCTCACTCAGCCGGACCGATGCCAGTTTTGGATCGGCGGAAGCCGCGGCGAGGAGGCGGTCGCGGGCAGCTTCGAACTCCTCCTGGCTCATGCCACCCGTGTTGAGGATCTCCATCGTGAAGCCGGTGGACTGTCCAAGGCCGCGGATCGCCCCGGGGACCAGCGCGAACACCTGGGCGTCGCGCAATCCGCGAAAGGCGCGGGATGCACGCTGCACGATCGCGTCCGCGCTGTTCTCGGAGCCTTCGCGCTTGTCATAGTCGGCGAGGTTGAGGAACGCCTGGCCTGTATTCTGGCCGGCGGATCCCTGGCCGCCGCCTGCGACGGTGAAATAGGTTTTGACGTTCTTCTTTTCGGTGCCGTTCAGGAAGTAATTCTCGACCTGGAGCTGAACCTGGCGGGTCCGTTCCATCGTCGCGCCGGCAGGCAGGCGGAACTGTACCGACGCAAAGCCCTGGTCCTCGGTCGGCAGGAAGCCGGTCGGAAGCCGGTAGAAGAGCAGGATGAGGATCGCGAAGACGCCGGCGTAGATGCCAAGGAACACCCACTTGCGCGCGACCACGAGGCTGACGCTGCGGACGAACCAGTCCCGGAAACGGTCGAAGCCGTCGTTGAACTTCACGCGTCCAAGCTCAATCGAATGCGCGAGGGGAGGCGCAACCCGCCCGAGCCAGCTTTCCTCGACCGTTGCATGGTTTCTGCGCAGGAGGTTGGCAGCGATCGCAGGACTCAAAGTCAGCGCGATGAATACCGACAAGCCCATGGCCGACACGATCGTCGCGGAAAACTGCCGGTAGATGACACCGGTCGATCCACCGAAGAAGACCATCGGCAGGAACACGGCGGAAAGGACGAGCGCGATGGCGACCAGCGCCATCTGGATCTGCTCCATGGACGCCACGGTCGCGTCGCGCGGAGTCATTTCCGGGTTCTCGTGCATCAGGCGCTCGACGTTCTCGACGACGACGATTGCGTCGTCGACGAGCAGGCCGGTCGCGAGCACCAGCCCGAACAGGGTCATGGTGTTGATGGAAAATCCAAGCACGTAGAGGATCGCGAACGTCCCCAGGAGCACGACCGGCACGGCGATGAAGGGGATGAGGGTCGCTCGCCAGCTTTGCAGGAACACGAACATCACGAGGACGACGAGGAGGATCGCTTCGAGGAGCGTCTTCACGACCTCGTGAACGGACAGCTTGATGAAGTTGGTGGAGTCGTTCGCGAACGCATAGGAATAGCCTTGCGGCATGCGCGGGGCGAGTTGCTCGACCTTGTCCTTGACGAGGGTCGCAGTCCGAAGCGCGTTGGCGCCGGGCTCGAGCGAAATGCCGATGCCCGCTCCTGGATGGCCGTTCGCGCGGATCCTCGCCGAATAGTTTTCCGCGCCGAGCTCGACACGTGCGACGTCGCCCAACAGCACGCGGGCGCCGGTCGGGTCCGACTTGACGACGATGTTGCGGAACTGCTCGGGCGTCTGCAGTCGCGACTGGGCGGTCACCGTCGCGTTCAGCATCTGGCCCTGGGGCTGCGGCAGGCCTCCGATCTCGCCCGCGGCGACTTCCGTATTCTGGTTCTGGATTGCCGTGACGACGTCGTTCGGCATCAGGCCGAAGCTCGAAAGCTTGTGCGGATCGAGCCAGATCCGCATCGCGTATGACGAGCCGAACACGTTGACGTCCCCGACGCCCGGCACGCGCGAAAGCTCGTCCTGGATGTTCGTGGTCAGCCAATCGGAGACGTCGAAGTTCGTGCTCTTGTCCGTCGTGTCGCTGATCGCGACGATCATCAGCAGGTCCGGCGCGCCCTTGGTGACCGTCACACCCTGCTGCTGGACCTGGGCTGGAAGGCGGGAGATCGCCTGCTGCACCTTGTTCTGGACCTGGACCTGCGCAATGTCCGGATCGACGCCCTTCTCGAACACCGAGCTGATGTTGACCTGCCCGCGCGCCGTCGACGACGACGAGAAATAAAGCAGCCCGTCGATCCCGGTCAGCTGGCGCTCGAGCACCTGGGTGACGCTGCTCTCGAGCGTCGCCGCCGACGCCCCGGGATAGCTTGCGCGGACGTTGATCTGGGTGGGCGCGACGTCCGGATATTGCGCAACCGGCAGCTGCAGAATTGCGCCGATGCCCATCAGCATGATGATGATCGCGATCACCCAGGCGAAGATCGGGCGATCGATGAAGATCTTCGACATCGACTAGCGGCTCTGGCCCGCGCTCTTGTTCGCCCCACCCGGGCGGGCGCCGATCCGCTGCGGCGCGCTTGCCGGAACCGGCTTGATCGGCGCGCCATCCTTGAGGCTGTTCGTGCCCTGCGTGATCACCTTCTCGCCGGGCGCCAGCCCTCCGGTCACGACCCAGTTGGTGCCGATCGTACGGTCGGCCTGGACAGTCCTTTGAACCGCGCGATTGCCCGGCCCGACCACGAACAAGGTGGCGTTGCCCTGGGGGTCGCGAGTGATCGCGGCCTGCGGCACGAGGATCGCCGATGTCTGGACGGCCTGCGCGAACTGCGCGGTCACGAACATGCCCGGGAGCAGGACCGACTGCGGATTGGGAAAGCGCGCCCGGATCGTCACCGAGCCGGTGCTCTGATCGACGATCACCTCGCTGAACTCGACGGTGCCCGTGTAGCCGTAAACGGATCCATCCGGCAGCTTCAGCCGGACTTGGGCCGAGCTTGGAACCGAGCCGGCCTGCAACAGGGCCTGCCGCAACCTCAGGAGATCGGCCGCGGATTCCTGGATGTCGACATAGACGGGGTCGAGGCGCGTGATGGTCGCAAGCGCGTCCGCCTGGTTCGCCGTCACCAGCGCGCCCTCGGTCACGCTGGAAAGCCCGATCCGTCCCGTGATCGGGGCCGGCACTCGAGTGAAGCGCATGTTCACCTGGGCAGCCCTCAGCGCGGCGCTGTTTTGCGCTACGGCGGCGTCCGCCTGCCGGGCCTGGGCAACGGCATCGGTGTAGTCCTGCTTGGAAATGGCTTCCATCTTCGCCAGCGGGGCGTAGCGCGATGCCCTGGTCCGCGCGGCGACCGCACTTGCCCGGGCGCTCTGCAAGTTGGCGGCGGCCTGAGCCTGCTGGGCGGCGTACATGCTCGGATCGATCTGGTAGAGCGTCTGGCCCTGCCTGACGATCGACCCCTCACGGAACAGCCGGCGCAGCACGACGCCGGAAACCTGCGGCCGCACCTCCGAGACCTGGAAGGCGGCGACACGACCGGGAAGCTCCTGCTGGAGCGGAGCGCTGGCCTGCTGCACGACGACGAAGCCGACGTTTGTCGGCCCGCGCTGGCCGCCGCGTCCGCCAGGTCCATCCTCAGGATCGCTGGCCGCGTTCCCACAGCCCGCGAGCAGCAGCACGGACGCGATCAGGGCTCCAGCCCGGCGGGTAAACGAAGGGTATGGAATCACGGACGGGCGCAATTTCGATTGTTGGACAGGATTGCAAGGCCTGCCGGCGGTGGGGCCGGCAAGATGAACATCAGCGTAACGCCCGATGACATGGAGGGCCGGCCCATAGCGGCGAAAATGTCGCAAAAGGACGATCACTGTCAAGTATTGTCCTACAATATCCGCTGTCCTTCCGGTGAAATGCTGTCTCGCGTTCGACGAACGAACATCGAGCATCGACAATCGACACGCGCCTGAAGTGTGAAAAGCACGTCGTTTTTCGAACCACGAGCGGGGAATGGCCCATCAGCTATGTTCCAACCATTGCCGCGCCGCTAGAAACACCCCCGTGAAACTGCATCGCAAATATGTCGAGAAACCCTGGGGCCGCTTCGTTCTTCCGCCAATCTTCGATGACCCGCACGAGGGCCGCATTGGGGAGGTGTGGTTCACCAACGGCACTGAACTTCCGCTGCTCGCCAAATATATCTTCACGAGCGAGCGGCTTTCGATCCAGGTGCATCCCAACGACCAGCAGGCGAGGGAGCGCGGCCTTGGCCAGGGCAAGAGCGAGTGCTGGTACATCCTCGACGCCGAGCCGGATTCAACGCTGGGACTGGGCTTCAGGCAGGAGCTCTCGGCCGACGAGCTGCGCCGTGCGGCGCTCGACGGCTCGATCGAGACGCTGATCGATTGGCGTCCCGTCAGTGCCGGGGATTTCTTTTTCGTGCAGGCGGGCACGGTCCACGCGATCGGCGCGGGGATCTCCCTGCTTGAGTTCCAGCAGAATTCCGACGTCACCTACCGGCTCTATGATTACGGGCGCCCTCGTGAGCTTCATCTCGACGACGGCATCGCGGTCGCCCGGGCGGCTCCCTACCCCGGTGATCTCGCGTTCCACCTTGAAGGCGACGAGGAGCAGACCCTGGTCGATGGTCCCCATTTCACGCTGGTTCACACACGCAGCGATGCACTGGCTGATCGCCAGCGCTGGGTCATGCCGCTTGACGGAAGTGTCGGCTTGGATGGCGAGATCGCACGACCCGGCGACTGCCTTCTTGTCGGTGCCGGGCGGAATTTCGACTGTGATGGAGCCCGGATGCTGATTGGCGCCGCGGCTGAAGGAACAGCCTAGCTCTTCGTCCCGTGAATCGCGAAATGAACCCACGCCCGAGCTCACAGCACGGACGAGCAATGCCGCTTTCACATCAGCCGCGCCGCCCATATGGCGCTCCCATGCCAGCAACATTCGATTCTGACGACTTGCCGATGGACGGGGCGGCGCCCGCGGCGACAACGCTCGCCTTGAGAACCTACCTCAACCCCATTCTCGATCATGATTTTCCCGATCCGGCCGTCATACTCGCGAATGACGGCTATTATTACGCGTACGGCACGCAGACCTTGCGCGACGGCCACTGGAACAACATCCAGGTCGCGCGGTCGGCGGACCTCATTCATTGGGAAGAGATCGGCGATGCTCTCCCACAAAAGCCCGCATGGGCTGAGACAACGCAGGACTTCTGGGCGCCGAGCGTCATCTTCGATGGCTCGACCTACTTCATGTATTATTCGGCGACCCACGACGCATGCAGCGATCCTACCCGCGGCCACTGCCTCGCAATCGCGACGGCGAGCTCGCCCGAAGGGCCGTTCATCGACATGGGCGTGCCTCTGCTGCTGGGCGTAGGCTTCGAATATATCGACCCGATGGCCTATGACGATCCCGTCACCGGCAAGCACTACCTTTACTGGGGATCCGGGTTCCAGCCGATCAAGGTCCAGGAGCTGGCTGGCGACCGCATGTCGTTCGCTCCTGGCAGCGAGCCGGTCAATCTTGTGTGGCCGAACGCCGACGGCGCTTTCCCCCGGCTGGTCGAGGCAGCCTGGGTGATCCGCCACGACGATTTCTATTACCTCTTCTACTCGGGCGACAATTGCTGCGGCCCTCATGCCGAATATGGCGTGATGGTCGCCCGCTCGAACAGCGCGACGGGGCCCTTCGAGACGCTCGAGGACGCGCGCGGCGTTCCGCACAGCCTGATGCTGTTCAAGAGCGAGCGCTGGCTCGCTCCAGGTCATAATTGCATTATCGAGGACAAGGCCGGCGAGACCTGGATCATCTATCACGCAATCGACGTGAACCGGCCGCGGCAACGGCAGGAGGACGAGATCAACAGCCGGCGGATCCTCATGATCGACCGCATCGAGTGGAAGGACGGCTGGCCTCACGTCGGCACGCCCTCGGAAACGCCACAGTCTGCTCCTGTCACCTGAGGAGGAAGGGAGGGCTCGTCTGAACCATGGCCTCCCCTGGGGGTTGTCAGCCTACGGCTGATCTGCCGCTGCAGCGAAAAGGGCAGGCGATGCTTGGAAACGTGCCCGCGTCAGGCGACGCGATCTTCCCGACCTTCTTCATGGCGGGCTTCGAATGCTCGACCTTCGTGTGGAAGGACAATGAGCGCAAGGACTACGTGTCGGCGACCGGGCACGACCGCCATCTGAAGGCTGATCTCGCGGCGGCGATGGATCTCGGCATTGGCGCGGTCCGCGAGGCAATCCGGTGGCCGCAGGTCGATCTTGGCGACGGTCGTTACGACTGGTCGAGCGTAAGCGCCGTCCAGGACGCCGCGACCGACTGCAAGATCACGCCGATCTGGGACCTTTGCCATTACGGCTTGCCCGATGGCTGCGATCCCTTCTCGGCCGAGTGCCGCGAGCGGTTCGCGCGCTATTGCCGGGCGGCGGCCGAGTTCGTCACGAGCACCGCCGACCCGCCCTATTTCTTCACCCCGATCAACGAGATCACCTTCTTCTCGGCAGCGGCAAGCGACCTCGGCTGGATGTATCCGTTCGCCAAGGGCCGGGAGAAGGAGCTCAAGCGCGCGCTCGCCCACATGGCGATCGAAGGCGCGAAGGCGATACGCGAGGTCGAAGGCAGTGCGCGGATGGTGCACGTCGACCCGATCGTCCACGCGGTGCCGCCGCCTGGTCGTCCGGATCTTGCCGACGAAGCCCTTGACGAGGAGCACCGCGAAGCCGTCGAAGCCTGGGACATGCTCGCCGGCCGCGTCGCGCCGGAGCTCGGCGGGTCGCCGGAGATCCTCGATATCGTCGGCGTCAATGTCTATCACTACAGCCAGGTTCAGCTCGACGCCGACAGGAAAAGGGAGATCCTCGGACCGCGCGATCCGCGCCGCAGACCCTTAAGCGACCTGTTGAAGTTCGCGTGGGAGCGGTACAACCGCCCGATCATCATCGGCGAAACCAGCGGCTTCCAGGAAAACCGCGCCGAGTGGCTGCGAATGACCATGGAAGAGTCGCTGAAAGCGATCAACGCAGGCGTCGATCTCCACGGGGTCTGTCTCTACCCGTTCGTCGACGTGCCCGACTGGTGGACGCAGAAATGGGCAAAGATCGGAATCTACGATGTCGCCGACAAGGACACGTTCGAGCGGGTGCCCTGCGATCCCTACGTCGAGGAGCTGCGACGCTGGCAAAAGCTGCTGGACCAGCCCGAGAACGTCGAGCCGGACGGCTACGGCAGCCGCTGGGGCAGGGTGCAGCTTGCCGAGGTGCGCAGATATGCAGGCAGATGGGCGGAGACGTCAGGTGCCCGCCACGAGATGGATGCCTGACCTTATCTCGGGATCAGCGGCGGCCGCCCCCGGCGAGACGCGGTCGACTGGCTCTTGGCTCTTTCAATTCCCCGAGGCCGAAGCGAGCTCTCTGCCGCTGCACTTCCTCGAGCAGTGGCTCGTAGACATGCCTCGTGCCCTCCGAACCGATCGTGGACAAAAGACCGACCTGGCAATGCCGCGAATTGTCCCATCCAGGATAGGCGGTGATCGGATAGAGGCAGATGCCGTCGACCCGCGCGCCCCGGCTTTGCGCAGCTCTAACCTCGTCGCAGACATAGTGTAGCCAGGCCGGGCGGCCCGAGCCCTCGGCGCCCGTTTCCGAAATGAACAGCGGTTTCCCGTACCGTTCGGAAACCTCGAGCAGCATGTCGGCGAGCGCGCGATATTCGTGGTGGCCCATCGGGATCGTCGGACCGTTCAGATACCATTGATTGTGCGGGTAGAAGTTGAGGCCGATCACGTCGGCAAGCGACGGATCCCCTCCAAGCTCGGGCTCGGCGCGGCCGGTGATCCAGTCATAGGCCTCGAACTGTCCCTGGCGATACTGCTCGGCGGCGCGGACTTCGGGCCGGCGATGGCTGTGCGGTGCAACGTGGACCAGCGGCTCAGCCCAGGAGATGAAGGCATCGGGCCACCGCTCGCGGATCGCCTTTGCTGCAGCGATGCCGGTCCTCACGAGCTGCCGCTTGAACCATCCGACCTCCTTGGGGCCAACCCGCGGGAAATATTCGACCTCGACTGCCCACGACATGAAGTTGATCTCGTTGAGCGGGCACACCAGCGGCGGGCGATTGCTGACCGACTGCTGGACTTCGATCGCGGCGAGGGCGAACTCGGTGAAGCGGTCGGCGAAGTCCAGCGAGGCCTGGTCGACGTGATCGGGCGACCCGTAATGGAAGAGGTCCCAGATGACCTGCATGCCTGCCTGTTCGGCAGCCTCGAGCGCGGGCAGCCAGCTCGACCAGTCATATTTGCCCGGTACCTTCTCGATCAGGTGCCAGCGCAAGCCGTCCCTCAGGGTCCGGAAGCCGAGCTTTGAGCAGAGGGCATAATCCTCCCGGACGTGGCGGTCGTGACCAGTCGCGCGGATGAGGTCCAGCCGGACACCGTCCTTCCGACGATGCGACGAACATTCAAATCCCGCCTGGAAGAAGCTGTCGAAGTGGGTTCGCATCCCTAGCGCCAAGTTTTCCGGTCAAGCCCCCAATTGAGTGCATCTCAACGGTCGGCTCGCTCGAGCGTTCCTGTTCTCGATCCGCGTCGCGAATATACCGACAAGTCCGGATACTGGTTCTTAAAGGGCCCCAATAAGCAAAAACAGCAAGGATCATCGCTCCTTGTCGCTCAGAGGACGAGCAAAAAGCGGTCCGGCGGGAAAACTCGCCGAGCCGCTTTGCTCAAGAGGGCAAATCGGGTGGACTAAGGATGTCGGTGCGTGGCTGCTGAAGGCAAGATCGACCCGATGCATCAATTCACGATTGAGCGCATCGCGCCGCTGCATGTCGGCCCCTACGACATCAGTTTCACGACGAGCGCGGCGTGGATGCTGTTCGCGCTCGCGCTCATCTTCGCGTTCATGGCGCTCGGCCTCAAGCGCGAGCTGGTTCCAGGCCGCTGGCAGGTCGCCGTCGAAGGGCTCACGAACTTCATCGACGACATGGTGAAGGTGAACATCGGCCCCGAGGGGCAGAAGTTCGTGCCCTACATCTTCGCTCTCTTCACCTTCATCCTGGTGTCGAATCTGGCCGGGCTGCTTCCACTGGCGATCATCCCCGGGTGGCATCCGTTCACGACCACGAGCCAGTTCAGCATCACCGGCGTCCTTGCCGTCCTGAGCTTCTCGATCGTTCTGATTGTCGGCTTCTGGCGGCATGGGCTGCACTTCTTCTCGCTCTTCGTCCCGCACGGCACGCCGTTGCCGATGATCCCGCTCATCGCGCCGATCGAGTTCATCTCCTTCATGGTGCGGCCGTTCAGCCTTGGTCTCAGGCTCTTCGTCGCAATGATCGCCGGCCACATCCTGATGGAAGTGTTCGGAAGCTTCATCGTCAGCGGCCTCAACGGAGGGCTGATGGGGTGGGGCATCGGCATCCTCAGTTTCCTATTCGTCATATTCGTCGTCGCGCTCGAGCTGCTGATGTGCGTCATCCAGGCTTACGTCTTCGCTCTCCTGACGACCCTCTACCTCAGCGATGCAGTGAACCTGCACTGATGCCCCAGATCACGCAGCTCGCCCAGGTCTTCGCCTCGCAGCTGTTCTGGCTGGCTGTTGTCTTCGGCCTCGTCTTCTTCGGGGTCGGCCGTGGGATGCTGCCGAAGATCCGATCGACGATCGTGGCGCGGGACCGGCAGGTTGCCGAGGACCTCGAGAGAGCAAGGACAGCCCGCGAAACCGCCGAGCGGACCGAGGCGGAATGGCGCGAACGGATGGATAATGCCCGGGTCGAGGCCTCGCGCATCGCGCAGCAGGCCAAGCAGGCAAGCGCGAGTGAAGCTGAAGAACGCGTCAAGGACGCACTTCGAGAGATTGACGCGAAGGTCGAGCAGGCGCGCTTGCGGATCCGCGAGGCCGTCGCGGCCTCGCGCGCCGAAATGGAGCTCGTCGCTGCAGAAGCAGCGCAGCAGATGGTGGCGCAGCTGACCGGGCTCAAGGTAGACAAGAAGGAGGCTTCGAGCGCAGTAAAGGCCGAGCTCGTGCACGTGGAAGGCATCAAGAAGCTCGAGCCTTCGACACGCGAGCACGCCGCAGCAGGAGGGGGATGACCAATGCCCGATCGCATCTTTGGCGACCGCGAAAAAGCGTTGGAAGCCAATTACTTCCGGAACGAGGATGAAAGGCTTCTTGCAAAGCTTCGTGAAGGCGCGAAGCTCGACGAGGTCTCGCAGGCGGTGCGCGACAAGCTGAATGTCGACAATCCCGACCTCCTGCAGCGGGTACGTGCGCTCGGCATCACCGCGGACACCGCCTCGGCGTTCCTGCTCGCTCCCCTGGTCCAGGTCGCCTGGGGAGGCGGTTCGGTCAGCCGCGAGGAGCGCGAGACCGTTCTCAATCTCGCCCGCGAGCGCGGTGTCGACGACGGCTCGGCCTCGCAGTCGCAACTGGTGACCTGGCTCGACAAGCGTCCCGCCGATGAACTGTTCGAAACGTCGATTGAAGTGATCAAGTACGGCCTCGCTGTCCTCCCTCACTACGAGCAGGAGGAACGCGTCCGGCGCGTTGTCGAGGCCTGTCACGAGGTCGCGAGGGCTTCGGGAAGCAAGATCTCCTGGGTGCTCGGCCTGTTCGACGGAATCAACAGTTCCGAGGCCTCGATACTCGATACGATCACCAAGGCGCTGAAGTTGGCGAACAATCCGCCGCGGACGGCGACCTAGGCGGCGTTGAGTCCCGCTTCCCTGAAAATGGAAATGGCTTTCGCGACCACGTCGCGTGCCGGCGGCTGCGTGCCGCCAAGCTTGTAGTTGAGGCCCAGCCGCTCCCACTTGTACTGGCCCATCTGGTGGAACGGAAGGATTTCGACCCGTTCAACCACGCCGAGCGATGCGCCGAAATCGGCGACGGCCTCCATCTCTTCAGGAATGTCCGTGAGGCCGGGGACGAGGACATAGCGCAGCCACATCGGGCGTTTCAGCGTAGCCAGCCGGTTGGCGAACTCGAGGACGTCCTCGTTGTGCATGCCGCCGGTGACAAGCTCGTGCTGGCCGCGAGTGAAAGCCTTCATGTCGAGGATGACGAGATCGATATTGCGGATCTCGTCATCGCTGAGATGCTCACCATAATAGCCGTTGGTCTCGATCGCGGTGTGGACGCCCATCTTCTTGACCGCCGCAAACAGCCGCGCCGCGAAGCGGTCCTGCATCAGCGGCTCGCCGCCGGAAAGCGTGAAGCCCCCCTTCATTGCGATCAGCCCGTTTGCGTACTTCTGGACCTCATCGATCGCGCGGTTGAGCGGGACGGGGATGCCGTTCTTCAGCGTCCAGGTGTCGGGATTATGGCAGTACTGGCAGCGGAACATGCACGATGTCGTCCATGCAACGAGGCGAAGCCCTGGCCCGTCGACGGCCGATCCCGTCGTGAAGGAGTGAAGGAAGCCGAGGTCGCCTGTCTTGAGGGCACTTCTGACGTCCGTGTCGGCTACGCCGTCGCCGAGATGCACGCGCATTTCGAACGGGGATTTCGCCTCGAGGGAGACGGTCTCAGGCGCCGGTGCCGGCGCCGACACGATTTCCATCGTCATTCTCCGTGGAACGTGCGGTTGATGACGTCCATCTGCTGCTCGCGGGTCAGCCGCACGAAGTTCACGGCGTAGCCCGAGACGCGGATGGTGAGGCTCGGATATTTCTCCGGGTGATCCACGGCATCGAGCAGCGTCTCGCGGTTCAGCACGTTAATGTTCATGTGATAGCCGGTGACGCCGAAGAAACGGTCGAGGATCGAGGTCAGGTTCGTGATCCGGTCCTCCTCGCGGTTGCCGAGGCCAGACGGCACCAGCGTGGTCGTCAGCGATATGCCGTCGGCAGCGTCGCGATACGGGATCTTCGCGACCGATGCCGCGGATGCCTGGATGCCGTGACTGTCGCGACCGTGCATCGGGTTGGCGCCCGGTGCGAACGGCTCGCCCTTGCGGCGTCCGTCGGGCGTGTTGCCGGTGGCCTTTCCGTAGACGACGTTGGAGGTGATGGTCAGCACCGACTGCGTGTGCAGCGCATTCCTGTAGGTCGGATACTTGCGCAGCTTGTGCATGAAGGTGGTGACGAGCCAGGCGGCGAGATGGTCTACACGATTGTCGTTGTTGCCGAACTTCGGGAAATCGCCGTCCGTTTCATAGTCGACGATGAGGCCGGTATCGTCGCGGATCACCTTCACCTTCGCGAATTTCATCGCAGAGAGGCTGTCGGCGACAACCGACATTCCGGCGATGCCGAAAGCCATGGTCCGGATCGGCGCATAATCGTGAAGCGCCATTTCGATCCGCTCGTAGGCATATTTGTCGTGCATGTAGTGGATGGCATTCATGGCGCTCACATAGACGCCGGCGAGCCAGTCCATCGTCGTCTCGAACCGTTCGAGCACGTCGTCGAATTCGAGATACTCGCCCTGCACGGGATCCGTGCGCGGCGCGACCTGGGCGCCACTGACCTCGTCGCGGCCGCCGTTGATCGAATAGAGGAGCAGCTTGGCAAGGTTGGCCCGGGCGCCGAAGAACTGCATCTGCTTTCCAATGGCCATTGGTGAGACGCAGCAGGCAATCGCGCCGTCGTCGCCCCATGCCATGCGCATGATCTCGTCGCTTTCGAACTGGATCGAGCTCGTGTCGATCGCGACCTTTGCCGAGAAGCGACGGAACGGCTCGGGCAGCTGCGGCGAATACCAGATGGTGAGGTTGGGCTCGGGCGCCGGGCCTAAGGTGTAGAGGGTTTGCAAGAAGCGAAAGCTGGTCTTGGTGACCAGCGGACGCCCGTCGTCGCCCATGCCGGCGATGGATTCAGTGACCCATGTCGGGTCCCCTGCGAAAAGCTCGTCATATTCGGGCGTCCTGAGGAAGCGGACGATCCGCAGCTTGATCACGAAATCATCGACGATCTCCTGCGCCTGGCTCTCGGTAATGAAGCCCAGCGCCAGGTCGCGTTCGAAATAGATGTCGAGGAAGGTCGACACGCGGCCGAGCGACATGGCCGCGCCATTCTGTTCCTTCACGCTGGCGAGATAGGCGAAGTAGAGCCACTGGACGGCTTCCTTCGCGCTCTTGGCCGGGCCGGAAATGTCGAAGCCATATTTGGCGGCCATCGACTTGAGCTCACCAAGCGCCCGGATTTGCTCGGATAGCTCCTCCCGGTCGCGGAGGATCTCGTCGGTCGACCATTGCTGGTCGAGTGCCGCCCTTTCTTCCTTCTTTCGCGAGACGAGGCGATCGACGCCATAGAGCGCGACGCGGCGATAATCGCCGATGATCCGGCCGCGCCCGTAGGCATCGGGCAGACCCGTCAGGACGTGCGAGCTGCGGCACTTCCTGACATCCGAGGTATAGGCGTCGAAGACGCCCTCGTTGTGCGTCTTGCGATACTTGCTGAAAGTCTCGACGACGATTGGATCGGGCTTGTATCCAAAGGCCTCGAGGGAGTTTGTCACCATCCTCAAGCCGCCGTTGGGCATGATCGCGCGTTTCAGAGGCGCGTCGGTCTGGAGCCCGACGATCAGCTCGTTGTCCTTGTCGATATAGCCAGGCTCGTGCGCGGTGATCGAGCTTGGGATTTGCGACACGTCGAGCACGCCCTTCTTGCGCTCCTCGACGAACAGGTCCGTCAGCTTCTTCCAGACGCCGGTCGTCCGCTTCGTCGGGCCCGAGAGGAAGGATTCATCGCCATAATAAGGCGAGTAATTCTCCTGGATGAAATCGCGGACGTTGATCTCTTTCGTCCACAGGCCAGTCTCAAAATCCGGGCGCGACCGGCTTGTCGTCTTGGTTTCAGGCTCAAGGACGGTCGTTGACATGCGGGTTCTCCATTTGGAACTTTAGTGGGTCGCAAGCTTGGGCGAACGAGGCGTGGATCGGGCGGCTGCCCTCGGTCCTGTCTCACGAAGGACCAGCGCCAGGAGGACGGCGAGGACCACGCCCAAGAGCAGAGGCGCGAAGGTCGCCTGATAATGGCCAAGGTCGCGCTCGCCGCCCGCGCTCGCCGCGATCAGCCGGCTTGCGAAGATTGGCCCAAGGATCGCGGTCATCGCGAAGTTGAGGAAGTTGATGACGCCGGTGGCGGTGCCGGCATGTTCCGGCCGGTTCGCCTCCTTGATGACCGTATAGGGGATCATCGCCGCGCCCGATGCGATTCCGGTGAGCAGCCCCAGCGTATAGGGCGGGACCGTGCCGCCCGGCAGGAACAGGATCAAGGCGAGGCAGCCCACAAGAACGATCCCCGCGCCGACGATCACCGGTTTGCGACGGCCGATCCGGTCGGTGAGCCAGCCAAGTAGCGGGCAGCCGATGATCCATCCGAACGGAACGGACGCCGACCGCAACACCGCGACAGAGTAGGGGAGATCGTGCGCTTCCTGGAGGTAGCGCACGCCCCAGACCATGTCGAAGATCGTGGTCGGGACGAAAAACAGGCCCGCGATGAGGCCGCACAGGATCGACTGCGGGTTCATGAACACCGCGCCCATCGCGCGCATTGCTGGGCCAAGCCCCGCAGCCGGACTGCCGGACGATGGCCGCGAGCGCGGGATCAACAGGAACAAGAGGAACGCGATCGGCAGCCCGATGAAGCCCATCGCGAGCCAGAAGCTGGACCAGTTCACGCCGGCGGCGATCATCGGCCCGACCACGAACTGGCCAGCGGACCCGCCGGCCATGCCGAACATCTGCGTTGCGCCGATCAGCGTCGCCGCTCGTGACGCCGGCATGTAGGCGCTGACGAGATAGACCGCGCCGATCAGCGCAAAGACGCCCCCTGCGCCCTGCATGAACCGGCCGATGCTGCCAAGCGTCGGGTCGGCGGTCGAGAACAGGATCGAGCCGATGGCTACTGTCGCCGCCCCCAGTGGCACGACCTTGCGCGGACCGAGCTGGTCCATGCAGACGCCCGCGACGAGGCTGAACGGTGCGTAGCCCCAGTAGAACAGGCCGACGAGCGAGGCGACGCCTACGGCTGTGAGGCCGAATGCCCCGGAAAGTTCCGGCACCATGACTGCCGGCGCCGAGCGCATCGAATACTGGTAGAAATAGAAGACGGCGGTCAGCAGCCAGGCCGCGACGGCAATCCGAGCCGATGCAGCCTTGTCAGACTGCTGTGCTGTCCCCGTCACGGCAACAAACCGTCAGCAAAGCACCAGGGCCTGGGCAAGGCCCGCCTCGGACGTTTCCTTGTATTTCGGGTTCATGTCCTTGGCGGTCATCGCAAGCGCGGTAATGACCGTGTCGAGATCAACCCGCCGGTTGTCGACGATCTCGTTGCTGGCAATGAGGTAGCCCGTCCATGCTTTCACCGCGCCGAATGCGCAGCGTTCAATGCAGGGGACCTGGACGAAACCGGCCACCGGATCGCAGGTCATTCCAAGGTGGTGCTCGAGCGCCGCTCCAGCGCCATTGGCAGCAATGGCCGGCGAAGCGTCATGTGCCTGCGCGATGGCCGCAGCGCCCATCGCCGAGGCGACACCGATCTCCGCCTGGCATCCTCCTTCGGCCGCCGACAGGGTCGCATTGTGCTTGCAAAGATAGCCGACGACCGCGGCGGCAAGGAGCGCCTCGCGTTGCTTCTGGTCGGACTTCTTCGCGCCGTCGGGGCCGAGCGAGTAGATGATCGCCGGCATCACCCCTGCCGAGCCGCCGGTCGGGGCGGTGATGACGAGGTGTCCTCGGGCATTCTCCTCGGAACCGGCAAGAGCCGCCGCGGAAACGATGCCGATGCCGCGGCGAGCGGGCTCCTGGATTGACATCGCGTTCTTGTAGACGTCGCCCGCCTTGGTCTTGAGCTTGATGGGTCCCGGCAACGTTCCGGTCGGCGCGTTGAGGCCGGTCTTCACCGTCGCCCGCATTGCGCCGAGGATCTTGTCGAGGATCGCGTCGACCTGTGCCTTGTCCCGGCCCGCGATCGAAAGCTCGTTCGCGTAGGCGAGCTGCGCAAGGGAGAGATTGTCGCGCTTCAGGTGGGCGAGCACCTCGGCCATCGTTGAATAAGGATATTTCGGCGGGTTCTTCTTGGCTGGCACCTCGCCTTTCCGCTCGATGAAGCCGCCGCCAACGGAATAATATTCATCCTCGAGCAGCGGCTTGTCGCCGGCGAGCAGCGCCACCTTCATCGTGTTCGGATGGTGAAATTCACCCTTGGGCGCGTCGTAGACGACGTCCTTGAGGCCGACGGTAAGCGTCTTGGATCCAAGCTTGACCGGGAAGGTCTTGCTGGGGTTCGCGGCGAGCTCGTCGAGGATTGCCGGATCGATCGTTGCCGGCTCGTACCCCGCAAGGCCCGCGAGGGCGGCTCGCTCCGTGCCGTGGCCCTTGCCTGTAGCGCTTAAGCTCCCGAAGAGGTTGACCCTGAGTGCCGTGGCCTGTGCCAGCTTGTCGGCAGGGAGCTTCGAGGCGCGCTGGTAAAAATCATAGGTGATGCGCATGGGACCGATCGTGTGCGACGATGACGGCCCAGGCCCGACCTTGTAGAACTCGTCGACGAGGGTCATGACCGGGCCCTTGGTGTTCTTCACGACCTGCAGGTTCGGATCGACGTCGCCGCCGCCGAGCGGCGGCGTGGCCGGCGTTTGCGCCCACAATGGGTTGACCCGCCCGCCCAGCGCCACGAGCGCGGCCGTCATTGCGCTTCGCATCATGAAGCTTCTGCGATTGGACCCGGTGGGGGGCTCGGAATAATCGAGCTCGGGAAGTGCGAGTTCGTCTGGCTCGAAGTTTTCGCTATCCATGTGCTGCCCTTCCGAAATGGATTGTCCCTCGCGACGGACGTTCGGTCGAGCATCGAGATCGGATCGCCCGCATCCGCTCGTGCTCGTAGGCGGTGAGGATAGGAACGGGCCGCCGAGCGACCATCAGGGCTAACCCCCAAGAGCAGCTCATCCTGTTGCTGAGTGCGCCCTTGGCGAACCCGCACCAAAATCGGCAGCAAGCGTCGGGAGATATGCCGATACCCCGTTCGGAGCTGCTCGATATCCTCGCTTTCCATGCATGGGAGGCGTCGTTCGGATGGGTGAACACCAGGACCTTGGACCAGGATTCGACTACTTTCGTGACGCCTACGAGCGCTCGGTGCTGTTTCTCGACGTGTTGCGGCAGCGCGGGAATATCTATCGGGAGCAGCAGGCCAAGGAGGTCCCGCACGTCCTCGACTTTGATGGCGAGCTGATCCTCGATGGCCGGACGTTGCCGCGTCCCGTCAACTACGGTCTCGTTCGCATGGAGCCGCTGGAAGGGGTCCCGACCGACGAGGACAAGCGACCCTTCGTCGTCGTTGATCCAAGGGCCGGCCACGGCCCCGGAATCGGCGGCATGAAAAGGGACAGCGAGATCGGTGTCGCGCTGCAGGACGGCCATCCCTGCTACTTCATTGGGTTCACCCCCCAGCCCGTTCCCGACCAGACGATCGAGGACGTCTGGACCGCCGAGGCCGAATTGGTCCGGGAAGTGGCCCGCCGGCATCCCAATTCGGGCAAGCCCGTGATCATCGCGAACTGCCAGGCAGGCTGGCAGACCATGATCATGGCCGCGACGAACCCCGATGTTCCAGGGCCTCTCCTGCTTGCCGGATCGCCGCTCTCTTACTGGGCTGGAGTGCGTGGCAGGAACCCCCTTCGCTATCTCGGCGGGATGCTCGGCGGGACGTGGCTCAACAGCCTTGCCGGGGACCTCGGGTGCGGCAAGTTCGACGGGGCGAACCTCGTCGCCAATTTCGAAGCGCTCGACCCTGCCAACACCGCGTTCGAGAAGCCGTACAACGTCTATGCCAATGTCGACACGGAGGCGGAGCGCTTCCTCGATTTCGAGACCTGGTGGGGCAGCCCCATCCTGTTGAATGCCGGCGAGATGCAGTGGATCGCCGACAATCTGTTCGTCGGCAACAGGCTGACGAGCGGTGAAATCCGGACCTCGGCGGGAGTCCCGATCGACCTGCGCGACGTGCAGTCGCCGATCATCGTCTTCTGCTCGAAGGGCGACAACATCACGCCCCCGCAGCAGGCGCTTGGATGGATCACCGATCTCTATGGCTCGGACGAAGACCTGATCGCGAACGGCCAGACGATCGTGTACGCCGTCCACGAGACCGTCGGGCACCTCGGCATCTTCGTTTCCGGCAAGATCGCGACGCGCGAGCACGACGAGTTCGCAAGCGCGATGGACATGATCGATATGATGCCGCCGGGGCTTTACGAGGCCGTAATCGACGACATCGGGGACGATGTCGCGAACCGCGAGCTCATCGAGGGAAATTATCTTTTCCGGCTGGTGCCGCGGACACTCGACGACATCCGCGCTTTCGGCGCCAACAGCGCGGAGGACGACCTCAAATTCAAGGCCGTCTCTCACGTTTCGAACATCAATCGGCAGCTTTACGAAAGCTACGTGCGGCCGCTGGTTCAATCGCTGACGCCGCCCGCATTCGGCGAGTGGTCGCGAGGCATGCACCCCAACAGGATGCGGTTCGCGATCTTCTCGGACGAGAACCCGGCGATGCGCACGATCGGCGAGTTGGCAGCGCAGATCCGCGCAGACCGCAAGCCCGCGGCCGAAAATAACCCCTTCCTTGCCGGCCAGGAGGTCTGGGCCAAGACCATGAGCTCGACCATTTCCGCGATCGGGTCGGCGCGCGACGCGTGGGCCGAGCAGGCCTTCCACATGATCTATGGCTCTCCCTTGCTCCAGGCGCTCGTCGGTCTCGGCACTCCAGGAGAGCCGGATGCGCAACGGATGGCGCGCGACGCGCTTCGCGAGCAGGCGCAGGGGAAGAATCGCGAGGCGCTCGAGGAGCGGTTCGAACAGGGCGCCGCCATCGAGGCCGCGGTTCGCTCGATCGTCTGGGTGAAAAGGGCGGAGGGCGGCACCGACGAGCGTTCATTCGCCGTCATCAGGCAGCTTCACGATGCGCAGCCACCCGGGCGCCCGCGCTCGATGCCCGAGCTCAAGCAAATCTTGCGCGACCAGGCGACGCTTGTGCGGCTGGACGAGGAGCGCGCCATCAAGGCGATCCCCAAGCTCGTTCCACGAGACGAAGACGACCGGGCACGCACTCTGAGGGCCGTGCAGCGCGTCGTCCTCGCCAACGGCGAGCTGACATCCGAAGGAAAGAGCCGCCTCGCGAGGGTGGAGCATCTCTTCGGTGTCAAGGCCGCCTCGAAGCCGCGCGGGACTGCAAAGGAGAAAAGCGATGTCAGTGCTTGAGGCGCCGGCCCGGCCGGGAACCAACGATCATGACAAATTCTTCAAGCTGGTGGGCACTGCGCTAAAGCATCCGCCGGCAAGGACAGCCGTCGCGCATCCTTGTGACCAAGTCTCGCTCGAGAGCGTGGTCGAGGCCGCTCGGCTGAAGCTCATCGAGCCGATCCTGGTCGGGCCGAGGGAGCGGATCGAGAGCGTCGCGAGGAAGTTCGATCTCGACATCACGCCATTCGAGATCGTCGATGCCGAATATAGCGAGGATTCGGCCGCCAAGGCCGTCGCGCTCGTTAGGGAAGGCCGTGCCGACGCGCTCATGAAAGGGAGCCTCCATACCGACGAGATAATGGCAGCGGTGGTCAAGCGCGACACGGGCCTGAGGACCTCGCGACGCATCAGCCATTGTTTCGTGATGGACGTTCCCAACCACGACCAGCCGCTCGTCATCACCGACGCCGCGGTGAACATCGCGCCCGACCTCAAGTGCAAGGTCGACATCGTCCAGAACGCGATCGACCTGGTCCACGCGCTCGGCCAGAAGGAAGTCCGGGTCGCGATCCTCAGCGCCATGGAAAGCGTCAACCCCGACGTGCCCTCGACGATCGAGGCCGCGGCGCTGTGCAAGATGGCCGACCGGGGACAGATCACCGGCGGCATCCTCGATGGACCACTGGCGCTCGACAATGCGATCAGCCCGGCAGCGGCGGCGATCAAGAAGATCAACTCGCCCGTCGCGGGGCGTGCCAATGTGCTCGTCGTGCCGGACCTCGAGGCGGGGAACATGCTCGCCAAGAGCCTTTCGTTCCTCGCGGACGCGGACGCGGCCGGGATCGTGCTCGGCGCCAAGGTGCCGATCATCCTGACGAGCCGGGCTGACGAGGAAATGGCACGTCTTGCTTCTTGCGCGGTCGCCCAGCTCCTCGTCGCAGCCCGGCGCGCGAGCAGCACGGCAGCAATCAAGTAGGCGCGCGGGCGATGACTGAAGTCCGGCCGATCCTGACCGGGCACAAGGCGCTGATCGTCGGCATCGCCAATGACCAGTCGATAGCCTACGGCTGCGCTGAAGCGTTCCGCGCAGCCGGAGCCGACCTCGCGATCACCTGGCTTAACGACAAGGCCCGCCCTCACGTCGAGCCGCTCGGCACGGCGCTCGGCGCCGAGATCATGCTGCCGCTCAACGTCGAAACCCCAGGCGAGCTCGAGGCGCTCTTCTCCGACATCAAGACGCGTTGGGGGCGCCTCGACAGCATAGTGCATTCGATCGCGTTCGCGCCCAAGGAGGACCTGCAGGGTGGGCTGCTTGATTGCTCCGCCGCGGGTTTCGCACGCGCGATGGACGTCTCGTGCCACTCCTTCGTGCGCATGGCCAAGCTCGCGGCGCCAATGATGACGAGCGGCGGAACGCTGTTCGCGATGAGCTATCTCGGGGCGGAGAGGGTGGTCGCCAACTATAATGTCATGGGGCCCGTAAAGGCGGCGCTCGAAGCCGCCTGCCGCTATCTCGCCTATGAGCTCGGCGAGCAGGACATCCGGGTTCATGCCATCTCGCCGGGACCCCTCAAGACCCGCGCCGCCTCGGGCCTCAAGGACTTCCAGCGCCTGCTCAACGACGCTGTCGAGCGCGCGCCGCTGCACGAGCTGGTGGACATCGAGGACGTGGGCTCCGCCTGCGCCTATCTCGCCAGCGACTACGCCCGCCGCATTACCGGTGGAACGATCTACATCGACGGCGGCGCCCATATCGTCGCCTGAACGGAAAGGGACTGGAGATGACCCGCCAAGTCGCAGTGATGAATGCCGGCTCGTCCAGCATAAAGTTCGCCGTTTTCGACGTGGAGGGCGAGGTCGCCGGCCTGCGCTTCCGCGGCCAGATCGAGAAGATCGGCGTCGGCCCTGCCCTCGAGGTCGAAGGTCCCGACGGGGAGGCGCTGGCGCATAACGAATGGGGCCCCGAAGACCTCGACCATCGCTCCGCAACCAAGATAATCCTGCAGACGTGCATCGCCCTGCTCGGCGGTGAGGCAGTCGAAGGTATCGGCCACCGCGTGGTGCATGGCGGAACGGGGTTCACGTCGCCGACGCTGATAACGAAAGAGGTCCTGGAGACGCTCCGGACCCTGACCCCGCTCGCGCCCCTCCATCAGCCGCATAATCTCTCGCCCATTGAGACGATCATGGCCGAGGCGCCGCACATACCGCAGGTCGCCTGCTTCGATACGGCTTTCCACCAGACCCAGGACCATCTTGCCCAGGCCTTCGCGCTGCCGCGCGAGATCACCGACGCGGGCGTCCGGCGCTACGGGTTCCACGGGCTTTCCTACGAATATGTCTCCGGCAAGCTGAAGGAGGTTGCCCCCGAGCTTGCCGGCAAAAGGGTGATCGCCGCGCACCTTGGCAACGGCGCGAGCCTTTGTGCGCTGCACGATGGCCGAAGCGTCGCCACGACGATGGGCTTCACCGCGGTTGAAGGCCTCATGATGGGCACGCGCTGCGGCTCGATCGATCCCGGCGTGCTCCTCTACCTCATGGACGAGCACAAGATGAATGCGCGCGCGCTCGAGGAGCTCGTCTACAAGAAATCCGGCCTTCTCGGCGTCTCGGGCATCACGTCGGACATGCGCACGCTTCGCGCCTCGGACGATCCGCGCGCACGCGAGGCCATCGACCTCTTCATCTACCGGATCGTCCGCGAGATCGGCTCGCTTGCCGCCGCGCTCGGCGGACTTGACGGCCTCGTGTTCACGGGCGGGATCGGACAGCGTGACGCACGAACGCGAAGCGAGGTCGTTGCGGGCTGCGCATGGCTTGGCGCAGAGATCGACGAAGCTGCCAATACCAGCGGCAGCGGGCGCATCGATGGCAGCTCATCGAGGATTCCGGTCTGGGTTCTCCCGACCGACGAGGAGGCCGTCATCGCCGGCCACACGGCGCGCTTGATCGGCGCGGCTCCGGCTAGTGAAGCTGTCGGCGCTCCGATGGAAATCCTGCAACCGCTTGTCGGCTGAGCGCTCGCCGCGCCAGATAGCGGTCAGCGAGCTCGACATATTGGACGAGCCCGTCGAGCTGGCTTTCGAGCTCGACACGCCAGCGCAGCGGGATCGTCGGCGACAGCAGGGCGTCCGACGTGTCGCGCAAGGCAAGCAGCACGGTTCGCCGGAACGCCTCGATATTCTCGTCCCAGAACTCGTTGAGGTCGCAATCCCGGCTGTCGAGGATGCGAAGACCTGCTTCGAGTTGCTCGATGCTCAAGGCGCGGTCGCTGGTGGCTTCGACTGGCATGTCGGGTGAGTTAGGGCGGCGCCATTTCTCGCAATATCGGGATTCACCCCAGAGGGGGCTTGGCGAGCCGTTTTTCCTCGATGACGCCTAGCGAAGAAAAATCGAGGCGTGAGGATCAACCTCAATGGAGCCGGAAGAGCCATCGGGCCGACGGAGCGCAACGACGGAGCGCGTCGGATTGAAGATGTTGTAGCAGGCGATCCCGTCTTCCCGCGTCACACGCTGGATGATCAAACCGTCGGGCCGCCCGATCTCGGGGAAGTCGCACTTGAGGTCGCGTTGGGCAAGGAGCGAGGCGAAAAGCTCGGCCCGCGCAGCCGGGACCTCGTCGAGCTTGTCGCTCGTCATCAGGACGCCACCCGAAAGGCCGGCAAACAGAAGGAGGGACCGAAGCTCGTCATCACTGAGCTCGTGGAATCGCTCGCGCAGAAGAACGCAGTCGGGGTCGGCTTGCCACAGGATGTGCGAGGCATGATTGCGGGTCACCTGGTCGCGCAGCAGGCTCTCGGCTGAATAGTCGCCATGCCACGACACCCCGATGTCGCGGCCGATGCGGACAGCGTCGACATAGCCGATCGACGCCCATAGCGGGGACCCGCTACCGAGCCAGAGCGCGTCGCCGATCTCGTCGCGGATGATCGCGGCCATCCGGCGCCAGATCTCGACCCTGGACAGGCCTTGTTCGTGCCACTTCGCCTGGTCGGGCCCGTACTCCATTCCCGCATTCATGAAGTCGGTCTTGAAGTAGCCTGCGCCCCAGTCATGCCGCCAGGTCCTGAAGACATTGCGGACGTAGTCGGCGGCCTCGGGCCGAGTGACGTCGAGGACATAATATTCCTCGCTGCGCTTGTGCCAGCGGAACTCCCCATAGAATTTCATGTGCCGGAGCGGTCCGCCGGAAACGCTCTCGACCACCCAGTCGGGATGCTCGGCGTAAAGACGGCTTCGGTTGCCGACGAGGAAGGGAGCGATCCACAGGCCAGGCGTGAAGCCGGCCGCGGCGATATCGCTGATCAGGGGCTTCATGCCGCGCGGGAACTGCGGTTTGACGTCGAGCCAATCGCCCATTTCCGGAGTAAAGCCGTCGTCGATCAGGAAAACCTCGAGCGGAACCTCGCGTTCATCGCGGAAGGCTTCAGCCGCATCGAGATGCTCGAGGATCGAGGGCTCGTCGATCGCCGCATAGAGGTTGTACCACGAGCACCAGCCGGTGATCCGCTCCTTGCGGAGCCGCGGGGCCCGGGGCGACTCTGCGGCGCTCAGACGAGACCAGTCGCGCAGGGCCTCCTCGACCTCGTCATGCTCGAGGAAGACCAGCGGCTCTGCCTCGAGGCTTCCCTGGTGCGATACCCGATCCCAGAGGGTCTCCGCATCGAAAGCGAAAGCAGCGGCAGTGCCGCCGAAGCGAAAGCGGCTCTGAAACCGGTCATGGCGCGAAAATCCCACGATGAGCGCCCCGCCGCCCTGTTCCGGGAGTAGCGCCGTCATTGCGAAGCCTAGGCTAGGGGCCTTGGCAGGAGGTCCATCCCCTGGCGGCGTGCCAGGCTCGACAAGGAAGCTTCCGTCCCAGCTCTGGTAGCCGTTCCTCAGATAGAGACCTGCACCTTCGACGCTGCCGAAGCGAAGCCCGAGGCTTGAAATCTGGCGGCCGGGTGAAATGTCCTCGAGGCTCAGGCGAAGACGCGGTCGCTCTTCCTGTTCCACGTGCAGCACGGCAGCGCCGTCCTCGAGCTCCCACCTGATGGAATTTCCCTCGGTCCTGGGAGGCCGGTGCGGTGGCACCTCGCCGTCGACGAGCGGCTCGATGCCGCGAAGGCTGATCCTTCGAGCGATGATTTCGAGGGGGTCGAGGCCGACCTCAATCGGCAAGCCGCAACTCCCGCCGTTCCTTACCCGACTGCACGGCCGCAAGAGCGAGGCGAAGTGTCTTCGCGCCCTCGCTTAGCGGGATGTAGGGTGCGCGCTTCTCGACGATCGCTTCCCCGACGTCCGCCAGCTGGGCAACGAAGGGATCCGTCGTGCCGGCGACATCCTCGGCGGCGCCGTCGCCGGTCGTCCGTGTCAGCAGCGCTTCGTTCCAGCTCTGGAAGCGGCCCGTCATGCCTTTCGCCATGATCGTCCATTCCTTGTGCCAGACGCCCGGGATGGCGATGTTCGAGGCGGTTAGGGATGCAATCCGGCCATCGTCCCAGCCGAACAGGGTCGCCGAGACGTCCTCCACGTCATAATCGGGCACGTCGCCATGAAAGAGGTTCGCATAGCGGGCGTAGACGCTGTCGGGCTCGCCGACGAGGTGGCGGATGAGGTCGATCTGGTGGATCGCCTGCTCGAGGATCTGTCCGCCCGACAGCTGGCGCTTGCGCCACCAGTGGGCATGGAGGGCATTGCAGTAGTAGCCGCCGACATAGAGTCCCACGGGGCCGGTATCGAGCGTCCGCCAGCGTCGCACCGCGTCGCCGAAGCGATACATGAACCCGATTGCCGCGACGACGCCCGCCGCCTCGACCGCGTCGACCATCTTGATGGCCGATTCCATGTCGAGCGCAATCGGCTTCTCGATGAGCAGGTGGACGCCGCGTGCAGCAGCGTGCTCGATCTCGCCGTGCCGATTGTAGGGCGGAAGCGTCGCGATGAGGAGATCCATGCCCTCGTCGAGCATGCGGTCGAGATCGACGAACGCCTCGCCGCCGTGCGCTTGTGCAAAGGTTCGGGTGCGTTCGAGATCGCGGCCGCAGCAGGCGACCAGCTCCATCCTGTCACTTAGCGACTTGACCGCGCCGGCGTGCCGCCCGCCAATGCCGCCGCACCCCAGCAGGCCGACGCGAAGGCGCCTCATTCAGCCTGGCCGAATTCGAGAACGGACTGCAGGAGCCCGGGCTCGCCCTCGTCGAGCCTTGCAAACAGCGCGGGCGCCTCATCGAAGCTGGCACTGTGGGTTATGAGGGGGACGAGCGACAGGACACCTTGGTGCTGGAGCTCGACGGCGGTGCGCCACAGCCGCGGCTTGGACCAGCGATAGCTCGCCTCTGCCGCAACTCCGCTGATCTGCGAGCAGACGAGCTGGACGCGATTGTGGTGGAATTCCTCGCCGAGGCGAAGCCCGGCGACCTCGCCCTGGAAGAAGCCCATTGCAACGACGCGCGCCGAGTAAGCGACAGACCGGATGGCCTCGGCAAGGGCGGGAGGAGCGCCGGAAACCTCGATGCAGGCATCGGCGCCGCGGCCGTTCGTCATCTCCTTGATCGTGCTGGCAATGGCCTCGTTCCTCGGGTCGAGGACGTGCGCAGCGCCCATTTCTTTCGCGCGTGTCCTTCGATCTGCGTCGGGATCGACGCCGATGACGGTTGCTCCCGAGGCGCGCGCCGCCTGCGCGACGATCTGTCCCGGCACACCGAGGCCGAACACCGCGACGACGTCGCCGATCCGGAGCTGCGCGTCGTGGACGCCGTTCAGCGCGACCGCGCCGATGTGCGAGAAAATCCCGATGCGCGGATCGGCGCCCTCGGGGATGATCCGGTCGCGGGCATAAGCCGCGTCGGCGACATGGTGCGTCCGGTGGCCCCAGGTGCCGAAGACGCGCTGGCCGGGCTCGAGGTCCGTGACAGCGCTCCCGACCTCGACGATCTCGCCGGCTTCCTCATAGCCGAGGTTGCGAACGGGGTAAGGCCAGCTCGGCACTTCGGAATCGATGAACAAGCGGCTCTCTTCGTCCCATCTGCGGTGCATGAACGGGTTCGTTCCCCGGTATTGCGACAGCTCGGTTCCAGCGCTGATCCCCGAGTAAAGCGTCTCGATACGAACTTCCCCGGGCGCGAGGTCACGCATCTCGATCGGTTCGAACGCAAGCTCGCGCGGTGCGTTGAGGACAAGGGCGCGCGCGCCTTTCAAGTCCGGACCTCGTGCGAATTCGCGAGCACTGCACGACGAGTCGGCTCGCGCATCGCAATGAGGATGATGACCGCGACGAAGTAGAGGCCAGCCATTGCGACGATGCCCGCGCGCATGCCGAACGCATCGCCGATCTTGGCAACGATGAGGGGCGTTGCGCCGGCTCCGAAGAATCCGATCATCGTCATCATGCCGACGGCGGTGGCGCGGGCATGCGGCGGCACGACGTCGTGCATTGCGGCGTAGATGCAGCCGTCGAACAGCCCCTTTGCGACGCTCGTAGCGACGAGAACCATGCCGATCCCCAGCGCCGTCCGGACGCCGAGCAGGGGCAGAAGCAAGACGCCGGCGAGGCCGAGGCCGATCGTCAGCGTCAGGAAGCGTCCGATCGGCGTGCGCTTTGCGAGCGTGTCGGCGAGCAATCCGCCGAGCGGGACGGAAAGGAACCCCGCGGTATTGATGGTCGCCGCGCCGACCCAGGCGGAGTTGGCAAGGTTCATGCCGAGTTCCTTGTTCACGTAGAACGGCGCCCAGAAGGTGATGCCCGTCGAGGCGCCGGTCGCGAGCGCGAAGATCAGGCAAAGCATGACCGCCGGAGGAATGCGCAGGACGATGCCGATCGGCTCGGCGGGCTTGTCCCGTTCGACCTCGGTGTGAGCGATCGGCGCGTCCTTCAGCATCCGGCCAAGCACCAGCGCGTGCAGAAGGCCGATGGCCGCGAAGATCAGGAACGGCGCATGCCAGCTCAGCATCTGGGCGATGTATCCGGTCGCAACGGCGCCGAGGCCTGCGCCGGCGAACACCGCGGTCTGGTGGATGGAGAGCGCGCGGCTGCGCATCTCCGGCCGGTGCCAGTCGCCGATCAGCGCCGTTGCGGTCGGGTAGTAAGCCGACTCGCCGACGGCAACGAGCCCGCGCATCGCCAGCAGAAGTCCAAAACCGGTCGCGAGCGCGGAGGAGCCTGTCGCGAGACTCCAGAAGATGAGGCCGGCGAGGATGACCCGCGTCCTTCGAACGCTGTCGCCGATCCTGCCGGCAACGAAAGCGCCGACTGCGTAGATCCAGAAGAACACGCTTCCGAGGAGCGCAAGCTCGCTGTTGCTGAGGCCGAATTGCGCCTTCAAGTCTGGCAGGACGGCGATCAGGATGTTGCGGTCGGCGGCGTTGAGGAATGCGACGACCCAGAGCAGGCCAATCAGCACCCACGGGTAGGAGCCTTCTCCCTGCCGCAGGGGGACGGTTCTCACTGTCGTTGCAGCCATGCGCCTCTCTCCCCGGCGGTCTTTAGCAGTTCCTGTTCCCGTTGGGGCTAACGGGCCGCATCGTTGATCAGGATGACTCGAAAGTCGTTGACGTTCGTGCGTGTCGGCCCGGTGATGACGAGATCGCCGAGCGCCTCGAAGAATGGATAGGCGTTGTTCGTGCGCAGATGCTCGACGGGGTCGAGGCCCAGTTGCCTCGCGCGCTTCAGCGTGTCCTCGAGGACGACGGCGCCGGCTGCATCCTCGGTGCCGTCGATACCGTCCGTGTCGCAGGCGAGCGCCGAAATGCCCGGTACCCCGTCGAGCGCGATCGCAAGCCCGAGGAGATATTCGAGATTGCGCCCGCCCTTGCCCCGGGGGTTGTGGACGGCGACCGTGGTTTCACCGCCGGAGATGATCGCGCGCGCCTTGCCGTCGACGGACAAGCGGCGCGCAAGGGCGGCGTGGCTTGCTCCAAGATGTCGCGCTTCGGCCTGCAACTGGTCGCCGAGATCCATGACGACATAGCCCGCGTCCCCGGCCTCGCGAGCCGCGGCGCACAGCGCGTCGCGGGCTCGCGCGATGACCGTCGTTTCAACCCCGGCGAGGCCGAGGCTGTCGGCGGGGGGCGTCTCGTTGGCGGGGTCGTCGAGCGCGGCAAGGACCGCGGTTGGTGCAGGGATCCCGTACTTGCGCAGGATCTCACGCGCCATCTCGAGCGTCGTGTGATCGGCGACCGTCGGCCCCGAGGAAACGAATGAAGGATCATCGCCCGGCACATCGGAGATGATCAGGGTGGTTACGCGCGCCGGGCCCGCCGCGAGCGCCAGCCTGCCGCCCTTGATCCGCGACAGATGCTTACGCACGCAGTTGATCTCCGCGATCGTCGCACCGGACTCGAGCAAGCTCCGCGTCGTCGCCTGCTTGTCCGAAAGGGTTATTCCGCGGGCCGGCGCCGACAGCAGCGCAGAGCCGCCCCCGGAAAGGAGCACCAGCAGATGGTCCTGCGCCTCGAGGCCGCGAGCGATCTCGAGTGCACGATCGGCCGCCTCGATGCTGTGCGCGTCGGGATAGGGGTGGCCGGCCTCGATCAGCTCGACGCCCTGACGCCTGGCGATGGTCGGGGTCATGTGGCCATAGCGGCTGACGACGAGCGTTGCCGCGGGGGCCACCGGGAGCCGATCAAGCGCAGCTTCCGTCATCGCCGCCGCGGCCTTGCCGACCGCGATCAGCGCGACTTTCCCGTGGCTCGGCGAGGGCAGCGTACGGGGCATGACCCGGGCCGCCGAAACCGAGTCGATGGCCGCGTCGAACAGCTTACGCAGCATTGCGCGTGCCGACGCGGAACCCTCGGCGGCGTCAGCCAATGTCGGTGTCGAACCCATCCGCGCGAACCGCTGCTCCCCGCCCAATCCCTGGAAGGCTGCCCGCAACGGCCCGGCTCTCCTAGTCACGATTTAAGGAACGCTATGTTGCATCAAATGCAACTCAATGGATTTCCCACGACAGCTTGTGACGAAACTGGTCGACGAGAAAATCGATGAGGGTGCGAACGCGAACGGGAACCGCCTTGGGGTCCTCGAATAGCGCGAAGAAGCTCATGTCCTCCGTCTTCCAGCCCGGCAGCACCTCGACGAGGCGCCCCTCCACGAGATCGTGCTTGCAAAGGAATGCCGGCAAGTTGGCGATGCCGAGACCGGCGATGACGCTGTGATGCAAGAGCGTGAGGTCGTTGCAGACGAGCTTGGGACTGAACTCGACCGAGACGGAATCGTCCCCCCGGTGAAGCGCCCATTTGTGCAGCCGGTCGTGCGTCCCGGTGGCGAGCAGGTCGAAACGGGGCAACTCGACGTAATTTTGCGGCATGCCCTTGCGTTCGAAATATTCAGGGGCGCCGAACGCGCCGCACTCGGTCGTGCCAAGCTTGGCTGCGAAAAGCCCCGAGCTCGCAAGCGGACCGACGGTCAGCGCGACGTCGAAGCCATTGCGCAGGAGCCCGATGCCGTCGTCGCTAAGGACGCTTACCAGTCGAACGTCGGGATATTGCTCGAGGAAAGCGGCAAGCAGCGGACCCACGAGGTTATGGCCGAGCACGTAGGGGATTGCGATCTTGACGACGCCCTGGGGATTGCGATGCAGCGTCTGGAGCGCCCGTTCGCCATCGCGCAAGACCCCGAGGCTGCGCAGGCAATATTCGAAGAACAGAGCGCCGTCCTGGGTAACGGTAACCGCCCGAGTGCTTCGCTGCAGGAGCTGCGAGCCGAGATGCTCCTCGAGGCGGGAGATCCGCCTGCTGACCTTCGACTTGGGAAATCCGAGGAGCTCCCCGGCCTTGGTGAAGCTCTCGGTCTCGACCACCTTGGTGAAGATGACGAGATCTCCAAGATCGAGCATCGTTCGTCCCCCCAGCCCCGGCTCCCGACGGGCGGCAGCCTACGCCCACTGTTGTTGCAACTGCAACAGTTTGTTCCAGCTTTGGTGACTTCTCCCAAAACGGGCCTCGTGCGCACCTTCAACAGCAGTCGCTCGGTGGTCCGGTCGGGCAGGGCAGCCCTTAGGAGAGGGGGTGCTCGGCAGGTCGCGCGGGCGCGACGGCGCCCATCCATGGAGCGCCAGCTTGGAGGGGGTTATGGCTATCATGTCACGTTCCGCTTGGGTCCGGTTCGGACTTCTTTCGACGGCGGCTTCCCTGGTTTCTGGTCCCGCGTTCGCGCAGGCGCAGCCGACGAGCCCGCCACAAACCCCCGAGCAGGCGGCAAAGGAAGGAAACCAGGCGCCGCAAACGGCCCCGGAAGATGTCGCCCACCAGAGCGACGTCATCATCATCACGGGTACGAGCCGGGCACGCGCGGCCTTCAATACTCCGCTCGCCGTAACCTCCCTCGGCGAGGCGCGACTGCAGAAGATCGCCTCCAGCAGCCAGGCCGACATCCTCAACACGATCCCAACGCTCAAGGGCGATGCCGGCGGCGGCGAGGTCGCGAGCAACATCTTCGTCCGCGGTCTGCCCTCGGGCGGGCAGTATCAGTTCACGCCGCTGATGTACGACGGCCTTCCGGTGCTCAGCACCTTCGGCCTCAATTCGTCGGCCTACGACGTCTACTATCACAATGACTTCGGCATCGACCGGCTGGAGTTCGTCCAGGGCGGCGTGTCGAACCTCTTCGGCCCGGGATCGGTCGCGGGCCTCATCAACTATATCTCGAAGACAGGGACCGATAATTTCCGCGGCACGGCGCAGGTCGAGGTCGCTGAAAAAGGCCGCGTGCGTACCGATGCCGCGATCAGCGGGCCGCTCGCGAACAACTTCTATTACGCGCTGTCAGGATATTATCGCTACGACGAGGGGCCGGTGAAGACGGACCTCAAGACCAAGGGCTACCAGCTTCGCGGCAACCTCAAATATCGCTTTCCCGACGGCAGCGGCGCAGTCACGCTCTACGGCCAGTGGATCAACGACCAGGTGCAGTTCTTCCTGCCGATCCCGCTCGACGGATCGAGCCGCAACCGGATCGACGGCAATGATGGGCACACGGTCTATTCCGTGCAGTTCCGCGAGGGCCTCGAGGGGCTCGGCTTCAATACCCCGGACGGGCCGTTCACCACCGATACCGCGGAAGGCGTGAAGACTCGCGGCGGGCAGATCGCGCTCGCCTTCGACAAGCAGCTCGGCAACGGCTGGGGCATTAACGGCCGCACGAAATATTCGAAATACAAGCACAAGTTCGCGCTCTGGTCGGACGGTGACGGCGTGATCAACGTGCCCGAAACTCTCCAGAGCTTCCTCACGAACCGCGGCCTCGGCTCGCTTGCCAATGCGACCTTCACCTTCGCGGACGGCAGCGGGACCGTGCCCTCCGACTTCCTGCTGTTTGCCAACCGGTTCACCGACCGCGACCGGCCGGTCCACGATTTCACGGGCGAGCTCAACGTCACCAAGGAAGCAGAGCTTGGAAGCACCAGCCACAAGTTCACGCTCGGCAGCTTCTACGGCAACGCCTCGGCCAAGGACATCAACGTCACCACGACTTACCTCGCCGAGTTCAACAACCAGCCACGGCTTGTGAACCTCGTCGTCAGGAACCCGACGACCGGCGCCCAGACGATCATCTCTCGCAACGGCCTCCTCAACGCCGGCGCGGGCTACGTGAACAACAAGCATGAGGCGGAGCGTTACGCTTTCTATGGCGCTGACCAGATCGACGCCGGACGGCTGAAGTTCGACCTCGGCTTCCGGTGGGAGCACATCGCCGCCGACCTCAGCCGTGAGCGCACCGCGACATTCGTCACCGATGCAACGACGCCGAACCTCGCGACCGCTTTGCGCGACGTCATCTGGGGGAACGACACGTTTCTTGCCGGAAAGGTCAACACGAGCGAATGGGCGGCCGCGGCGGGGCTCCTCTACAAGGTGACGAACAACGTCAACTGGTACGCGAACGCCTCGCGTGGCTACTTCTTCCCCGAGCCTCGCGCCGTCACCTTCAACACCCTCGGCCAGCCGCAGAGCTATTCAGCCGAGATCATCAAGCAGGCCGAGACCGGCCTCAAGATCAACAATGGCCCGGTGTCTGCGACCTTTGCCGCATTCTACAACAAGCTGACGAACCGGCGGCAAATCCTGTTCGTCAACGACGGACAGGGCGGCTTCACCGAGCGCGTGAACCTCGTCGGCACCGAAGCCTATGGCGGTGACATCACGCTGCGCTGGCAGATCATTCCGGACCTCGCGTTCGAGGGCAATCTCACGCTCCAGCGCGCCTGGTACACCGAGTTCCAGCAGCCCGTGAACGGGGTGCCGACCACCAACCCCGCCCTCGTCGGCAACGAGATCGAGCGGCAGCCGACGGTGCTCTACAACGCCGGCCTCTATTATGACGACAATCGCTTCGACGCGTCCTTCTTCACCAACTACACTGGCGATGATTACACCGCGTCCAACAACGCCATCATCCTGAAGGGCTTCAACGTCTGGAATCTCGACGCCGGCTACAAGTTCGGGATCGCCGGGCGCAAGGTTCGCCTCGGGGTCAACGTCTTCAACCTCTTCAACACCGACGCGACGACCGAGGGCTCGCCGCGCCAGGACAATAACCAGACGGTCGGCGGCCAGTTCTTCGTGGGCCGTCCCGTGCTTCCGCGGCGCATCGCGGGCCGAGTCACCGTCGACTTTTAAGAGAAATAGGGGCGGGCACCCTCCAGCCCGCCCCGAAGCAGTGGATTGAATGACTTCGAACCTGGACGCTGACGCCCGCGCAATTCTCGTGGCGAATGACCGTGGCGGCTACACCGTGCCGAATGGCCGCGTCTATCCGTTTCAATGGAACTGGGATTCGGCCTTCGTCGCTCTCGGTTTCGACACCTTCGACCGCAACCGCGCCTGGAGCGAGGTCGAGACCCTGTTCCGCGCCCAGTGGGACGACGGCTTCCTCCCGCACATCGTCTTCTGGAAGGACGATCCCGGCTACTTCCCGGGTCCGTCGGTCTGGAGCACGGGCAAGGACCCGGTGACGTCCGGCATTACGCAGCCACCGGTCGCGGCTACCGTCGTCCGAAAGCTGTGGGAGAGCGCCACGGCAGCCGGCGAGAGCGACAATTATCGATCGAGGCTCGAAGCGCTCTTCGCTAAACTGATGTCGTGGCACCGCTGGTTCCACGACTACCGCGATCCCGACAAGCGCGGCGTGGTGGTCGCCATGCATCCCTGGGAAACCGGTCGCGACAACTCGCCGGAATGGGACGCGCCCGGCGAGCCGATCGACGTGTCGAACGTCGGGGATTACGTTCGCCGGGATACGAGCCATCTCGACGCCAAGATGCGGCCGACCAAGCTCGAGTATGACCGCTACCTCGCGCTCGTGCAGTTCGGTCGTTCGACCGGCTGGAATCATGCGCGGATCGCCGCCGAGAACCCGTTCCGTGTTGCCGATGTCGGCATGAGCATGATCCTCCTGCGGGCCAATCGCGACCTCGAGGCACTCGCCAAGGAGCTCGGCAAGGCCAGCGAAGCTTCCGAAATCCGGAGCTGGATCGACATCGCCGAGCTTGGGATCGGCTGGCTCTGGAATGACGAGATCGGCGCCTGGTGCTCGCGTGACCTCCTGACCGGCCGCTCGTCGGGGTTCGTCACCAGCGCTTCGTTCCTGAGCTTCTATGCCGGTCTTCGAGACGATGAGAGGGACGCGGGTACAAGCGCTCACTTCGACCGCATTGCAGCAATGGTCGACTTCCTGATGCCGAGCCTTGATCCGGCGGACCCGGGCTTCCAGATGATCCGTTACTGGCGGGGGCCAGTCTGGGCCGTGGTCAACTACATGATCGGGACGGGCCTCGCGGAAGCCGGTGACTCAGGTCGTGGAAACAGGGTGCGAGGAGACACGCTGGCGCTGATGGAGCGAAACGGGTTCTACGAAGCCTATAGTCCGATCGACGGCACGGGCAGCGGGGGCGATGACTTTTCATGGACGGCAGCCATCTGGCTTGCCTGGTCCAAGGGTGGTTGAACAATGATCTCGACAGGCATCACGACCGAGCAGAAACGGTTTTACGACGAGAACGGATATCTGCTCGTCAGGCAGTTCATCACGGGTCAAGAAGCGGCAGCGCTGAGGGCCGAGGTCCATGCGATCGCCGCGCGCCAGGGACCGACGAACGCCACCTGGAGTAGCGTCAGTGGACAAGGGACGAAGCTCGAGCATTCGCACGACGTCCAGTTCCGATCGGCGGCCTTCACCCGGTTGCTCGTCGATCGCCGGCTGACCGAGCTGTTCTCGAGCCTGATCGGTCCGAACGTCCAGCTTCACCACAACAAGATGTTCATCAAGCCGCCCGAGCGCGGCTCGCCGTTCCCGATGCACCAGGACTACGGCTACTTCCCGCATCGCGGAACGTCGATGACGGCAGCAATCCTGCATCTTGATGCCGCGCCGGACGAGAAAGGCTGCGTCCGCGTCTACCCCGGCTCGCACAAGCTGGGGCCGCTGGAGGCGTTCGGGAACGACCACCATGTCGACATGGATCGTTTCCCGCTTTCGAAGGCAACGCCGATAGAGGCACAAGCGGGTGACCTGCTCGTCTTCAACTACCTGACCGTCCACGGGTCGGGCCTCAACACGTCCGACGAGCCGCGCACGACGTGGCTCGTGCAGGTACGCGATCCCGAGGACCAGCCGATATCCGAACAGCACCAGTCGAGAGGGCAGGGCATGATGCTCGCAGGTGTCGATCCACGGCGCGAGGCGTTCGCCTTTGCCTGGGAGGCAGAGTCCGCTTGAGCGGGCCAGGCCGGCAAGCCGGCTTTGCGATCGTCGCTGGCGCCGCTTTCATGCTCGGGTCGTCGAGCGCCGTCGGCGAGCGTCAAACCGGGCGCTGCGCGGGATTGCGGGCCGACCATGATGCGCATCTAAAGATCGTGTCGGCGATCCGCGTTGCCGCGAGCCGGTTCACTGCCGCTCCGGGGGAAAGCTTCGAGGTGCCTGCCTCGTGCCGCATCACCGGCATCATACGGTCGACGAGCGATTCCGAGATCGGGTTCGAGCTGTGGCTGCCGGACAGCTGGAACGGCCGCTTCTCGCAGCTCGGCAACGGTGGCTTTGCGGGCAACATTGACCATCCCTCGCTTGCCAACGAGATCAGGCGCGGCAACGCGGCGGCAATGACCGATACGGGTCACAAGGGGAACCAGTTCGACGCGAGCTGGGCGATGGGACACCCTCAGAAGATCATCGACTATGGCTACCGGTCGATCAAGGAGACCTCGGACGCAGCTCAAATGCTGATCGGCGAATATTACGGCCGGCCACCCCGCCGCCGCTATTTCATCGGCTGCTCCAACGGTGGCCGACAGGCGCTCATGGCAGTACAGCGCTATCCGGCCGACTGGGACGGCATCATTGCCGGATCGCCGGCCGTGCAATGGACGAGGCAGCTTGCGACCTTCGCTGCAATCCAGCACCGCTTGAGGATTGATCCCAGAAACTGGATTGCCGCCGAAAAGCTGCCCGCCATCCAGCGCGCGGCGACGTCCGCGTGCGGGCGTGCAGCGTTCCACGGCTCGCAATGCCGTCTCGATACAAGGATGCTCTTGTGTCGAGGCAAGGAAGTTTCCGACTGCCTTGGCCCGCGAGCGGCTGCGACACTGGAGCTGATCCAGTCCGGCCAGGCAGATGCGAGACTAAAGGGGCCCGGTCTCGGCTTCGCTGCTACGGCCGCGGCGGTTCCCGGCAACTGGGACCAGTGGATCCTCAATCCCGACCGGCGTGCGCCAAGTGAGCTGACGTTTGCGACACAGGCATTTCGCTACCTGGTTCTTGATCGAGCCGACTGGGAAGTCGAGGACCTGGACGTGCGGCGGGATCTCGCGCTTGTTTCCGACCGAACGATGGCCGGTCGCCGCCTGGCGGACATCCTCGATGCCGACGATCCGGATCTTGGCCGGTTCGAGCGTCATGGCGGGAAGCTGATCATGTACGTTGGCTGGGCCGACGCCGTCATCTCGCCCGAAGGCGGGGTTGCTTATTATCGCGAACTCGCGCGCCGAATGGGGCTGGCGCGCACGCAGAGCTTTGCTCGTCTCTTCGTCGCGCCCGGAATGCAGCACTGCCAGGGCGGCGCGTTGCCAAGCTCGTTCGGCCAGGCATGGGTCGCTCCAGCGCTTCGCGCCGACGCGAACCACGATATCCGCCGGGCGCTCGAGGCCTGGGTCGAACAGGGCCTTGCACCGGCTTCGCTGACAGCCGTCAAATACCAAGGTGACCGGCGAGCCGGCGCTCCGGTCGCGACGCAGCGGCTGCGGCCATACCCCCACGTGGCGGACGAGCCTCGAAGCGCGGTGATCGGCGGAGCGGCCAAGGATCGGCCGCGCTGACGCTTCTACTGCGAGCGACGTGACGCGGGCGGCAAGGGCCCTGCTTCTTTTTCGATGTGGGATGAATGAAGCAGGGCCCGGGCTGTGGATGCGACCGTCTTGGACCATGATCCGGCATGCTCCCGGTGGAGCGGGAGCCGCTGACGAGACGGGTCGCTAAGGGATCTCTCGTTAAGCCCGAGTTGCTCTTCTCTCCGGAATGGAGGAAACGGATGATCCTTCCAAGGCCGCGGACTACTGCGGATCACCGTCTGGCCGCGCTCTCCGCCTTATGTTCGGTTATGGATCGCTCGGGGCTTGCTTCGAGCGTTTAGGATCTCGTCTCGTAGCAGCCTGGATCAGGCTCATTGATAATCCAAAAGGCGCAAGCGCAAAGGATGCCCGCTTTCATCGCGGACGATGATCTCGCGGCGCGATGACTTGGGTGCCTGCTCCCACGACTTCTCGTTGGCGGTTCCCGGCCGCTGGATGCGGATCGTTGCCTGCGCCCGCGCTTCGCTGCGGTCGGGCGGCGCAAGCGATGAGATCGTGACGGCAAGGGACAGTAGCATCGCGCAGCCTTGGCCAGCATGGACTTAATTCGTGCTTGTCCATCGATCCGTATCGGGGAGTATTTTCAAGAAAATCACCCATATCGGGCCAACACGGTCAAAGTCGTGCTGGTGAGAATGCAAGTACCTCCGATCTGGAGAAAAAGTTAAACTCGCTGACATCCACCTGAGGCCATCGCGGCCGTCATGAACTTCAGGATGAGTCAAAAGCCGCGCGAGCTTCGCAGGCGGGTCAACATTCGCGCTCGACTGCGAGCGAAAGGCGGTTGGACCGACGCTCGAATCCTCAATGTCTCCTCTCGCGGCCTGCTCATCAGTGCCGCCGCCCGCAGTCCGGTCCAAGGAACGACGATCGAGCTGTGGCACGGCGATCATGTGATCGTCGGCACCGTAGTCTGGCAGGAGGGCGCGCGCGTCGGCGTGCATTCGAGCGCCCGCGTCCCGGTCGATGACATCATGGAGCTCGGTGATACCTCCTCGCTTCGGGCGCCTGGCGGTGAATGGCCCAAGGTCGAACGCCGAAAGCGACCGCGCAGCCAGGACGAGAGCCGGCTGAGAGGGCGGGCGATCGAGTTTGCCGGGGTCGCGTTCGTCGCGATGTTGCTCGCGGCAGGAGCAACGGTTCTTGTGCAGGACGCCTTTGCCCGGCCCCTCAATCGCATCGACGCTGCCCTTACCGGCTGATCGCTCCCGTTTCCCGCGGGGACGCGCTCGTGCGCAATTCACTGAAGAACCCGGTTTGGTGTAGACTGACGTCATCGCGGGCGCCCGCAAGGCGCGCCGAGTTCGGTCGCGATGGGGGTAGCTATGAATCAATCAAACAAGGGGACGCTTGAGAAAGAAGGCCTCGAGGCCTTGTCGCACATGGAAGAGGCTCTTCGTCTGCTCGACGGTTGCGAGGCGACGACTTCGGTCGGCGCGCAGCTGGACCACGCGATTTGCCGGCTGCGTGATGTCCTTGCCGATGCGGGCGTGGACGGGCCTCCTCGCGTGCCCCCTGACAGCTCGTCGGCGGCGGGGCTCGAGCCTCAATAGTTTCTGCGGTCAGTCCTGCCGGGCGACTTCAGTACATATTCGGCGGGAAGGTCGGAGGGCAGCTGGACCGTCCATGACGCGCCCGGATATAGCCTCTTGCCCGGCAGGTCCGTGCAATGGTTTCCACCCGTCGCGCACTGCCGTCCATCGACGACCTCGACGCTGACATTGCCGGCGTTGGTGAAGGAAAGCGTTCGGCCGCTGCGGCGGGCGGTCACGTTCGCTTCCGCTTTTGCAGGCCGGACGAGGACAAGGACGTCATAGCCAACGACGATCTTCAGCCCCGAATCGTCCGACTGGACACCGCCAACCACCGGTTTGACGGTCACTCGATAGACATGTTCGCGGTTCGTCGCAGGCGAGATCGTCGCGATCCGCAGCATTTTCCGCTGGCCAGGCTCCAGGATCATTCGTGCCGGCGAGACCAACAGCCCGAGCTTCTCGGGGTCCGGGTCCTTGTGGACCGCTTCGGTCGGCAGGGACGGGTCGAGGATTTCGCGCGGTTCGACAGCGACGAAGCTCCGCTCGGGCGAGTTGTTCCAGACCTCGACATCGTCGCGCACCTGCTTGCCGGGCTGGAGCTCGATGACCAGCTCGCTGAGCACGAGCTCGCAACGTGCAGGAGCCGCCGAGACGGCGGCGATGGCAACCAGCGACAAGCCTGCGGCCTTGCGGAATATCGTCACTCGCAGACCACCTTCCCAAGCGATGCGAAATCATTCTTCACGGCGACCTTGCCGAGATTGACGTGACAGGGCCCATCCTTGCTCGCGATGGTGATGGCATCGTCACGGCCGACGTCGACCTGGAAATAGCCGTTCTCGTCGGTCTGCGCGATGCCCTTGCGGCTCTGGACGAGCGCGTTCGCGATCGGGGCGCGGTCTTGGCCGACAGCTTGCGCGAAGACGGTGATGTAGGTCTCGGCGCGCCACGACAGCGGATGCACGTTCCCCGGATAAAGCGTGACCGAACGCTCACCGCCGTCAACGCCGGTCGCGGATGCTTCGGTTGGGACAAGCCTGACCTTGTACGTGCGATAGGCCGGTAAATAGAAGGACATGCGCTCGCCGACCCTGACGCGCCCACGGGCGACGTCGTCTATGAGGATGGTGAAAGGCGTGCCAGACCGGTCGCCGCCAAGCGAGACGATGACTGCGCTCTGGTCAGGATTTCGGGCGCCGAGAATGGCGCTGCGCCCGCCAAGCGCCATTCCTGACTGGAACGCGAGGTCATATTGGGTGCTGTTCCTGCCCTCGAGCTGGTGGAGGACGTCTGCGCGCAGGTTTCCGAACTGGCCGGCAACTATTCCCCCAGCATGAAGGCTCGATGCGGAGATGTTTCGGTCAAGGCCGCCTTCGAGATTGATCTGCGTCTGCCCGTCCGTCTCGTGGGAATATTGGCCGGTGAAGTTGCTGACGGCCCGTGACACGCGGCCGCCGGCCCCGACTCCGTTGTCCTCAAAGCCGCGGCCAAGCGTGCTGGTCATCGACATGTGCCCCGAGGTGACGAGAATGCGCGCGCCCGCGAACGCGGCGGTCGTCGTCCGGGTGCGCTGCGCCGATGCCTCGAGCACCACCTGCAGCCGATCGCGGCTGACGACGGGCCAGCTGACGCTCGGGCCGATGCTATAGTCGGCACGGAAATTGCGGTCCTTGCGATACGAGCCGACCACCGAGAGGAAGCCGTTTTCAATTCGCAATCCGAGGCTCCCCGTCGCCTGGACGTAGGAGCCGTTTGCAAGCTGCACTCCCGTTGCCGGGTTGGTGTCGAACGTGCTTGCATAGACCGGGAGAGGGATGAGCGGCCCGCCATCGTGCGACCAGATCCGCCGGATGTCGAAGTTGATGTTGAGGGGCCCGTGGCCGCCGGTGCTGACCTGCACCAGTGCGCCCCAATCGCCGCTCGTCGATGCGAGCGCCGCGGCGCGCAGCCGAACATTGCCCTTGATGAACCAGCCGCCGGCCTGGACCATCGCCTTGTGCTGGGTTCCGAGCGCGGCAACGTCGAGAGCGAAATTGTTGTTGAGGCGCCAGGCCGAACCGAGCTGGTAGTAGAAGGTCGAAGAGGCGCTCAAGGGTCGGTTGTGCTCTGTGTTCGCAAGCGTTCCCGCATAGGCGTGGAAAATCGGATGGCCGATCGGCGCAATCTGCGCATTCTTGACGAAGAAGCGGCGTTCCTCGCGAACGTTGCCGTTCCCTTCCTCGATCCTGAGCAGGACCGAATAGGACCCGTCCGATAACCCCGACGTATCGAGCTCGTTGTTGCCAGCCGCATAGGAGCGCGAGCCGACCAGGCGCCCGTCAACGAGCAGCTCCACCCGGGCCGGCCGGGCGAGGAAGAGGATCATCGGCGTGCCGTGGAGCGATTCCTGGTCTGCCGAGGTGTCGAACTGGGTTCCAACGCCCGCGCCGAGGATCCGGCGCTGGCCCGTGAACTCGCTTCCGGGCGTCCAGAAAAGACCCGCCGAGTAGCGTAGATCACGGCGATCGATCTCGGCGACGAGGTCGTCGACCACGAGACCGAGCCTTGAGGCGAGCGACGTGTTGGCGCGCAGCCTTGCGTTCCCGAGGCCGACGATCGTGCGGTTCTGAAAATTGTAGACCGACGGGCCGCCGATCGTTCCCGAAGCCGTCAGCCCGACCGCGTTGGTGAGCGAGAGCGCGGCATCGGGCGTTGGAAGATAGCCTTCGGGCGCGCTTCGCGCGGTCTCGAGAAAGTTGGGGTTGACGAAGACGTCGACCCGGAAGCGGTCCTCGTCGTAGATGATGGCAACCAGCTTGGGCTGGATGATCCCGCAATGGTCCGCGTTGGTGCTCGAGCAGACCGCGTTGCTGTTGGTCGGGAGTTCCGCTCCGAACGCTGCGGTAATCTCCGGACTCGAGATCACCCGGGGCAGGCTTGCAAGGACGTCCCTCGGGGAGCGGAAGCGGAGGAGGCCGGGACGCGTGGTCGCGAGGGCCTCGCCGAGCTTCCGGCCTCCGAAATAGACGTCCACCAGCGCTTCGTGAGCACTCTCGAGCTCGCTGAAGCCGGGCGGCGTGCCGGTCGTGCTGAGCGACACGTTCGAGGTGGCGGCCGCGGCCGCCCAATTCATGGTTAACGCATGAAGGCAAAGGACAGAGCGGACGAGGCTTCGAAAAAGCGCCACGAGCTCATTCGGGCCCGATGAGGAGGGTCAGCGAACCATCGTAGGTGCCGGCGGTCGCGCTCGACAGGGCCGAGGAGCGAAGGACGATGATGAGGCTGGCGGAACTCGCCGGCCCGCTGCTGCAACTCTGGTGCGTGGACGGGCTCACCTGGCCGGTGAGCGGGACGTTGGGCGTGAGCTGGCTCCCGGAGCTCTGCCCGGTCGAGCTGCTCCACTGGACGTCGAATGCCATCGTCCTGGTGCCCGACGCGAGCCGGAATGACCCGCCAGGACCCGTTCCGGTCGCGGTGACGTTGTAGCCGTTCGCGCTGGTGTCGGCGAAGACGCAGATATTCTGGCTACGGACCGCATCAACGCCGAGATTGGCGAGCGACCCGAACGCAACGTCGCCAAGGTTCGTGATGCGCACCTTGTTGCTTGCCGCGTGGGCTGGAGCATAAGCGAACGGGAGGATGGCGATGAGCAACGCAGCCGCCGCGCGCCGTGCAGAACGCAGGGCCGCTTGCCGGAATTCACGCCGCAAGCTGCCATATCCGCACTTTACAAGGGCGCCGGCAGCATTCTCGATCGCCACCATGACCGTTCCGTTACTCCGGTGCGACGACGAGGGTCAGCGTACCGGTGTAAGTCGTCGCAGCCTGCATGTTCTGCAGGTTCGCGGCGGGAATCTTGACGATCAGGCTCGCGGTGCTGCCTGGGCCCGCCGAGCAGGTCGCGTTGGTCGCAGTCGAGGTCAGTCCCGTCAGCGCCGCGCCGGTCGCGAGCGCAGTGCCGGCCGATTGACCGCTATTGCCGGCCCATTCGACGCTGTAGCCGACGTTGCTGCCTCCGCTGGCGAGGGTGAACGCGTTTGCGGCGCCACTGCCGGTCGCCGTCACGTTGTAGCCCTTGGTGCTCGTGTTGCTCCAGACGCAGACATTCTGCGCGTTGGACGCGGGCGTCGACGGATCCTGGTTTGTGAACGATACGTCCGCAAGGCCCGTAAGCTGCACGCGATTGGGGACCGAGGCGCCGATCGAAATCGACCCGCTCGATGTCGCACCGAGGCTTCCTTGAGTTGCCGCGCTCGCAGTCCCGTGCGCCAGCATCGCTACAAGGCACGCGGCCGAGAGCCGAGCCATCCGAGCATTGTCCATTGTCCGTCTCCACCACGAGGGCGTCCAAACCCTCCATTTCGGATTTAACGGACCGGCATTAAAAAGCTGTTAAGTAGCGTCCTTGGTCGTTTGGGACGACGGCCAAGGTTGCCGCGCGATTAGCTAAAGCCCCTCAAGCGGCCGGCTTTGGGAAGACCGCCCACACGACGCAATCGCTCGTTTGCATCCGCCCGATGGCGTCATCGAGCTTCACGCGCGCGTGGTCGAGGCAGGCTCCGATGTCGGCGGGGACATCCGCCTCGTCGACCAGGGCAAGCGCCCTTTCGGTCAGTTCCAGCGCCTCAGCCATCAGTTGGATCATGCCCCGCTCGGCCATTCTACCTCCAGATCAAAGACCTCGGCCAGGTTTATTAAATCTACATTAAACCAACTGAATTAATAAGTGATCGCCAATAATGTCCATAATGGATGTTGTGGAGTGCGCGCTGGCAGCGAAGCCTCGGGTGGTCAGTCGGGAATGACGATCAGCACAAGCGGCCAGCCGGCATCGCCGGCCCGGAATGCCGCAGCGCAGGACGCGGCGGGCGCGGCTGGTGCTGGCGCGGTCATGCACGCTTTCTCGCTGTCGTGCGCCTCGGTGATGACGGAATAGCGCAAACCCGGCGCCGATGTCCTGCCAAGCTCGAAGCGAGGGAGGGTGCTGACGCTAATCCTGACGGCGGCGCGCGATTGCGGTCCGAGTTCGCCGCCGATCATTTGCGCGGAAAGGCGCGCTGGAGCTGCAAGGTCCAGCAATAAGAAAATCCCGAGCCCGATTGATTTCATCTCGCCTCAGACCGACCAAAGTCCGTATTCAATTAAAGTCCGCCGGTCGACTTACGACTTCAGTCTCGGCCGACCCGGCATTCACTGGCGCGTCCAAATAAGCGCGATATTAACCATAACTCCAAATCGGATGCGAAAGTAGCCGACTTTTGTCCAACTTGGGCGTTATATGGAGTTGCTCGGACCCCGCAGCACTCCAGGGAATTCTATGACGGCCCATTCACCCAAGCAGAACGCCCAGCAGCTACTTCGATTGAGCGATGAGGTGAGCCGCATCGCTGGCACGCTGGCGCGGCTGTCCACTGCTCAATCGAGCGAGACCCGGACTGAAGCGCAAGGACTGCGCGAAGAGGCGCCGGAAGTCTCCATCGAGACGGTCCGTTCGTTGATCCGTGCCCGGCGATTGCGCTCCCGTTTTTTCCCGGAAGACATATTCGCCGACCCCGCGTGGGACATCCTGCTCGAGCTGTTCGCAGCCGACATCCTGCAGCGCCGGGTCTCGATTTCCGATGCCGCAATCGCCTCGGCTGTTCCGCCGACGACGGCGTTGCGCTGGCTGAACCGGCTGGTCGAAGCCGGCATGCTCGTCCGCCACAGCGATCCGCGCGATGCTCGGCGCGTGTTCGTGGAGCTGACGCCCGAGACGGGGCTCGCCCTTCGGCGCTACTTCGGCAACATCCAGTCGATCAACCTCGTCTAGGCGCGCGATTTCTGCCGGGGTGTTCAGCGCAGCGAGATAGGCAGGATGGTGGCGCATCCGCCCTAGTGACCGGCAGCTGGCCCCTCCTCGAGCAGTCGAGACATTTCGAGCTCGGACACGTCCTCAATTCGGCAGTGACCGACGCTCTCCAGCCGGGGAATGTCGGCGACCTCAACCTGCATCATGCCGGCTGCTGGGAATGTAACCTCACCGACAATTCCCTGATCTGGTCGGGCGGGGTCTACGATATCTTCGGATTGCCGCGAGGAATAAAGGTCAGCAGGGCCGAGGCACTCGGGCTCTATACAGCCGAATCCCGGGCGACCATGGAACGGCTGCGCGCCTATTCCATCAGGCAAAAGCGAGGCTTCACCATCGATATCGAAATACGGCCTGTGACCGGGGACAACCGGTGGGTGCGCGTTATCGCGGCGCCCGTTGTTTCCGAAGACCGGGCGGTTCGGCTCCACGGACTGAAGCTCATCCTCTAGGATGGATCAGTCCTGCTCCATTACGGAGCAATGGATAAGGCTGCGCTAAGAACTCGCGTCTAACTGGGAATGCAGACGTTCCGCCCCACTGGAACGTCAACAAGTCGAGGAGGCCCGTCGGTGATTACCGGCGGGCCTTTTCTTTGGGACCTATTTAGATAGTTAGCCGCCCGACGCCGTTCACCTGACTTTAGCGATTGACGTATTATGGCGGTTCCACCATATTGGTGCGCTGGCAAGCGACGAGAAGCCGCTGTTCTGGGTTGCGTCGAGTAAGAAAGACTTACTGGCGCTGCCCGACGAGGTGATTGATGTGTTTGGCTATGCGTTAGGCTTGGCCCAGCAGGGCGGCCAGCATCCGGATGCCAAGCAGCTCAAGGGCTTCGGGAACGGAGTTTTTGAGGTTGTAGAGGACTTTGACGGCGACACGTACCGAGCAGTTTACACGCTCAAGTTTGAGGACGCGGTTTTCTGTCTCCATGCGTTTCAGAAGAAGTCGAAGAAGGGTGCAGAAACGCCAAAGCCGGACATCGACAAGATCAAATCTAGGCTGAAGCTGGCAGAGAAGATTTATGCCGAGTGGCAGAAGGAGAACGAAAATGGCTAAGCTCGATTATGAGCGCAGCAGCGGTAACGTCTTCGCTGACCTCGGCATCCCTGAGGCAGACGATCACAAGCTAAAGGCTGGCCTTGTTTCGAAACTAGCTTCCATCATGGAAGAGCTTAGGCTCACCCAAACGGCGGCAGCTGAGCTGACCGGCATCAGTCAGCCGGACCTTTCGCGCGTACTTAGAGGCCGATTTCGGGATTTTAGCGCCTCCCGACTCATAAAGGCGATCATCAGCCTACATTCAGAGGTTGAGATCACCGTTCGCACACAAGGCCACGAAGTAGGCGAGCGCATTCTCCTGCACGCCTAAGGCTGCGTCACTCGACGAGGCGGTTCATCACATCGAACAGGTATGACGCCATCGAAATAGTTTTCTGGCGCTGTGCCACCACGAAACCCAAGGCGCGGAAGAGCGTGAACACGCCTAAGCCAGCGGTCTCAAGCGTGAACTTCACTGGCTCCTTGCCGTAGTGCTGCGCAACTCGCTGCCGAGGCTCGTGAGTGTCATCGCAAGTCTTCGCCATACCGATCATCGCATAGCAGCTGCAAACTAGCTGACTGGCGCAGTCGAAGCGAAGCAGTAGCGGGTCAGGCTTTCGCGAGCTTTTGCGCGATCAAACTCGAAATCATTCCGATGCCCGCCACGGCAAGAGATTTCTCCACGCCTCGGAATGAGGCTGGAATGAACTGGTAAATCACAAAGATGAGCAAGCCGGTGAGGAGTGGGGGTAGCAAGGCCTTTCGCACACATTCTCCATGCTTTTTGCCGTGCACATCACGCAATCGGCGATCGTTCTTTCAGACGAGCAGTTAGTCGCTGCTGCCCGACGTCCGCAATGGGATGGCAAATGCCAAAGGCATTCGACAACGCCTCTTAAAAAACGAGGAAGCACTCCACTCTCAGCTGCCTGAGAGCGCCAGAGCGCGCGGCGGGACGTTAGATATCGTTCGAAAGCAATGTGCCTTGGGTCGTAGCGGTCAGAATGCGTGGAACAGCGAGGCGAACAGCCGCGGCGAGTGGCGGTTGCCGCCAAGTGGAAAACCCGCCTCGACCGCGGCACTCATCCCGGCGATCGAGAAGCGCGTCCCGACGCCCACTGAACCGAGCGAGCGCTTTTGGCTGGGCGAGATTGCAGACCTCAGATCCACGGCAACGCCACCGTCCGCAAAGCCGAACAGCTCGGCACCTGTTTGTGAATCGCTCTTGCCGAGGCGGTAGCCGACCTCGATTCCAGCTCCCGCTCCGCGATCGCCCGTGCGCGCGTTAAAGCGATAGGCGCGGCCGAGCCGGTTTCCGCCAAGCGAGAACTCTTCCGCGGAGAGTAAAGGCTGATCCGAATATTGCGCCATCGCGGTGCCGCGTAGCGTAATCCGGTCGCTCACCTGGCGGCTCACTTGGGCGCTCGCTGTCAACTTGGTGAAGCGGCCGCTCGCATCCGGCCGCGACGCCAGCGGATCTCCGACTTGGGTCATCCCGCCAAAACCGAGGCCGCGCGAGAGGAGAAGCTCACCCTGGAAATGGGTGAGCCCTTCGTTCGAGACCTCAAGGCCGAGGCGCGCGACGCGCAGACGGTCGCGCAGCCGGCGCGCGCCTGCAAGCTTGCCCACACTCCGCCAGTCGGTAAGCGACGTCTTGCCCATCAGCGTCAGCGCACGGCTCCGAAGGAACGGATAGCTAAGCTGCGCCATGGCGTTGTCCGACTGACCGTTGAAGCGCTCATCGGCGCGCAGATATTGGTCCCCGCGCGACGCGCTCAGCTGGAACTTCATTCCGCTTCGACCGATCGGTAAGGCCGCGAGAGCCTGTCCATAAAGGTAATGCGAGTGGCGTCCGGGCATCGCGAAAAGGTCGACACGAAGCTCGTCACCTTGGATCGCGAGGGATGATAGCGAGAAGGAATTGTAGACGCGGCTATGGCCGATGCTCCCCGTGCCCCGGTTGTCGGCATAGGTGAAAGCTCGGAACCGGTCCGGCACGACACTGATCTTTAGGGTGTAGCGGCCGCCGCCCGCGTCGGACCGCATCAGGGCGATGTCGCCGACGGTCACGCCAGGGAAGTCACGGATAAGGCCAATGGTTCGCTCGAGGGAAGCGCCTCGCACCGGTTGGCCATTGAGGAGTGGGGCCGCGATTGCCTCGATGGCGGCGTGCGCTGAGCCAGCGCCCTGCACGCTCACCTTGTCGATGCGGCCTTCGACCACTGCCAGGCGGACCATCCCCGCGTCGACATTCTGTTGTGGCACCATCGCGTAGGACAGCAAGTAGCCGGTCTGCCGATACCGCGCGGTGATCGCCTGCGCCATCTGCGCGAGCTTGGCCTGATCGACCTCGGTCGCGAGATAGGCCTCGAACGTGCTGCTCAACTCCTGCTGCGAGAAGACCGTGGCGCCGTCGATATTGACTGCCCCCAGCGTGAACCTCTTCAGCGCCGCGCTCTGCCCCCCTGATTCACGCTGCGGCAGCGCGACCACCGGAGCGTTGGCGCTGCGGCGGCTTTCCGTCGGTACGGTGCGCTCGATCGCACCAGGCTCCGGAGGCCTTTCGGCATGCGCCGGCAGGGGCGCAACGATTTCGGCGAACGCAACAACCGCCGCGAGTGGCCACAACAAGCGAAGCAAAACGACGCACTCCAGATGACGCTGGAACGCGGATGATTAACTGGTGCGGGTTAACGAAAAACGAAAGGTTCAAGCAGCACGGTTAAGACCGGCTAACCTCGTTTGCTTACCCGGCGTTAGCCCCCAGCGCGCCAAACCCCGGTTAACTCAACGGGGTATGAGCCATGTACAAGCTTGCGTTGATCTGCGTTTCCTTCGTCGGGCTTATCGCTCAGCCAGCATCCGCGGCAGGTGCCGGGGATGCAAGGTGGACCGTCACACAATTGAGCGGCGATGCACGAATCGTGCACCCGGGGCTTCAACCCGCCTCCGTGCACGTTCGGAGCGAGCTGGTGCCCGGCGATACGATGGTGACCGGCCCGACCGGCCGCGCAACGCTCGTTCGCGGCGCCGATTACATCGTCGTCGCGCCCCGTAGCGAGATGCAGGTGCCGTCGGCCCCCCAGCAGAGTGGCTTCACGCGGGTCATCCAGAATCTCGGGACGTTGCTGTTCAAGGTACAGCATACCGGCATTCCCCATTTCGCAGTCGACACTCCAATGCTTGCGGCCGTCGTGAAGGGTACGACGTTCACCGTCGTCGTGGATCATGACCGCAGCGCGGTTCAGGTCCTCCAGGGCACCGTGCAGGTGAGTGCAATCGACGGCGGCATGAGCCGCATGGTCGAGGGCGGACGGACGATCTTCGTCGATCATCGTACCCCCAAGATCCTGCTGGATGCTGACAAGCCGTTGCCGGCAACCGGCCAGCCCTCCTCATCGAGCACAGTTAGCGTTTCAGCAGCGGGCGAAGCGCCGCTCCCAGCGATCGCAACGCTGACCGGCGGCCTCGTTCGTGCAGATCTGACTGTACCTATCGTGGCCCGGGATGCGGAAGCCGCGGCGCTGCCGGTCGCCCAGAACGTGGCGAATGCAGTGATTACGGCTCCCGCCGTCACAACCGGCTCAGCGCCAACAAGCACCGCGGCGCCGGTGACGCCGACCACAACCGTGGCCCAGTCGACAAGCCCCACCGTTACCGTGGCGCCTACGGACACGGCTGCGCCAGTCGCACCGATCACAACGATCGCTGCGTCAGCCAGCCCCACGGTCACCGCGGCTGCGACGACCGTTATTGCAAACGTGACCCCGACCACGACGGTGGCTGCGACGAGCCCTAACGTCACGGTAGCGCCAACAACTCTTGTCGCGGCCGTGACCACGCCGACTGTATCGACGCCTTTGCTTACCGCACCGAGCGTGACCACGCCGACTGTATCGACGGCTTTGCTTACCGCGCCGAGCGTGACCACGCCGACCATTACGATCGGTTCGAACAGCGGTCCGGGCAGCATGAACTCCGGCCCCGGCAGCATGAACTCAGGCTCCGGCAGCACGTCGATTGTGAGCGTTTCACCAGTGACAACGCCGACCCTAACCGTTCCGAGCGTGACAGCGCCGGTGCTCTCGGCGACCACTCCCACCGTCACCGTGCCGTCAGTCACGGTACCGACCATTACCGTCGGGTCACTGCTGAAACTCTAGGCTGACCGGTAGCCATGAGCGCTTCGCCGCCCTTGCTCCTGACGCCCGGCGCCTCCTGGCAAGTGCCGGAAGGACTCGCGTCTCGGCGGCGGCGCGAGTGCTGGGTCGCCGCGATTGGCCTCATTTTCCTGACGCTCATCTTGTTCGCCGGCGGCGCCTTCGAGCCACTCGAGCACCGGCTGTCGGAAATCCGGGCACGACTGCTCGATCGCGCGCCCACCGGCCAGGTCGCAATCGTCGAAATGGATGCGAAGAGCCTGGCGAGGCTCAACAATTGGCCCTGGCCGCGGCGTTATCACGCCCAGCTGGTCGAGCGTCTCGGAGCCGCGGGCGCGTCGATGATCGCGTTCGACGTCGACTTCAGCGCGCTCTCGAACCCCGCCGACGATCGAGCGTTTGCGAGGGCGCTCGACAAGGTCCGCCCCGTCATCCTGCCGGTTTTCCAGCAGCGAGCCTCCGACGATCCAAGCTCTGACTGGATGATCAAAAGCCGGCCGGCGGCGCCATTTCGCGCAGGCTGGGTCGGCGGCGTGAACATCCTGCCGGGCCGCGATGGCGTCGTTCGCGACTTCCCCGCCGCAACCATGATGCGCGGCGAGATCCAGCCAGCGATGGCCGTGCTGCTCGCCGAGAACAGCGAAATGGGCGACCGCACCTTCGCGCCCGACTGGTCGATCGACCCGCGGCGTATCCCTCGCTTCTCCTTCACCGACGTGCTGGACGGCCGGGTCCCTCGTGGACAGCTCGCAGGCAGGAAGATCCTGGTCGGCGCGACCGCGATCGAGATCGGCGACCGCTACTCCATACCGCGCTTCGGGACCGTGCCCGGCGTGGTGATCCAGGCGCTCGCGACCGAATCGCTGTTGCAGCATCGGGCGATGACCCGGTCGGGGCTGCTTCCGACTGTGATCGGCCTGCTCGCGGTGAGCCTCCTCCTGATCGGCCGTTTCCGCCGCTTCGGTCGCACCTTCGCCCCGGCGGCTGCGGGACTGTTGATGTTTCTTCTCGCTGTCCCTCTCGCAGTTGAATCGCGCTGGCCCATCTCGATCGACACCGCGCCTCTGTTGGTCGCTGCCGCAGGCGCGATTGCGCTTCGGCTGATCGTGGAGGCGCGCCACCGCGTTCGCCTTGCCGCCATTCGCGATGCCGAGACCGGCTTGCCGAACGAGCGCGCGCTGAGCGCGGCCATTGGTGGAACGGGAATGATCTACGTCACCGCGGCTTCCATCGACCGTTTCGAGGCGATCCGCAGCGCGCTCTCGTCGACCAAGGTTGCAGCCCTCGTCCGAGAAGCCGCGGCTAGGATCGAGCAAGCCGTCGGGTCACCGGTCTACAGGATCGCGCCCGACACGTTGGCGTGGCTGAGCTCAGACGATCCAGAAAGCGAGTGCGCGACCGTCGCCGAAAGCTTTGGGCAGCCGGTGATCGCGGGCCGAACCCCGATCGACGTCAGCTGGACGTTCGGCATGGCCTCAATGACGCCGGGTTCGACCCCTTTGCAGCTGGTCGAGCGAGGACTTGCCGCAGTTACAGACGCGCGCTCGCATGGACAGCGACGCCAGTGGTTCAAGGGGATCGCCGAAGAATCGGTCCGCAACCTGTCGATCATGGGTGAACTGCGCCGCGGGATCGACGAGAACGAGCTGTTCGTCGTCTACCAGCCGAAATTGAACCTAAAGACCGGCGCCATCGGCAATGCCGAGGCGCTCATCCGCTGGCAGCACCCGGCCGAAGGCCTTGTGCCCCCGGACCGCTTCATTCCGCTCGCGGAAGAGACCGGTGTCGTTCAGGAGCTTACCCGTTTCGTGCTTCGACGAACGATCCAAGAATGCACCAACGCCGAGAGCGGAACGTCGCTGGCAATCTCGGTGAACGTCTCCGCCCGAGACATCGAGCAGCCCCAGTTCGCCGATGAGGTGATCGAACTCGTTCGGGCGGCTGGAATGGACCCGCGCCGCCTCACGCTGGAGATTACCGAAAGCGCGATCATCTGCTCGAAAGAGACTGCGCTTCAGGTCCTGGAGACGCTAAGGTGCCATGGCGTTCGCCTGTCGATTGACGACTACGGAACCGGCCAATCCACGCTCAGCTATCTGCGGACGCTGCCCGTCGATGAGCTAAAGATCGACAGGATGTTCGTCACTCGCCTTTGCGAGAACCGCAGCGACCAGATCATGGTCCGTTCGACGATCGAGCTCGCGCACGAGCTTGGGCTGACCGTCGTCGCCGAGGGCGTCGAAAACTGGGAAACGGTGAAGCTACTGACCGAGCTCGGGTGCGACTATGCGCAAGGTTTCATCATTGGCCGCGGCACACCGATCGATCAATTCCGATCCTTGGCTGAAGCCGCGTTGCGTCGCGCCGCGTGAGACCAACGTGCGGCGCTCGGAGAGCGCCAATCGATCCCTCCTTCTTGCTAATCTGCATCAGGGTTTGCGCTGATGCGAGCTTCGATTCGTTGCGTGACGATGCCGTACGATCCCGATGACCCTTTGCTTCAGAAGGAATGCGCCGATCGCCTGTTGAGGCTGGCTGCAAGGCGGCGGGCAGAAATGTACCGCACCACGGCTTGCAGCGCGTGGGACGCTCGCCGATGGGTGCGGGAGCGCCGCAAGGCGCATTGAGCCTCGCTGAGGAGCAGCAACGAACGCGGACACGCCTGCATGTGCAGCTGACACGCGGGAGCCATTCTTGTTGCATCCGGGTACTGAGCATCCGCCAGTCGCGTCGTTACCCTCCAGCCGCGCTCTTTACGAGACGCTGGTAGATTGCAGGCGGATTCGCCTTCAGCCGCGCCAGCATCCGCTCCATGGGTTCTTGGGATTCACGAATGGTGCCCTCGACGGGACGGTTGATGTCGGCAACGAGCATCAACGCGAAGATGTTGAGCGCGAGGAGAAGAATGCTGAATTGTCGGCCCTTCCGGGTTCTCATTACCCCGCCGAGCACTGCTGCAGCGACGAGGGCGTAGAAGATGAGCGCTGCAAGGATCGTGGTTGGAATCTGTGTGCGCCGAAATGCCTTGCGCTCCGCGTTGACCTTTACGAGGTCGTTGACCGATCCAACGAAGGTCGAAGAGAAATCGAGCGTTTTTATGCTCTGGAAGGCGGAGACCGTCGCCGTCCATATGTCCCGCAATAAGATGTCGTCTTCTGCCAACAGCCTTTGCGCACTCGCGTCGTCGTGCCGGAGCTGCGCGAGCTTGAGGTGGTTTTCCGTGTGACGAACGAGCAGGTCAGCCAATCTCGAGCGATGAGGCTCATCGAGTAATTGAGCCTGAAGATAAACCGCCTCTATCGCATTGGCTTCCTGGACGACGAGCTGCCGTCGTGTCTGAAATCGATCTACTGCGTTTCCGAACGTGAACGCGAGCAGGAGCGCCAGCAGTGCAAAGATGCTCGAAACGACGTAGCCCTGCTGGGACTCCGACAATTTCGCATCCTGGCCGCGGAGCTGGGATAGCCATCGGCTAAACGCGGCCCCGGCATAAGCGCAAGCGACGGTTGCGCCGAAAAGCAGCACGCCCAGAAGCCAGATCGGCGACGATTGAAACCAGTGGCCCATGGCCCATCGTGGGCTCGGCAACGCAACTGACCATCGGGCGAATCACGGATTTGAAAACCCTTCCACCCGTCGATGTCCGCAGTGGGACAAGGACACGACATCAGCGCTAAGCCGATGCGCGCCAAATGCGCCGCCGAGCGCATTGAGCAGAGCGAATGCGGCAGCGCTCCAGCAGCTGGGACCATCGGGCGCAGACCCCGCTTTGCTGCTCCCGCGCTAAGGTCAAGGGATTGAGGACCGGGATCGCCGGTCGCCGCCTCCCACGCGATGGGTAGAAGCGCTGGTGAAAATGACTGGTGTTTGTCACCGATTGCGGGGGCCGGCCCGCGAGACGTAATCTGCGTCATGGCCAAAGCTGCGGTAGGAAGCTTTCTAACTCATCCGGCGGACTGGGCGCGGCGCTGCCGTATCGAGGCGGCCCGGGCGATCCATCCCTCGACCAAGGCATTCCTCCTTGATCTCGCAGGGGAATTCGAAGCGATCGCCGGTGAGCCCGTGAATCTGGATCCCGACGACATCGAGCTGCAAAACGCGGTCGCGGAGCGCCTCGCCGAACTTGCGGCGAAAAGGAGGGACTGGACGAGCTAGGCGCGTGAGCGCTTTCGACCAGAAGCGGCCGCGATTGAGTCGGCGGGTTTCCCCGCGCTACGTTTGCGCTCAACTTCTAGTCCCAAGAGGAACGCTGGCGCCCGGGCTGCTCCTTCGTGATCCTTCGACGAAGTTGCAAATGTTGCAGGAATTTAAGAACCGCCGCGCGCGTCCCTGCGTTAAGTGATCGCCAGTCGCACTTCATCGGGAGGCCGCACATGAATTGGCATCTCACCGCCGCCGCCTTGGCGCTTTGCGTGTCGGCGCCAGCGAGCGCCGCAACCAACTGGACAGAGGTGGATGCCGCCATGGGAAGACCGGGCGGCGTGCAGCCGGGCGACGTCCACCGCTACAGCTTCCCGCGATCCGACCTTTCGGTCACGCTCGACGGAGTTCACATCCTGCCGGCGCTGGCGCTCGGATCATGGCTCGCGTTTCGCGACATGGGCAATCATGCAGAGGTCATGGGCGACCTCGTTCTGACGCAGCAGGAAGTGAACCCGGTCCTGTCGCGGCTGCTCGAAGGCGGCCTCACGATCACCGCGCTCCACAACCATCTGCTGAGATCAGCGCCAACGACGATGTACATGCATGTCCACGGGACCGGCGATGCGGTGAAGCTCGCAGCCGCGCTCCGCCAGGCGCTCGCTGCAAGCCGGACGCCGACCGGCGCACAGGCGGCCGCGACGCCGACGGCGCTCGCGCTCGACACCAAGTCGCTCGACACCGAGATGCGTGCGCAAGGGAAAGCCGTCGGCGGAACGTATCAATTCTCCTTCTCGCGAGCTGAGCAAATCAGCGAGGATGGAATGGCCGTGCCCGCCTCGCTCGGGCTTGCGACGGCGATCAATTTTCAGCCAACGGGGAACGGACGCGCAGTGGCGACCGGCGACTTCGTGATGGTCGGATCAGAAGTGCCAACGATAATCGCCGAACTGCGGCGGCACGGGATCGAGGTCGCCGCACTCCACAATCACCTCATCAACGAGCAGCCGCGTTTGTTCTTCATGCATTTCTGGGGGAACGGCGAGACGGCTGCACTGGCGCTCGGCCTGCGAGCTGCATTGGACAAGATGAACTTGAAGCGCTGAAGGCCGATCCGATTGCCCGGTTGTGACCGCTGGCGGTGAGCCGACTCCGCCGTTGACGTCGGACCGGACGTCGCCAGGAGTCTCTTGATATGTCGAAACAGCAGTCCATATTGAGCTTATGACTGAGCATCCTTCATTCGAACGGTCTCAGCTACATCCAGGTAGCAGTACAGCACGACTCTAGCGCCCTGAGCGTCCCGCAGCTTCGCGGACGGGGCCGCGCTTAGGGCTTTTTCCCAAAATGAGCCGCGCATCGCTTCCGGCGAGCGCCTTTTTCTCATTCGATCAGGCGAGCTTTGCCTCGTGCGACGAGACCATCGCGCACGGGTTCGGCTCGCCGGGAGAAGAGCTTCGTGACCACGCAACGTTTTGCAGTCGAGTTCGACCACCGCACGGTCGGAATTGCCGTCCGTGTACCGGGCGGTTTCATGTTCTACGCATCAAGTGACGATTTCGATGAAATGGATGGACGCCTGTTCCGCCGCGCTCGCGCAATCGAGCGCGAGCTGAGGAAGGTCGCCAGACGTCGACAACGCCCAGGCGCCAAGCTGCAGCAAGACGCGCTGTTCGCGTGACGCACGCTCACCGACGCCTTTCATTCACATCCATCGGAGTTGCTGCAATGGGCTATTTATCCACGCATGAAGAGATCCGGGCGGCGCGCCTGAACAGCGAGGAAGTTGCGGATCTGCTTTCGCGCTATCCACGAGTGTCGGACAACGAAGCGGGCCAGATCCTGGCCTTTTTGCGCAGGGGCCGGCATCTCGACGTCGGCTTGCTCACCAGCAATGATCAGCTGCGCCCCAAGCTCGATGCCTTCATGCACGATCACAAGTCGCACTTCCGGCTCAAGTGGAGCGAAGGCGTGGCCGTGAGTGCCGGCATCGTCACGCTGCTCCTCTTCCTGTTTCTCGCGTGGGAGGTCTTTGCATCATGACCGCCACATGTCCGAACGGACCGCGCCCGCCGATCCATCTGCTGGCCGCCGAGTCCGACCTCGTTGCCGGCTTGGCGCTTGTGGCCGAGCACCGCCTACCTGTCGTGGCGGCGCTGCTCCTCGAGGAAATCGAGCGAGCGGAGCTGCACGACGTCAGCGACATGCCGAGGGGGCACGTGAGGCTCAACTCACGCGTGACATTCCTCGATGAGAAATCGCGGCGCATCCGTGAGGTGCAACTAGTGCTGCCGACGGACGCGAACATCGCCGAGGGCCGCATATCCGTCCTGACGTCGATGGGAGCGGCTCTCTATGGCCTCGGGGACGGCGCCTGCATCAGCTGGCCGGACATCAATGGTAATGAACGTCCAATCAGGATCATGAGCGTCGAAGACCCGCCGCAGGACTGAGCGGATAGCGAGGAAAGGATACGCGCGGCTGATGACCAAGGCCTGGAAGCGATAGCGAGTCCAACGAGTTGCGAGCATTCGTTCGACCAACGTGCTATCCTCCGCTCCCGAAAGAGATGGGTCATGGACGCCCATAGGGAAGCAGAGCATCTCGCCCTCGCGGACCAACACATCGCAGAGGGTGAAGCGCGGGTCGCGCTTCAACGCGAACTCATCGCTCACCTGAAACGGCGCGGTGCTGGCACTGATGAAGCCGAAGACTTCCTTGGATTGTTAAGGGAGACGGTCGACCGGTGTCGGCAGCACCGCGAGCTCATGGCGGCGACCCTCGACAGACTTCACTCCCCCGAAGATCGCTTCCGAGCTTCCCGCGAGCCAGAAGGCGAGGGCACCGAGGTCCAGTCGCCTGCCAAGGGATCTTAGTTCGACCTGATGGCGAAACCGGTCGCTGAACACGCAGGTACTGCTGTTTGCCGCTTCGGGTACGTAACGACAGCTGCCGCTAACCTATGTGAGGCGTTCCCCTCAGATGCACCGCACGCCGCAAGATCTGCGACAACTCGCGTCACACTGCCGTTCCCTGGCGGCGACCTGCCTGACTGAGCAGGCGAGGCAGCCGCTCAATGAAATGGCGGAGGAGCTGGAGGTCGAGGCGCAAAGGCAGCAGCAACTGCGTCAGTCGCTGTTCGGCCCAAGACGGCAGTAAATATCATCCCATCGCCGTGCGCTGGACCATCGCCCCCTCATCGGCGCGGCAAGAAATGCAGGAAGTCAATTTTCAGGACCGCCGGCGCCAGAAAGATGCCGCCGAACGATTTCAGCAAGCTTCTCGCTGCCTTCGACGACAGTCTCGATCGCATCGCGGCCGTCGTCCCCAAGAGTGGAGGCCTGCTGTCTTATGGCAGCCACGAGCGCGCCAAGCGCAGCGACCTGCTTTGGCAACAGGTCCGAGGCATGCATTTCGGTATCTGGGCTGCGGGCCCATCTAATCGCCCGTGCAACATTTTCCGTAATGATGTCGATCGACGCGAGATCTTCTCTCGTGGGTCGCCCCAAGCTTCGCTGATAGATTGCGAAGGTGCCCATCACATCACCGTTGGCATGCCGGATTGGGGTCGACCAGCAGGACCGGAGCCCGTGGGGGAGCGCCAGCTCGCGATAGGCTGCCCACAACGGGTCGGTAGCGATGTCGGTTACATAGATCGGGCGTCCGAGGTAGGCGGCGGTCCCGCATGAGCCTGCTTCTGGTCCAATCTCCGCTCCGTCGATCGCTTCGCGGTACGGTTGCGGAAGGCTCGGCGCTGCTCCGTGCGTAAGCCGCTTTCCGTCCGGGCTGAGCAGCAGCACGGAAGTGAGTATCTGGCTTTCCGCCATCTCCTCGACGACGAGCAAGTGCCTGTTGAGAATGTCTTCGAGGCTGTCTCCGCGCTTCAGCTCGGAAACTACATCGGTTTGGCGAAGATCGAGCGCGCGCTGCAGTCCGGCTGCGAAAGACATCCAGGTCTCCCGGTGAAAGGGATTTCGGTCGCTTGGAAGTCTTATGAAAATGGAAGCTCGCGCCCATTAGGGATGTGCCTGATGGAAGCAGCGTTCGCCTTCATCAGCCTGTGAAAGGTTTAAGCGCAAACTCCGTTGAATGCAGACGTTGCATGCCATTGCTATCGCTGTATCTTTTGCCGATCTGTTCGAGGCGTCATCCAGCATTGGCAATCGCCCGGGTTTAGTAGGGGCGACCAATGTCGACGATCAACGGTACTGCTGGTCCTGACACGCTGAACGGCACAGGCGGGCCAGACCAGATCTACGGGCTGGACGGCGACGACACCATCTACGGCGGCGACGGTACCGACGAGCTCAATGATGATTGGATCAACGCGGGCCCTGGCAATGATGTCATCTATGGCGGGGCAGGTGGTGACTGGATCTACGACGAAACCGGCAACGACATCGTCTACGCAGGAGCAGGCCGGGACCTGATCTTCGGATCGAGCGGTGACGATTATTACGACGGCGGCACCGGGTACGACCATCTTATCTACAGCTCAGCCTTTGGCGGGATCCTGGTGGACCTCAATCTCGCGTCCGGTCAGGTCCGGTCACTGAAACCCAATGACGCCGCGTTCGTCGGCGTCGATACGCTCCTCGACATCGAGTACATCGGGGGCACCAACTTCGATGACCGCATGGTCGGCAACGCAGCCGATAACCGCTTCTGGGGTGCAGATGGCAATGACGCGTTGCTCGGCGGCAGCGGCAATGACGAACTGCTCGGTGGTGCAGGCGATGATGTACTGGACGGCGGTGAGGGCTTCGACCAGGCGCTTTATGCAGGAGTGAACGCCGCAGTCACCGTGTCTCTGGCCATCAACGGCTCGCAGAACACCGGGGATGGACTCGACACCCTGATAAGCATCGAGGGCCTCGTCGGCACTTATTATGCCGACGTTCTCACGGGCAACGACGGGGCCAACTACCTGAACGGAGATCCTGGCGACGACAGAATCGACGGCGGTGGCGGCGATGACGAAATCGAGGGCGGACCGGGGTTCGACACACTGACGGGCGGGTCAGGCGCGGACACGTTTCGCGATTCAAGCTTCGGCCACAGCGGCGACACAATAACTGATTTCGGACCGGGCGACCGGCTCGTCTTCACCGACGCTGCGCTGGAGACGTTCCACTATGAATTGTCCGGAAACACTCTGATGTATTCGGGGGGGTCGCTCACATTGAGCGGCGGACTTCAGTCACTGGCGGCCACCCAGGCCGCCGAAGGCGGCGTTCAGATCACATTGCCCGCGCTCCCGACGGTTCACTCGACGCATGTGCCGATCGTTCTTTCAACGTATTCCTTGCCGCCGTCGGAAGTTGATGGACTCTTCGGCATCGCGTGAAGCGATCGCCCGTATCTCTCCACCCTATGCAGACACGAACTGCCTCGGGCCGACGGCGAAAAGGCGGATTGAGGAGCGAGCGGGCCGGTTAGCAAAAGATAACTACGAACGCTCATGATCCAGATGTAAAATGCATATCGCGTAAGTCCCTCGCGGCGATCTATAGTGCGCGCCTCTCTTTTGATCGGAGACTGGCTATGAAGACAGTAGCTGCCTTGCTTCTGCTCGCCGCTCAATCAACCATCCCTGTTGAAGTCGGCCACTTCGACCCGGCCAATTTTCCTCAGGCCAAGAGGGTCGACCGACGAATCCCGCAAGCTGAGCTCGTGCGAAGGGTCGATGCGATCCTTGCCGACAAGGAGTGCACCTTCACAGGGCAAAGCAAGGACAGCTACGACATCGTGGCTCCTTACGCCGTCCTCATCGGGGAAAGTGGCGCTGCGTCGAAAATAGTCGTGAAGGATCTCGGTTGCCCCGCGATCGAAACGTTGGTGGGCCAGGTCGTCAACGAGTTGGTGAAGGCCGGAGACTTTAGGAATAACACCACAGGCGGCGAACACTGGTACGTGAGCGAAATAGGCTTCGCACGTGGCGGTCAAGCCCTGGCGCAGACGATGAAGGACGATGACCGCATCGTCTGCCAAGAGGCCCGTCCAAAGATCGGGTCACGGATAGCCAAGAACAGTGTGTGCCGTACCGTGGCAGAATGGCGAGCCTACGGTGTCGACCGCGACCAGTTGCAACGCGATCTAACACAGAAGGGCCAGCTGATGATTGACGGCGGTGGAGGCACCGGAGGCTCCACGTGCACCAGCCAGCTTCGGTGCTAGACCCGACTGAGGTCTCAGCGGCTCCCGTTCGGGCGCGCAGAGCAGCGAAAAACCTCTGCTCGCGCAACAGCCCTGATCGATCGGGCAATCCGCATCTCAGCGAGTAGGTTTGATTTCGAGCGAGCGCGGAACTCTCACGTCGTAAGCGCTGTGATTGTTTCGGGTTATTTCGGTTGCCGCACCGTCATGTCACCGGGACGATATGGTTCGGGATCCGTCAGATCACGTCGGCCGTTTAGCACTCGCTCAGCGTCTTCCTTGTCTTTGCGCCACTGCGATTCCGTCCTGCAAAGACGGCCTCCGTTTATTCGCGTGCCAGTTCTTTCCGGAGAGCGGCAGATCAATCTGTCACGCTCCGGAGGGGGAGACACCGGAGCTGTCTGAGCGGCGGCGCTAACTGCGGACAAAGCCGAGATTGCGAGGAGAGCTATGATCATGGTTTTGCTCCGGCCCGCATTATCACGATGATCGATCGCTGAGCAGTTATCTTACGTTGTTGCTGCGTGCCATTGCCATATACGATGTAAACCGGGGCCAGCGCGCTTCGGCTCCGGCCTATGCACCACGAGCGGCCGGACGGGATCAGATCACGATGAAGTCGGCATGAGTGACCTTCAAGTTAGCGCTCAGAATAGCGACTAGCACCTGGTCTGCGCCGTCCAGACCGTCGGCGTCGAAGTAAAGGCTGCCGGTCTTGGCATCGTAGATGATGCGGTCGTCGGCCTGCGATGCAGCAGTGCCTTTCGCGAACGCGCCGGACGCGAGCGTACCCATGTTCAGGCCCTGGAAGACGGCATGATCGAGCCAGATCGTGTCGTCGCGCACATTGAAGTCCATGATCCTGTCGACGTTCCCGTTGCCGAGCGTCGAGCTGAAGAGGAAGGTGTCCTTGCCGGCGAGGCCCCATAGCTGGTCGGCTCCGGCTTTCCCGTCGATGACGTTGTTTCCCGCGTTGCCCCTGACAATCTGTTCGAATTCGTTGCCGGTGAGGCTGATGCTGTTTTTTCCGAGGTCCGAGTTTGTGGACAGGTTCTCGATCGAGACACCGGCGCCAAGCGCATAGGTGACGCTCGTCCTCACCGTGTCGTGGCCTTCGCCTGATCGCTCGAGGATGAGCGCCGAGCCATGCGAGACAAGATAGGTGTCGTCGCCGAGCGCCGCGCCTTCAGCGAGGAAGCTGTAATTGCCCGTGAGGCCGCCAACACCGCTCAGCTGAACCGTGTAGTCGCCTGAAGCTCCGCTCGTGAACGTGAGGCTTGCATCGAGTCCCATGCCACCATCGTCGTTCGACGCGAACAGAGACCCGTTGGGGCCGAGGACCCGTAGCGCGGGATCGCCGAGGACTGTCGCGTCACCGCCGAGCGTGCTCAGTCCCAGCATCTGGATGTTAAGGACGATGCTTGCGGGCAGCGAAATGATGATCGTGTCTACTTCGCCTGCAGCGCCAATGCTGCCGCTCACGCTGTAGTTGGGCGCCACGAGCTTCAGCTGGTCACCCGACGATGTGCCGCCAAGCTGGTCGATCAGGTAAGCGGCGGCGAGCGCATGCATCTGCGTCGTCGGGTGTGCCTTGTCGAAGAACACGAGGCTGCTCGTATTCAGAGGAAAGATCGCCTGGGAACCGTAGATCTGCGTCATCTCGCCGAGGACGTAGTCAGACATTGCCTCGAAGCCCGCGTATTGCAGCTGCGCACCGGTCGGGAGCTGCAGGCCGCCGAGGGCGGTCTGAACCATCTGGTCGAGCATTTGCGAATATTGAGTGCCGGCTGCCCGGCGCGCGGCTTCGTCGGCGACGCCATTGTAATAGGGCTGCACGCCGATGTCGGGAACGCCGACGACGAGGATCTTGCGCGCGCCGATCTCGATCGCCTGCATGATCTCGTGAGCATATTTGTCCGCGGCGGCTTGCAGCGCGGCCTCGGCGGTTGCGAGATCTGCCCAGGCGCCGGTCTTGGGCACCAGATCATGGACGTCGTTGGCACCGAAAGAGAAGAGATAGAGGCCACTCGGATCGGCGTGACCGTCGACAGCGTGGCGCCACGCGTCCGTCTGCCCGTCGAGATCGGGAACCGCCTCGTCCCCCTGGCGGAGCTGCGCGCCGCCGTAGGCAAAGTTCAGACTGTTGCCGCTTGGGTCGGATGCGAAGGGCGCAATCGGCAATCCGAGATAAGGATCTTCATAGCCGTAGGGAAATACCGGCTTGGTCGTCAGCCCCACGTACTTGTTGCTGATGAGATCGGCGAACGTGAGACCGTTGGTAAAGCGGCCGTCATAATAACCCTTGTCGGCTGTTGGAGCCGCATCGACCGGCTCGGTGAAGGGCAATCCTCCGTACCAGTCGGCGAGGCGCAATGCATTGCCCGCGTCGATCAGGCTGTCGCCGAAAACGGTTACGCTGGAGTACCCCATTCCCGCCTCCACTCACGCGCGCGACTCGAGCGGCACTTTGCCCCGCGCCTACAGTGGAACTCTTTTTCTATGATATTACAATAGGTTGATGCAGTCGGTCTCGACCGGCGGTTACCCGGCAGTAGGAACCGGGTCAGCCAGTCGCTCGTTTCTTGCTCCGAGCGTGTAGCTTTCTGCCTCGACCTGGGCAGCAAACACGCAGGAAGCGGCCCGGCCTAGGTCTCCGGGCCGCTTCTCTTATGCCTGTTTATTGCGCTTCGGGGATGCCTTGCGCGGTTGTGCGCGAGTTTCGTGCGTCGAGAATGTAGGCATGCGCGCGTCGCAGCTCTTCACAACGCGCGAAAGATGATTAGCATTCACGGTTGCGTTCCACAGGAGCGCCGGGCGTGAGAACCCGCTTGAGACAGGGAACCGGCAGATACGTCCGGGTGGCCGCACGCGCATGTCCAGACCGCTTCGGCGGTTAAAGGCTGCGGCGCATGTTCCAAGCAAAATGGGGGGTCATCGCCGAAGTACGTCAAGAAAGGCGATGGTTCCGTCGAACAATGCATGAACTGCGAGCAGGGTGCGCTTGGCGACACCATAACGTTCGCGCGCCTGCTTCAGGTGCTGGATCACGGTCTCGTGGCTGATCCCCAGGATCCTCGCGATCTCCCAGTCGGACTTTCCGCGCGCAGCCCACATCAGGCATTCGCGCTGGCGATCGGTAAGGCGCGGCGCCGGCACCACGCAGGGCTCGCGCGCGCGCCTCATCCGGCGCGCGGCTTCGAACGCGAAAGATCCAACCAGCTGCAGGAGCGGAAAATGATCGCATGGCGCGCTGTTCCCGGTGGCGGTTGCGAACGAGCAGGAGCCGTGAATCTCGCCGGGCACATGCGCGGGCACCGTGAAACCATCACCGATTCCGGTCGACTTTGCGGCGGCGAGAATTTGGAGGTCGCGCCGGGTGAGCGAGATCATCTCAGGAAGCTTTGACCAGGCGAAGCCGACGCTTGTCAGATGGCTTGCGCGGTGGACCGGATCAGTCGACCCGAGCTGCTGCGCATCGAACCATTCGGCCCAGCTCTCCGGGTAATTGTGCAGGCGCATGGCCCGGCTGGTGCGCCGGACATCGGCGTGACTGGTGAGGGCGAAATAGCGAAATCCGAGATCGCGCGTGATTTCGTCCAGTGCCGCGGCAAGGTCGCCTTCATTGTCGATATCACGAACGTCGCTGACAAACGTATTCACTCGATCGAACATGCATTGACCGCGGGTCTCTCCGAGGAGCGCCGGCAGCGTTTCCAAGCCGCTTCACGATCCGGGCTCGTCCTTTCCGAGCGTTCGCGCACCGCGGTTCTCAAGCGCGTTGGCAAACTGGGTGGCCGAGCATTACCGAATGTATCGGCTCCCAATGTCTGTTCAATTATATTCGGGAAACCCAAGATGGGGCGGAACTGATGGGTGGCCATCCAAAGAGCGTGGCTGGCCTTGCCAATCGAGCATCATGACGTGGCGGGAGGACGTTTGTGGCGTCTGCCTTTCCATCCACTCGTGTCATTGCCCTGAATGCAGCTCTCTAGCGATCGCGGGCTTAGGCCCATCGTTTCATATTAATCGCCAATTTTAACGAACGAGAAGGAGCGGCCGCTCATAAGCTTGCCCGTTGCAATCCTGTTGAGCAATCGAGCATGCACCTCGCTGAACCGCAGACCACCGCCAAGAGGCCTCGCCAACGACGCAAGTTCCCGCGATACGACATCCAATGCCGCGCGAGGATCGTCATCGGACCCCGCCATTACACCGGTTACCTTCACAACATTTCGCAAGGGGGCGCGAAGCTTCGGACGATCACGCCGATCGGCAAGCTCGGAAGCGTCCTGTTGAGACTGCCGGACCTTCCGCCCCTCAGGTGTCAGCTTCGCTGGACCGACGCATACAATGCGGGCGTTGCGTTCGAGTTGGCCCTGACCCGCAGCACTCTTTCAGAATGGGCGGAGAGCAGATCGGCTCACGGCGAGACGTGGTGTGATATTGCGAAGGTGGACGCGAAGGCGGGATAATGCGGGCCCTGTTGCCGACGCGCAACGCAGCCGATTTTCTCCGTTGCCGACGAAACTCTGCCTCTTTGTCCCCGTTGAAGCCGGCAATGGTTCGATTCTCCCGAGAACAGTTCGACGAAGCAAAAAGGGTAAGGGCTGAGCTTCGGCTCGCTCTCGCTCACGCCGACGAACTGATGAGGAGGGCCGAAGCTGTGTTGCTACGAAGCGCGGGGCCAGAGCCGGCGATGGCCGAGGAATGTCATGATCAAGCCCATTCTCCCGCGATGGTCCGTGGGGGGCTGTGAGCATGTCGCCGGTGCGATCATCAACGAAGCACCATGCGGTGAGCATGCCGTCGTTGAGCTTCGGCGCGTATTGAACGAGCGCGACGAGTTGCGATGACGCAACTCCGGTAATAAGCCCCACCACTCATAGGAACTGTTGCTCACCATTCCTCGTTACGATGCAGGCTGCTCGGACCAGGTTCTTACAAGTGTCACATAAAGACGAAAACGACGAGATTGCCCGGCTGGAGCGGTTGAGTGAAGAACTCAGCCAAAGCTTGCAGCGGTGCCGCAAGATGCTGCACGACTACGAGGCACGCCTGGCGGCCAACTCGAACGAGCTAGAGATCCCGAAGGGCAGGGGAGAAACCCGGGAAGCATGAGCGAGCCGGGTCCAATCGACCGATTGGCTCAGCGTGTGTGCATTGCCGCCAGCTTGCCGATTCCGAAAAGGGAATGAAAACATAAAGCGGCTGCTGGCCGAGTATCAGGCCGCAGCTAGCCTCCTCGGCTCTCGGCCTCGAAGCGAGCCAGAAGCTCCACCACGCCTATATCGAAACCCGTTTCATCCGTAACCCACACGCGGCGGTACTGAGTGATGGCATCCCGATATTTTATCAGTGCGGCGGTCGCGGTGTCGGTCGAGGCGATCACGACAACCGTGCTCAAGCCGGCAACCCCTTTGACGTCATAGCTGGACATCAAGGCTCCCGAGACAGCAGCGAGGTTGATGCATGGCTGAGTTGCACACTCAATGCCGGGAATTGGACGGGCGTTTGAAGCCAGGGTGCAATCGAACGCCAGCGCGCTATCCTTCGCGATCCTGACCATAACTCCATCATCTCATCCGATCGCCAGATCGTAGATTGCTGGATGGCCGCGAAATCGTGAGTTGCTTCGATCTCCCGGACTTCCCGGATGTGACCGGTCTCGGATCGGAAAAAGTACAAACGGTAATATGTCATAAGCTTCCCCCGCTCATGGAAAGCTAACGACCGGCATCGAGGTTTTATTCCCTGAGGCAATGTGCTCTTTTCACGCATTGCTGGACCTTAGCTGCTCAGTCGGCTTTTTCGGCCCCGAAGCTGCAGGCCGAACGTCTCCATTCGATCCCTTTACGGCCATTGTCGGCCGATCTGTTTAGCTCGCATTCAGTTAGGTTGAATCGAGCCCCGGCTGCGGTCGAGCCGGGCAACTTGGCGCCCTTAAGGCAGTTAGTCTGGCCTGAAGGAGAAACAGCAATGACCCGCAAATTCATCCTGGGCTTCGCAAGCGCCGCGGCGACCTTGGCCGCCATCGCCCCCGCGGACGCGCAGCAGTGGCGCTGGAACGAGCGAGGCTGGCGCACAATCGGATACGCTCGCGTCGATGGCCACGACAGCGATACGATCAACCTCCCGGGGCGTACGCGTCAGAGCGAGATCCGCTTGTGCGCCATGAACCAGCCTTTGCGCTTGCGTGATTTCGACATCCGCTTTGAAAATGGTCGCCGGCAGGATGTTGACACCCGCGCCGTGCTTCCGGCGGGTCGCTGCACCCGCGACGTCGACCTGATCGGAAATCGGCGCGACATCGCCAGCGTCAGGCTGCGCTATGAGCCGATTTACCGTTCGTGGGAGCGCCCCGTCGTCCGCGTCCAAGTCCGCGGCTAATTAGTTAGTGGAAGTGAGGTGGGCGAACAGCGCCCACCTCCGCCTTTCGTTGTGCGACGGCTAGGCAGCTTGGGACTTCCCGACTGTGCCGCCCGCGGCCATCGCGACCTGTAGGCACCCCCGTCGGGATCTAGCGCTCCATGCGGTAGAGAAGGTTCAAGGACACGCTGGTTTCCAGCTGCCCTGGAGCCACTATGCCGCTATCGCGCTCCGGTCCGGGTCGCGGCGGAGGCGGAGGCGGAGGCGCCGCCACGGCGGCGATGCGCGAGCCCGTGACGATGACATCGGTCCCCCGGTAGGAAGCCCCTTCCTCCACCGAGAGAAGTCGGACGGAAGCATAGCCGTTGTTGCGGGCATATTCGGATGCTTCGGCCTTGCCTCGTTCCATTGCGCGGACGCGAGCCTCCCGGCGCAGAGGGGAAGGATCGGAAATCCCGAAGTTCGGGCCGTACACCGAGTCTGCGCCAGCCGTCGTCAACGCATCGAGCAGGGACGTAAGGGTGCTTATGTTCCGCGTTTTGATCTGGACTGAGTTGCTGGCGATGTAGCCGATGAGCGTCTGCCGTCCTCGGCCATTCGGCTCGTTGTCCCAGCGATAATCGGGCTGCAGCTGGATGCCCTGGGTCTGGATGTCACGCTCGCGAATGCCGGCGGCACGGATAGTCGCCAGCAACTTCTCCGTCTTCACTTTGTTCGCCGCGACTGCCGCGGTTGCGGTCGGCGCCTTGGCCTGCGTCCCCACCGTCATGCTCGCCTCGTCCGGAGGAGTCCGTAGAGCTTCCGTGATGTTGACGCGCACCAGCGGCGTGCTCGCCATTTCCGCAATGCTGGCGGTCGGCGCCTGCTGCGCCAGCGCCATGCCGGGCTGCATCGTCACCGCTGAAAAAGCGAGGACCTTCAACGACTTTCCGAACGCCACGAAACTCTCCCTCAAACTAACTCTCAAGCGAACGCGTACGCTTGAGATTTTGAGGAGCATCTGAACGCCAAGGTCAGTCGCGGTTCAACTTTGCCAAGCGCGACGCTCGTGTCCGCTTCCACGGTTTTGGCGCATCGCTGCGCGATGGTTGACCTGCAGGCAACCGAGCAAATTTACGCGTCGCTAAAATTTGCCGTCGCAGCCTTTCCAAGGCTCAATCTGGCGAGGTTGTCTTGCGTCCATTTGCACGCAGTCGAGGCGGGGCGGGCCGGCGTCAATGAGACGGCTGGCAGACTATTTCGATGCCGCCGCCGCGACATGCACGAGCCTGCGAGAACTGCGCGTCCTGCTGCGCGATGCTGCAAATGAACTCGGCTTTGACTATTTCGCGCTCCTCCACCACGCGAGCCTCACCAGCAGCGCAAGAACCTACATCCGGATCGACAATTATCCGGCCGACTGGGTGGAGGAACTCGCAGCAGAGGGACTAGCGCGGCAGGATCCGGTGCACCTTGCAAGCCGGAGGACCGGTACCGCGTTCGCGTGGGCCGATCTTTCGCGCTTTGTCCAGCTCGGGCCGATGCAGCAGAACATCCTCGAGCGAAGCCGCCACTTCGGTCTCGGCGAGGGGATGACGGTCCCGGTGAACGTCCCCGCAGAACCGGGTGGCTCCTGCTCTTTTGCGCTGCGGGTCGGTCGGACGCTCAGGCGCGAGTGCGCCGCCGCGGCCGAGCTGATCGGGGCACATGCCTTCGATGCAGCGCGTCGGCTGGCGCATTTCGCAGGGCCCGCCGCGAGACCCCATCTCAGCCGCCGCGAGGTCCAGTGCCTGCGGCTTGTCGCGGCGGGAAAGAGCGACTGGGAAATTTCGGTGATCCTCGGGATCAGCGTCGAAACCGTCCGCCAGTATGTGAAGCACGCGCGGCGCACCTACGGGGTGCTCACGAGAACGCAGCTGGTGGTGCTTGGGCTGCGTGACGACTGGCTGTCGTTCGAGGAAGCGATCGATCCGAGGATCTGACCTCGGCTTCCTAGCTCTTGCGAATGACCAGTTTCCTTGTGCCGCAGAGACTGCAATAGGCTTTCTCCCGCTTGAAGCCGCTGTGACCGGCAAGCTCGCGTGACTTGAGGTTTGCCTCCTGTCTCACCGGGAGATTCAAACGGTCGGCGATGCAGTCGTCGCAGACGGGATCGGGCGCTAACCTGCCGACGAATGCCCTGACTTCGTCGAGAACCGTGACGCCGGCTCCTGCAGCGCGCTTTTGTCCCGATCCTCGCATGACCGTGATCGCCTCCACGGACGCGCCCCGCGGCACCCAAGCATTCTGATGGAGCAGGCGGACATTCCCCTTAGTGGGGGAATGGCCGAAGGCGCGGCCGGCGCATGTTCTCGCGCGCATGCTGTGCCAATTCGGCAGCCTTGAGCAGATTTCGGGTCGGTCCGCCGGACCGCGCTCCTGTTGACGGGCCGACCGCCACATGGCGCGCGGCTCCCTCGATGTTCCTGATTGGACCGATGCGCGGGCATACCGGGAGTTGCTGGAGGCCGAGCGGGCGGTCTTTGCCTGGGAGTGGCTGCGCCGCAACGAAGGTTATCGCCGTGCCGCGCTTGCGGTGCTCGAGGCAAAAGGAGCGGGAACTCGCGCCGGTCAAACGGACGCGCTTCAGTGGCACCTCCACGCCTTCGAGGATCCCGGGCTGGCGGCGCCGCTCGCACGGCCGATCTGGACGGCACCGCGCCATCAGTGGGTCTTGCGAGGGAATGCCGAGCACGCGATTGCAAGCGACGACAACTTTGATCTGCAGGCCCTCGCGCCCCTGGCGACGCTGATCGAGCACGGCAGCATCCACCGGCTCCTGCTGTCCGACGGCTATCGCACGCTTCGCCTCGATCTTGCGGGAGCGGACGTCAGGCTTTCTCCCGTTCGCCTGTCCTTCGAACTTTGCGGATTGAAGACCCTGGACCGGCCGCTGCTCGTGCTCAGGCGCTTTCATTCGCTTGTGCTGAGACGTCGATTTACGCGCTCGCTTCACCAGCCGGTAAGGCGTGCCCGCAGGCTTGTCCTGCTGCTGCGTGCGTTCGACGCGATCAACGCCGGCGCTAGCCAAGCCGAGATTGCCGAAGTCCTGCTCAGCAGCTCGCTTGTACGTCGCTGCTGGAGAATACATTCGCCGAGCATCCGCTCGCAGGCGCAGCGGCTGGTCTCGGGCGCAAGGGCGCTTGCTGCTGGAGGGTTCTGGAGATTGCTTGAGTAGAAGGATCCTTCTTTTGGTGGTGATGCCGGTCCGTGCGGGCGCAACCGTTCAGCAGGAGCGCGAGGACCACGGGAACGGAAAACAGGCCCAACTAAAGTAGACCGACTGCACCCGCGAAATAGGTCGCCGGATCAAGCGCCATGTCGCCGCGCATCATCGAGCAGATACGCCCGCTCTCGGGAGGAAAGCGAGAAAGGTGCGCAACAGCGCTGCGCCTCTCAGTAGCTGCATTGTTTTCGCTCACTTCAAAGCGGCCATCGTCAGGGCCGCCGCAAGCGTCATAAATGCAAGCAATCGTTTGCAGTATCGGGCCGGTCATCCGCAGCCCCCGGCTCTAATGTGCGTGCGGGCCGATTCCGAGCCTCGGCGACTGACGCACGAGCGCGCATCTCACGCAGCGAAGGGGCAGGGGATGTCCCCCGCTCTTCATCAGCCACTTGAAGTGGGGAACAGCTATGCAGCTGGA